>NZ_VULX01000009.1 GCF_009696465.1 Inconstantimicrobium porci | reverse complement strand
CCTAATATTCTAAGCACTCCGCTGACATTAAGTCGGCGTTTCTTATCTTTAACTGCTAGATCTTCTGCTTTCGCAGTTTCGATAAATATAGCTTGTGTCATTTTCCCAGAATGCTTATGGCTTTTTTTAATATTTCAAGGGCATCTTTCGTATCTTTTAATTCTTTTCTTAATTTTGCATTTTCTTTTGCTTCATCACTTGAATAGTTTCCTGATCCTCTAGTTGGTACTTCACCATTATTAATATCTGCCTTTTTAACCCAATCACCAAGAGTCGAAGCAGCAATACCTAAATTAGTAGCACATCTTTTTAGATTTAAATCTTCATGTTCATTATAGTATCTCACTGCATTTTCCTTAAATTCCTTATCATACTGTTTACTCATTTCAATTCCTCCAATTCATCATATTTTTATTATAACTCTTTTTGAGAAATATCCACTTTTAACTTGTACTATTTATATTCTAGCTCCATTTGTGTAAAATACTGTATTTGGTCATATTTATATTTTACCATAAATCCCATTCTCTTTGAGTTTGGGATTTATTTTTTTGCACGAAAAAAAGAGCCGCTACACAACTAATTTCTAATTAGTTGTGCGACAGCCCCTTTTTGTGTGTTTAATTTACAGCGGAGGAAATATAGTATAATTATAAAAGAAGGAAAAAGGGTTTTAAATATGAGTTAATAATAAGTTATCAATAAAAGGAGCAGTTTCATGAAGAGTATATATATAGTTGAAGACGACAGAGATTTAGCAGGTGAACTTAGTTCATCACTTAATAAGTGGGGATTTAACACATTTATATGTGAGAAATTTGATGGTATTTTAGAAGAATATGTTGAAAAAAAGCCTCAGCTTGTGATTATGGATATTAATCTGCCATTCTTTGATGGTTTTTTCTGGTGTAAGAAAATAAGAGATATTTCTAAGGTGCCAATTTTGTTACTTTCATCTCGTGATTCAAATATGGACATAATTATGGGGATAAATAATGGTGCTGATGATTATATAACTAAGCCATTTTCAGTGGAAGTTCTTGTTACAAAAATAAATGCACTTTTAAGAAGGGCTTACGATTATGTAGCAGGTGATTCGCTTGTGTACTATAATGGAGCAGTTCTTGATACAGAAAAGTGCACATTGATGTACGATAATAGGACTACAGACCTTACAAAGAATGAGATAAAGATATTGAGAATTCTTATAAAGAATAAAGGAAAGGTTGTTTCTAGAGACAAAATAATGATGAGTCTATGGAATGATGATGAGTTTGTCAATGACAATACATTGACAGTAAATATAACGAGGCTTAGAAGCAAGCTAAAGGATATGGGACTAAAGGATTTTATAAAAACTAAAAAAGGTATAGGTTATATGGTGTGATGAAGATTAAGAAATTTTGTGGTGTATTTTTACTTTAAGGAAATTAAGATACAATTACGTGTGGTCTTTTGTAAATATATGTAAAAAATACTAGCTGGTATTTAATATGATGCAAAAATAAATAAAAAATAAATAGATAATTGTCTAAGAAATGACTTGCTAGTTACGAAATAATTATTAGGTTATTTTATTTTTGGAAAAGGAGAGAGATATTATTTATGAAGAAAAGATCAGTGCGTAGTATTGCAAACAAGATTAGATTTCAGATAATAGTATTAGTATTATGCGTTTCTGGAATATTATCATTTTTATCTTACAATAGTTCAAGTTCTAATATATTAGATATAACTTTTGAAAATTTAGCAGAAAAAACAAAGGATAGTTCAAGGATTGTTGAGATTGAATTAAATGATAGAAAAAAAGAACTTAGATATATTGCAACTATAGATGAAATAAAGTCTATGGATTGGAATATACAGAAGCCAAGACTTATAGAAGAGAAAAATAAATGGGGATACGATAATTTATTTGTTCTTACACCAAAGGGGTTTGGATATTATCCTGATAAAACAGAAGTTTTAGATCAATCTAAAGAAGAATTCTTTATGACGATGCAGGAAAAAGGTGAGTTTATAACAGAACCTTATATTAGAAAAGAAGAAAAAGAATCTATAACAACAATTGTTACGCCAATTAAAAACGGTAATGAAACAGTAGGTTACTTATGTGGAGTAATTAAACTAGATGATATAAATAAAACTGTTCAATCTATAAAAAACGGAAAATCAGGATATGGTTTTATGATCAATGCTGAAGGTAAGTTTGTTGCTCATAAAGATATGAACTTAGTGTTTAATGAAACTACACTTAGTGAAGGCCTTAGTACAGATAAAAAAGATGAAGCAGCAGTAAATGATTTATTTAGTAAAATAAGTTCGGGACAAACAAGTATTGATGAACTTAAAGTTAATAGAGAAAAATTAGTACTTTCATATACTAAGGTTGAAGGTACACCTTGGTCAATATGTCTTGTAGCAAAAAATAAAGAAGTTTTAGGTGGCGTTAATAAGTTAGCATTTACACAGCTTATTTTTGCAATAATATTTGTTGCTATAGGTGTTGCTGTATCAATATTAATTGCTAAAGATTTAATAAAGGAAATAAATAATATAAGAAAGTATTCAAAAGAATTACAATCATATAATTTAGCATATAAAGGTGAAGTTCTTGGAAATAACGAATTCGGACAAACAATTAATGATTTGAATTCGGGAGTTGGAGAATTATGTTCAGCTATAAGAAAAGTTAAAAACAATAGTGATAATATATCAGAAAGCAGTGATAGTATTAATCAAATGCTTATTGATATGTCAGATAAACTTGAACTTGCAGCAGCAGAAACAGAAGAGATATCAGCAAATATGCAACAATGTACTGCAACTATAGAAGAAGTAAATTCTATTTCTCAAATAATTAACCAAAATGCAGAAATTTCATCAAATAAGGCAAGTAATACTCTTGAATTTGTAGATAAAATACAACATGAAGCACAAGAGGCATATTATGATGCTATATCATCAAGAAAAAATGTAGAAAATGCATTTAGTAGATGTAGTAACAAATTGAAAAATGCTCTTGAAAAGATAACTGTAGTTGAAAATATATCATCTATGTCTAACAGTATACTTGATATATCACAGCAGACAAATCTTCTTTCACTTAACGCTTCAATAGAAGCAGCTAGAGCAGGAGAACAAGGAAAGGGATTTGCAGTAGTTGCTGAGGAAGTAAGAAAGCTTGCTGAGCAGTCTGCATCAACTGTTAATGCTATTCAGGATAGTGTTACTGATACATTAGAAGCAGTAAGGGAACTTTCAGAGACATCGTCAGAATTACTTTCTGTAGTAGAAAATGATATATTAAATGATTATGAAAAGCTTATTGAGATAACTTTATCTTATAAAGAAAGCGGAGATAACTTTAAGGGAATCATGGAGGATTTCTCAGAATCATCAAAAGAAATAGCAGATTCTATGAGTAATGTTTCGGCAAATATAGAAGAATTAACAGATGCAATAACTTCTGTATCAAAATCATCATTTAGTATTGCTGAAAATATGACAAGTATCAATAGCAGGAAAAATGACGTAATGGAATCAGCTGAAGATAATAAATGTAAGTCACAAGATTTATTAGAGAGAGTTAATAGATTTAAGACAGAAGATTAAAATGTAAAAACTGTTACATAATGAGGTGTCGTACTTCATTATGTAGCAGTTTTTTTATGCAAGAGAATATTTTAGATATAAAAACACTAAAAAAACTATATTATGGTAAAATATTTGTGTGGTAAATAATAATTTAAAGAAAGGTATGTTATGTATGGTATGAAGAATATCAAGAGATTTATAAAGGATAGAATTTGTTTTTTAATACTCTATTTTTTTGTAACAGTAATAATAAATACATATATGATTTCATTAAATGCTATAAGAGCCAATATAGGTGATTTGGTTTATCTTAATGTTTTAATTATTTTGATATATACATTAGGAATATTTCTTGATTATAAGAAATGGAGCAAGAAGTACTTTGAGTTATATAATATGTTAAAAAGTAATTATGACATGCCAGATAATGAGGATGATGCTGAAACTGCAATTATTAAAAGTATTATCAAACAGGATGATGAAAAGTATGATGAAGCAGTAAGAGACAGCATTAAGAGAGTAAAGGATATGGAGGAATACATTTCAAAATGGGTACATGAAATTAAGATTCCTATCAGTGCACTTAATTTGATTCTTGAGTCAATTGATGATGCAGAGATGGAAGAAAGGATAAAAATAGAAGTTGAGAAGATGAATTTCCTTGTGAACTCAGTTATGTATGGTAGCAGGTCCACAGCTTCTGCTGAAGATATATTCTTAAAGCAGGAAAACTTAAGTGATGTTGTGAAACAGTGCATAAAGAGCAATGCGTTTATGCTTATTAAGAACAATATAGATATACAAATTGAGAATGTTGATTATGATATATACACAGATAAGAAATGGATACTGTATATACTTGATCAGCTTGTGAATAATTCTATCAAATATGTGGATAAAAATAAGGAGAAAAATACACTTGAATTTAGAGGTAATGAAAGTGAAAAATATATTGAACTTATTATTGAAGATAATGGTATAGGCATAGCAGAGCAAGATTTAGACAGAGTATTTGAAAAGGGATTTACAGGTATCAATGGACGAAATACCGTTTATAAGTCTACAGGAATGGGGTTATATTTTTCTAGTAATATAATTAAAAAACTTGAACATGAGATGTCAGTGCAGTCCGTAAAGGGAAGTTATACTAGATTCATAATAAGGTTTTATAAAGTAGCTGATTATTTGAAGGTAAGAATCTAATGTGACATAAATGTAACTTTAAATATTTAAAAGTAATGTTAAACGAAGGAAAGTCAATATAAAAGATACTAAAATTAAATCATAAGGTCCTTTGAAAAATATTTAGTTATTATATTGGAGGTATTTATGATGAAAGAAATATTGAAATTAGATGGTGTATGCAAGGAATATGGCATAAAAGGTTTTAAAAATAAAGTTTTAAGAGATGTATCATTAACTGTAAATGAAGGAGAGTTTATTTCCATAATGGGACCTTCAGGAGCGGGAAAAAGTACTCTTTTGAATCTTGTATCAACTCTTGATAAACCAACTAAAGGTACAATCCTTTTAGATGGTGTTGATATAACGAAGGTAAAAAATAAGGAACTTTCAAAAATAAGAAGGGATAACATAGGATTTATTTTTCAGGATTACAACCTGCTTGATAATATGAAGCTGATGGATAATATAGCTCTTCCTTTGGCCCTTGGAAGAAAAAAGACAAAGGATATCGAAGATAAGGTAAAGCAGATGGCTGAGTTATTTGGACTCTCAGATCATCTTAAAAAGTATCCGTATGAACTTTCAGGAGGACAGCAGCAGAGAGGTTCAGCAGCAAGAGCACTTATTACAAAACCAAAGGTTATTTTTGCAGATGAACCAACTGGAGCACTGGATACAAGGTCATCATCAGATCTTCTTGAATGTATGACAAGAGCTAATAAGGAAGAAAATGCAACAATAATTATGGTTACACATGATGCTATTAGTGCAAGCTATAGTGATAAGGTATATATGCTTACAGATGGTGAGATAAAATGTCATATAGAGAAAGGAAACAGCAGAAAAGAGTTCTACAGCAGGATATTAGATCTTTTGGCATCAATGGGAGGTGCCAGATAATGAGTGTGTTGAGAATAGCCTATAACAATTTTAAAAATAATATAAAGATATATACTATGTTCTTTATATCAATGATATTTTCAGTAGTTATACTGAGTAACTTTATGATACTTTTGAAAGGTAACACTCTTGATTATTTAGGTAAAATGAATAAAGAATATTCAAAGATGACTTTACAGATATTGATTATTATGCTGACTTTATTTATGCTTTTCTTCATATGGTATTCATCAAATATATTCCTTAAAAACAGAAAGAAAGAAATAGGTATTTACACATTTATGGGACTTGATTCATTTACTGTAGGAAGAATATATTTTACAGAAATGATGTTGATAGGATTAAGTTCATGTGCTATTGGAACAGGAATTGGAGTTTTGTTTTCAAAATTCTTTCAAATGATAGTGTTTAAAATGGCAGATTTCAATATAGATATAAAATTTAATATAACAGCAGATTCAATTATGTATACTGTAGCAACATTTCTAATAATATTTATTATTATGGCTCTTAAGGGATTTATAAATATACTTAGAAGTAGTGTAATAGATCTTTTAAAAGATAATAAAAAAGGAGATGAGCCTGTAAAGGTAAGGTTCTACACATACTTAATTGCAGCAGTTTCGTTATTTTTTGTAATATACGGTTATTATATGATAAGTAATGATAAAACAAAAGCTTTAAGGACGCTTATAATTGTATGTATTGGTACTTATGGCTTGTTTGGAACAGTACTGTCTGTAATATTTAATTTCCTTATAAATAGAAAATCAATTCTTTATAAAGGTGAAAATATAATAACAATAAACAATCTGTTTTATAGGATGAGGAAGAACTTCACCACATACGCAACAATAGCAATATTCACAGCATGTACTATTACTGTACTTGGTGCAGCAGTTTCAATGAAGACTCTTTATGAAAAACAGGCAGAAAACAATGAATTATATTCTTTAACCTTTACTTCAAATGAAGAGATTAAAAACCAGGAAAAGATTAAGGAGTTATTTAGCGGTATTGGAAAAGTAAAATATTCTGTGAATGACTCAGTACTTAAAGTTAACGTGACTGAAAAGAATAGTTTCAGAACTGAAAAGGAAGATTTTATAGTGCTTTCTTATGATCAGTTTGCAGATATTTTGCGAAGAAATAATCATCAAGACAGCATAAGTAAGGTTACTAGTGATATGATTTCTGGCAATAATGTGGTTTATATACCCAGACCTATGACTCTTGGAAGTTTGGTAAATAAAAGTACTATAGTTATAGGTGATAACATATTTCAAAAGGGAAAAGATGATATGAAGCTTCCTGTAATAGGATGTGCATTTAATAATCAGACTCTTATTGTAAGTAATGAGAATTATAAAAAGATTGAGAAGTATGGTGAAAAAAATAATTTCCTGGGAATTAAAATCGAAAATGACAGTAAGCTTCTTGATAAAAAGGTTATGGATAAATTAGTGACTGGTATGTCAAAGTTTGTGAATGTAAAACAGGTAGCAATTACGTGTGGCATATATAAAACTGATAGGATAGCATGGCTCAAAGTTATTTATGCAATGATGGCATTCTTGTTTTTAGTTTTCATACTTGCAGAAGCAAGTATTATTTATATTAAGATTTACGGTGATGCAAATGAAGATAAGATTAAGTATAAGGTACTTAAAAACATAGGAACTTCTACGAAAGAAATTGGCAGATCAATAAATAAAGAAGTTACAATGTTTTATTTAATTCCTGTAATGGTCGGACTTGTTCATAGTTATTTTGCTATTGGTGCTTTAGGAAATATTATAAGTATAGATTTGACAAAAACATTTGTAATAAGTGTAATTGTTTCAGTAGTAGTATTTTTTATAAGTGCAGTATTTTCTTCGAGAATGTTCAAAAAAATAGTGCGTGTATGATGGGAAAAGACAAATTCCTTTGAATATATCCCAAAAATTCTGTTGAATATTTAACATATTTAAAAAAAGAGAAAAATTACTAAATAAAAATCCTAATAGTTACGAATAAAACTATTAGGGTTTTTATTTTTTGGGAAAGGTGGAAAGAATATATGAAACAAAAGCTAAAGATTGGAATTGCAAGAAGAATTATTATTCAAATAACCTTATTAGTTTTTATTATGTGTAACATATTGTCATTTATATCTTATAGTAGGTCAAAAGCTAATATTCTTGGTATCACATTTGAAGAACTGACTGAAAGAACAAAAGATATGGCAACTGTAGTAGATGCATACTTTGAAAAAAGGAAAGAACAACTTAGATATATAGCTAAAATAGATGAAATAAAGTCAATGGATTGGAATGCACAAAAGCAGGTACTTATTGATGAAAATGAAAAGTGGGGATTCAATGGACTCTTTATCATGTCTGCGGATGGATTTGGATATTACATAGGAAATGAAGAACCTAAAGACCAGTCGCAGGAAGATTTCTTTAAGAAGATGAAGGCAGAGGGAGAGTTTGTTACTGACCCATTTATAAAGCAGATAGAAAAGGAATCTATAACAACAATTGTTACACCAATTAATAGGGATGACAAGGTGGTTGGATATCTTTGTGGAACAATTAAACTTGATGAAGTAAATAAAATTGTTCAGTCTATAAAAATAGGACAGTCAGGATATGGATTTATTCTTGATAGTACTGGAAGATTTGTGGCGCATAAGGATATGAATTTAGTTTTAACTGAAACTAAATTTGTTGATAACTTTGCGGGGAAAAATAAAGATAAAGAAAATGAAGTGAATAACATTTTATCAAAACTTATTTCTGATAAGACAGAAGTTGAAGATGTAGTGTTAAATGGTTCAAAAGTACGAATTTCACATACAAGGATAGCAGGTACATCATGGTCAATATGTCTTATTGCACCTAATAAAGAAGTAATGAGTGGTATTAATCGAATAGCGTTAGATCAGTTTATTACAACTGTGATATTTGTAGTTATAGGTGCACTTACATCAGTAGTAATAGGAAGAATACTATTAAGAGAAATTAAGAATATACGAAATTACTCAACAGAATTATCTTCATATAACCTTGCATATAAGGGGGAAAAAATAGGTGATAATGAGTTTGCAGAAACAATTCAAGATTTAAACTCAGGAGTAAATGAGTTATGTTCAGCTATCAATCAGGTTAAGATGAACAGTAATGAAATTTCTAAAAGTAGTGAAAAAATAAACGAAATGATTATTGATATTTCTAGCGAATTAGAGAGTTCAGCAGCAGAAACAGAAGAAATTTCAGCTAATATGGAGCAATGCACTGCATCTTTAGAAGAGGCAAATTCAATTTCACATACAATAAATAAGAGTGCAGAAAAGTCAGCAGATACTGCAGTTAAGGTTCTTAAGTTAGCTGGCGACATACAACAAGAATCGGATGTAGCATATAATGATGCTATATTATCTAAACAGAATGTTGAAAGTTTATATAATAGTTGTAGCATTAAATTAAAAAGAGCACTTGAAAAGATTGCGGTTGTTGAGAATATATCATCTATGTCTAATAGTATCCTTGAGATATCTCAGCAAACAAATTTATTGTCTCTTAATGCATCTATAGAAGCCGCAAGAGCAGGTGAACAGGGTAAAGGATTTGCAGTAGTTGCTGAGGAAGTAAGAAAGCTTGCTGAGCAGTCTGCATCAACTGTCAATGCTATACAGGATAATGTTAACGAAACATTATTAGCGGTTAAAGAACTTTCAGAAACATCATCAGAATTACTTAATGTAGTAGAAAAAGATATCTTAAATGATTATGAAAAGCTTATTGATATTACATCTTCTTATAAAAAAAGTGGTGATAACTTTAAAAATGTAATGACAGAGGTGTCAGGAGTATCTAAAGAAATATATGATTCTATAAATAATGTTTCTTCAAATATTGAAGAGTTAACAGAAGCAATATCTTCTGTATCTAAATCATCATTACATATTGCAGAAAATATGACAAGTATTAATTGTAAAAAGGATGATATTGTTGAATATTTAGAAAAGAATAAAGATAAGTCACAGCATTTATTAGGGATGGTCAATAAATTTAAGACAGAATAAATAGGATTAGTATAAATAAAAGTGTATTTAGCTTCATAATATAGTAAAATAAAAGAGTATATTTAATATGCAACTCAAAAAGATAAAATCCTCTTATAGAATATTATCTATAAGAGGATTAATAAAAGTTATATAAAAATGGGGGAGAGGCATATTAAATAAATAGTTACATTAGTATTATTAACAGTAGAAATAAAATTATGCAAAAAATATGAAAAATATATAGGAGTTAAATATTATGAAAATTAAAGAAACTACTAAAGTATATCTGTATTTTATTGTTGTCAGCTTAGTACAGATGTTTATATCACCAATGATTTTTACATATTTATATAATCACTATAAAATGAACATTGGTCTTGCTAATTCTGCTGTGCATTTCTTAACATTCGTACCGTGTGCAGTGATTTTTATTCTATTAAATTCACAATCATTTAAAGAAACATTAAGCTTTAAGAAGACACCTTTAATAAATATTATGTTCGCTGTACTTATTGGAATGTTGGCACAGCCTATAATGAGTTTTTTAGCAAATATATCACAGTTATTTGTAACAGATACTGTAGGAGCATTTATGGAACAGGTTACACCTTTAAGCTTTTTTGCTATGTTTTTTGCTATGGCTATCACACCAGCAATAACAGAAGAAATTACTATGCGTGGAGTTGTACTTCATGGTTTTAAAGATAAAAATATGTTTGTTGCAGCAACTGTAAACGGACTTTTGTTTGCAATTTTCCACTTTAATTTATCACAGTTTTTGTATGCATTTGCACTAGGGTTTCTTTTTGCAATAATGGTCAGGATAACTGGTTCAATATTTGTTACTATGGTATGTCATATGACTATTAATGGTATTCAGGTTGCTCTAGCTAAATTTTTAGTATTTGCACCTGGTAATGAAGCACTTCATAAGGAGGCTGTTAAAGAAGCTGCAAAAATAACAATTGCACAGAGGCTTGATGCTATATCTATAATTGGAGTAATAGCAATAGCTGCTACAGCGTTGATAGTACTTGTTCTAAAGGCTATGAAGTATTATACAGATAAACAATATATAAATGTATCAAAGCCAGTTTTTGCAAAAGTGGATATAGAAGAAAATACAATACAGTCACAAGAAAACATAAAGGAAAATACATGGAAGTTGTTTATTAATCCATGGATGGCAATAATTGTGGCACTTTATATAGTGGCAACAGTAGTACTAAAATAATTATAGATTAGGGATTAAAACGAAGAGAGCAGAGAAAAGGATGAAACTCCTTCACGGAGTTTCTAAGTAAGAGAACAAGTTACTCTTAAAAATATAAATAAAACACGTAAACTTTTAACTAATTGATAGACTTCGGTTTATCAATTTTTTAATGCCTAGACCAATTGCATTGAAAAAGGTGAATTTTAAATGCTGTAAAGCGTTGAAAACAAAGGATATACAGCTCAAATCAAAAAAGGTACAATACATATTCATTCTTTAGTAACCCTTTTTATAAAAAAGTAGTTTGAATTGTACCAATGTGCAAATAAAAATGTACTAATGTGCTTTTTGGGAAAAATAGTGAACGCTTAAAATCCAATAAAAATGTTAAAAATCAATCATATTAGTGAGTTGAGATAAGTAATTTATGATTTTATAATAAAGTTAAAGGAAATGAAAGAGGTGAGACAAGATGAAACTAGAAAAAAAGATGATAAAATTCTCAGCACTTGGCGGATTATTTTTTGCTGTTATGGGACTAGCTTGGGGATTTATGGCTAAGTCAAGTATGATATTATTTGACGGACTATATTCTTTAATCAGTTTATTTTTGTCAATACTTGCACTTTGGGTCACGAATTATATAGATAAAGCTGACTTTAAGAGATTTCCCTTTGGAAAAGTAATGTTGGAGCCTTTAGCTGTAGCATTCAAATCAATTGTACTTATAGTAATGTGTACTTTTACATTATATGATGCTGTTACAGAAATAGTAGCAGGTGGACATGTTGTAGATACTAGTATGGCAGTTGCTTATTCAATAGTATCTTCAGTAGGATGCATTTTCGTATATGTTTATATGCATCAAAAGGGTAAGAAATTATGTTCAGATATATTAAAGGCTGAAAGCAATCAGTGGTTTATGGATAGTATTTTAAGTGTTGCAGTCCTTATAGGATTCATAATTTCTGCAGTGATTTCAACGACAAGCTTGGCTGGTTTAACTAGATACGTTGACCCTACCATGGTAATAATATCATCATTAATATTTATAAAAATACCTACTACAGCATTATTTAAGAGTTTTAGGGAAATAGTAAGTGGAAGTGCTGATGATAATATAAACAATGAGATATACACAATAGTTAAGGATATAGAAAAAGAGTACAATTTTGCAGACTCTATAACAAGGGTGAGCAAGATTGGAAGAGAACTTAGAATAGAAATTGATTTTGTGTTTAATGAGCAATCATCATTAAATGAACTTGGACAAATGGATGAGGTCAGAGAGCAGGTATATAGAAATATGACTGATATAAAACTGAAAAAATGGCTTAACGTCAATTTTACAGGCGATAGGAAATGGGCTATATAAAAAGACTCCGCAGAGTTAATGCGGAGTCTTTTTAGTGAATAGATAACAGAGAACAACGAATAGAAAAGAAAAAAACTATATTATTAATATAAGTGAAATATATATATGGTTATATTTTATGTAGAAAGTGCATCAAAAAATGTATTTCAACAGGTATAGTGGGTTAAAGTGTACTAATAATACATGTGATGGAAATATGCTCTTTTACTCTTTAATTAATTTTAAATTTTAAGAGCTATGCAGAGCCGACTTGGAACTCGCCGACGGAGGAGTCGAAATAGCTCTTAAAATTTTCACCTTATTGCTTAAACGTGGAATAGTAGTTCTGTATAAGTTGGCATTGGCCAGTATTTGCTGTCTACTAAAGTTTCAAGCTTGTCAACATCTTCTCTTAATGAATTTAAAGCTTCGAATACATCGTATCTATAGCTGTAAGCTTGATCGTAAGAGTCTTCTTTTGAACAAGCTGTTGATATAGCAGATTCAAGAGCTTTGACTTTTTTCATTGCTGAAGCTGTAAGCTTAGAGATTTCAGTAAGAGTTTCACCTTGAGCAGTAACATCAGCATCGAATCCAGTGCTCTTTATAGCATTAATTGATTCCGCTAAAGAAGTAGAGTACTTAATAACTGCTGGAATAATATCTCTCTTAGCCATTTCAAGTGCAGTTAATGCTTCAATGTTTATAGTCTTGATGTAATTTTCAAGATGAACTTCATAACGAGAATGCATTTCTACATCTGTTAAAACGCCATGCTTTGACATAACTTCTATATTCTTTGGAGCAACAAGTGACCTGATTGCTTCAACAGTACTCTTAATATTTGGTAGGCCTCTCTTAGCTGCTTCTTCAACCCATTCATCAGAATAGCCGTTGCCATCAAATAAAACTTTATGGTGTGCTTTTAGAGATTCTTTTATTATTGCATCAACTTCTGCATCAACGTCAGATGCTGCTTCAAGTCTGTCTGCATATTTGCTAAGAACATCTGCAACAGTTGTATTTAATATAGTATTTGGTCCAGCAATTGATCCTGAAGAAGGAGCCATTCTGAATTCGAATTTATTTCCAGTGAATGCAAATGGAGATGTTCTATTTCTATCAGTTGCATCCTTTGGAAGATCAGGTAGTGTTGAAACTCCAATCTTAAGCTTGCTGCTTGATAAATAATTTCCATCAGTATCTTCAACTATTTGTCTTACAACTTCAGATAATTGATCACCTAAGAATATTGATACTATTGCTGGAGGAGCTTCGTTAGCACCAAGTCTATGATCGTTTCCTGGATTTGCTGCTGAAAATCTTAATAAATCTGCATAATCATCAACAGCAGATATTATTGCGCTTAAGAATAATAAGAACTGTTTGTTGTTCTGTGGTGTTTTTCCAGGATTTAATAAGTTTTCACCATCATCAGTATTGATTGACCAGTTATTATGCTTTCCAGAACCATTGATTCCTGCAAATGGCTTCTCATGAAGAAGACAAACAAGTCCATGTTTTAATGCAACTTTTTTCATAGTTTCCATAACAAGCTGATTATGGTCAGTAGCTATATTAGTAGTAGTGAATATTGTTGCAAGTTCATGCTGAGCTGGAGCAACTTCATTATGCTTAGTTTTAGCACTTATTCCAAGCTTCCAAAGTTCAGTGTCAAGATCCTTCATGTAATCTGATATTCTATTTTTTATAGCACCAAAGTAATGATCGTCAAGTTCCTGTCCCTTTGGAGCCATAGAACCAAATAGAGTTCTTCCAGTTAAAATAAGGTCTTTACGTTGATCGTATAATTTTTTATCTACAATAAAGTATTCTTGTTCAGGTCCAACATTAGCAATAACTTTTTTTGCAGTAGTGTTTCCAAGAACTCTTAGTACTCTTATAGCCTCTTTAGATATAACTTCCATTGAACGAAGAAGCGGAGTTTTAGAATCAAGAGCTTCACCGTTATATGAACAGAAAGCTGTTGGTATGCAAAGGCTACCATCCTTTACGAAAGCTGGTGATGTGCAATCCCAAGCTGTATATCCTCTAGCTTCAAAAGTAGCTCTAAGTCCACCAGATGGGAATGAAGAAGCGTCGGGTTCACCTTGAATTAATTCTTTTCCAGAGAATGATAAAATTGCTGTCCCATCATCCATTGGATTTAAAAATGCATCATGCTTTTCTGCTGTAACACCTGTTAATGGTTGAAACCAGTGAGTGAAATGAGTAGCTCCCTTTTCTACAGCCCATTCCTTCATTTCGTGTGCAATAACATTTGCAGTATCAAGGTCTAAAGGCTTACCTTCTTCAATAGTTTTCTTCAATGCTTTATAAGTAGCTTTAGGAAGTCTTGCTCTCATAACAGCATCATTAAATACATTTTCACCAAATACATTACTTAATTTATCCATTTAAAATCCTCTCCTTAAAAATTATTAAAAATAAAAGGCGTCTTCAAATAAAATAGAAAGTATTAAAACTTTTCTATTCTCTTTGAAAACGCCATTGTCTTCTAAAAACTAATTAAATTATATATACATTGTATGAGTATTTTTCTTAAATGTCTACTACTTTTTTGAAAAAAGCAATAAAAATATTATGTAAATGTTTTATACAAATGATATAGTATAATAATATATACTATATATGGTATAATAAGAAATAAAAATTATAGTTGAGGAGTGGAATATGAAAAATACTTTTAAAGTAATGTTTAGCAGAATTTTCATTGTGGCTTCTTTGATTACACTTCAGGTAGTTGGATTAATTTATGCATTTATACGACTTAGTTATTTATTTGCATATATTTATGCTGGATTTTTAGTTTTAGGTATACTTTCAATGCTTTGGATAATAAGCAGAAATGAAAATACATCGTATAAACTTGCATGGGTAATTGCTGTATTAGGGCTTCCTGTTGGCGGAGTAATTCTTTTCTTGATATTTGGAAAAAGCAATTTAAGTAAAGAGTTTAGGATTAAGACTGAAGATATTTATAATAAAACTATTAAGTTTTTAAAACAGGATGATTCAATACGTGAAGAAATCAGACAAATGGACATGAATGTTGCAAAGCAGTCCGAATATATAACAAGGACATCAGCTTTTCCTATATATAAAAATACTTTTACACAGTATTTGTCACCTGGAGAAGTAAAGTTTGAAAAGATAATAGAAGAGCTAAAGAAGGCAAAACATTACATATTCATTGAATATTTTATCATTGAAGAAGGATTTATGTGGGATTCTGTTCTTGATATACTTATAAAAAAGGTAAGAGAAGGTGTTGATGTAAGAGTAATTTATGATGACTTTGGATGCATATGTAAACTTCCACATCATTATGATGAAAAGTTACGAGAGCTTGGTATAAAGTGTGTCGTATTTAATCCTGTTACACCTGTTGTGACAGTAAGGCATAACACAAGAGACCACAGAAAGATACTTGTTATCGATGGACATACAGGATTTACTGGTGGAATCAATTTAGCGGATGAGTATATAAATAGAGTAGAAAGATTTGGACACTGGAAAGATGCTTCAATAATGCTTAAAGGTGATGCAGTATGGAGCCTTACAGTTATGTTCCTGCAGACATGGAATTTTTATAACAATTTTATTGAGGACTATGATAACTATAGACCAGAAAAGTTTAAGGTAGAAGAAATAGAGTCAGATGGATATGTTCAGCCTTATGGAGATAGTCCGCTTGATAATGAGAGACTTGGTGAGTTTACATATCTTAATATGATAAACAGAGCAAAGGATTATATTTATATAAATACACCATATTTTATAGTTGATAATGAAATAACAACTGCACTTGAACTTGCAGCAAAAAGTGGAGTAGATGTGAGGATAGTAACACCATGTGTACCTGATAAATGGTATGTACATATTCTTACAAGGTCATATTACGAACAGCTTATCAGTGTAGGCGTAAAGATTTATGAATACACACCAGGATTTATTCATTCCAAAACATTTGTGTGTGATGATGAACTTGGAGTAGTAGGAACTATAAATCTTGACTTCAGAAGTCTTTATTTTCATTTTGAATGTGGAATATGGCTGTATAAAACGAAGTCTGTTATGGAAATTAAAGAAGATTTCTTAAAGACACTTGATGTATGTCATGAAGTAACACTAGAAGAGTGCAGAAATGTTAAATGGTATATAAGAATAATAAGAAGTTTTTTAAGAGTATTCGCACCACTTATGTAGCTAAAGTTAATGCAAAATGCCAAGTGTAGAATGCTAAATGAAGGATTGAATTCTGCAAAGGAAGAATTTCCATAAGAGGGCTTGCCCTCTTAACAACTCCTTTTTGGATAATAAAAGAATAAGCAGTTGAGTTTTTCTCAACTGCTTATTTTTTATGCATTAGCTCAAAAGATAATCTTTATTATTAAAGATTGTTGACATAATGTTGTCAATAATCACATGCTACAATGAAAAAACAAATAAACAAATAAACCTAAAGATCCAATCAGAACAATGGGTGGGTTGACAATTGTTCCTGACTGCACAATTGATGATATCTCAGTGAGCGAAAAAAGCATGTTGATATTACCGGGGGCAGATACATGGAGTGATCCAAAGCATAGCACTATTATTGAAAAAGCAAGTGAATTGCTATCTGTGGGAGCAGCAGTGTGTGCAATCTGTGGGGCTACTGCTGCACTAGCTAACGCAGGTCTATTGGATAATAGAGCACATACAAGTAATGGAGCAGGATTCCTTGAAATGTTTTCTCCTGCTTATAAAGGACAGAATCTTTATATAGACAAGCCATCTGTAGCAGATAACAATCTTATTACTGCAGGTTCTGCAGGAGCTTTGTTGTGGTCAAAGCAGATTATAGAATATTTAGGCGTTTTTCAATCAAACACACTGGAATATTGGTATCAATATTTTAGTACAGGAGATTCTAAACATTTCTTTGCACTTATGCAGTCTTTGTAATCTAGCAATGAAAATTAATGAAACTTTTTTAAAAACTTTTATATATGACGCCAGGAACATCATTTTGACTAGTTTATAAAAACAAAAGCAGCCGAATTTTTCGGCTGCTTATTTTATATTGTATATGTTGCTAATATGAAATTAGAAGAGTCTTAAAGAGGAGAATTCTCCTCTTTTCTTGAAACTCCTAAAGGAGTTTCATCCTTAATTGATTAATGGCAATTGTTTAATAAAGTCCTCTTTTTATAGATAAAAGAGAAGATGATAAAAATACTGGCAAGATTAACTTTATTAAAGCATAAGTTATAACTGCAAGTACTGCAAATGATAAGAAGGCTACATAAGGCACTTTGTTGTCACTTGCATTATTAAGTCCTTTTATAGCAGATGTTACAAAGAAGCAACCAAGCAGTGTGCCAAGTCCTGCAATAAATAGTGCAGTAACAGGGCTGAACATAGATACTATGAATGCAACAACTGTGAAAGGTATCTGAGCTATACACTTTGAACTTGCAATACATAACATCTGTTTATATGTTGCCTTAGTCTTCATCAACAGTGTTACAAAAATGTGTATTATTGATGCAAAAATCAGCATCAGCAGTATTGAAGAAATAAGAGTCACAAAGAAAGACTTCATTATTGAAAAAGTTGCAGAACTGTATAAAGAGCTGCTAAAAAGTGGTGTGACGTTACTAAGCAAATCATTAACTGAGTCAAATATCGAAGCTATTGACCCTGCAAACAAGAAACTCTGGATGATTATAAAACCAAGTGCTACTTTATAGTCAGCTGCTTTTACGAATGCAGACAGCATAAAATATGGCGTCTTTATAGTTTTTAAAGCCACAGTAAATAATCTCTTGAAATAGAATATTACTGAATTCTGAGAATAAGAATTGTCCGAATTATTATCAGAAGTAGCATCATTAATAGCAGTATTTGTACAATTGTCGTTATTTTCAGTAGTGATCTTTTCAACTGTGTCTATTTCATGTTGAAAGAGATGCTGGACAGTGTGTTCATCTGAATTTATTATCTGAATAGAACCTGAATTTTCATCTCCGTTCATAAGTAAAGCCCCCTTCATAAATGTTAGTATATTAATTATAACATTATTTCGTAATAAGTAAAAACATATAAGAATTTATGAATATGGCAGTTTATAGTATTAAATGATACAATAAAGTTAATATTTAGTAAGGAAAGGCGTAGTAAATATGAATATAAAAGTACATAAGGATCCAAATAAATTGCAGGAGATCGTAGATTTGATATATACAGTTATTCATGAGCAGGATTATAAAGATGAGATGAATAATATCTATCAGAAGCTGTTTGTTGATAAAAAGCAGTTTGATAGAAAGTATTACTCAAAAATAAAAAAGTATCTTAATAGATTTAAGAAGCAATGTAGCATTGATAAGACATGGGGTGATATGTACTTTAGAAAGACACCTAGAGAGTCTAAAGACATTGCATCAGCATTGATTACTAACTGGGACATAGATAGATTTAGAAAAATAAAAGAAAATGCAAACAATTTTTCAACCGAATTTTATAGAAATAAACTACTATATACAGTAAGACAGAATTATGAGGATCTGCAGACTAAAGATGAAGCATTTTATAAGGCTGCGATAAAAGAAAACAACATGGAGAATTTTGTGCAGTTTGTATCTCAGGTAGATATTTCGCCAGAAACTAAGTGGAATTATATTGAAATCTTTAACAATCCACAAAAGTATTTTTGTGAACTTGCTAATATAATCTTTATGAATGAAGAGGCTTATAATGATGCTTATGGAGAGATAGAAGAATATATTAATAGATTAATGGCTGACTTTGAGAAAAATGCAGAAGAAAATATAGATTCAGTTCAAAAAAACATAGGTCTTGTTATTGATAGAGAGAAATTAATCGATTTATATCCACAAATAGCTAGGAATAGAGAACTATCATATATGGAACACGATGAAAAAGATATTAATATTTTATATCTTGGTATTCTTGTACCGGTTTTTGTAAATTTGAAAAAGTCAAATTTGGAAGACGAAAAATATCTTTTTGCGCTGGCAAAGAATTTAGGGGATAAAAGCAAATTTGAAATACTTACTCTTTTAAAAAACAAAGAAATGTATGGACAACAGATTGCAGAAGCGCTTAACCTAACAACAGCTACTATTTCATACCATATGAACGATTTAGTTGTATGTAATTTTGTGAAAGTCTATAGAATTGATACAAAGATTTATTACAGTCTTAATAAAGAAGAAATTAAAAAGTTTATTTCTAGTCTTGATCAATATTTTAAATAAGTAAATAATAATATTTTACATGGCAGTTATGCGTTTGACATAGCTGCTATTTTTTTAAACAAAAGTGTTATCTAACATTGATAGAACATCATAACACTTTGTTAGATAAAATTCTAATGACATTGTTGACAAATATCTAATTGGGATATATTATTTCTTGTAAAGGGGGCTATAAAATGGAAAATGTAAAACAAAAAAGTTCTTATAGAGCTGTACTTAAGGAAAAAAATTATCTTATTTTTATTATGGCAAATTTAATATCAAGATTTGGCGATTCTGTGGACTGTATAGCTTATGAGTGGATGGTTTACAAGATTACAAATTCAGCAAGTTTAATGGCATTAATTTTTGGAGTAAATGCCATACCAACAATGGTACTGCAGCCCTTTGCAGGGGTGCTTGTAGAGAGATTTAATAAGAAGAAGGTTATTGTTTTATGCGATTTTGGAAGGGGAATAACGGTATTAATTATAGCGTTGTTATATTTATCAGGAAAGCTTACTGTACCTATGTTGTTTATCTCAACAGTCATAAATTCAACATTTGAAGCATTCAGGTCACCAGCAGCTTCCGCAGTAACACCACTCCTTCTTTCAAAGGAAAATTATTCTTATGGGATGTCTTTATTTGCATCATCATCTAGAATAGTTGAGATTGTAGGACTAGCAGCTGCAGGTACGATAATTGGATTATTTGGAGTTGCAAGCGGTGTTATTATTGATGCAGCATCATTTATCATTTGCGGATCTATAGTTCTGTTTATTAACTATGAAGGCGACATAATAGAAAAGGTTAAGATTAATTTGCACAGCTATTTTAGTGATTTAAAGGCAGGGCTTGTATATCTTAAAGATTATAAATTGCTGCTTAATATGGTACTTTTAACACCAGTTATAAATCTACTGCTGGTACCATTTAATACACTTGCGCTTGTATATATCAATTCAAGTCTTCATCTTGGAGCTGAGGCATATTCAGCTATTAATATAGTTCTAACTATAGGGCTTGCATGTGGAAACTTTTTAGTACCTAAGATTAAGGAGAAAGTAAAAGGAATATATTTATTGGTATCAAGTGGTGTGCTTTTGGGTATATGTTATGGTTCATATTATGTACTTGTAAATTTCTCACATCCATTTATACCAGTTATGATATTCTCATTTGGTATAGGGTTTGCGGCAGGGATTATGATTATGCAGCTTAATGTAGCGTTTATGGAGAGAATTGATAATTCATATATTGCAAGGACAACAGGTATAATGGGAGCTTTATCAATGAGTTCAACTCCTCTTGGATCATTTATAGTAGGTGGAATATGTCTTGTATTTTCAACAAATCAGATTTTCTTACTTATGGGAATTTTAACAGCAATATTCTTCGTAGCACAGTTATGTAATAAGTCACTTAGACAGTTGTAGAACTTTTGGTAAATACCTGAGAAACGATAAAGGAGAATGAATAGCAAAGTATGATTTTTAGGATGCTTTACTTATTCATCCTCTTTTTATATAAAGAGTAATTTATTAAATTTTGCTGTTAAATTATGGTGAATAATTAAAAAACAATGTACAATATATTATAAAGATAAATTTAGAATATAGGAGGTGAAATATATTTATTATTAGGAAGTAAAGCAGGAAAAATAAAAAATTTTTATGGGGTATAAAAATGGTAGATGAGTATTCAAGAGCATATGAGAAGTATTATCTTTTAAGATACAAAATGGAGGACAGTGTAATCAAAGAAATAGTAAAGGATTATTTCAACAATAACTTTGATGATGATGATATTAAACAACTTAAAAAAATGATAAAGATTTTGAGTGAGAGGAAGATTAATTTCTATGCAGAACAAGAAGCAGCAAGCACAATAGTTAGTAACTAAGTTGAATTAAGGTGGTTTTAGAAACTATAGTATAAATAGCTCGATGAATGAGAACTTTGTAAGTCACAGGTCACAGATCAAAAGCAAAAAGTAAGGATGAAACTCCACTGGAGTTTCAAAATGGAGGTTTTACCTCCAAACCTCTAAAGTTAAACAGTATAGTGGTTTGGAGGCGATGCCTCCATTTAAGATTAGAATTCATGTGCTTGTCTCAAGAATTATTTCCTTACCTTTTACCTAAGTGACAAATAAGTCTATAGATATTATTTTTAAATCAAGTTATTCTTTATTTAAGCTTATCAGAGATGTTATATTCCTTGTATCTTGGTAGTGGATTTTTAGCTGGTGTAGGTTCTGTGTGAGTTTTATTTTCTGCTGCTTTTTTGTTATCCACATTTTTATTTATATTTTCAACCTCTTTTTGTGGATTATTTTCTGCATTTATTTCTGGAGCCTTAATATCTAAAGTTTCTTCAGACTCCTTTTTATCTTCTTCAGCCATCTTTCTATAAATATCTTCTTTCATTTTCTTAGCAAAGTCGCTTTCACCTTCATCAGATTTAAAATCTATACCGATTTTTTCAGATAAAAGTATACCAAGAAGTCCATCAAAAGCATTGATGTTCTTATTGTCTTCTGAACCACCCATTGTAACAACATTTTTAGGAACGATATTTATTGCTCCTTCTTTGATGGCATCAGTAAATTTGCTCATAACATTCTGTAGAACCTGGTATTGTGGTCCCCCATAAGCGTTAACTTGCTCTTTTGTTGCTATGGCTTCTGCTATACCAAGTCTTGCTTTCATTTCAGCCTGAGCTTCTGCAAGTTTCTTGACTTTATATGCTTCAGCATCAGCAAGTGCTCTCTGCTTGTCTGCATCTTGTTTGGCTTTTTGTAGTTCCGCCTTACCAATGTTGTCTTGAATTTTGATATTTGTTTCAGATTTAGTAAGGTCAAATTGCTGTTCAGCTTTAGCCTGGAAGTCCTTAAGTTCTTTCTCCTTTTCGCTAGCAAGCATTTGACTATTATAAGTAGCAATTTTTTCTTTAGCAAGTTGTCTATTGCTTAACTGATTTAATATTTCTTCAATCTTCTTATCACCATTAGGAGAAGGAGTACCAATAAGAACTTCTTCAAGTTCAAGATTGTAATTCTCAAATTTTTCTTTCATTTCTTCTGTTGCCTGCTTTTGAATTTCAGAACGATTCTGAATAAGTTCAATTAGAGTCATTTTCTGAGCTATATTTTTAAAGTATGAAGAAACCATTGGGTCAAGAGTTTGGTCAACAAGCTTTTTAATGTCACCAAATCTTTGGATAACAAGTGGTGCCTTGGTATAATCTATATGAACAACAACTGAAAGTGGAAGAGTTGGTTCAAAGGCATCTTTAGTTATTAAAGTTACTTCTTTAAGATTTGCATCAAAATTATGTCCGCCTGATTCTGATTCAACCCATTTTAGAATAAAATTTGTAGTAGGAACCTGAGTAAGAACTCCTGCAGAAAGATTGTAAGCATATTTACCAGGCATAAGAGGATTAACCCATATACCTTTACAGCCTTCTTCTACAAGTTCACCATGAGTATAAGATGCGCCGCTGACATCAACACCTTTTTTCCCTACAAAGGAATTTACAACACCAGCAAAACCTACAGGAATAATAGTCTTAGGAATTATATCTATAGTAGCAAAAAGTCTGTTAATAAAAAATGTACCATCACTTATTACCTGATACTGTTTTCCACGGTATCCACCAGCTCTTAAGAATGCTTCTGGATCTTGGAAATTGTTATGATATGTTGCTTTATTTGTTGGGTCATCACCTACTACTGGAGCAATTATTTCGCCACTAGGAAGAGATGGACCATCATGTACTGTAATTATAGCCATTGGATCTTTGATATTCTTTAATCCTTCACGAATTATAACTGGTCTAAATCCATTTTTAGCTTTAAGATCGTCAGACATTTTCTTTATCTGAAGAGCTTCTTGCTTATTACCTATACTTAAATAGTAGTCATTTTCTTCAGTAAGAACAATAAACGCACTAAGGTTAAATGCGTAAGTACCCTCTCTTAATATTGCTCTTTGAGGACCTTTCTGACCACCGTTTTTAAGGAAGGCTCGTGCGTCCTGGAAGTTTGAACACTCTACAATTTTTCCTAGAGTCTGAGTTTCAGCAAGAGGTTCACCATCTCTGGCAAATACATAGCCTATCTGACCTTGAGGAATAGTAACAAGAGGGCATTTTGCTATTTTATAAACCAAGCATGATTTAAAATGAATGCCTGTCCTTAAAACATCAGGCTGAAAACCTGCTTCACCATTAAGTGCAATAAATTTTCCTGATTTTAAGTTGCCCTTTGGAGACCACCATTTTTCTACTACGCCTACTTCATTAGTACCAATAACTCTTAGTCCAAGTAGCTTGAAAATAATTAGATAAGCAGCAATTATACCAAGAATTACGTAAATAATTGTAGGAATAAAATCTTTGATTGTAGACATGATTAACAACTCCTTAACTTTTTTAATTATTGAGGTTAGACAAATAATAACCATTATATAAATAATATAACAAATTTTAGAATAAAATACATAAAAATATTAAATTTACATAAATCAGTTTTGACAAGAAACAGAATAACTATATAAAATAGAGACATGTTTAAGAAGATAAACTAGATATTGAGGAAATAATTTAAAATTTAGATTTTAAAATCTAAAATTAAGGGAAAAACTCCCTTGAGTGAGTTTTTGAAATAAATATAGGGCGGACAAGCCTCTAGTTGGAATTACGTTCAGTAATTTCGCAGGTGGTTTGGAGGAGAATCCTCCATTAAATTAAATTCATGGCGAAGCTAATGAATTTTAACCTGAATTCTACATTCTAAATTTTAAATTCTAAATCATTTATATACGTTTTAATATAAAGAGTAACTTTAAAGTTTGGTTAAACTAATGATAAAATTTTTAATGAGAGGTGTTTTTGTGAAGAGAAGTAATTACTTAAACTGGGATGAATATTTTATGGGAGTGGCGCTTCTGTCTGCCCAGAGAAGTAAGGACAGCAGTACTCAGGTTGGCGCTTGTATTGTTAATAATGAAAACAAGATTCTTTCAGTTGGTTACAATGGTATGCCTTGTGGGTGCGACGATGAAGAAATGCCATGGAACAGAGAAGGAGAGCCCCTTGATACAAAATATATGTATGTATGCCATGCAGAGCTTAATGCAATACTAAATAATGACAGTGGCTCACTAAAAGGAACTAAGATATATGTAACACTTTTTCCTTGCAATGAATGTGCAAAAGCAATTATTCAGAGCGGTATAAAGGAAGTAATTTATTTAAGCGACAAGTATGCAGAAACTGATTCTGTAAAGGGATCAAAGAGAATGTTTGATATGGCAGGAATTAAATATACGCAGTATGATGGTGATGATATACCAGCATTTCAGAAGAATGACAAGGCAAAAGTTATTCTTATTTGTGGAAAGATATGCAGCGGTAAGAGTACTTATTCTGCAAAACTCAAAGTTAATCGCAATGCTGTAATAATGTCATGTGATGAAATCATGACAGATATGTTTGATAAACAGCTTGGTGATAAACATGAAGAAGTTGTCTGCAAGGTAAAGAAATATATTTATAATAAATCATTAGAAGTTGCTAAGGCAGGGACAAACGTAATAATAGATTCAGGCTTATGGACAAAAGTTGAAAGAAAAACAGCAAAAGAATTCTTTAATAATCAGGGGATAGAAACTGAACTTCATTACATAAAAGTTGATGATGAAACGTGGAATAAACATATAGAAAATAGAAATGATGCGGTAGAAAAAGGACGTTCAAATGATTATTATGTTGATGAGAACCTTAAGAAAAAGGTAAGCAGCATATTTGAAGAGCCAGATGAAACAGAAGTAGATGTTATAAGTTAAATTCTACTGTCAGAGTTTACAGCTTTATTTGCTTCTTTTGTAGGTTTTACATTGAGGAAACAAGAAACTAGCTAGAAAATCTAGCTAGTTTCTCTCCATAACTTTAAATTCTAAATTACTTTTCTTCACCTTTGATTATTCTTACAATATTAGATTTATGTCTTACACAGATAAGTGCAAAGGCACAGAATGTTGCTATAACATAGGCTTTATCATAACCTAAAATCCATGTACTTAAGAAAAGAACTAGAGCACATACTAGAACTCTTATAGATACAACTTTTGTTTTAAGCTTCATTGAAAAGAATAAAATCGCAACTATCAGCATTGGAATAGGAACAAGATATACAAATGATCCTATTGTTGTTGATACTCCTTTACCGCCTTTGAACTTTAGAAATATTGTAAAGTTATGACCTATAATTGTAGTAAAAGCTATTAAAATAAGAAATAGTTCTTTATTAATGCTTATTAAGTTATTCCTGCAGGCAATATCTGCTATTACTACAGGTACAAAGCCTTTTAAAATGTCTAAAATAGTAGTTATTATTTGATACTTCTTGCCAGCAACTCTTCCTACATTGGTTGAACCGATGTTGCCGCTTCCAAAGTTTCTTACATCCTTTCCGAATTTCCATTTAACAATAAGGTATCCTGTAGGTATAGAACCTATAAGATAAGATAAAAGAATCATTAAAAAAATTGTCATTGTAATTACCTCTATAAATTTATAGTATTACTATAAATATAATGTAAAAACAATGACAATTCAAGTTTTATGGTTATTCTACCATTGATTATTTCCAGAAGTTTTCTTGTTTGGGTTTTTATCTACTTTTGATTCATATTTAGCATTTTTCTTCTCAATGTCACTTGATCCACATTCGCAGCCACTAGAGCAGCCTGAATCTACATGACTTTCAAAACTTTGATTTTCTGAATGACATCCACAATTATGTTTTTTACTCATTTTACATGCCTCCTTTACATTATGTTATTATTCTTTGTAGGAGACAAATAAAAATTCTATAAAAAACAATACATTAATGGATTATATTAATGAAAAAGGTTATTACTGCAGAATTAACAAAATCGATAAATAGGCATCCGACTATTGGAACTACGAAGTATGGTGTAGGAGCAAAGCCAAATTTAGCTGTAAGAGCATCCATATTCGCTACGGCATTAGGAGTCGCACCCATCCCAAAACCACAGTTAGCAGAAGCAAATACAGCTGCATCGTAATTTCTTCCCATAACGTTGTATGTTATAAAGTAAGCAAATGCACCCATTAATATAGCTTGCGCAATAAGCATTACTACCATAGGAATTGCAAGTGCGAATAATTCCCATAACTTTAAGTTCATTAGAGCCATTGATAAGAAGAATGAAAGACTGATTCCGCCTAGAGCTTCTATTTCTTTTTCTTCCATTTGTATATGTCTGAAATCACATATATTTCTGATTACTGCTGCAGCAAGCATTGCACCGATATATGATGGGAAGGTAAGTCCAGTATCCTGAATTAACTTAGAAATTACTGAACCAAGCCCCATAGCAAAAAATATCCAGGCTGCACCATTCATAAGTCTTTTATGACATAATATAGCCGCATCATCTTCATGAAAATCACTTAATGGAATTTCTTTTTCATAATTTTCTTTTGGAGTCTTTAAGTTATGTTTGTCAATAAGACGTTTTGCGACCAATCCGCCGATAAAACTTCCCATAACAAGACCAAATGTTGCAGAAGCAAATGATATACTGGTTGCACCTGCTATACCCATGTTTTCAAGTAATGGTCCAAATGACCCTGATGTTCCGTGTCCACCTACCATAGGAATAGAACCTGTACATAGACCTAAAAGTGGATCAAGACCAAATAATTTTGCTAAAGCAACACCTAATGTATCCTGTAGAGCAACTAAAATAGTGGCTAAAATAAGGAATATAAATACTTTTATTCCACCCTGCTTAAGAATCTTTAAACTAGCGGTATAGCCTACTGTAGTAAAGAATGCTGTCATAAATAATGGCTGAAGAGTTGTATCGAGAGTTATTGTCATAGTTCCTGTAAGTCTTAAGCTCAGTACTAGGATGGCAAATAAAAGCCCGCCAATTACTGGAGCTGGAATACAATATTTTGATAAGAATTTAATTTTCTTTCTTAAAAACTGCCCAAGGTAAAATACAAAAGTTGCAATAGCCATAGTTTCAAATATATCAAGTTTGATATTCATATGTTTTTTCTCCTTTCATCTTTAGTAAAAGTAGTATATATCTTTAATATTCTACATTAAAGTAGGGAATAAAACAAATTAGGGAGAATTCTGTAAAATAAATAGTTTATAATTACATTTTTTTAAAATTATTCATAATACAGTGGTATAATAATATTTATGACAGTTACAAGATTGTTTTTTGTGAATTAAGTTAATGTTGAAGACAAAAAGAATCCTGTAGGGCAAGTATAGTATTGAAAAGCTAAGAGATAAGAGAGTAGAGATAAGAGAGCAGGATGAAATTTATTGGCTACGCCTATAAATTTCTAAGTTTTAATGGAGGATAAATCCTCCAAGCCTCTTATGAAGTTGCTTTCAGCAATTTTAATTTAAAGAGTTATAAGGAGAATTAGTACCCTTATTTTGAAACTTCAGAAAAGGAGTTTCATCCTTTTCTCTGATCTCTTAACTATTGTTTATAGCAGTATTGTACTGTAGGTTTAGCTTTAATGAAAGAATTATAATAGGAGGTTCTGTTGTGGATATAGAGAAAAAGTATGAAGATATAACTAAAAAGCAGGCTATGAATAATCCTGATATGGCATATAAGATGATAAAATGGGGATTATTTTTTGAAAAACAGATAGTAAAGTTTACTGAAAAGAATATGCCTAAGGCTTATAAAGAACTAAATCTATTTGCAGTTGATTCTATAAGAAAAGCATTAAAGAATCCAGAAAAAACCGCATGGGTAAATATTTTCACACCAGTTGAGATACTTCAGTGTTTTGATTTACAAGCACTATCAATTGAATGTTTTTCTTCCTTTATATCAGGATTTCAGTGTGAGGATTTCTTTAATGACTGCGCTGAAGATTTAGGAATTGCCGAGACATTATGTTCATATCATAAAGGTTTTATAGGTGCTATAGAGTCAGGAGTTATGCCTGCTGCCAAGTTTGCAATTACAACATCTACATGTTGTGATGCTAATGTTAATACCATGAGGTATGTATCAGAAAAAAAGAATATAGATTCATATATAATTGATGTTCCATATGAATATACAAAATCAAATGAACAGTATGTAGTAACTCAGTTAAAAGAACTTATAAGCATGCTTGAGGAAAAGATAGGTAAGAAATTTGATATCAATAAATTAAAGGAAATAATTAAAAGAGAAAACGCATCTAAAAAATACTTTATGGAATATGCAAAGGAACTGGCAACTAAGTACTATCCAAGTTCGCTAACACTTCAGATGTATATGTTGTTTGCTTCACATCTTAGTATAGGCAGTGAAGAAACTTATCGTTTCTATAAAAACCTGGCTGAGGATATAAAGAGTTATCCTGAAAATAAAGGTATCAATATATTATGGATTCATCTACTTCCATATTATCAAGAAACATTAAAACAGTATTTTAACTTTAATGAAAATTATCAGATTCAGACTTATGAGATAAATTTTGATTACATGGATGAACTTGATGAAGAACATCCATTAGAAGCATTGGCAAGAAAACTTATATGTAATCTTTATAACGGACCTTATGAAAAGAAAGTAAAGGAAATAGAGAAGGTAGTAGATTTACTGAAGCCAGATGGAGTAATCAACTTCTGCCACTGGGGATGTAAGCAGTCTGCAGGATGCGTTATGCAAATTAAGGAAGCTATGAGGAAGAAGAACCTTCCAATGTTGATACTTGATGGAGATTGTATGGATAGAAGAAACTGCCATGATGGGCAGATAAAAACTAGGCTTGAAGCATTCCTTGAAATGATTGAAAGCCAAAAGGGGGACAGAAATTAATGATAGGATATACATGTAAATATGTACCCACAGAACTTTTTGAAGCAATGGGCGTTGAAACCAAGAGAATTGATCCTAATGTAACAAATTATGATAAGGCGGAAACTATGATGCATGCGAATTTATGCTCATATATTAAAGGTGTTCTTGAAGATGTCATGAGCAGTAATTATGAAGGTGTTGTTCTTACAAACTGCTGTGATAGTACAAAGAGACTATATGATACTCTGAGAAAAGAGTTTCCAGATAAGTTTGTTTATATACTTGATCTACCAAGAAAGAATACAGAAGATGCTGTAAAACTTTATGAGAATTCAATAATGAGTATGATTAAGCATTATGAAGAATTTTCAGGCAGAGTGTTTGATAAAGATAAGCTGAAGCAGATTTTACAGTCTAAAAACAAGAAGAAAGAATACAAACGTGGCAGGATAAATATAGGAATTGTCGGTGCAAGATGTAATGACGGCATAATGGATGTCATCAAGAAAAGCGGTGCTGAAATTGGATTTAACATCTCATGTACAGGTGATGAACGTATTTTTGATATAAAGAATTATGATAATCTTCTTAACGAGTATGTTAAAGAACTTTTTGCAAAGATACCATGCGTTAGAATGGTTGATCTTAATAAAAGAAAGGAATTCATGACAAGAAGCAAAGATGTTGTTGACGGTATAATTTATCATACAGTTAAGTTCTGTGATATCTACTCTTATGATTATGTAGAGATTAAGAATAAGCTTAATATTCCAATATTAAAGGTAGAAACTGATTATACAAAGCAGTGCGAAGGCCAGATAAAGACAAGGGTAGAGGCTTTTATTGAATCACTTAATGTAATTAAGAGTGATGAGAAGAGTGATTGTGAAAAGAAGTATCCTGACTGTGGAAGATCATCTATGTGTGTTGGCTGTGATGCTGACAGGGAGAAGAATATTATTGAAAGCAGAAATAGATATAATGCTATAAAATCCGATGTTGAAAAGGAAAAGAGTTTAGGGGAAGTGAAAAGCAATATGAGTAGTGATAAAAAGATTTATGTTTTAGGAATCGATAGTGGCTCTACATCAACAAATGCTGTTATCTTAGATGGAAAGAGAAAAATTGTTGCTTCAGATGTTGTAAGAACAGGAGCTAAGAGCAGTGAAAGTGCAAGAAGAGCATTAGAAAATGTCTTAAGAAAAGCTGGCATAGATAAAGAAGAACTTTCATTAATTGTCTCAACAGGCTACGGAAGAGTAAGTATAGATTTTGCTGATAAGAATGTTACAGAAATCAGCTGTCATGGTAAAGGTGCTCATTATCTTAACCCTGATGTAAGAACAATCATTGATATCGGCGGACAGGACAGCAAGGCTATAAGACTTAATGATAAAGGCGAGGTTATTGACTTTGTAATGAATGATAAATGTGCTGCTGGTACAGGAAGATTTCTTGAAATGATGGCAAGAACTCTTGAAATAGATATTAAGGATATGGGACCAATATCATTAAATTGGAAGGAAGACATAAAGATAAGCAGTATGTGTTCAGTTTTTGCTGAATCAGAAGTAATATCACTTATTGCTGAAAATAAAGAAAAGCCAGATATAATACATGCACTTAATAATTCAATTGCAGGAAAAACAAATGCGCTTTTAGGCAGAGTAGGCAGAGAAAGCAAGTTCATGATGTCAGGTGGAGTTGCACAGAATATCGGTGTTGTTAAGGCACTTGAAGAAAAAATAGGTGAAGAACTGTTTATACCAGAAGAACCAGAAATAGTAGGAGCTATAGGGGCCGCTATTTATGGACTGGAATCAATAAATAATTAAATAATAAAAGATTAATAAATCACAAGGGGGCTATTAAAATGGAAACATTAAAGTAAAAGTAACGCTAAATGAGGAATATGTACTAAACTATTACCTTTCAGAATTAATGGAAGGTAAGATTAATTATCTGGAAAATAGGGAAAACTATAAGAATAGAATAGCTAAGTATATTGTAGACTTAAGGGATTCAAATAATATCAATGAAAAAATAAATAATGCAAAGAAGTTATGGAAAGTGCTTTTTGAAGCAGCCATGACTTATATAGATGAAGATAAAAGGGGATATGACAGGCTTTTTAAGTATGAAAAAAACAGAAGTAATTGCGCTTGAGAAAATTAAAGGATAGGTGATAAAGATGTTAGAAGCAGTGAATTTAAGGAAACAATATGAAACAAAGATAAGAAAGAATTTTTTTAAGAGTGAAAAACAGACTTTCGAAGCAGTTAAAGATGTTTCAATAAAGCTTGAAAAAGGTCAGATTGTCGGACTTTTAGGGATAAATGGTGCTGGAAAGACTACAACAATAAAAATGCTTACAACACTGTTATCACCAACATCTGGACAGTATTTTTTAGATGGAATGGATGCTGTAAAGAATCCAAGAATGATTAAAAGTAAAGTGAATATGATAGCAGGCGGAGAAAGGATGATTTATTAAGAATAAAACTTTTTATGATGGACTTATGAAGATGCTTAAGAATATTGATGAAACTGCTGAAATGAAGAAGCAGCATTTAAATTATTTTTATAGTAAAACTATATATATTTCATTATTTATATGGCCTATATTGAATTTTATTACTACTTATTTTAGTTTTAAGCCTTTTAAAATATCAAGAAGTAACATACCATATCTGAATGAAGAAAACATGATAATATTTATACTGTTAGGCTATATGACTATGAGTCTATTCAGAAGTCTCGTTCAGTCTGCATGGAATTTTTCGTTTGAAAGAATAAGTGGAACATTAGAACTTATATATATGTCGCCAGCTTCAAGGCAAGGTGTTATATTTGGAAATGCACTTTCATCATTATTTGAAAGTGTAATAGTAATGGTTATGTTTTCAATAGGTGTTATGATATTAAAGCGAGATGCTTTAAATATCAATTATGTTTCGCTTAGTATAGTATTTATAATAACTATTATTATGGCTGTATTATGGGGAATGATGCTTAATGCTATGTTTCTTTTTTCTAGAGATTCAGGTTTTCTTTTTACTATCTTTGAAGAACCTACGGAGATATTTGCAGGAGTTAAAGTGCCAACAGTTTTATTTCCGACCTGGGCAAAAATAATAAGCTTTATATTTCCCTTAACTTATTCAATAGAAGCAGTGAGAAGGTGTATACTAAATAAAGCACCTATAAATGAAATTAAGAATTTTATATTAATTGGGATAACAATAATTGTGGTGTTATATATATTATCTAATATAATTATTTATATAGTTGAAAAACATAGTAGAAAGACAGGAGAGTTTACTTATTTTTAAGCTTAAGGGGACGTTATGAATATTGATACAATATATGATGGTAAAATACTAGTGAAGTTTATATATTCTCCATTAAATGAGATGCTATGTGCATTACACGTACTGTGTAATAGTAAGCATCATCTTCATCGAAAAGAATGGGCAGATAGTGTATATGAAAAAATAGATAATAAGCTTAAAAATAGCATATTGGAATTTGGAGAAATTACCGATGATTATATGATTCCAATGGATTTTAATATGTATTTTAAAGAATGTGATGATTTAAATATATTAAGCAGTATTGAGTATCTTGAAAATGTGAATTTATATAATATAAGAAAGATATTCAGGAAGTATAATATAAGCATAAATTCAGGTCAATACAAAAGGTTTCTTTCTTTTTTAAAGCAGTTTTATATAGAGGTTTATATGAAAGAAGAAAAATATATTGAACCTGTAATTATAAGAACACTTAAAAAGAAAGCTGATTATATAAGCATGTCAGAAGCAGCTGTATCAAAAGCATTAAAATTATTATTTGAGTCTAAAATTGTAAGTAAGCAGAGAAATGGTAATTATATTATTTATAATTTGAATAAACGAGAACTTGATTATCTTGAATATAAAATTTATGAATATATTTTAAGGTAGAATAAATGTTGCTTACAATGATATAAGTATTTATAATAAAGAAACTTATAATGAAAATGTGATAGGAAAGATATAACTATCACATTTTTTATTTTATAAAAATAGCATTAAAAAAAGAAGGTTGTACAACAGACTAAATTGCCAATAAATGAGATGTTTTTTTACCAACAAGCGAAATACCGTACAAATAAGCAATGAAAATATTTTTGCAAAAAGAGAAAATATATAACAAAATGATAAAAAGTGTCGAATTATGGTTAAATATAGCTTGCAAATTACGATATTATGATTATATGTATGAATTTTTAAAATAATGTTGAAGGAGTATAATTATGAAACGTAACTTAAGAAAAGAAACAAGCTTAAAATTTCAAATGATACTAAGTTTTTTAATTATCGGTATAATACCTTTGATAATTTTGACAGTTAGTACAGCAATAGTGGTCAATAAATCTATGTATGATAGTCAGATTAGTTCGCTTAAGCAGATATCAAGTATGGCTACTAACAATATTGATAAGTGGGGGGATGATCAAGTACTTTTAGTTGAAGACATTGCTAGTTCTAGAGTATTACATAGTAATGATATAGATAATATAAAAATTGAATTGAAAAATAGACAATCTCAAGACTTAGATATTGTAAATATAATGTATATAGACTTAAATGGGAATATAATAACAGATTCTATGGGATCTATTAATGGAAGTATTAAAGATAAGAACTATTTTAATAATGTTGTAAGAGGTTGTTCTTATGTAAGCAACGTATTTTTAGATAAAGAAACAAATACTCCTTTAATTGTGTTTTCATCTCCAGTAAAAAAAGATAATAATGTTATTGGTTATATTGTAAATGAAGTTAAAGTGCAAGGCATACAACAGGATATTGGTAAGATATTATATTCAGATAGAGGAAAGATATATACTTTTGATGCTAACGGCAATGTAACATATAATGACGATTCAAGTAAGATAATGAAAGAAAACCTTTTTAGTAGATCTGACGAATTATCAGAAGCAGCAAAGAAAGCAATACAGGGAAATTGTAATAGTGTAAGGTTTAAATATAATGGTACAGCTCAAGTAGCAGTATATAATTTTGTACCATCATTAAAATGGGGAAGCATAACTACCATTCCGCAAATAGAAATTTATAATGCGTTTTTAGGGATTATTATAATAACAGTGATCTTGTCTATTATTATGATAGTTGCAATAGTATGGTTTGCGTTGTTTGTTTCAAAACGTTTTGTAAAGCCAATTTCTAGTTTGGCATCTTTAAGTAAAGATGTTGCAGAAGGGAATTTATTTGCTGAATGTAATGTTAAAGGCTCCGTTGAAATTGTGAATATAGGAAAAGATTTTAATGAGATGGTAATGTCGTTGAAGAATCTTGTATTAAGCATACAGAGTAAAAGTGATGATTTAAAGAATGCATCAATAGCTTTAAATGAAATATCATCATCAGCGGAAGAAACTAGTAAAGATATTGCAAAAGCTATGGAAGAGATTTCTGAAGGATCTGTTCATCAAGCTGATAAATCAGATAATATATTAAAGAGTGTTAGAAATTTAGATGATAAAATGGAAGAATTGACAAATGAATTGAGTGAAATTAACGATGCTTTAAGCATTTCTCAAGAAGCACTTATTAATGGAAATAATGGAACAAGAGAATTGAAGAATAATACTGAGGCTCAGTATAAAATAGTTGAGGAGACAGTAGATGAGGTTAAAGATTTATCTGAATCTGTAAGTAATATAGATAGAATTACAGCTACAATAAGTGATATAGCAGATCAAACAAGTATGTTAGCATTAAATGCTGCTATTGAAGCTGCAAGGGCAGGAGAAAGTGGAAAGGGATTTGCAGTTGTTGCAGAAGAAGTAGGAAAACTTGCAAATCAGTCACAGGAGGCCACAAAGCAAATATCAGAGATTCTAAATAATATTAAAGTTAAAGCGGAAAAAACAACAAATTTAATGAATACTGTTAATGATGGTATGAAGCTTCAAGCATCTACAGTAAATGATACTTTAGAAATATTTAATTCAATTGCTAATGTAGATAATAAGATTGCAGATAACATTAAATCATTTAATAAACTTATTGATTTTATTAAGAATTTCAGCGAAGAACTACTAAAACTCATAGAAACTTTAGCAAGCAGTTCAGAAGAAAATGCAGCTGTGGCTGAAGAAGTTACTGCATCATCTGAAAATCAGATAATTGTAGTGCAGAATGTTAGTGAATCTGCTGATAATATTTCACGTATAGTAGATGAATTAAAAGTAAATATAGAAAAATTTAAAACTGAGTAAGAAGGAGAAAATTTTATGAAAAGATTATTATGTCTTATCATTACTAGTATTCTTAGTATGACGCTATTTTTGGGATGTGGAAAAAACAAAGATAATGAGAATATCGTTAATATATCAATTTTAAATTCAAAGTTTGAAATTGATGCATCATTAAAAAAAGCAATAGAAAACTTTAACAAAGAAAATAAAAATATAAATATAAAAGTAGTAAAGTATATTAATAATGGTTATTATGATGATAAGTTAAAGTCTATGTATGAATTAGATAATGCTCCAACTATGACAATAATTGATCCGCAATTTATGGATAATTATAAAGACAAAAGTATAGACTTATCTTCTGAAAAGTGGGTAAATGATATTGTAGGTGATATATCAGATATTGCAAAAAATGATAAAGGAAAATTAATAGCATTTCCATTTTCAACAGAAGGTGTTGGATTAATATACAACAAAAAAGTAATGGAGTCTTGTTCGATAGATGTAAGTAAGATAAATACTAGAAGTGCTTTAGAAGAAGCATTTAAAAAAATTGAAGAGAAAGGTAAGAAAGCCCTTGTTATAACAAACGAAGAATGGTCGCTTGGAGATCACTTTTTAGCAACAGCTTATTCAGTAGATAAAAGTAAATCTAATGATAGCAAAGGTTATTTTGACAAACTAAGGAGCGGCGATTTAAAAAATAATGATTCAATAAATGGAATAATAGATACATTTGATCTTATGAAAAAATATAATATGTATTCAGAAAAACCACTTGATCCATCATATGATAAGTGTGCAGAGCTTATTGCCAAAGGAGAAGTTGGTTTCTGGTATATGGGAAATTGGGCTTCAGAAAAAATATTGTCAGCAAGTTCAGATAACAATGACTTTGGATTTATTCCAGTACCAATAAGCAATAACAGTTCAGATTATGGAAATAATGAATTAGCGTTAGGTGTTACAAAATATATTGTTATTGATGGTAAAAACAGTTCAAAAGAACAGCAGGAAGCAGCAAAAAAATTCTTGAATTACATTGTATATGATAGTAAAGGAAATGATTTTTTAGTAAAGGATTCAGGAATAATACCTGCATTTAAAAATATAAAGACAGTTCCTAACGATCCTTTGTCAAAGGAACTTATATCATATAGAAATAATACTAAGACTATGGAACTTATGAACGGTTATCTTCCGAGTGATAATTCAAAAGTAATAGGGGGCGCACTAAGGAGATATTTAAATAATGAGATAACAAGAGAAGAACTCCTGGCCGCTATAGAAGAATTTTGGAAACAAAACTAACATATAGTTCAAGTTTGTTTCTATATTGCACCGGTACAATTGCTTGCGATAAATATTCAGTGATATAATATCCCTAAACTTAACAAAGAGGGGGAAATTCATTTATGAGTAATAAAAATCATATGTTACAAAAGCTTGCGCAGACTGCACTTTTAGCAGCATTATGCTTTGTATCATTTAAGTTTTTAAAAATTCCAATACCAGTACCAGGTGGTGGTGCAACAGCGCTTCATATAGGAAATGCTTTCTGTGTTTTAGCAGCACTTCTTCTTGGAGGATGGTATGGCGGATTTGCAGGTGCAATAGGTATGACTATAGCAGATGTTCTTGAACCACAATATATTGTAAGTGCACCAAAGACTTTTATTCTTAAGCTATGTATTGGCTTAATTGCAGGTCTTGTTGCACATAGAATAGCCAAGATAAGTTATAGTAAGGATAAGAAGTATGTATTAAAATGGAGTATAATTGCATCAATAGCTGCACTTACATTTAATGTTGTTGCAGATCCAGTAGTAGGATATTTTTATAAGATATATGTTCTTGGACAGCCAACAACTGCAGCAGCAATTCTTGCTAAATTTAATGGTGTAACAACATTTATAAATGCAGTAGTATCTGTATTATTAGTAACATTAATATATAATACATTAGCTCCAGCACTTATAAAAGCAGGACTACTATACCCAGTTGGAAACAAGTAGTTAAAATTAATGTTTATATAGTGGTTAAGGATGAAGAGTGCAGAATGAAGAATGATGGATGAAACTCCTTTGGGGGAGTTTCAGAATAAGAGGACAAGTTCCTCTTATAATTCTTTAAAATTTAAGATATCAGAGGTTTGGAGGTGAAACCTCCATTAGAAATTAGAATCAGTAAGCAACGCGTACTGATTGTTTCCTGAATTCATCAATCTTCATTCTGCTTTCATAATTTATTAATATTAATTGTAAAAGAAAAAAGCTGATATAGTGAAAAATCTATATCAGCTCTTTCTATTTTTAAAAAGTGCATTTGCTAATGCACTTTTATCCTTTAGCATTAAAACTTTTAAGACCTATGCAGAGCCGACTTGGAGCGTGCCGACGGAGGATTCGAAGTAGGTCTTGAAAGTTTAGGCAAATTTATTTAAATTAAATTTTGATGATATATCAATGTTTGCAAGTTTTAACAGAGTTGCTGCGCCATCAACTGCGAAGTATACAGCGAATCCTATGCACACGTAAATCATCATCTTGTATGATATGAATGACAGCAGTGCAGCGAATATTGGCTGAACAATCTTTATGATTAAAACACAGGCTGCTCCCCACATTAATGAGAAGAGAAGACATATTCTTCCGTGAAGGTTAAATGGATCTTCTGTGTAGTCCCACCATTTCTGATTAAAGACTTTTTCTAAAAGAAATCCTGTGACATATTCAATTGCAGAAGTCAATATTGTTGACATTATAAACAATAAAATAAAATTATTCTTAAAGGGATTAAGAAGTGTAATTATAATTACGCTTGAAGATCCATATAGTGGACAGAATGGACCATTAAGAAAACCTCTGTTAACGAATTTTCCCTGGTGAGTGTAAGCATATGCTACTTCAAACATCCATCCAAAAAAAGAATATATTATAAAATACAAAAATATCTTTTGAAAATAATCCATATTTTCCTCCTCGTAAAATTAAATTAGATTTTTATCAACAGTATATACAAGCATATCTTCAAGACTTAAATCTAGTTCTTCTATAAATAATGCACCATTTTCCCTTAATTTGTCAACCAAATCTTCATTGAAATTATTAGTTACAATTGAGTAGCTTTTTCCAACATGGCTTACGTTTAAGAAGCAAGGCCATTTTTCAAAGTTTGCAGGAGCATTATCTTTAAAGATCACTTGTATTTTTTTCATTGTAGTTTTTAACGTATCAAGAGAATTATCCTTAACTATTTCTCCATTATCTATAAATAGTATGTGATCACATATAGACTCAAGGTCTGCCAAGTTATGTGATGATATTAAAACTGTAGTTTCTCTTTCAGATACATCTGAGACAAGTATTTTAAGGAACTTTCTCTTAGCAATAGGATCAAGTCCTGAAGTTGGTTCATCAAGAATTAAGACTTTTGGTCTGAAGCTTAAAGCAAGCATGAACATAAGTCTTGAAATATTTCCTTTTGAAAGTTTTTCAACCTTTTGGTTAAGTGGAATATTGAAAGAGCCATTAAGTTCAGCAAATCTATTTTCATCAAAGGTATCGTAAGCAAGCTTATAATATTTGATTACATTTCTTACTTTTTCTTTATTAAAATATTCGTTCTTGTCAGGAACATAGCCAATAGTTGATTTGAGAGAAATATTATCTCTTATGTCCTGTCCATCAATTATGACTTTGCCTGAATCAGGAGTATATATATCAACCATATTTCTAAGCAGTGTTGATTTTCCAGCGCCATTAGGGCCAACAAGACCAACTATATTTCCTGTACTGATTTTAAAATTAATATCTTTTATTATAGGCTTACCATCTAAAGATTTATTTAATTTCATTACTTCAATCATTGTTAAGCCCTCCTTGCCTGAATTTTATTTATTATTTTATAAGATAGAACGGATAATCCAGAACCTGCAATCAGTATAAGTATGCATATTATTCTTGTAATAGTATCTACATTTTCCAAAAAGCACTTGTAAAAACTGTATTCCTGATACCATGCTTGTAAAGCCTATTGATATAATAAAAATGTTTTTCCACAAAAATAACATTGGTGAATTAACTGCTGAATCGATTATATCTGTAATTCCTGCAGTTCCTGTCAAGTATAGCAGTGAAACTATAACTCCGTATATTACAACTGGAATGATGAATGATAATGAAAAACTTATAAACTTTGTTATTATCATTGCATCTCTGCTGTATGGCTGTGTTGTCATATAGAACTGTTTTGACTTTTTACTAGTGTAGCTAAAGAAAATAATTAGTGAGTTAATAAGTATTATTGGTATAGATATTAAAGAAATATCTAATAAATGATACATTGATTTTGGTCCATCCATCATACATACAAGACTACTAAACACTAGAAAAAGACTTGTAATTATTAATATTGAAAAATATTGTGCTCTGTCTGCATAGCAGAGAGCTTTTGAAAAATATTTTTTGTTCATTAATTTTGTTCACCCCTAAGAAATTTTTTCCCTGATAATTCAATGTAGCTTTGTTTAAGAAGATCAGCAAGTTTATCATAATCTATGCCCATATAATGTGCATCAAGTATTATTTTTTTCAAATCATCTTGAAGACTCTGTATTTTTTCATCTTCGATTTTTGGTGTGAATGCAGCTGAAACGAAGGTTCCCTTTCCCCTTAAAGTTTCGATTATCCTCATTCGTTCAAGTTCTGCATAGGCTTTGCTGACTGTGTTTGGATTCGTTGTAAGTGTACTGGCCATTTCTCTTACAGATGGTAATTTATCTCCAGGACTTAAAATGTTTTTTAGTATAAGTTCTTTGATACCTATAACTATCTGTTCGTAAATAGGAGTACTGCTTCTTGCATCTATGTTAATAATGACGAACACCTCCTGAGATTCCGTTTAGTATCACACGTATTAAGTGTATTACTACAAGTAGTACACTATCAATATACTTTATTACCAAATTATAGTCAATGCAATTCGTTCGACAAGAAACTACAATTAGACTTTAAAACACTTTAAGTTATAACATTAGGAGGCTTGGAGGATTTGTCTTCATTATGTTTACAAAATTAGCGTAGCTAATTTCATCCTCAACTATGCGTTATGCTCTATGCATTATGAGCTGTTTCAACTTACAGTTTGCTGAGGAAGTTAGGAATATATATTATATATAATTAATTTAATATTAAGATTAGTTTCAGATAAAATATATTAAAACAAGACAATGTAAATGTTTAACCTTTTATTTTTGTTGTGATAAAATTAAAAATGTGGAAAATAAATATAAAAGGGGTAATAGTCATGGAACCAAAAATTTTAGCTGATAAAATTAAAGATAATATTCAAAAAGTTATTATTGGAAAGGATGATGTAATAAAGATAATACTTACTGCACTTATTGCAGATGGACATGTACTTCTTGAAGATGTTCCAGGTACAGGTAAGACAGTACTCGCAAGAAGCCTTGCAAAGTCAATAGATTGTGATTTCAAAAGAGTTCAGTTTACTCCAGATTTAATGCCATCAGATATAACAGGAATAAATTATTACAATGCTAAAGAAGGTGAGTTTGTTTTAAGAAAAGGACCTGTGTTTACTAATATACTTTTAGCAGATGAAATTAATAGAGCAACACCAAGAACTCAGTCAAGTCTTCTAGAGTGTATGGAAGAAAAGCAGGTATCTATTGATGGGACAACTTATATATTGGACAAACCTTTCTTTGTAATTGCATCTGAAAACCCAGTTGAGTCACAGGGAACTTTTCCACTTCCTGAAGCACAGCTTGATAGATTTATCATCAAGATAAGTATGGGTCATCCAACTTTAGATGAAGGCAAGCAGATATTTAAACGTTTTATAGATGATAATCCTTTGGTAGCGCTTAAAAGTGTTTGTAGTAAAAATGACATTATTGAATGTAGAAAAACATGTAAAAAGATTTTCATAAGTGATGAGGTACAGGAATACATCTTAAAGATAGTACAGAAGACTCTTGATAATGACAAGATAGCTTTAGGGGTAAGCCCAAGAGGTGCGCTTGCTATGCTGAGAATGAGCCAGGTATACGCAGCAATAAGTGGCAGAAGTTTTGTTACACCTGATGATGTAAAGACACTTGCACCATATGTATTTGCACATAGAATTATTATCAAAAACAACTTAAGAATGAAGGGCATGGAAAACAGCCAGTCAATAATTGAAGAATGTGTTGAAGATACAGATGTACCAACTGAAAACTGGAATAACAAAAGAGACTAGGTGACATTCATGGAGATATTGATAATCGTATTGATTGCGATAATTATTCATAAGATACAGTATTATATTTATCTATATAACTGGCATAGAAATCTTAGTGTTGACTTTAAATTTAAGGATGAATATATTTTTGAAGGTGAGAAGACAAAGATAAAAGAAACATTTATTAATAGAAAATTTCTGCCTTTGTGGTGGATGAGAGTGCAGTATGCAGTTTCGTCATATATTGAATTTGAAGATGAAGTAAATAAGTCGTCTAATGAAAAGACTAACTTTAAATCAGAAGAACTAAGTCTTTTAGGATATGAGAAACTTGAAAGGGAAAAAGACATAGTTGGTAGGAGAAGAGGTTATTATCATATAAACAATATGGAAATACTTTCTTCAGATGTGTTTGTTACAGATAAATTTCTTTTAAAGAGTGAGAATACTCAGCATCTTTATGTGTTTCCTATAATGGTTGATGAAGAAAGATTTAACGTGCAGTTTAGAAAGCTGCTTGGGGAAGTTGTAACCAGAAGACAGATTGTTAGTGATCCTTATGAGAGAAAAGGCATAAGGGACTACAATACTTATGACAGCATGAAGGATATTAACTGGGGAGCAACAGCAAGGACAGGTGATCTTAAAGTTAACGTATATGATTATACTTCAAGCCAGGAGGTTATCATATTCTTAAGTGTACAGAAAGAAAATTCATGGGTGCCAGACGATGTTATAGAAGAAAGCATCAGAATTGCAAATACTCTTTATAGATACTTCTATGAGATGGGGATAAAGGTTTCGCTTGTTTCTGATGCAGTAGATGATGATGGAAACAATATGTGCTTTTCATATTCTACTGGTGATAGCTTTATTGCATTTAATAAGCTTTTAGCAAAAATGAAAATAGGAGAATTTAATGATAATAATATTTCAAAATATGTAAAGAGCGAAATGTGTAATGAAAATAGAAATCCATTATGGCTAGTAATAACAAATAGTACAAGACAGTCAGTTAAAGAAGTATTAATAGAGGCTCAAAATAGTCGTTTTGATTTAAGATGGATTGTTGTAAAGAGAGAGGATATGGATGTCGATGTTAGTGGCGTTAAGAATACTGATGTATGGGATGTGAGATATTAAATGGATGAACATAAGTACTTAGAGATGGATATACTTCCAGTTACAGAAGAATATATGCAGCATAATTATGTAAAGACTTATAAATATGAGCTTATAGAAGATATTATAATGTTTTGTACTATTTATCCATTGATAATTATATTAAATTGTGCTGTATCTACATCTACAAATTTAGAATATATATCATTAACTCTTTTTCCTGTAATGTTGATGATGTCTTATATGAGGATAAGGATTAATAAGCGATATTTATATGACGCAGGTGTGTTAGTGCTAGGAATGATATATTATATTTTTAGTATGATGCTTCCATATAAAAATTTGCTTGGGGAGGTAGGTGTTATTTGCGTTGTAGTTAGTATAAGAAGAAGCAAAAAAAAGCAGAATGTTAAATATAACTTGAGCGCATTGGTAGAACATGAGATATTGCTGATTATTTTTCTTATAGTAGCGATAATTATGAAAAACAGGTTTATACAAGGAACAATACTTGTGTGCGGATTAATTATTATAGTTATTTCATGTGCATATTTATGTAAAGCAAGAAATGTGAGACTTATTATGGATGATCCTAAAAATGAAACATTTAGAAATAGAGATAGTTCAATGTTTGCAGTAGAGATAGCAGTACTTATATCAGTAATACTGATTATTTTACAAGTTACAGGCGTGTTTGCAGCTGCAAATCGTATGTCAAATCAAATAGTCAATAATATTCGGCAGTCATCAACAGTGGATTATAGAAACATACCTCCTAAAGAGGCTAATAATAACCCAAAAAAGATAGAAGGGATTGATTTTAGTAAGCTTATTAATCCTAAAAAGGGCAAGCCTAGCAAGATTGTTATAGTACTTGGGTATGTTATATCAGCAGTTGTTACTATAGTAGTTGCAGCTATAGGAATAGCTATTGTTTATATGCTTCTTAATAGGTTAATGATTAATATAAAGAAATTAAAAAATAGTGATAAGGTTACTTTTGTATTTAATGAAATAGGAGAAAACGAAAAAAAGGAAAACGAAAAGCGTAAAAATGTAATATCAAGACGCATATTTCTTTCTCCAAGAGATAAGATAAGAAAGATTTACAAAAAGAAAGTTAAGTCTTATAAAAAGAGAGGAACAATAATAAAGCAGAATTTCACAGTAAACGATATTAAAAGAGAAATACTTGACAAAACTAGCAATAATATTGATTATATAAGTAATATATATGAAAAAGCTAGATATTCAAATGAAGAAATAAGCAAAGAGGAGTTAAAGCTAACAAAAACCAATGATCATTCTCTATTGTTCAAATAGAATATGATAGTTTAAGTAAAAACTAATATTTTTCATGCACAAATTTTAATATAATTAGGGGGCCTTTATGGAATTAATTTTAAAGGATATTGAAAAAAGCTTTGGGGACAAGCAAGTACTAAAGAAAGCATCTTTTACTTTTGAAAAAGGACGTATATATGGACTTTTAGGGAGGAATGGTTCAGGAAAGACAACTCTTTTTAACTGCATAAGTGAAGATGATAAGCAGGACTCAGGAACTGTAGAGCTTGTTGATGAAACGGGAAATGATATAATGAACTATTCAAGCATAGGATATGCATTTGCGCAGCCTGTTCTTCCTGAGTTTCTTACAGGATATGAGTTCCTGAAATTTTATATTGATGTAAACAAGGATAATATACAAAATCTATTATCTATTGATGAGTATTTTGACATAATTAAAATAGAAAAGGAAGATAGGTATAGGCTCATTAAAGATTATTCATTTGGTATGAAGAATAAAATTCAGATGGTATGCTTTTTGATTACTAAGCCACCAGTTATCCTTCTGGATGAGCCCCTTACATCTTTTGATGTTGTTGTTGCGTATGAGATAAAACAATTATTGAAGAAGATAAAAAGTGATCATATATTGATATTTTCAACTCATATACTAGAGCTGGCTACTGATCTTTGTGATGATATAGTTGTATTAAATAATGGACAGCTTGAACTTGTTGATGAAGAGCTTCTTAAGAGTCCAGACTTTGAAGAAAAGATAATGGACATATTGAAGGAGGATAGCGATGTCAGCAGTGTTTCTTAATACATTAAAGTATAGTTTTGCAGAAGGAGCCAATACAGCAATATACTTTCTAAAGCGTATACCATTCATAGGAAAGAAGATTCCAGACAGCCTTTATGCCCATAGTGGTGCAAAGCAGATTATAGGAATAATTGCTTTTATTTTCAGCATATTATTTGATTTTTTAAAGAAATCAGCATATGTTGGTTTGATATGTATACTTCCATGTATGTTTATTACGAAGAAAGCCGGTATACACATTGATAGCATAGATACACAGATTTTTATATTCTTCATGCTGTCATTTATAATTGGTTCTTTTTCACGACCTATAGCAATGAAGAGTGATAAAAGTGCATTTAACATGATAATTCTTTTAAGGACAAACCCTCAGAAATATTATCTTTCTCAGATTATCTACAGAGCAGTATCACAGGTTGTGTTTTTCCTTCCTATAATAAGCATAGTAACAGGCAGTATCCTTGATTCATTACTGATGCTTGTTGAGCTTGGAGCGTTCAGGTTTATTGTTGAAGCGTTGTATTTATATCTTTATGATAAAAAGTCAATGCAGCTTTGCGATAACAATTATTTTCATGCTGTATTATGGATTTCATGCTTAGCGGCAGCATATGGACTACCATTTTTAAGTATAAATATAAATAGAGGACTTTATGTTCTTAATCCTATTTTTGCTGTGGTTTCAATTGTTTTAGGCGCAGCATCATTAATATATCTGGCAGGATATAAAAAATATAAAGTTGTGGCAAAGAAATACCTGACAATTCAGAAGGTCATGGAAATAGAGACAATGATGGAAGATTCAAAGACTGCAGATATAGCCGAATTAACACTTGAGGATCTGGACAGCAGCAGATTCAACAATAAGACAGGCTATGATTATCTGAATTCCATATTCTTTGTACGTCATAAAAGAATAATGAAAAATGCTGTTAAGATTAGAACTTTTATTATACTTGGTGTAGGTATTTTAGGGATAGGAGCAGTAATCTTCTTCCCAAACATAAAAAATAATATGGCAGATACTATTTTAAAATCAATGCCTTATTTTGTTTTTATCATGTATATTGTCTCTGTTACAGAAAAAGTGTGCAGAGCTATGTTCTTTAACTGTGATAAGAGTCTTTTAAAATATGGTTACTATAAGCAGCCAGGAGTTATATTATCAAATTTCAGTGTTAGACTTAAAAAGATATTAACACTTAATCTTATTCCAGGAGCAGTTATCTGTATACTGCTGATGATTATTTATATGATAAGCAAAGGTGATATTTATGCAGTAAAAGCTGTACTGCCTAACTGTCTTGGTATCATGTTTTTATCAGTATTCTTTTCTGTTCATTATCTTTTCATGTATTATGTGCTTCAGCCTTATACAGAAAAAATGGATGTAAAGAGCCCGACATTCAGCATAGTCAATGGTTCAATGTACTTTGTAAGTTATGGCTGTATGCAGGTAAAGACTTCATCAATTTATTTCACTCTTGGAGTAATTGCAGTAACATTTATTTATGTAATAGCAGCACTTGCAGGTGTATATATATTTGCACCTAAGACATTTAAATTGAGAAAATAAATCATATATCGATAATAGGGAAATTAATAAATTTAAGTTGGAGATAAATATGGACTTTAAAAAATATATAGACTATCAGTATAAGCTTACGGAAGAAAAGTGGTGGTCTTCAAAAAGCAGTATAGAATTAGAGTGTACGAAGGTAAATTATCTTCAAAAAAAGGCAAAGGAAATGCGTCTTGATAAGTGTGTTGATAAGCTTATTGACCATATAAAAAGTTTTCCGCAGAATTATGAAGAAGCGGGAAAGATATGGGCAGAGAAGTTTCATGAGATTATTGAAAATATATTAAAGAAGGACTATATATTTTCGCTTGATTTACCTGATAAACTTAAAGAAGAATGTTTTAAAGTAACAAGACAATTTTTTAAAAAGGCAAGAGAATTTGATAAAGATATGTCTTTGTCAGATATAGGGCAGGCCATGAGAAATGTATGGATCATCAATATGATTCAGTCATTAAAGGGTGAAGATGTATGCCTTACGAATTCTATCTTCTCATACAGTATGCTTTATCCGTATACTGATAATTTAATTGATGATGTTAAAATATCATTAGAAGAGAAAAAACAATTTAATGAACGACTTACACAGAGGCTTAAAGGAGATAATTTATTTCCACTTTATGAATATGAAGCTAAAGTTTTTGCGCTTGTAGCGAATATAGAGGATGAATATGCAAGAAATGAATTCAGCGAGGTGTATGAATCACTACTGCAGATTCAGCAGGGTCAGATCCTCAGCCTAAGCCAGCAGGACAAAGAGTCAATACCTTATGAAAGAGATATATTAGGTATATCTGTGAAAAAGGGTGGATCTTCAGTGCTTGTAGATGGTTATCTTGTAGATGGCTATCTTACAGAATCAGAAATTGAATTTTGTATTGGTTATGGAGTTCTTCTTCAGATAGCAGATGATATTCAGGATGTAAAAGAAGATATTAAAAATAAACATATCACAATAATGTCTCAGCTTGCTGATAATTATAAACTAGATATAATTATCAACAAACTTATGAATTTCACAATAGAAACAGTGGATAACTTCAAGAGAAATGTGGATAATCCTGAATATGTGGATAGAATAAAGAAACTTATTAAAGATAACTGTATAATGCTTATTTTATTTTCAATGGCATTGAGTAAAAGCTATTTTACAAAAGAGTATGTTAAGAAAAACGAAGAGTATTTACCGTTTACTATAAAATATATTGAGAATCTCGAAAAGAATTTAAAGAAAAAATTTGGCGTATTAAATGATATGAAAGAAAGCGGAATGCTGGATAAGGCTATTAATGCTGTATTGAGTTTATAATGTTTAAGACTAAAGCTCCAAGTGTTTTATACTTGGAGCTTTTGCAATTTAATAATCTTATAAAAACTGCTACAGTTTTGATTGCTGTAGCAGTTTTTCTTATGATTTTTATATACTAACTAGATGATTTTTGTAGTCCAGTCTTCGCAATTCCATATGTCTGTTACAACATCTCTATAGAATTCAGGTTCATGGCATACAATAAGTATGCTGCCTTTATATTCTTTTAAAGCTCTTTTAAGTTCATCTTTAGCTTCCACATCAAGGTGGTTTGTAGGTTCATCTAGGATTAAGATATTAGATTCTGCGTTAATTAATTTACATAATCTAACCTTTGCCTGCTCTCCACCACTAAGTACGCATACCTTACTTTCTATATGCTTAGTTGTAAGTCCACATTTAGCAAGAGCTGATCTTACTTCATACTGAGTCATTGAAGGGAATGCTTCCCATACTTCTTCAATACATGTATTGTAGTTTGCTTCTTTGATTTCCTGCTCAAAGTAGCCAAGCTGCTGGTAATCTCCCAAAGTAACTTCACCACTTAAAGGCTTGATAATTCCCATAAGGCTTTTTAAAAGAGTAGTCTTTCCAAGACCGTTAGCACCAACAAGGGCTATTTTCTGACCTCTTTCCATATGAAGGTTAAGAGGCTTTGTAAGTGGTTCATTATATCCAATTACTAAATCTTTAGTTTCAAATATTGTCTTTCCTGAAGTTTTGCCATACTTAAAGTTGAATTCTGGCTTTGGCTTTTCAGCAGCAAGTTCAATTATTTCCATTTTATCAAGCTTCTTTTGTCTTGCTTTAGCCATACCACTTGTTGCAACTCTTGCCTTGTTCCTTGCAACAAAGTCTTTAAGGTTGGCAATTTCAGCCTGCTGTCTTTCATAAGCAGCTTCAAGCTGTTTCTTGTTTTCTTCATGAATTCTCTTAAAGTTATCATAGTCACCTACATATCTTGTAAGCTTTCTGTTTTCCATGTGATAAATTAGGTTAATTACGCTGTTTAGGAATGGTATATCATGAGAGATAAGGATAAAAGCATTTTCGTAAGCTTGAAGATATCTCTTTAACCATTCAATATGTTCTTCGTCTAAATAGTTTGTAGGCTCATCAAGAAGAAGTATATCTGGAGTTTCAAGAAGAAGTTTTGCAAGAAGTACCTTAGTTCTCTGTCCACCACTAAGTTCTGTAACATCTCTGTCAAGACCTACATCAAGAAGACCAAGACCCTTAGCTACTTCATCTATTTTGATGTCTATTATGTAAAATCCGTTATGATCAAGCATGTCTTGAATTACAGCAGTTTTTTCAAGGGCCTTGTTCATTTCATCTTCGTCCATTTCGCCCATTCTGCCGTATATTTCATTCATTTCTTCTTCAAGGTCAAAAAGATACTTGAAAGCACTACGTAATACTTCTCGTATAGTCATTCCTTTTTCAAGCTGAGCGTGCTGATCCATATAGCCAACTCTTACTCTGTTGCTCCATATTACAGAGCCTTCGTCTGGTTCAAGGTGCCCAGTTATTATATTCATAAACGTAGATTTTCCTTCACCGTTGGCACCTATTAGACCAATATGTTCACCTTTTAAAAGTCTGAAAGACACATCTTCAAATATTGCTCTATCTCCAAATCCGTGACTCAAATTTTTAACCGTTAAAATACTCATAGATTATTCTCCTTAATATAAAATTTGCTACTAAGAATGTATCATAAATTATAATTATTTATCAAGGTAATATAATTAATAAAATACCTGTTTTTAATACAAAATAAACTCATAAGTAATGTAGAATTTATATTGTATAATTCATGATAAAATTAGCTGCGCTGAGCTAACTAATTTCTTAATTTTAATGGAGGCAATACCTTCAACCCACCACAATTATTAAATTAGGAGATTTAAAGAGGGCAAAGCTCTCTTTTTAATGTCTAGGAAATTGCATTGTAAATGGTGAAATTTTAATGATGTAAACCGTTGAAACTAAAGGGGTTGCACGCTTGTGTAAGAGGATGGAAGAATGCAATTTTGTCCTTTAGTCATCAAGGGGTGAAAGACATATAAAGAAAGGACTTGGAGCGTGTCGACGGAGGATTCGAAATATGTCTTTCATCCTTTTTTATAAACTCCCACACGGGGAGTTTAATCCGAAATTATACATTATACTCTATACATTATACATTATCTCAACATTAAGGATTGTAGGCGGTTTTTATGAATAAAAGAGAAAGTGACAATTTAAAAACAGGATTTATAATTTCTACATATGTGATACTATTAGTTTTTTTGTTATTTAATTTTAAGAGCGTAAAATTAGGTGTATCATATATATTTAATATAATAAGTCCGTTTTTTATTGCTGTTGCAATAGCATTTATACTCAATATACCTATGAAATTTTATGAAGCTAAACTTTTAAATTCACTTGATACATATAAGAAGGGAAAATATAAAAAATTAAAAAGACCAATATCTATAGTAATGACTCTTGTATCTATTGTAGGAATTATTGTCCTGATAATGATTTTTGTGATTCCTCAGCTTAAAAACAGTATCATTAATTTGGTGAAAAACATTCCGGAAAGTTTAAAATCAATTGAAGGTATGGTAGATAATGATTTTAAGAATAGTACTATAATTACTGAGGTTGTAGAGCAGGTTATGAATATGTGGAAGGATATTGCTATAGCTGCGGGAAAGATAACGACTCAGTTTTTTTCGCAGGTAGTAGATATAACAATGTCTGTTACATCTATTATAGTTAATTTCTTTATTGCATTCATTCTTGCAATCTACATGCTTTGGGACAAAGAAAAACTCATATTGAATATAAAAAAATTTATGTATGCTTTCTTTAAAAAGGAAAAAGTTAATTTGATAATAAAAGTAGTCCATATAGCTAATGAAAAATTCTCAAAGTTTATTGAAGGGCAGTGTACTGAAGCTATAATCATTGGGGTGCTTGTATTTATTGCTATGATTGTATTTAAAATGCCTTATGCAGCACTTATAAGTGTAATAATAGGAGTTACTGCATTGATTCCTATCTTTGGGGCAATAATTGGAACTATTCCAGGAGTGTTTATATTATTTACTATAAGTCCAATAAAATCATTCTGGTTTTTAGTAATTATAGTTATTATTCAGCAGCTTGAAGGGCATTTTATATATCCAACTGTGGTAGGAGGAACTATAGGACTTTCCGGCATATGGGTTATGCTTGCAACGGTTATTGGAGGAAGTGCGTTTGGAATACTTGGTATACTTATCGGAATTCCACTTGTAAGTATTATGTATACTCTGCTATCTGAAGTTATTAAGAAAAAGCTTAAAGATAAAAAGATTTCACTATAAAATTAGCACACTTTGATGAGAATAGAATATTAATATTAGTAGAAAAAACCTATGCAGGAGTAATGATATGAATCCGTTTGAACTTGTTAATCTTATACAAAGTAAAATGCAGAATCCTGTATTTGCAAGACAGTTTAATAACCTCATTAGCCAACTTGAAAGTATTCCTGGCCTTAAGCAGGAAGTAATGAGAATAGCCTCCATAAATGATGAAAGAAAACGTCAAAGGGCTATAGAAAGATTGCCAGATCAAGCAAAAGCAATAGTAGGACAAATCTTTGCCCTGTTAAACAGCTAGGATAAAAATATCGCCGTGATTAAATTCACGGCGATATTTTTATTCAATGCATAACGCATAAATTATGCACTATGAGCTATGAATTATGCATTATAATGCCGGTTATACTAAATAAGAATACAAAAAGTATTGAATTTATGTTAATATATAAAATTGCAATAAACAATTTTAATGCTGTAAAGCTTTGAAAACAAAGGATTTACAAGTTAATACAAAAAATGGTATAAGGCAATTTCATCCTTTAGTAATCTGAGGTTTGCAAGACATATGAAGAAACGACTTGGAGAGACCGCAGGGAACGACGGAGGCTTCGGAATATGTCTTGCAAACCTTTTTTACTTAGGAGGAAAACATGGAAAACAAGTCACTAAAGAAGGAAATGAGCTTGTTCATGGCTACTATGCTTGTGTGTGGTAACATGATTGGTTCAGGAATATTTATGCTTCCATCAACGCTTGCTCAGGTATCTGGGCCTCTTGCGACCATAATAGCATGGATATTAACAACAGCTGGTTCAATATTAATTGCTATATCTTTTGCTAACTTAAGTACAAGATATACAGCAACTGGAGGCGCTTATCAATATACGAAAGAAGCCTTTGGGGATTTTGCAGGTTTTTTAAGTGCCTGGCTTTATTGGAATGGATCATGGATTGGCAATGCAGCAATAATGGTTACGCTTGTAAGTTACAGTGTAGGATTATTTCCAGCTTTGAACAATCCTACAATAGCAGTTATTGTTTCTAGTGCTGTACTTTGGTTATTTACAATACTTAACATTATCGGTGTGAAACAGGCAGGAAAAATTCAGGCATTAACTACAGTGTTCAAGATAGTATTTTTCTCAGTTTTTATAATAGCGGCACTGTTGAATTTTGAAAAAGCTAACTTTATGCCATTGATGCCTGAAGGAAAGGGGTTAGGTACAGTTCCGTTAGCAGCAACGACAACTTTATGGGCATTTATTGGTCTTGAAAGTGCTACTGTTACTGCAGGGGAAATAAAAAATCCCGAAAAGAATGTTAAGAAGAGTACAATCTATGGACTTATAATTTCAGCAGCAATTTATCTTCTTATAAGCATTAGCAGCATGGGAACTATGTCTAATTCTGATTTAGCACAGAGTACTGCACCAATGACTGATATACTTACAAATATACTTGGAAAATCAATTGGAAGCATATTCATAGTATCAGTAATTATATGTCTTACAGGAACTATGATTGGATGGCTTTTATCAACTGCCAGAATATCATATGCAGCAGGAGAAGATGGTGTATTCCCTAAATTTTTTGGCAAAATAAGCAGTAAGTATGGGACACCTATAAGTTCCCTTGTGATAGGATCTCTCCTTATGAATATACTTCTTGTTATGAATTATCAGAAAAGCATGGTTTCAGCTTTTACATTTATGACGATTCTTGCAACATTATCATTTCTTCCAGTTTATTTATTAGCTATATCAGCAGAAATAATGATAATGTTTAGAGAAGAAAAACATTTTAATTTTAAGATTTTTGTGAAAAAAGCATTTGTTCCACTTCTTGCATTCTGCTATACAATATGGGCAATTTATGGTTCCGGGGCAGAAACTGTAATGTGGGGATTTATATTAATGCTTATAGGAATTCCGTTTTATATTTATAATTATCACAACAATAAATAATTAGAAATAATTAAGAACTGTTATGGCTCTATTTTTGAGTTTATAACAGTTTTTTTATTGAAAAGGCTGGATGTGAAAGTTATGAAGTAAGTTCAGATAAACTTACTTATACATTCCATTTAAGAAAAGATGCAAAGTGGTCAGATGATAAGCCTGTAAAGGCACAAGATTACGTTTATGCTTGGAAGCAGCTTATCAATCCATTAAATGGATCACCTTATATGACATTGTTAGCCGAATTAAATGTTAAAGGTGCTGATGAAATAATTGCAGCAGCTTCAGCTAAAAAAGATGCTAAAGATCTTATTGATAAATTAGGTGTTGAAGCTAAAGATGATAATACTTTAGTAGTTACATTGACAAAGGTAACTCCATATTTTATAAATGCATTAACATTTAAAGGTCTTGTGCCAATAAGAGAAGATATTGCAAAGAGCCAGGGTGAAAAGTATGGAGTTGATTGCAAAACAATGGTGTATAATGGACCATTTGTTGTAGCTGATTATCAAAAAGGATCAAAGATAGTATACAATACCTGCTTGGACCAAAGGTTACAATTACATCAGATCTTTCAGACTATATGACTAAGTTGTATAAAGAAACATTTGGTATTACACTTGAGACTGTATTTACTCCTGATGATACAACATTTTATGATATGTTTGATAAAGGTGAGTTTGACATAGGTGGATCAGGATGGGGACCTGACTATGATGATGTAAGTTCATACTTAGAAATAAAGGAGAAAATCTGAATTTGGATTTTCTCCTTTATTTTTTTGCATTTTGGGAATCGTTTTAAATGTTAAATGAAGATGGAAACAACAAAGATGAATGAAAAATAAAGTAATAAATTGTGAATAATGAATGAAAAAGTATACATTGAACTAAAAAATGATACAATTTTAAAAAAACAAATAAAAAACAATAAAATAAGTAAAAATATCTCAAAAATATTTACAAAATAAAAATAAATAACTATAATTATATAAAAAGTAACAATAAACAATATTTAAAATAAATTGAAAAAAATTCAAAATAATTAGGGTAAAAATTTTGGATTTTTAAATTTAGGGGGTAATTATATGAATAAGAAAAAACTAGTAGCTTTATTTTTAGCAGCTACAACAGTAAGTACAATGGTGTTTGCAGGATGTGGTAGTACTGAAGAAAAAAAAGAAACTTCAACTGAAAAGACAGCTGATACAAAGCCGGATAAAGATCAGACTTTAAATTTAGTTGGCTATGATTATACTTCTCTTGATCCAGCTAAAGTAAGTGATGCAGAAAGTTTTACAAGTATGAATCAGGTATTTGAAGGACTTATGAGAGAACAGACAGATATAAAGGGAAATACAAAGATAGTTAACGCTGGAGCTGAAAAGGTAGATGTCAGCAGTGATAAATTGACATATACATTCCATTTAAGAAAAGATGCTAAATGGACAGATGATAAACCTGTAACAGCAAAAGATTATGTGTATGCATGGAAGAGATTAATAAATCCAACAACAGCTGCTCCTTATATGACAATACTGGCAGAATTAAATGTTAAAGGAGCGCAGGAAATAATTGATGCAGCAACAGCTAAAAAGGATAAAGCAACAACTGATGCTCTTGTAGAGAAGTTAGGTGTTGAAGCTAAAGATGATTATACTTTTGAAGTTAAGCTTGCAAAACCAACACCATATTTTTTAAATGCAATGACATTTAAGGGCCTTGTACCAGTAAGAGAAGATAAAGTAAAGGCTGCTGGAGATAAGTACGGAGCTGATATTAACACTGTTGTGTACAATGGACCATTTACAATATCAGATTATCAGAAAGGTTCAAAGATAGTATATAAGAAAAACACCAAGTATTGGAATGCTAAGAATATCAAACTTGAAACTGCTAATGGATTTATCATAGATGAATCAAATACTCTTGTTAAGATGTTTGAAACTGGAGAACTTGATTTAACAGGAGCATCAAAAGATAATCTTGCAAGGCTTAAAGAAAAAGCTAAGAATGGTGAAATAACATATATCCATGGAAAAGACACTACATCTTATTATGAATACTTTAATGTTACAAAAGGAATATTAAAGAATGCAAAGGTAAGAAAAGCATTATCTTTAGCAATAAACAGACAAGAATACCTTGACGTTGTTTATAAGAGAATGATTCCTGCTTATGGTCTTATAACTGATGGAGTTGACTGTAGCGGTAGTGTTTACAGAAAGGAAGTTCCTGAACCAATCAAGAATGATGTTGAAGAAGCAAAGAAACTTATGACTGAAGGACTTAAAGAAGAAGGCGTAGATGCATCAAAGGTAGTTATAAAGGATCTTTTAGGAACTAAGACTTCTACTACTTCAGCTATAGGTGATTACATGGAGAAACTTTATAAGGATACTTTTGGTATAAAACTTGAACAGGTATTTACTCCTGATAGTAAGACATTCTTTAAACTGTTAAATGAAGGAGATTTTGACATAGCATCTAGTGGATGGGGTCCAGATTATGATGATATAAGTTCATTCTTCGGCGTTTTCTTAAGTGACAGTGCAAATAACAATGGACACTATAAGAATCCTAAATATGATGAACTTGTTAAAAAGGCAGCATCAGAGGAAGATGCTAAAAAGAGAGTTGAATTATATAAAGAAGCTGAAAAAATACTTGTTGCTGATGATGCTGGAATAATGCCAAGTTATTATGCAGATATAAATTCATTCAGAAAGAATTATGTTAAAGGATCTACATTTAGTAAGTTTGGTGGTCAATACGATTTATCTCAGGTTTATATCTCTGGAAAAACAAAATAGATCAATATAAATAAAAGATGCCTTGATAAGCTTCAGCTTATCGGGGCGTTTTTATTACTTCTATAATTTAATAATCAGATTATAAATCACAATGTACATATTATAATAACTATAAATTATTAAAAAATAAATCGAAAGAGTAAAAAAGTAGTAACAAATTATCAATTATTAAAATGATTTGCTGACAGGTAATTATTTATTACAATAATAGCTTTGAAAGCGTAGAATTAACACATTCATAAAATAACCTCTTTTTTTAATTTAAAAATGAAATATCTTATTATACGTTTACAAACAACATAAAAGTATTTCTTCGTTTAGCAAATGATAAAAAAATATACTTTATTTTAAAAAAGTAATAAAAATTGAAGAATTTCTATAAAAGTGTAGGAAATATATTTACAACTTGTTAATAAATATATATAATTTGAATAAAGCAGGAGGAAAACACAAATTCCTCAAAAAATGTAAAATATTAAAAACATAAATATAAATAAATATTTTAGGGGGGCAATAAATATGAAAAGAAAAAAAGTATTAGCTTTAGTACTTACTGGAGTTGTTGCAACTTCAGGAGTATTAGCAGGATGTGGAAGCAGTAATGATGCTGCAGATTCAAACAAAACTCAAACAACAGATACACCAGATAAGGAACAAGTATTAAACATAGCTGGATATGATTTCAAGACACTTGATCCAAGCTTAGTTAGTGATAGTGAATCATCATCAAGTTTAACTAATATTTATGAAGGTTTAATGAAAGAAGTAGACAAGGATGGAAAGGCAACTGTTGAGCCAGCAGGATGTGAAAAGTATAAATTAAGTGATGATAAACTTACTTATACATTTCATTTAAGAAAAGATGCAAAGTGGACTGATGGAAAACCAGTTACAGCTCAACAATATGTTTACTCTTGGAAGAGACTTATAAATCCTAAGACTGGTTCAGATTATATGACTTTACTTGCAGAATTAAATGTAAAAGGTGCTCAGGATATAATCGATGCAGCAGATGCAAAGAAGCCAACTGATGATTTAGTTGAAAAACTTGGCGTTGAAGCTAAAGATGATTATACATTTGTAGTTCATCTGGAAAAACCTACACCATTCTTTATCAATGCAATGTCATTTGATGATCTTGTTCCAATAAGAGAAGATAAAGTTAAAGAACAGGGAGATAAATTCGGATCTGATCCTAAGACAACAGTTTACAATGGACCATTTACAATAACTGAATATCAGAAGGGTTCTAAGATTGTTTACACTAAGAATGATAAATACTGGGGTGCAAAGGACATCAAACTTCAGACTTGCAATGGTAGCATAATAAATGAAACTACTACACTTGTTAAGATGTTTGAAGGTGGAGAATTAGATGTAACTGGAGCATCAAAAGATGATTTGGCTAGATTAAAACAAAAGGCACAGAATAAGGAATGTCAATATGTACAGGGTGTAGATACAGGAGCATACTTCAATTATGTAAATGTGACTAGACCAATAGTTAAAAACAAGAAAGTTAGACAAGCATTATCATTAGCTGTTGACAGAAAAGAAATGCTAGATGTTGTCTATAAGAGATGTATTCCATCATACGGAATTGCTCCAGAAGGAATTTCTTGTGGAGATAAAGATTACAGAAAAGAAGTTAAAGAATCAATTAAGACTGATAAGGAACAAGCAAAGAAATTAATGGCTGAAGGACTTAAGGAAGAAGGAGTAGAAGCTTCTAAAGCTAAGATTACAATGCTATTTGGACCTAAGACTTCAATAAGCCAGAGTATGGGTGATTATTTCCAGAAGTTATATAAAGATGCATTTGGAATTAATTTAGTTCTTGATTATTCACCAGATTCTCAGAGCTACTTCAAGAAGAGACAAGCAAGTGACTTCGATCTTTGTGGTGGCGGCTGGTCTGCTGACTATAACGATGTAAGTTCATATTTCGGAGTATTTTTAGGAGCTAACCCTAACAACAATAGTAAATTCAAGAATGCTGAATATGATAAACTTGTAAAAGATGCAGCATCTGAACAAGATAATAATAAGAGAATGGATATGTACAAAAAGGCTGAAGAAATCTTAGTAAAAGATGAAGCAGCAGTTATACCAACATATTATGGTGATATAAATTCATTCAGAAAGAATTATGTAAAAGGATTTGAAAACCCTAAATTCGGTGGATACTACAACTTACGTACAGTATACATCTCAGGAAAAACAAAGTAATTCCTTCTGATAAGATTAAATGAATAAAATAAAGACTGCTTAAGTTAAGCAGTCTTTATTACTAATTATTGTGCTTTATAAAGTTTTTCAGGTTTTTTTCATACTTTGAATATTCCTTTATACGGGCCTTATTCTTAGCAATTGAAAAACCAAATTTACCAATAGCACTTTTGCTCATTGGATAATATTCACCGTGACAGTAATTTATAAGGTTAGCTTTCTCAAAGTGAATTTTACCTTTTTCATCTATCAAGGTTTCGTTAATGTGTGAACTTAATACTTCTGCAAGTATTAAATCATGTGATCCTAAAGGAATTATTTCTTTCACCTTACATTCAATATTGATAGGGCATTCATCTATATAAGGAACACTTATGTTATCACTATCTTTCATAGTGAAGCCCAGCGCGTCTATCTTATTTATATTTCTTCCAGACTTTACGCCGCAAAAGTCAGTTTCTCTCACAATGCCGTAATGTGGGATGTTAACTGTAAATTCCATAGTCTCTTTTATATATTCATAGGATAGACGCTCTGGTCTTACAGATATAGAAAGCATAGGTGGCTTTGTACAGATGGTTCCAGTCCAGGCAACAGTGAAGATATTAGTTTTGCCAGCTTTATTTTTAGAAGCAATTAAAACAACTGGTACAGGGTTTAAAATTACACTTCCTTTAAAATTACTTTTATTCATTATATAAACACTTCCTTAAACGCATATTGATAATTAATTATAACATAAAATAAAGTGATATATTTGTTAAAATAAATACAACAATATTCTCGTGAATTCGATTTTATTTAATAAAATAAAACATATTAGTATAAAAATGTTCCTAAATAAAATGATTACAAGATGTTATGAAATAATATTTAATCAAAAAATGTAGTACAAAAATAAAATATTAATAATTTTGTCTAAAAATAAATTGAATCTTACGAATAATATTTGCAAATCATTAGTAATTGCGTTATAATTTTGTTTAAAGCGAAGATTTAACAAACATTTATAGATAAATATGGGTGTTGTTAAATAAATGAGAACTTTTAATAGATTATGGAATATGCGGCGAAAGGAAGAAAGACAATGAAGAAAAAGAAAATATTGGCGGTATTATTAGCGGGAATAGTATCATCTACAGTATTAGCTGGTTGCGGCAGCAGTAGTGATGGTGCATCTGAGCAAGCTTTAAATTTAGTAGGATATGATTTTAAGTCACTAGATCCAAATAAAGTAAGTGATTCTGATTCATTTACATCTTTGGAGAATATTTATGAGTGTCTTACAAAAGAAGTGCTAAAAGACGGAAAAGAAACAACAGAACTTGCAGGAGCTGAAAAGATAGAAAAGAGCTCTGATGGGCTTACTTATACTATTCATTTAAGAAAGGATGCTAAATGGTCAGACGGCAAGCCAGTAAAAGCATCAGAATATGAATATTCCTGGAAGAGACTTACTAACCCATCAACTGGAGCAGATTACATGACTTTACTTGATGAACTTAATGTAAAAGGTGTAAGTGAAGTTATGGCAGCAGCTGAAGCAAAGAAAAGTGGAGCAGAAGTAGATAAGTTAGTTGATCAAATAGGTGTACAAGCTAAAGACGATAACACATTAGTTGTAACTTTAGCAAAACCAACTCCTTATTTTGAAAAAGCATTATCATTCAGAGTTTTAGCGCCAGTAAGAGAAGATAAGGTTAAAGAACAAGGAGATGCTTTTGGGGCAGATCCAGCAAAGATGGTTTACAATGGACCATTTACTGTTTCTGAATATGCAAAGGGATCTAAGATTGTATATAAGAAAAATGATACTTATTGGGATGCTAAGAACATTAAGCTTGAAAAAGCCACAGGACATATAATTACTGAAACAACAACTTTAGTAAAGATGTTCGAAGGTGGAGAACTTGATATTACATCAGCAGCTAAAGATGATTTATCAAGATTAAAAGAAAAAGCTAAAAACGGTGAATTCCAACATATATCTGGACCGGATGCTGGAGCATATTTTAACTACTACAATGTAACAAGAGGAGTATTAAAGAATGCTAAAGTTAGAAAGGCTATGTCATTAGCTTTAGACAGACAGCAGTTCTTAGATGTTGTATATAAGAGATGTATACCATCTTATGGTTTAGTTCCAGATGGAGTTAACTGTGGAAGCAAGATATATAGAAAAGAAGTTCCACAAACTTTAAAGACTTCAGTAGACGAAGCTAAGAAGCTTATGACAGAAGGACTTAAAGAAGAAGGAATAACAGATCCATCAAAAGTAAGCATAGATTTCTTATTAGGTGAACAATCATCTATAACAAAAGGAATTGGGGATTATATTCAGAAAACATTCGAAGAAACATTTGGAATAAAGATTAAGCAGGACTTCACTGCTGATGCTCAGACTTATTATAAGAGAAGAACTGAGAAAGATTTCGATATGTGTGGAGGTGGATGGACTGCTGACTATAATGATGTAAGTTCATACTTCACTATATTTACAACTGGTAATGGTAACAACAGTGGAAACTACAGCAATAAAGAATTCGACAGCATTGTAAAAGAAGCATCTGCTGAAACAGATGAAAACAAGAGAATTGAACTTTACAAGAAAGCTGAAGACATTTTAATAAATCAGGATCCAGCAGTTATGCCAACATATTACTCAGATGTAAATACATTTGCTAAGAACTATGTTAAGGGATATCAGATTCCTAAGTTCGGTGGAAGTTATGATTTATCAGGAGTAAGTATTCAAGGAAAATAATCAGCAATTATATTTAGTTGAATATGAATGATAAACAGGACTTTTTGTCCTGTTTGTTGTTAATTATAAAATTTCGTACATTTTTAAAGTAATAATAAAATGAAGGGGGATATGACATGTTAAAGTATATTTTAAAAAGACTTGGCATAATGATTGTAACACTTTGGTTTATAGCAACACTTACATTCGTACTTATAAATGCGCTTCCAGGTGATCCAATCGGTGCTAAGGCTAAAAAATTGCCAGCAGCTACTGAGCAGGCAATAAGAGCAAAATACGGCTTAGACAAGCCAGCATCTGTTAGATACGTAAATTATCTAGGAGACTTAGTAAAAGGAGATCTTGGACAGTCAATACAGTGGCCAGGAAAAACTGTTAATGATATGATAAAGGCTGAACTTCCTGCATCTGCAAGATTAGGACTTCAAGCTGTTGCTATAGGTCTTATAGTTGGACTTCCATTAGGAGTTCTTGCAGCATTTAGAAGAAATCATTGGGAAGATTATGGTGTAATAGTATTATCAACATTAGGTGTTTCAATACCAGGATTTGTTCTTGCGATATTATTACAATTTGCATTTGGTGGTAAAGGTGGTATTCCGACAGTTGGATGGAATAACAGTGCTCATCCATTCTTTGCAGCATTTAAGTATACTTTATTACCAAGTATAGCATTAGCATTTGGTGGTATAGCTTCAAATGCAAGATTTATGAAATCATCAGTTATTGATGTTATTAATCAGGATTACATTTTAACAGCAAAAGCAAAGGGAGTTGGCAAAGCTTCTTTAGTATTTAGACATATATTAAGAAATGCAATACTTCCAGTAATAACAATGCTTGGACCAAGAATAGCAGGTATTATTACAGGATCACTTATTGTTGAACAGATATTTGCTATACCAGGACTAGGTAGAGAACTTCTTAATTCAATAAACTATAGAGATTACACAGTAATAATGTCACTTACAGTATTCTTTGCAGCTTTATACGTAGTATCACTATTAGTAGTTGATATATGTTATGCACTTGTAGATCCAAGAATAAAAGTAACAGGAGGCGCTAAGTAAGATGGAATTAAATGAAAAAAGCTTTGAACGATTAAGTTCAGAGGAAAAACATTCAGACGAGATAGTAAGACCTGCGATATCTTACTGGGCTGATGCATGGAGAAGATTAAAGAAAAATCCTATTGCAATGATTTCTCTTGTAGTATTAATAATTTCAATATTATTAGCTATTTTTGGACCTTACCTAGTTAAGTACAAATTTGATGCTCAAGATTATAAAGTACTTGATAATAGACCATCTGCTGCTCACTGGTTTGGTACAGATAACTTAGGAAGAGATTTATGGGCAAGATGCTGGGTAGGCGCTAGAGTTTCTTTATATATTGGTTTTGTAGGAACATTAATTGAACTTATTATTGGATGTATCTACGGTGGAATATGTGGCTATTTCGGTGGTGCAGTTGATTTAATATTAATGAGAGTTATTGAAGTTTTATCTTCAATTCCATATTTAATTGTTGTTATACTATTACTACTTGTTTTACCAAAGGGTATAGGAACACTTATATTTGCAATGTGTATTATGGGTTGGACAGGAATTGCCCGTCTTGTAAGAGGACAGATTATGCAGCTTAAAAATTCAGAATATGTTATGGCTGCTCAGGCTCTTGGTTCAAAACCAATGAGAATTATCATAAAACATCTTCTTCCAAATACATTAGGTATAATAATTACTTATATGTCAATGGATATACCGGCATATATATTTGAAGAAGCTTTCTTAAGTTTCTTAGGACTTGGAGTTCAGCCTCCAAAAACCAGCTTAGGAGCTCTTGTTTCAACTGGTCAGGGAGTTATGACTAACCATCCTTATCAGTTATTTATACCTTGTTCAATCATATGTATAATAGTTTTGGCATTCAACGTATTTGGTGATGGATTAACAAATGCGCTAGATCCAAAGCAAAGACAATAGGAGGTAGATGAATATGACAAGATTACTTGAAGTTAAAAATTTAAAAGTATCATATAACACATATGCTGGTAAAGTACAGTCTGTCAGAGGCGTAAGCTTTCATCTAAATGCAGGAGAAACTCTTGCAATAGTTGGTGAGTCTGGTTGTGGTAAGACTGTAACTTCTAAAGCAATATTAGGATTGATTCAGACACCTCCAGGAGAAATATCAAAGGATTCAGAGATACTTCTTGAAGGAAAAGATTTATTAAAATTACCTGAAAAAGAAATGAGAAATGTCAGAGGATCAGATATCAGTATGATATTCCAAGATCCAATGACTTCATTAAATCCTACTATGACAATTGGAAAGCAGATTGCTGAAACAATTGTTAATCATAGAGGACTTGATAAAGCGCTGGCATATCAGGAAGCTATTAAGATGTTAAAGCTTGTTAATATACCAAATGCAGAAGCAAGAGCTAAACAGTATCCACATGAATTTTCAGGTGGTATGAGACAAAGAGCTATGATAGCTATAGCGCTTGCTTGTAATCCTAAAATATTATTAGCAGATGAACCTACAACTGCTCTTGATGTTACTATTCAGGCACAGATTATGGATCTTATCAAGGATTTACAGGATAAATTCCAGACAGCTGTTGTTTTAGTAACACATGACCTTGGAGTAGTTGCAGATGTTGCTGATAGAATTCAGGTTATGTACTCAGGACTTATTGTTGAAAGAGGAACTGTAGATGAAATATTCTATAATGCACAGCACCCTTATACTTGGGCTCTTTTACAGTCAGTTCCAAGACTTGATACTAAGAACAAGGCAAAATTATATTCATTAAATGGTACACCTCCAGACTTATTAAAGCCACCAGTAGGATGTCCTTTCGCTGCTAGATGTGAATATGCAATGAACATCTGTAAAGAAGCAATGCCAGAAGCTACAAAGATGAGCGATAGTCATGAAGTAAGCTGTTGGTTAAAGCATCCTAATGCACCAAAGGTGAAGAATCCGATAGGAGGTAGTGACGATGAGTAATGAAGATAACAAGGCATATATAGAAGTTAAAAATTTAAAGAAATACTTCAAGGTTGGACGTCATGCAACTTTAAAAGCAGTTGATGATGTAAGCTTTACTATTAAGAAGGGTGAAACTTTAGGACTTGTTGGAGAATCTGGATGTGGTAAAACTACTTGCGGAAGAACTATCATGGGTCTTTATGAAGCAACTTCTGGACAAGTTCTTTATGATGGTGTTGATCTTCACAGCATAAAGGGTGAAGAAAGAAGAAAGTTTGCAAGAAAAGCACAGATAATATTCCAGGATCCATATGCTTCTCTAGATCCAAGAATGACTGTTGGAAACATAATTTCAGAAGGAATGGATATTCATAATATAGGAACTAAGGAAGAGAGACAGAAGAAGGTTTATGAGCTTCTAGAAATGGTTGGTCTAAATAGAGAGCATGCTTCTAGATTCCCTCATGAATTCTCAGGTGGACAGAGACAAAGAATTGGTATAGCAAGAGCTCTTGCTATTGATCCAGAATTCATTGTCTGCGATGAACCTATTTCAGCACTTGATGTTTCTATCCAGGCACAGGTTGTTAACTTACTTATTAAGTTACAGCGTGAACTTGGATTAACTTATCTGTTCATTGCTCATGACCTTTCAATGGTTAAGCATATATCAGATAGAGTTGGAGTTATGTATTTAGGACACCTTGTGGAACTTGCACCAAGTGAAGAACTTTATGCAAACCCACTTCATCCTTATACAAAGGCATTAATGTCAGCTATTCCATTACCTGATCCAAATGTATCAAAGGCTAAGAAGAGAATAATTCTTGAAGGTGACGTTCCAAGTCCAATCAATCCTAAGCCAGGATGTAGATTTGCTTCAAGATGTAAATATGCTAAGAAAGAATGTTCAGAAGTTAATCCTGAATTAAAGGAAGTTAAGCCAGGACACTTTGCAGCATGTCATTTATTATAAAATAAAATGTACGAAAAAAAGTGCAGCTCATATTATGAGCTGCACTTTTTTAGAATAAATATCGTAATAGGTATAACGACTAAAATAATTAAGGAGTTTTTTTCTAAAGATTCAGAGAAAATGAAAATTTAATTGTTTCAAAGGAGTTAGAAAATGAAAAATAGAGTTTTAATTGTTGAAGATGATGCAGATATAAACAATCTGCTTAATGACGTATTAGTAAAAAATAATTATGAGGCAGTCAGCGCTTATTCAGGTACTGAGGCTCTGCTATGTTTAAAAGACGAAAGTGAATTTGATATTGTGCTTCTTGATCTTATGCTACCTGGAGTATGTGGTGAAGAACTCATAAAGAAGATAAGAGCGATAAAGAAGATGCCGATAGTCGTTATTTCAGCAAAAACTTCTGTGGATGATAGGATAAATGTACTTAAGCTTGGAGCAGATGATTTTGTGTGCAAGCCTTTTGATATAAATGAGGTGCTGGCAAGGATTGAAGCACAGCTTAGAAGATATAAGGAATTTTCAAACAGTATCGATACAGACGTAATTACGTTCAAAAACATGAGTGTAAATAAAGATTCAAGAGAAGTAATTGTAAATGGTGAACTTATTAATCTTACTGCAAGAGAGTATAACATCCTGGAACTTCTTATTAGTAATCCAAAAAAGGTTTTTACAAGAGCTAATATTTTCGAGTCTGTCTGGAACAGTAGTTTTTTAGGTGATGATAATACTGTAAATGTGCACGTAAGCAATCTAAGAAGCAAGATTTCAGCAAAGGACAAGACTAATGAGTATATTCAGACAGTATGGGGAATTGGCTTTAAGATGAAGGATGATTAAGAATATATTTCGGAGATTTTAAATTTAATGCTTTCTTAATGTTTTCTTTAAGGCTTCTTATTATAGTGGATTTATAATGAAATCATAGTAAAGAGGAAAGGAAGTTATGAAGATGAGTGAGGTAGTTCTTAAAACATATAATTTGTCTAAGAAATATAAAGAAACAATGGCAGTAGATAAAGTCAGTATGACCATAAAAAAGGGACAGATATATGGCTTTATTGGACAAAATGGGGCAGGAAAGACAACAATCATAAGGCTTATTACAGGCCTTGCACATAAAACAGATGGTGAGATTGAACTTTTTGGACAAACAAATAATCTTGATGAATCAAGAGAAAGTATTGGAAGTTTAGTTGAATCACCAGCATTTTATGGTAACATGACTGCTAGAGAGAATCTTGAAATTTCAAGGCTTGTTAGGGGAATAGGTAGTAAGGATTCAGTTGATAAAGTACTTGAACTTGTCAATCTTAAGGACACAGGAAAAAAGAAAGTAAAAAATTTCTCATTAGGAATGAAACAGAGGCTGGGTATTGCTAATGCTCTTTTAGGAAATCCTAAATTTATTATTCTTGATGAACCTATAAATGGGCTTGATCCGATGAGTATAGTTGAGATAAGAGAACTTATAAAGAAGCTTAATAATGAACTTGGTATGACTATATTAATTTCCAGCCATATATTGGGCGAACTTTCAGAACTGGCTACAAATTACGGTATAATAAGTCACGGAAAACTGATAGAGGAATTTACTGCTAAGGAACTTAGGGAAAAATGTAGGCAGTATATAGAAATTATTGTTGATGATAGCAAAAAGGCAACTGTATTGCTTGAAGAAAAGCTTGGTATAACAAATTATGAAGTTATAAATGATAATATGATAAAAGTATATGAGAAGCTTGATGAAACAGGAAAGATAAACACAATGCTTTCACTTAATAATGTAGAGGTAAAGAAGATATTATTAAAGGGACAAAATCTTGAAGAGTATTTTGTAAGTGTTGTAGGAGGTGCTATAAATGAGTAGATTATTAAAAGCAGAGATGTATAAACTAAAGAAAACAACAGCATTTAAAGTTCTGATTATTTTATCAATATTCTTTGCATTAATGAGCATCGGTATAACTAAATTAATATCATCAGAAGATTTTCTTAGAAATTCTCTAGGAAATACAATGACAGAACAGCAGAAGGATGAATATATTGAGCGTATCGAGCAGATGTCAAATCCTTCAGACGAAGTTGTTGTCAGTGGAAATATTGGATTTCATATTTCATCTAGTAATATATTCAATCCAAAAGGAAAGGAATTATTTTATGGAACATTTGGCAGTGGAGTAATAGAAATTTATATAGCAGTTTTAGTTGCTGCACTTGTGGCTAGTGAGTATTCAAAAAATACAATTAAGAATACCTTGGCTTACGGAAAGAAAAGATATGTTTATTATATTAATAAGATCATAATAACAAGTATTGCAGCATTTATATGTGTGATTGTGATGACAGGTATAGCAGGCATTATAGGATCAGCAATATGGGGGTGGGGAGGATTATTTACGTTTAATGAATTCCTTGATATCATAAAACAATATATTGCGGTATTTTTAATAATAGCTTCATTATCATCTCTTATGACTTTAATAGCAACAGCTACAAGAAGCAATGGAGCAACAATGGCTATAGGGATAGTGCTTTTTGCCATAGTGCTTCATCTGATAGGCGGATTTTACGGAATATTTGACTGGTTTGATGCAGTATTTAAATGTACACCAGCATATTTATGGGACAGCGTGCTTAGGATAAACATGAAGTCAATTGACTTTATAAGAGCAATACTAAGCAGCATAACAATTATTGCAACAGCAGGAACTGCAGGAGCATACGTTTTAGAAAAGCAGGATATTAAATAGTATTAAAAATGATCATTGATCATCCTTCATTGGGCGTATGATATGTAATATTAATTAAAGGGAGGAATTAAAATGATTTTGTTAGTAATAATTTTAATACTGTGTATAGTGTTTCTTCTCTTTAAGTTGATTTCAATAAAGGGTGACATCAGGTATATAACAAATCAGGTAAAGCTGAGTAAAGGGGAGTTTATCAATATAAAGGTTAAATCGCTTGATAAGGATATTGAGAGGTTGGCTGATGAAATAGATGTTCTATATACTGAGAACCATAAAAACAGAATTAAGATGAAAAAAAGTGAAGAGAGACTTAAAAGAAGTATTTCAAATATGTCTCATGACTTAAGGACACCTCTTACTTCAGTACGTGGATATCTGCAGCTCATTGAAAGTGGAAAATGCAGTGAAGAAGAGATGAAAAAGTATCTTTCCATAATTGATAGAAGGACAGATAGCTTAAATACTCTGATTAATTGTTTTTATGATTTATCAAGAATTCAAAATGGTGAATATAAATTAAAGCTTGAATATATAAGCATAGGAGATATTCTCTGTGAAATAGTAGCTGAGTTTTATGATGAATTTGTAAAGAAGAATATAGAACCTCATGTGATGATTGAAGAAAATATTCCACAGGTTATCGGTGATAAGAATGCTGTTAGGAGGATTTTTGCAAATTTAATTAACAATATGCTAAAGCATGGGGAGAAAAATGTGGATATCTCTATGAAAAAACTCACAGACTGTGTACAAATTCAATTTAGTAATGATGCACCATACGTATCCGATGAAGATATGGAAAAGTTATTTGATAGATTTTATACAGGCAATGCATCAAGAAGTGATAAAAGCACCGGACTTGGACTTTATATCACAAAGGAGTTATCTGAGAAAATGAATTATAAAATAAATGCAGATCTAAAGGATAAAAAACTTACTTTTGAAATTATAATCAATACAAAAAATATCTTTAAATAAAAAAAGAGTAGGATTCACAAAATCCTACTCTTTTTTGTTGTTCATCATGTTATTGAATTCATCTTTCAGTTTTTGTGCACCATGAGAAATTTCATCACTCATTACTTTCATTCCAGATGAAAGACTGCTTGCAGCTTTATCTGCAGCTTTACCCATAGCTTCTGCACTGTATCTTGCTTCGTCTTTAAAGACTTCAGCCCCTTTTTTGATATCATCTTTTATGTGAGAGAGAGTTTGTGTAAATTCATTTATCTTTTCATTTTTGTTATCCATATTATTCACCTCCTTAGTATAGTAAAACAACAATAATCTAAGCTCCAAGGAATGGGGGCAAGTTGAGGATACATGTTGCTTGGAGCTTAGATTTCATTTGGTAGGAGTTGAGTTGTAGTAATTACTGGTGGGATAATTACTACTAAATCTAGTGTTAGTATTTTAAAAAAAATTATTCAAAAATATATTGACTGCATAGTGTATTAATACTATAATACATTTAAAGAGAAGATAAGGAGGTAAAAGTGTGATTATAGATTTCAATACAAATGAACCTATTTATCTACAGATAGTTAAATATTTCAAACAGCAGATGGTTGTTGGAAATTTTAAACCTGGTGATGAGATACCATCAAGAAGAGAACTTGCAGGCACATTAAAAGTTAACGCTAATACTGTGCAGAGAGCATATAAGGAAATGGAGGATCAGGGAATGATTGAAACTGTGAGAAATTTTCAAAGCACTATCACAAGAGATACTGAAAAGATAAAGACAATGAAATATGAACTTATTGATGATGCAATCAATAATTTAATTGTAAATTTAAAATCAATAAACGTAGATAAAAATGATGTTATAAATATACTTAATGACAGATGGAAATAAAATTTTATAGCGGTGTATGAATGTTTTAATACACTAAGAAATGAGTAGCGTAAAGTTTGAAACACTGCAGGATGAAGGTAGTTCTTATGTTTTTGATAGAAAAGTTACTATTACTGCAGATGATATAAAAACAGAAAGAGACAGCAGCTTTTATAAGTATGGAAGCAATGATGTGGTAAAAAGGAATAAGGACTTATTCAGAGGTAAAATGCTTAATGAGCAATTTATAGATGAGAACGAAAAGTATGCTTGCTATGCATCAGTTGAGCAGGCTGGATTACAGTACTATATTGATCTTTATATAAAGGATTTAAAATCAGGAGATATAAAGAATAAAAGATATGACCTTGACTATAATAGCGATAATGGATATTTCCATACAAACCTAGTTAAGATATCAGGTAGATTTGTGAATATTGTACTGCAGAAGTCTTCTAGTAATAATGAAACAAGCGAAGATACAGAAAGCCTTGTAAATTATAAGTTTGATCTTGCGACAGGAAACTTTTTAAAGAAGTTTGACATTGGTAGAAAAATAATGGCAGTTAAAACTGACAGCAGCAATAATATCTATTGTGTAGATTATAATAACAATAAAAACGACAGCGAAGGTACTCCTGTATTTAGTCTTGTTATATATAATGTTACAAATGATACAACTGAGAAGACTAAGCTTCCAAAGGGATTTGATGTTAACACAGTAATTGAAAATAATGGTGGTCAGTATCTTTTTAGCTATACTGGTGAAATGATTGAGAGAACATCAGATGGAAAGCTTAAAGATACAGTAAAGCTGATTGATAGGAAGGATAATGAAAATAGTGGGTTTAGTCATATCAAGGTAAAGGATAATAAGGTATATGGCATATATTCAAGATATGACGGTCATGGACAGAAATGTGAACAGGAAGCTATCAAAATCTTTAGCATAGATACTGGCAAGGAACTTTACAGCGGGGATATTATGAAAAAAGGAGCTTTTGACAGCAAAGGACAGCCAGCTGGCGGAGCAGTTCATATATTTATTTAAGTAAAATAGTTTAATGGGGATGTTACACTTTTTGGATTTTTCAGCATAGGGTGCCTTAGTGCAGCTGATCCATGAAGGGGATGGATTTTGTGAAAAGGAAAAGCACGTATATGTTAGTGGGCTAGCAGTTATTCCGTTGAGTTTAATACTTATTATTAACGGTATAAATAACAGGATGATTTATAATCTTACAAATGAATCTGGTGATAGAAAAGTTATGGAGAATCTAAAGCTGGTATCATATCAAAATAATGAAAAAAGGAATAATCAAAGTTATTATAGTGCTATCATCATATAATTGTTATAGAAATAAGTTTGTCGATATTCATATAGCAGCTATACTCATGTTCATAGTAATTTTAATTTTAAGTTATGAGTTTCTTTATAGGGCAAAGGATTTTAAGACCTATGCAGAGCCGACTTGGAGTGTGTCGGCTGAGGAGTCGAAATAGCGCTTTAAATTTTTTATACATTTCTGATTTCTTTACTTGTACTAGATATAAAAGTGAAGTCTGATTTTTTGATCCATCCTTTGGAATTATGTGTTCCAAGGGATGGTATTTCTATATAGTACCAGGGTGTATTGCTGCACTCAATCTGGTCAATGATATTTACCTGTGTCTTATAATTTATTGTATTAACTGAAGCACTTCTTTCCATTGGTGCAATGTGCAGAGTTGTATTTTCTGCGATTATACCTGTGTCTGCAGACAGTGGCAGAGAATTAAGAGATATATTTCTAAATTGTTCACTGCTGGATCTCATAAGATCGTTATATTTCTTTTTTAATTCACGTATCTGTTTTGACTGATACATATTATCTTTTCTATGATTAAATTTCTCATTTTGTAATGAATAATACATTACTGCAAGAACAACGAGAAGAAGTAGTATTATTAAAATTCTTACCAAAATATGACCTCCTTATGGTATTATTAATATAATATATGTTTTGGTAACATGTAAATATTAATGTAATTTATGGTAGAGAGGGTTGCTATGGAAAAACAGAAAGTTTTAATTGTGGAAGATGATGTTGATATAAATAATTTAATAATGAAGATATTAAAAAAAGAAGATTATGAAGTTGTTCAAGCTTTTTCAGGCAGTGAAGCTGAGCTTAGAATTTCTATGGAGCAATATGATATAGCTCTTCTTGACATGATGCTGCCAGGTGTTACAGGTGAAGAACTTATTAATAAGATAAGAAATAAAAGTGATATGCCAATAATAGTAGTCTCAGCAAAGACTGCACTTGAAGACAGAGTTAATGCTCTTAATATGGGAGCAGATGATTATATAACAAAGCCATTTGAAGCAGCAGATATTTTAGCAAGAGTGAATTCACAGCTGAGAAGATATAGAAAGTTTGTGGGAGCTACTAGTAGCGATGAGCTGAAGTTTAAGAAGCTTGTGATTAATGAAGGGTTAAGAGAGGCTCAAGTTAATGGACAAGAACTTAACTTAACAGCACATGAATTTGATATATTATGTGTCCTTGTTAAAAATCCGGATAAAGTTTATTCAAGAGAAAATTTATATGAAACAATCTGGCAATCAGGATATTTTGGAGAAGACAATACAGTAAATGTTCATGTGAGCAATGTAAGAAAAAAGATAAAAGACATCGATCCAGACGAAGAATATATAAAGACAGTATGGGGAATAGGCTTTAAACTTTGCAAATAAATATTAAATAAGTATAAAGAAATATAAATTAATAATAGCAACAAATTAGCGTGCAATACTTGCCTGGTCGACTTGGAGCGTGTCGACGGAGATCCAGGCGGGTAATGCACGCTAAATTTATACTTTCTTTAAGGTTTCTTGATGATTAGTTTAATGTATTTCTGTATCATATTAAGTGTCGAAGGGATAAGAAAAGAACATTTAATTATGAATTAAATTTTATAGGAAAATATTTAAGAAAGTGAAAGGGGATTATCAATGAGTGAAATTATAAGAACAAACAATATCTCAAAGAATTATGGCAGTTTTACTGCATTAAGGGATATGAATATAACAATTAAAAAAGGTGATATTTATGGACTTGTAGGAAATAACGGTGCAGGTAAGACAACATTTTTAAGAATACTTACAGGACAGAGCCAGCCTACAAGTGGTACTTTTGAACTGTTTGGAAAATCAGGAGAGAAAGAGCTTCAAAGAGCAAGAAGAAGAACTGGAGCAATAATTGAGCAGCCATGTTTTTATCCTAAACTTACAGTTGGTAAGAACTTAGAGTATTACAGAATACAGAGAGGGATCCCAGGTAAGGATAGTGTGGATAGAGCATTAGAAGCAGTAAATATACTTGAAGCAAAGAACAAGAAGTTTAGTGATCTTTCTCTTGGTATGAAACAAAGGGTAGGCCTTGCTCTTGCTATGATGGGTGAGCCTGAACTACTTATTCTTGATGAACCTATAAATGGACTTGATCCATCAGGAATAATAGAAATAAGAAATCTAATATTAAAGCTTAATAAAGAGAATAATGTTACTATAATTATTTCAAGTCATATTTTATCAGAGCTTTCTAATATAGCTACAAGTTATGGCTTTTTAAATAAAGGTGTACTTGTTGAACAATTAACAGCTAAGGAACTTGAAGATAAATGTACAAGTTATATAGAGGTTAAAGTAGATAATACTAAAAAACTTTGCGCAGTTATAGAGGAAAAGTTAGGATATAAAAATTATAAGGTGCTTCCAGGAAACGTGATTCATCTTTTTGAAGGTATAAAGGAACCTGAAAAGGTAAGTAAATTAGCAGTTGAAAATGGTATGGCACTTAAGGAAATAACACAGAAAATGATTAAACTTGAAGATTACTATATGTCTTTAGTAGGGGGTAATGATAATGAATAATTATTTAAAGAGTGAATTATATAGAATTATACATTCAAGAGGAATATATATGTTTGTTGGATTATGTACAGCAGCAGTGCTATTTCTTGAGGTTATGCTGGCAATATTCCCAACTCAGTATACAACTACTGAATTTGCATTCAGCAGCATGTTTTCAAATGTTCAATTAATAATGATGTTATGTGTAGCACTTGTATCTGTAGTATTTGCAGAAGAGTTTAAGAATCATACTTTAAAAAATTCAGTAGCTTATGGATTATCAAGATCAGAAATTTTCTTTGGAAGACTTTTTACAGAACTTTTTGTAGCACTTATAGCTTTTACTATAGTTATAGGAGCATATATTGCAGGTGGATATTTATTACTTGCTGACAGTGGCTCAATGTATCTTAATGAATTAATAACAGGCATGACAGGAGCAGTACCTATACTTATTTTATGTGTTGTTTTTACTCATTCTTTATACTATATAATAGATAAGGAAACAACAATTGCTGTTGTATGGGCTATAGTTATAGCTGTTATTCCTAAAGTCCTTGCTTTATTAGGAACAAAGGTTAAAATAGCAGCTGCAATTGCTGATTGGATGCCTTGGTACATTATTAGTGATGTTTCTTTCAATCAAAAAACAGGAGCATACACTTTAGGATGGCTTACAAACGAAGGATTAATGAGATGTATTCTTGTAGGAATAATAGGATCAGTGATATGCTATATTATAGGATTAATGGCATTTAAAAGAAAAGAAATAAAATAATATTTTTTGAACTCCTAAAAGGGAGTTCAATCCTTAATTTTAAATCCTACATCTTAAATTTTAAATTAATGTTTATCTAACTGGGAGTGATGTTATTTTATGATTGAGTATATAATTATAGCTGTTCTACTTATTATAAGTGTGTATTTTGGTGCACGCTTTTTTCTGCTTTCAAAAAGTATAAAGGATGTAAAGGATGATTTTAAGGAAATATGTGAGGATATGGAGACAAGCAGGAAGGTTACGCTTTCACATCCAGATAGAAATCTTGAAAAACTTCTAAAGGAGTTTAATGTATATTTAAGAGATACTCAGAAATATAGAATTGATCAGCTTAGAAGGGAAAAAGATTTAAGAAGACAGATACAAAGTATATCCCATGATTTAAGAACGCCACTTACATCAATACTTGGATATGTAGAACTTATTAAGGATAATGACTGTGTTGAAGAGGATAAAATAGAGTATATCAATATTATACAGAAAAAATCAAAAGCGCTTCAGAACCTTATACAGTCATTTTATGATTTATCTAGGTTGGAATCTGATGAGTATAACATCGAATTGAAGGAAACAGATGTACATAAAATTCTTATGGAGCAGCTTCTTACAACATATAATGATTTTGAAAAAAGAAACATAGAGGCAGAAATCAATATTGGTGAGAAACCTATTATGTTGAATGTTGATAGTAATGCTTTATCAAGAATATATTCTAATTTAATAGGAAACGCAGTAAAGTATAGCATATCTATGTTTAATGTTGAAATGGAAGAAATAGATCATCAGGTTATTATGAAGTTTTCAAATGATACAGATAATCTTGTAGAAGATGATCTTGAGAATTTATTTAAGAGATTTTATATGAAGGATAAATCAAGGAATAATCAAAGTTCTGGACTTGGTCTTACTGTTACAAAGCTACTTGTTGAGAAAATTGGAGGAGAAATAACAGCAGAATTAAGAGAAAGCATATTAACATTTATTGTTAAGTTTAAGAAATAGTATTTTATTTATAAAAGCTGTATCAGTTTGATTTTAAAATCATCCTGATACAGCTCTTTTTAATGTCTGGGAAATTGCATTTAAAAAGGTAAAATTTTATGATGGATTTTTTTTAGATAATATTTAAAAATAAAATACACTATAACATAGTCAATAAAAAATAAGATTATAATTGCACCTAATGACTGTTTATACATAGGGTTTCTTGGTAAAATCTTATCTCCCAATGCTTCGGAAAAGAAAATAAATCCAAAGATACAGCAGTAAGATAGTACAGTTACTTTCTTGCTATAAGTTTTTGGTATACGATTAAGTTTAATATTTCTTTTAATATGCAGTATAGAAAGCATAGCAATAATTATATATATAGCTGTAAATAGTATAGATAAGACTGGTATGCTGTTACTTAAGGTTGTCATTCCTGTTAGATATATTATATGAGCACATATAAAGACAGAAGGTATAATAAATGAAAAGGACAGAATTAGATCAAATTTACTGTATACAATCTCGCTGAATGCTTTGTAAATTAAGAATAAGCATAAAACAGTATAACAGCATAGATAGACAATATATATTTTTTGCAGTGTAATATTTACAGGAGTAAAGTATCTGTAAAAAATGTCATCAGGCAGGCCATAGTGAAAACCTTCAAAGAAATAAAGAAAAAATGTAAGTACAGTAAAAGCTATAGATATTACAGAGTATTTTATTACATCGTCTCCATCATATTTTTCGGTAAATTTTTGTAGATAGTTGTTATTCACCATAATAATCACCCCAATTTATTTATAGTTTCTTTAATTGTAATATATGGGAAAACAGAAAACAATCAGTTTAGGTAAAAATTTCTAAAACGGCTACTTGCTATTAACAAGAGCTGTGATATATTATTATCAAAGCTACTTAGTATTGCATAGTAGGAGGCATTAATTTGGAAGATACGCAGTTATTAAAAGGAATTCTTGAAGGCTGTATTTTAGCCATAATTGAAGAACATGAGACTTATGGTTATGATATATTATCACAGCTTCAGGAGTATGGATTTGAAAATATTATTGAAGGGACTCTTTATCCAGTACTTACAAGATTAAATAAGAAAAAACTTATTTCATGCAGAATGGGAGAGTCACCTCTTGGACCGAAAAGAAAGTATTATTCTATTACCGAAGAAGGAATAGAATGGATGAAGAGTTTTAGAGAGAATTATCAAAAGATAAATATAAGTGCACAGAAAATTTTATTTAAAAAGGGGGAATAACAATTATGTTACACAGTTATGAGAAATATGTGGGGAGGCTACAGGGGGAATACCTTGAAGCATTTAAGAAAATAGAAATGTACTTTAAACCACCAATATATCCACCTTATCCTATATATCCATACCCACCATATCCATATCCACCAATACTGCCAATTTAGTTAAAGTAGAATAAAATAAAAGGATCTTATAGGAATGTATTATAGAACGTTTGAATCTCTTGCAATGCTAGTTATTGCATATCTTATTATCATCATGCCTATATCATTTATTTTAACAATAATAGAAAGGAAGCTTAGATATGCAGAATTCGGCAATTAAGGTTATTTTGGAAGGAAGAAATGTTGAACGTATTTTTGAAGGCCTTTTAACTACTATAGAAATTGCATTTGTATCAGTAATATTAGGTACTATTATTGGAATATTTATAGGACTTAGCAGGACATCTAAAAATAAAATAGTTCTATTTATTAATAGAATATATCTTGAAGCATTTAGGATAATTCCAACACTTGTATGGCTGTTTATATTTTATTTTGGAGTTACAACAGCACTGAATATAGATTTAAGTGGTGAAGTTGTATCTATAATTGTATTTACTTTATGGGGAGCTGCTGAAATGGGGGACCTGGTAAGAGGAGCACTTCAGTCACTTCCTAAACATCAGATTGAAAGCGGTCTTGCAATAGGACTTAACAAAGCACAACTATACAGATATATAACAAAGAAAGCTCCAATAAAGTCAGAGGATGAACTAAAGGGTAAGAAAATTATAGTTGCAAAAGGAACAACTGCAGAAACATAGAAAACCTTGTAATTGAAGGTGGAGAGCTTAAGTAGATAGAATAAATAGAAGAAAAATCAAAGCTGACGAAAATATGTCTAGATAAAGACTGTTTTCATCAGCTATTTTGTATTGTTAATTTTTGGAAAAAACTTACGGTGAATATATCCCTCTATCTTTCTAGTATTTTTTTATTGATATTTCTTCTCTTATAATGTGCTAAATTACAATAATAATACTAGTACACATAATAAACAACTGATAAATACTTTGGAAAATTAATTAAAATGTACACATATGTTTGTATATTTTTGAATTATAAAAAAAGATAAAAAAATTTTTAATCATTGAAGGGTTTTTGTGTAATGAATTGAATATATTGTATTAAAATATTTTTAAATAGGAGGAGTAACTATGAAAAAAGAATTTTAATTAAATATCCCATCTCTAATGAACTTAAAGCACAAATTGAAGTAAAGGAAAAATTGGCAAAAGAGTATATGGAGTATAAGATTTGTGATATTTCATTTAAGCAATATAAGAAGGTAGAAAATAATATATTAAAGGACCAACCTAAAGACATGAAGAAAAGCTTGGCAATGAAACATGATGTAACACTTCAAACAAGTAACATTAGTCATTGGTTTGCAATTGATGGATATAAAGATTATGGTGCTACAATTTGGTATATTGATCCAGCATCAAGTGGAGTTGGAATTTCGTGGGGACATAATGTACCACAATATTCAAATATGGGATATTCAAAATTAGCAAGAATAGTTAACGGTAGAGGGATTGTATGGTAGGCAGAAAAAAATTTATAGTTCCTTTAGTTTGTGCAGTAATTATATTAGCTGTGGGATGTAGTTACTATTTTTATTCACGGAGTGTTGGAAAAACAAAACAAGAGGGTGCTGTGAAAAAGCAGACTAAAGAAAAAGAGAAAGTCACACAAGATAAGAAAAGTTCAAACAATAAAGAGTTAAAGAAAACTAATGTAATAGAAATTAAAAGTGAAGATGTCCCTGTAAACAAAGATAAAATTCAAAAGATACATGCTCAGTTTAAGGATGGCATCTGTTGGATTCAGAGCGCTATAGATGAGAATGGGATAATACTTGGCGCTACACAGTTTGATATTAATAATGTGCAGAAATTACTTCTATATGATATTGAAAATAAGAAGTCTGAATTTTTATATAATACAGAGCCAAAGTGGAGCATAGGACAAGCTAAGATGAATAGTTCATATATAATTTGGGAAGAAACAATACCTCAGGATTCAGAATTTACACCAACAAGAGTTAAGTTTATGGATAGAAAGACTCGTAAAGTTACTAAGCTCTATGAAAATATGAAATATGGTATGTATGATTCCTTTATAGATTTATGTCTTTCAGATAAAGCTGCTTACTGGTCAATGACATACCATGAAAATGATAAAGCAAATCTTTGTATAATGAAGTATGATCCTGCAACAGATAAGATTACAAAGTTTAAAGACACAGCTACAGAACCAGATACTAATGGTAAGGATTTTTATTATATAGCGCCAGAGAGTGTTGCAAGTCAGAGAGACACTATTTTTAAAGAAAATTTGTCAACTGGTTCTCAAAATAAGATAGAAACAGAGATACAGCCAGCAAAGATTAGTGTTTCTGGCAATGACTTTGTATTTAGTGGAATTATCAATGATGATACAGCAAAAGTTAGTTCCAAATCTCTTTATTTTAATAAGAATAATAAAGTATATGAAATATATTCTTCTAACAAGGAAGATGCATTTGATTTCCCTGAGTTTAATGGTAAATTTATTGGCTGGGGAGGAACAGATAAACTTAGATTATTTTCTGTAGATAATAATAAGACATATATCTTGACTGATAAGTTTGCAAACTATACAGACGTTAAAATGTCAAAGAATTATGCAATATGGAATGGACCTGTAATAGAAGATGATAATGAGGCACAAAAAGATGCAGTAAAAAGAGGTATGTATGATTCGTATATCTATATACTAGATTTAAATGATGTGAAATAAATTTTAGGGGAGTTAGTACGTTGTATTAACTCTCTAATTTTTATAGTGTTATAATAACTATAATAAACAATGGGAAAAATCAATTATAAATACACAAGGAGATAAAAAGATGAAATTAATATCATGGAATGTAAATGGGCTACGTGCCTGTGTGAAAAAGGGATTTTTAGACTACTTTAATGAAGTAGATGCTGATATTTTTTGTATACAGGAATCAAAACTTCAGGAAGGTCAGATAGATTTAGAACTACCTGGTTATTATCAATATTGGAATTATGCTGTGAAGAAAGGGTATTCGGGTACTGCTGTTTTTACGAAAAAGAAACCGCTCAATGTTACATATGGAATGGGAATAGAGGAGCATGACAATGAAGGAAGAATCATAACTGCAGAATTTGAAGAATTTTATCTTGTTACAGTTTATACACCGAATTCTCAGAATGAACTTGCACGTTTAGATTATAGATGCAAGTGGGAAGATGATTTTTTAGCTTACTTAAAGAATTTAGAAAAGACAAAGCCTGTAGTGGTATGTGGTGATATGAATGTGGCACATAATGAGATTGACCTCAAAAACCCTAAGACTAATAGAAAAAATGCAGGATTTACAGATGAGGAACGTGAGAAATTTTCCAATCTCTTGAATGCAGGATTTATTGATACGTTTCGTTATTTCCATCCGGATTTAGAGCAGGTATACAGCTGGTGGTCATATCGTTTCAAAGCTCGTGAAAAAAATGCAGGCTGGAGAATAGACTATTTCTGTGTAAGTTCTTCCCTTGAAAAGTACCTTTCTTCTGCTGATATCCATACAGAAGTGCTAGGTTCTGACCACTGTCCTGTTGAATTGCAGCTGAAATTAAAATAGAAAGAATAGAAATGGTGTGCTCAGTTGTTATTACATGTAGGTTTTACAGGAATATTTATTTTAATCGCTACATGGACAAGAGGATCTTCTTTTGGAATAGCTTTAGGGATATTTTCTGGATGTGTTTTAACAAGTATGATTTATAGAGGAGTTAGCTGGCTAATAAATAAAACTGGTATTGTACAAGGATTTTCAATAGAGAATTATATGGTTGAATCAAATGTGCAGTATATGCTAGTTGGCATCAATAATGAATATATTGTTAGAGGTATGCTAGTTGGAATTATATTTAGTGCTGTTACCATGTTTGCAAGTAGGGGAGTTTTAAATAAAAAAGATATATAAGTAAAGTTTTAAGAAACACATTGGGATAGTCTATAGTTTTATGGATTAATAGACTAACCAATGTGTTTGTTTTTTCTATAAGTTACTAACAACTTCCCCTAAAACTTTTCCTATAGCATCATGAATAACTAAATCAGCCTTATTATCAGCAGAAGTTGAACTCTTATTAATTAAAATAAGATTCTTACCTCTAAAATAATCAATAAGTCCAGCAGCAGGATAAACTACAAGTGAAGTTCCCCCTATAATTAAAGTATCAGCTTGTGATATAGCCCTAACAGCACCATTAATCACATCATTATCTAATCCTTCCTCATAAAGAACTACATCTGGTTTAATCTTTCCACCACACTTAGGGCAGGTAGGTATCCCCTTAGATTCAAGAATGAATTTTTCATCGTAGAATGCTCCACATTTCATGCAGTAATTTCTAAGAACAGATCCATGAAGTTCATATACATTTTTAGAACCAGCAGCTTGATGTAAACCATCAATATTTTGAGTGACTATAGCTTTAAGTTTACCCATTTCTTCAAGCTTAGCTAAAGCAATATGAGCTGCATTAGGTTTAGCATCAGGGTATATTAACTTGTCTCTATAGAATTCAAAGAATTCTTCTGGGTATCTCATAAACATAGTGTGTGAAACTAATTGTTCAGGAGTAAGATTTATCTTAAGTTTTTCATTCCATAATCCTTTTGCACTTCTAAAGTCTGGTATACCACTTTCGCAACTACAACCCGCACCACCAAAGAAAACTATATTATTACTATTTCTAAGTATTTGAGTTAACTTTTCTATTTCAGTACTCATTAAAAATCATCTCCGAATTAAAATTATACTTATATTATTGCATAAGAAATAAGAAAATAAAACAAATGTATTACCATTTTATTCTTATATATAAATACTGTATACTTATGACATAATCCATAAGTACAATTTTATAAGCTTAAGTGGGCTGCTGGTATCACTTACCTCTTTTAAGGAAGGGGTGATACATATGAGTAACGATAATTTGATGTTACTGTTTAATGCGGGAATATTTTTGATATCATTATTAACATTTATTGTTTTATTAATAGAAAAAATCGCAAAAAAATAGTAGCCCTCTTACTAGCAATTGGAACTACTATTTTTACAACTAAAAATTTATGATACCAGTTGCCGAAACAACTAGAATTGTATATTCAGAGTGAAAGTATGTTTGCCGTATATTTTCACTCTGTTTTTTTAAAACATTTCTTACTAATATTATATCAAATTTTCATAGAAAATAAACAAATTGTTATATGTAAAATTTTACTTTGTAATGATAATTAATTTAGTGGGGTTATATTCGTATCTCAGTACTTACCCCTGCGCCTCCAAAGAATACAATATTATTTTGTATCAGTATACTTATTGATACATATTTGTGATAAAATGGTTTTATATTAAATTATATTTATAAATTTGGGGTGAAAAATATAAAAATGAAAACAGAATTTAAGAATGGAGTAAGGGACGGTATTCCAATTGCTTTAGGATATTTCGCTGTTAGTTTCAGCATCGGTATTATGGTTGTATCCAGTGGGCTTTCTGTATTTCAGGGAACAATCATAAGCGCTTCAAATCTTACAAGTGCAGGCCAGTTTGCAGGAATTAAGGTTATAGCTGCATCTGGAACTATACTTGAGATGATAATTACACAGTTTATTATCAATTTGCGATATGGACTGATGAGTCTTGCTATGTCACAAAAGTTTTCTGAGAAGATTAAATTATGGCAGAGGTTTGTTATAGCATTTGCAAATACTGATGAAATATTTGCAGTAGCCATGGCACATGGAAAGAGTCTGACTTTTCATTATATGATTGGACTTCAAAGTCTGCCAATCATAGGCTGGGTAGCAGGGACAATCCTTGGAGGGGTAAGCGGAAATCTTATGTCGCATACTTTGCAGGTAGCCACAGGAGTAGCACTTTATGGAATGTTTATAGCCATAGTAATACCGGCAGGTAGAAAATCAAGACCAGTTTTATTTACTGCATGTACAGCTGTAATAATAAGTTCTGTAATTTATTATGTACCGTTTTTTTCTTTCATATCAGGTGGAATGTCTATAATAATATCAACAATAATATCTGCAGGACTTTCTGCATTTCTGTTTCCAATTGAAGATGAAGAGACTTTAGAAGAGACAGAATTAAGTGGAAAAGAAGAAATGGCTAGTTGTAAGGAGTGAGGTTAATGGTCTATATTTATATAATTACTATGGCAGTTGTTACGTATCTTATTAGGATGATTCCAATGACTGTTTTTCAAAAAAAGATTACTAATAAGTATATAAAATCTTTTTTGTACTATGTACCATATTCATGCCTTATGGCAATGACATTTCCAGTTGTTTTTCATGCTACAAGCAGTATCTACAGTGCGCTGGCAGGTGTCATTGTTGCTGTTGTCTTAGCATTTTATAATAAGAGCCTTGTAACAGTTGCTGTATCTGCATGCGTTACAGTCTTTGTTATGGAAAAGATAATGATATTTATGTCTTAGGAGAAAGATTTATTGATGAATTCAGTTGCTGAAATGTTAGAGCAGAGAGGTAATATTGAAGTTGGTCAGTTATCAAAGGATTTACATATCAGTAGCAGGCAGCTACAAAGAATATTTTCTGAGAATATTGGAGTTTCTCCGAAAAAATTTTCTTCACTTATTAGATATCAGAATTTATGGAATGACGTTTTATGTAATAAGAATTTTGATGTGATGGATGCAGTAGTTAAGTATGGATTTACTGATCAAGCACATTTATTAAATGAGTTTAAGAAATATCATACAATAACAATTCCACAGGCAAAAAGAACAGCATTAAATGATGTCGCATTTTTACAAGATAGATAGTGATAATTTTATTATAATAAAATTACTAACTATAAGGGGGAAATGTTGATGAAAGAAATAAGTTGTTGTGGAATAAATTGTGGAGAGTGTGAATACTTCGGCAGTATATGTGTTGGATGCAACAAGTCTTGTGGTAAGCCCTTTTACATAGAAGAAGGAAAGAGCTGCAGGATTTATGAATGTGTAAAAAATAAAAAATGTTTAGAGAATTGTGGAAAATGCGAAGAACTGCCATGTGATTTGTGGATGAATACAAGAGATCCTAAATTTACTGATGAGGAATTTCTAAACTACATAAAAGAAAGAATTAAAACATTAAAGGAAAATAACTAGGAAGAAAAGAAATTAGGTTATAAAAGAAAGGCGTTTTAAAATAAGGCGTCTTTCTTTTTTGTTGTATGAAAATCACACCAATGATAAAATGCAAGTAATGTAAAAATATGTTTTTATCTATGCTGTGTTTAATAAACTTGGGGTGATGTAAATGGGTTTTGAAATGAGAGAAATCAATAATGATGAGTATGAAGAGGCTATGCAGCATTTCTATTGTGTTTACTAAAAAGAAATATCATAGAAAAGGTGTTGCTACTGGCTTAATGTTCTACCTTTTTAATATTGTTGCTGTTTTTAAGACATACTAGATTATAAAGGAGTGTGGCTTTTATGAAGGGGAGATATTAGTATTATGAATTGTATTAATAAGGTTGATCTTATTGAAGTAAATAAAAATAACGAAGTTGCAGGATTTATTTTATTCAATACTGGAAAATATGCTGGGGGACAAGCTAATTTTAGTGTTCATGAGCTGTTTGTTGCAAAATCTTTCAGATCAAGAGGCATTGCAACAAGAGCTGTTAATAAACTGCTTGAAATGTATAAGGGAACATACAGAGTTGAACAGCTTGAAAAAAATAAATTAGCTACAAAAGGGTGATTTTGTTAAAAAGTTTAAATATTTAAAAAATGTTTTGTAAGTATATGAATTTTTTAAAATTATGATATACTAAATATTACCAAATAAATTTTGGAGATGATTATTATGAAGTTTATTTATTGTCCTTATTGTGGAGAAAAGACAGTACAGAAGAAAATAGGTGATGAAGGGCTTATGAACTTCTGTAATAAGTGTAATAAACCGCTTTTTGATTTGTTTAGTACATGCGTTATTGTACTTGCTGTTAATGAATATAATGAAGCGGCACTTATACGTCAGGAATATGTATCTAAAGATACATATGTATGTGTAGCTGGCCATATTAAATCAGGTGAAAATGCTGAATCAACAGCAATGAGAGAAGTTGAAGAGGAAATTGGTATAAGGCCAAGAAATATAGAATATATAAATAGCTACTATTATCCTAAAAAGGATATGCTTATGCTTGGATTTTTAGCTCATGTTAAAAAGCAGGATTTTAAGATTTCAGAGGAAGTAGATAAGGCAGAATGGTTTGATTTAAAGCATGCATCAGATAAGGTTAGAAAAGGCAGTATTGCAATGAAGCTGATTGAGCAGTGTAAAGATAAGCTTGAAATAGATACTAATGATGTAAGTAAGATGATTATTATTAATAATAAAATTATAAAATAAAAACAACTCCACAAATTGAGATTTGCAGAGCAGTGATTGGGGGGAAAATAAATGAGAACACCAGTTATTAATGCTAAAAGAATTATTCTAAGACCATTTTGTAATAATGATTTAGAGGATGTTTTTTATGGATGGGAGAACGATCCTGATGTGGCAAGGTATATGTATTGGCAGAGCCATAATGATATAAATAAAACAAAGAAATGGATTAAAGAAGAAATATCAAAAATAGATTCTGATGACTGGTATAGATGGGCAATTGTATGTAAAGACAATGGTAAAGTTATTGGGACATGTCTTATATATTTTGAAGAAGAGTTTAATGCTTTTGAAATAGGATACAATTTAGCTAAAAGAGCATGGGGATGTGGATATACAACTGAAGCAATGACAGAGGTCATAAAATTTACTAGAGATAAGTTACACATTAAGAAGGTAATAGGACATTGTGCTAAGGTTAACAAGGCTTCAGCCAATGTTATGAAAAAGCTTGGCTTTAAATTTGTCAGAAATATGCCTTATAAATGTAATGAAGATGAAGAACCCTATGAAGGTGAAGAGTACATTTTAGATATTGATTAGGGGGGAAGCAGTATGCCGAAGGTTAAAATAACTATAAAAGAAAGTAGATGCAGAAGCGGATACTGTAAAAAAGGTGATGAATTTATTGTGGAGGATTTATGCCCTCCACTTTGTCATGAACTTTGGAATAGTATATATCCATCTGTATATGCTCTGCTTAATGGTGCAGAACTTGATTATGGAAATACAAGAGCAGCTATGTTTGAAGCAAAATGTCCAGATGGGGGCAGGGTAGTTGTTCATGGAGAAGTAATAAAATAGCAGTAAATAGGAGGACTTAAGGAAAATGAATGTACATATTGAAAAGGGAACAGAAAAAGACATAAAAAAAGTAGCCAAGCTATATGATGATCTTATTGATTATCTCACAGAGAGGACAAATTATCCTGGATGGAAAAAAGGTGTATATCCAACAATTGATGATGAAGCAAAAGCAAATAATATCAAATCAATAAGATTAGATGTATTTAGAAAGAATATACCAGCAATAAAACTTTATGAAAGCTTTAGATATGAGTATCTTGATACAATTGATGAAGGATATAGTATGTATGGACTTGATCTTTTTAGAATATATGAAAAGGTAATTAAATAGTTTGGGGGGATTGGATGAAAGATATTTTTTAGCAATTAAGAATACTGATACATATTTTTCATGGAAGAGTAAGACTGCTGACAAGTTAGCTGTTATTCTTCATGGAAACCAGCAGAATATTGAAAGCTGCAAGGAAAACTGGAGCTTTTTAAATAGAAAAGACTATCAGTTAGAATATGTGCAGTCAAAAGATATAGATTCTGTAAACTTATTTAGATGGGAAGATAATGCTTATCCTCAGCTGCCTGCAGTATTTAATAAAATAAATAATGAGCCATATAGTGAAGTGCTTTTATGGGGCTTTTCAGCAGGATGCAATGAAATTCTTAAATCAATATGCGGGAGTCCAGCTATCTGTAATAAAATATTTTTAGCATCACCATGGATACCTATTATTAATTAATGATTTCAGGAATAAAAAAACATAAACGTTATTTCGATAAAAACAAAGAAATCAGTTAGCAGCGCTAACTGATTTCTTGTTTTATGGATAAAGACCTTATGCAAAGCTATGGATGCTTCGCATAAGGTCTTTGCAAACCTATTTTAGTTTTCGTCAAACTGTAATTGTGATGGATGTTTTGTGAAGAAGTCAACTCTTGGTTCTAGGAACTTAAGCTCATAGTTTTTATCTTCAATAAAGTCGTAAACTGGATTAAATATGTAATCCCAGCTCCATATTTTATCACTTGCGTTAAGGTATTCTCTTACCATTTCGCATCCTGTTGGTGCTATTGGGTGAAGAAGTGTTGCAATAACACGTAAAGCATAGAATTCATCAATTACTATCTGCTTTAATAATTCTTCATCATTATTTTTTTCAGCCTCTCTTGAATTTTTAGCCCAATATTTATTCATGTTTCTGATGTAGCTGTCAAGAACATAAGTTATTGCATGGAATTCATGGTTATACATATGTCTTTCATATTCAAGAACTGCTTTCTTAGTATCTTCTAATATTTTTTCACTTACAGTACCAACTGGTATTTTGTTGTCAAAGTGTTTCTGTGCAGTATAGAAGCAAGATCTTACGATTCTGTTATATACATTTGTAAGAAGGTTTCCTTCTTTTAATACTGGATCTGCACCTTGTTTTTCTTCTTCCTTCATGTATATCTGTGGCTTAAAGCTTGCACTCTTTGATGATAAACCAAGACTTAAGAAGTGCATTCTAAGCTGTTCTGCTGTATAGTGGTTTAATAGTTCATCTGCCATAGGTGGTTTGATTTCTGAACTACTACTTGCCTTAATTCCCATAAATAATATGTGTTTATTTGATATTATTTGAGGAAGATTTATATTTTCCATATCTTCGTTATTCATTAAAGCACTGAACATAGCCATTTCAGCAATTCCGTAGAAGTAGATATTATCTTCTCCTATGAACTGGAACACTGTTGAATCTTCACTGTTCCACCAGTCACTTATATTCTGATCAAGTTCCTTATGTTCTTCAAGGTAAGCTTCAGTAAATGATATTGGAGCCCATAGTGATTCAGGCCATACCCAGAATGTTAAATCCTTCTGATCTTCTGTATCTGGAACTGGAACTCCCCATTCAACGTTTCCTGATAGTCTGAATGGAACTAGAGTCTTACCACTTCTATAGTTGATTCCTTTACTTCCCAAAACTTCTCTTGCCTTATCTCTAGCTGCTAAATCCTTAAATACAAAAGTTATTGAACTCTTCTTTTCTTCATCAATAGTTTCATGTTCTGGGAAAAGACTTTCAAGTTCTGCTAAATCTTCAATGTTCTTTCTTTGTACATATATAACTGGCTTCTTTAAGAATTCATCTATTGTCTTAAGCATATTTTTTCTGCAGTTAGAATATCTCATAAGATAGTTGTTTCTTTCAAGAAGTTTATCGCAGTATTCATCAAGTTTGAAGTACCAGTTAGTAACATCCTTTATTACTGGAGTCTTGCCTGATAAAGCACTCTTAGGATCGATAAGTTCATCAGGCATATACTGGTGACCTAGAGAACATTCATCTGCATATCCTTTTTCAGAAGTACATCCCTGAATAGGACATTTACCAATAACCTGTCTTCCGTTTAAGAATACATTGTATTCTGGATCATAGAATTGAGGTGTAGACATTTTTACAAGATAGCCATTTTCATATAAAGTATTGAAAATTTTCTTTGATACTTCATTATGAACTTCACCAGTTCTTCCAAGTGCAGATGCACCAAAAAGATTAGGGCTTATTTCATATTTTTCAAGTGTTGCTTTTTGTTTTAAATGGTTTCCTGTAACGTAATCTTTGATAGAACCATCAAATTTTTTATCTTCTACTAGTTTTCTGTAACTTTCTAATATTGGTGAACCGTAGCAGTCTGTACCAGAAACGAATATTACATTTTCTTTTCCTATTCTATCTCTTAAAAATCTGGCAAACACATCGGCATGAATCATCATTCCACCTACGTGTCCAAAATGTAGTTCTTTATTTCCATATGGCATTCCGGCAGTTATTACTGCTCTTTTAGGAAATACAGGTCGTTCGTCTTTACCAAGTCTCTTATTAACCATTGTATCACTCTCCAAGTAAATTTATTTCAACAAAGATATGCTATAAAGCAAAAAAAGTTATAAAAAAACGCCACCTATAAGCAGAAAAAGCTTTATAGGGGCGACATATCGCGGTACCACCCTAATTTATCAATATGTTGCCATATTGACCTCATTAAGTACTATCATACTGTAGCTTTGTAACGTAAGCATTACGTCATATCATCACCTGTTGGATCCGTATGAAGCTCCGAGTCTTGTTTCATTAAAACTAAGCTATTCCTTTTCAGCATACAGGAACTCTCTGAAAACTTAAGTAGTAATTACTTTTCTCTTCATAGCATTTAAAAGTCATATTTATATTATAGAATATATCCAATATAAAAATCAATGTCAAGGGCAGTTAAAAGTAAAAAATAAAATGAAAAATATAGCTAAAAGTTTAAAAAATAATGTAAAGTTAACTTGAAAAGGCTTCATATAATGCAAGCTGCATTAATATGCTGTTTTTAGGTGTTACAGCTTATTCTTTATGAGCCAAGAATGTTTAATAAGTAAACTTAAGGTTGACTTTTATGTAATTAAATGGATAAAATATATTTATTACATAATAAGGGGACTCATAAAATGGGTAAAAAAGCACTACTTGTTATCGATATGCAAAAGTCTTTAGTTGAAGATAAACCTTTTGATATTGATAATGTGGTAAGCAACATACAAAAATTGATCAAGTCATGCAGAAGTAATGGGGTAGAAGTAATATACTTGCAGCATCAGAATGACGAAGATGATTTTTTGAAGAAAGGTACTGAAGGCTGGCAGATATAAAGACATGCAATGAGGTTATTAAAGATATAGAAGAATAGGTAATAGAAATGAAGATAGACAGATTATTTTCTATAGTCAATATACTGATAAATAATAAAAATGTTACAGCACCTTTTCTTGCGGAAAAGTTTAATGTATCAGTTCGTACTATTTATAGAGATATAGATGTACTCTCAGAAAATGGTGTTCCTGTATACTGCACTCAGGGTAAGGGTGGAGGAATATATCTAATGGATGGTTACTCCATAGATAAGACAATGCTTTCTGATAATGAGCAGAAACAAGTGCTTGCAGCACTTCAGGGCTTAAATGCAACTGGGAAGGTTTCAGTAGATGAGTCTTTATCAAAACTTAAGAGTATCTTTAAGAAGGATGAAGCTGACTGGATTGAAATTGATTTTCCAACGTGGGAGCAGAGCGACAAGGATAAACAGTATTTTGATATATTAAAAAACTGCATACTTAATAAGAAAGTAGTATCCTTTGATTATTTCAGCAATAAAGGAGAGAAAACAACGCGTATAGTTGAACCTTATAAGCTTGTATTTAAGGGATATAGCTGGTACGTATATGGTTTCTGCAGATCAAGAAAAGATTTCAGGTTTTTTAAATTGTGCAGAATAGATAATCTGTCTGTTACAAGTGAAAAATATGCTCAGCGTAAGTTTAAGCAGATTAAATATGAATATAATAATTATGCATCTAGGTGCAGCACGATACATGTTAAAATGAAAATAGATATTTCTGCAGCATCAAGAGTTTATGATGAATTTAGAAACGGCCCAATAGAGCTAATTGATGATAAATTTATTGTGAGTGCTGATCTTAGAGATGATGATTATCTATATAATTATTTGTTTTCTTATGGTGACAGGATAGAAGTTCTTGAACCTGTAGAGGTAAGAGATAAATTGAAAAGTAAAATATCAAATATGCTTAAAAAGTATTTATAGAGCTGTTAAACAACTATTTAATAAATAGCTGTTTAGCAGCTTATTTTTTTAGAAAATATAAAAAATAAATTGATTACATTATTGACAAAAATATGAAAAAAGACCTATAATAAGAAAAGATGTTGCAAATGCTTTGCATTTGCGTAAAATAATATTTTTGGAGGATTATAAATGAAAAAAGTAATTAAAACAATAACAGCACTGTTAACAGCTACAATGATGTTATCACTAGCAGGCTGTACAAATGATAAAAAGGAACCTGCATCAGCTAGTGCTGAAAAGCAGTTTAATATAGTATCATCATTTTATCCAATGCACATATTGACTATGAATTTAACAAAGGGTATCAAAAACGTTAATGCAAAGAGTATGTCAGATCCTAATATGGGATGTATCCATGACCATACTTTTACTACTGAGGATCTTAAAAAAGTTGAGAATGCTGATGTATATGTAGAAAATGGTTTAGGACTTGAGGTATTTAATGAAAAAATCAAAGAAGCTTATCCTAAAACAAAAATAATAGAAGCTGCGAAAAATGTTAAAGACTTTAAGAAAGATGATGATGAGAATAATGGTCATGTCTGGACTAGTATAGATGATTATATAAATCAGGTTCAATATGTAAGTGGTCAGCTTCAGGCTGCTAATCCAGAAAATAAAGATAAGTATGCTGAAAATGAAAAATCTTATGTAGAAAAACTAAATAAGCTTAAGTCTGATTATAAAGATAAGTTATCAAAAGTTGAAGGAAAGAAAGCCCTTGTTCTTGATGAAACATTACCTTCATTCTGCGTATTTACAAAGATTGAGGAAATTGATATAAAGACAGATCATGAGGAAGAATCAATTTCAGCTGAAGTGTTAAAACAGACTATTGCAGATATGAAGAAAGATAAGATAAAAGCAATTTTTATCACTAAGGGCTCAGATAAAAAGAATGCCGAAGCTATTGCAAAAGAAACTGGTGCTAAAATATATGAACTTAATTCATGTATGATAGGAAATGTAAATGAAAATGCATATCTTGATGGTATGAAAGAAAATTTTGATTTGATTTCTAAAATGGAATAAGAGGTTGTAGGCTATGGAATTAGAGAATAAGGGTGCCTGTGGTCGTCACTGTATTAAAATAAATGATATAAACGTAAATTTTGGAAGTGAAAAGATTCTTGAAAATATTTATATTCATATTCATTGTGGCAGCCTCACTGTACTTATAGGTCCTAATGGAGCAGGAAAATCTACATTATTAAAATCTATACTAGGTGAAATAAAACATACTGGCAATATTTCTTTTACAGATCTTAAAGATAATACTAAGCAGAAAATCAGAATAGGTTATGTGCCTCAGAATATTAATATTGAGCACGATATTCCTATCACTGTTTATGATCTTTTTGCGTCGTATATATCAAACTATCCAGTATGGCTTAGAAAAAATAAGAAACTGTACCAGAAAATTTATGAACAGCTTAAGATTTTTTCTATAGAAGACTGCATTGATAAGCAGGTTGGTAAATTATCAGGAGGACAGCTTCAGAGGGTTCTTCTGTCAATTGCAATCACACCAATGCCAAATTTACTTATACTTGATGAGCCGGTTTCAGGTATTGACAGAAATGGTGTAAGGGATTTTTACAGAATAGTCAGTAAAATGAAGGAAAAATATGATATGGCTATTCTGCTTGTTTCGCATGATTTGAATCTAGTTAAGAAATATGCAGATAAAGTTATTCTTATTAATCACAAAATATTATGTCAGGGAACTCCAGAAGAAGTATATAATGACGCTAATTTTAAAGAGATATTTGATTAAGGAAGGCAGAGATTTATGGAAACTATTTATAACATAATGGAAAATATACTTCCATTTGATTTTATGTCATATGCTTTTATGAGAAATTCAATACTGGCAATTTTTCTGACATCACCAGTTTTTGCACTGCTGGGAACAATGATTGTAAATAAAAGAATGGCATTTTTTTCTGATGCCATGGGACATTCAGCGCTTACTGGAATAGCGGTAGGAGTTGTATTTGGATTTACAAACCATAGCCTATCAATGATAATTTTTGCAATTATATTTTCAGTATTACTTAATTTTGTAAAGGACAGAACTACTTATGGCACTGATACAATAATCAGTGTGTTTGCTTCCATAGCAATGTCTCTTGGACTCGCTATACTGGCAGCTAAGGGGACTTTTAATAAATACTCAAGCTACCTTATTGGAGATATATTAAGTATAACAGGAGATGAAATAATCTATCTGTTTATCGTATTTATTTTAGTTATTATTCTGTGGCTTTTTACTTATAACAAATTAAATGCTGAGAGCATCAATAGGACACTTGCTAGAAGTAAAGGCATAAACGGAAAACTATATGATTATATGTTTTCTGCTTTTGTGGCTGTAATAATAATGCTATCAATAAGATGGATTGGAGTGCTTTTAATAAATTCCCTAATAATACTGCCAGCTGCATCAAGCAGGAATATTGCCTCTAATACAAGACAATATCATTTTTGGTCAGTGATGTTTTCAATAATAATGGGGATTGCGGGGCTTATCATATCTTATTATGAAAAGATTCCTACAGGTCCAATGATAGTGCTTCTATTAGGCACAACTTTTATGATTACATTCATCATACATGCTTTAAAAAAGTAATACTTAATATATAAAGATTAAAAAGTTTTTTGTAACCTGACAGATAGATGTCAGGTTATTTTTTGTATTATTTACCTATCAGATGAAATACAAGAAGATTTAAATTTGTGGAGGTAATTAATATGGAGTATGAAATTGTAAACTTAGAGGAAAAGAAGATTGTAGGACTTAATGCAAGGACTAATAATTCAGCACCAGATATGGGGGTTGTTATAGGTGGACTTTGGAACGACTTGTATCAGAAAGGTATATATCAGAAGATAAATAACAAAGCTAATGAAAAAGCAGTAGGGTTATATTCAGATTATGAAAGTGATATGGCTGGAGATTATGATGTTACCATAGGATGTGAGGTAAAAATCACTGACAATATTCCTGGAAATACAGTAGTAAAAGTAATTCCAGCAGGAAAATATGCTAAGTTTGTTGTTCGTGGACACATGCAGAAAGCTGTACAGCAGTTTTGGCAGGAACTATGGAAGATGAAACTAGATAGAAAATACACAGCAGACTTTGAAGAATATCAGGATGACTGCATTGATAACGCAGAAATACACATCTATATAGCGTTAAAATAAGAATTTATGCTTGTTATGTAATTGCAGAATATAGTAGATCAGAAGAGGATTTTCAGAGCAATTAAGAATGAAGATTGCAGAATTAAGAATTAAGGATTTTAAAAAGTCTATAGATTTTTATGAGAAGCTACTTTCTATGGGTGTATCGTCAAAGAATATGGAGAGGTTTGCTCAGTTTAAGTTTGAGGGAAGAAACATATCATTGATGAATGCTTATTTTGACAGGGATAATCCTGACTTGACAGTAACAAAGGGGCAGTATGTTGAAAAGTTTGATAATCTGCTTGCAATAGCAGAATCAAAAAATACACATAAATTTGTATTTAATTTTTGGACAGAGAATTTAGCTGAGGAACGAGAAAGAATATTAGACTTAAAAATCAGCAGTCTTGTTACAGAAATAAAGTACGTTAATAATGTACATCCATATTACTATTTTCAAGTTGAAGATCCTGATGGCAATGTTATTGAAATTACAGGGAATTATGATGGTGATATTAAGGAGTGAGGGTTATGGAAAAGGTAGATTATAAAAAGAAGTTTAAAGAACTGTATTTACCTAAAACAAAACCTGCAAAAGTCTGTGTACCTAAGATACAGTACATCATAATTGATGGTAAGGGTAATCCTAATTATGAAGAAGGTGAGTATAGTAAAGCAGTAGGCATATTATATGCACTTTCTTATAGAATTAAGATGAGTAAAATGGGTAGTAGAGATATAGATGGCTATTTTGATTATGTAGTTCCGCCGCTTGAAGGATTATGTGTTCAATGCATGCATATCGGCGAATTTGATAATGAACCTGAAACAGTAAGCAAGATAGATAATTTTATTAAAGAAAATGGGCTTCAGAATGATATTGGTATAGGTAGAAAGCATCATGAAATATATCTGTCAGATCCGCGGAAATGTAACAGGACTAAAATGAAAACTGTTTTGAGAATACCTATAAAGAAGATTTAGATAGTATATTATAGAGACTTATTCTGGGTCTCTATTTTTTTATGTAAAAAGTTTGTCTGTGAGTCTGTTTGTAAGATTAAGTTTTATATAGTAAAATTTAGTTAGGAGATTTTGGAGGAGGAGATGTTATATGAATTTTACGGTTATTGATAAAGCAAAATGGGCAAGAAGAGAATGTTTTGAGCATTTTATCAACAATGCAAGCTGTACATACAGCATTACAGTTAATGTGGATATTACAAATTTAATTAAGTTCATAAAGGAAAATAATCTTAGAATTTATCCAGTGTTTACATGGATATCATCTAAGTGCATTAATAATCAGAATGAATTTAAGATGGGATATGATCAGAATGGTAATGTGGGTTATTTTGATTATGTTAGTCCAAGCTATTCAGTATTAAATGATAAAACAAAGGTTATGGCTGATTTGTGTACTGAATACAGCGACAATTTCAAGAGATTTTATACTGATATGGTTTCTTCACTTGATAAATACAAAGAAGATACTACTTATACAACGCCTTTTGCACCTAACTTTTATATAGTGTCATGTCTGCCATGGTTTACTTATACATCATTTAATGTAAATAATGAAGGATCACAGCCATTTTTATTCCCGATGGTAACATGGGGAAAGTACTTTAAGGATACAGATAATGCATATAAAATGCCTGTAACAATTCAGATACATCATGCAGCAGCCGACGGATACCACTGTTCATTGTTCTATGCAGATATGCAGGAAATATGCAGTGAACCTGAAAAGTACCTTTTATAATTTTGGATTAAGATTTCAGAATGCAGAATTAAGGATGAAACTCCATTAAAATATAGAAATTAGGAAGCGCAGAGAACTAATTTCATCCTTATTTTATTTAAATTTAAGTTTAATGTTGAAATATTAACGTAATATAAAGGGGGCAATTTTAATGAATAAAGTTTTAGTTATGGGTGGCAGTTATTTTATTGGACGAAGAATAGTTGACAAGCTTTATGAAAAAGGATATGAGGTTTATGTGCTTAACAGAGGAAGTCGTGCTATAGAAAATTCTGATATCCACAGCATAATCTGTGACAGAAATGATAAGGAAACAATGAATCACATTTTATCCACATATAATTTTGACATAGTGGTTGATGTTTGTGGATTAAATGAGGATCAGGCTGAAATTCTGTGCAGTTCATTGGATTTTGATTCTGTAAAGAAGTTTGTTTTTATAAGTTCAAGTGCTGTATATGATATCGAACATCTTAATATACCTTTTGCAGAGGATGATGCACTTGGCGCGGATAGTTTCTGGCAGGAATATGGCACAGATAAAATTGAAGCAGAAAGATATTATACTGAATCATTAAAGAATAAAGATACTGAACTAATAATATTAAGACCTCCTTATGTATATGGTGAAAATAACTATGCACAGAGAGAAAGCTTTATTTTTGATCATATAGTAAAAAATCAACCGATACTTAGAGGAGGTACTAAATGAAGATAAAGTATCCTGATTATAATAACAGTATTCTTAACATTGCTAATTCAGTGCTTAAGCATTTTGGAGCACAGTATACTCATAATACACTTCCAGAACTTGAAAAGGCACTTGACAGAAATTATAAAAATGTAGTTGTTATGGTGTTTGATGCAATGGGAAGCTTCAACATGAAGGATGTCCTTGATGAACATAGTTTTCTTATGAAACATAAAGTCAAGGATATTACTTCTGTTTATCCGCCAACAACTACAGCGGCAACAACTACTCTTCAAAGCGGACTTATGCCGTCAGAACATTCATGGCTTGGCTGGAGCCTTCATTTTAATGAAGTAAATGATAATGTGAATATTTTTATTAATACTAATGATAATGGTGAAACTGTTGCAGATTATCATGTGGCTTCAAAGTATATACCGTACAAGGATATAGTTGATAAAATTAGTGAAACAGGCAATGCAGAAGCTTTCTCAGTATCTCCTTTTGGTACATATAAAGTGGAGAGATTTGAAGAACTTATAGAGGAAGTTAAGAAGATCTGTAATGAAGAAGGCAGAAGGTATATATATACTTACTGGCCTCAGCCGGATTCTTCAATGCATAAGAAAGGTATTCACAGTAGTGAGGTTAAATACTGGATTAATAGGATTAATAACGAAGTTAAAAAATTAAGAATGGAGCTTAAGGATACTCTTATTATAGTAACTGCAGACCATGGGCATATTGATGGTGAGAATTATCTTATAAGTGATTATAAAGACATAACAGATACACTTAAATGGATGCCTTCAATTGAACCAAGATCGCTTAGCTTTTTTGTAAAGGATGGCATGGATGAGCAGTTTAGACAAGCTTTCAATAAACATTTTGGAAAAGATTTTGTACTTTTTTCAAAAAAAGAAGTAATTGAGAAAGGTCTTTTTGGAAAAGGAGTTCCTCATTCAAGATTTGAAGGTTTTGTAGGAGATTATATCGCAGCTGCGGTAACAAATAAATCAGTTTTTGTAAATCAAGAAGAGTATAAAGCAATTAAAGGAGTACATGCAGGTCTTACTGAAGAAGAGATGACAGTACCATTGATAATCGTAGAATGTCCGAAGTAGAATTATAATTTAGTATAAATATGCTTCATTTGATAAAACTAATAATAAGTTTTAGAGAATATGGAGTGATTAATATATGAGTGAAATAACACCTTATAATAATTATATAGTTGTAACACCTAATGGAGATATAGCTGGATTTAGAGAGATAAATGATGCAAGAAACTTTGTATCAGGATATTACATAGGGAAAGTAGAAGAAATGTCTGATGATTTCAGCGTAGTTTATTCTGATTATGTAACTGATCCTATGCAGACTACTGAAGCTATATGCACATCACTTGGTGCTTACGAAGGTGAATGTGTTATATATGATCTAGATAGTCTTATTGAGAATATCCAAAAATCAGATTATTTTGAAGAGGAAAAAGTAGAGCTTATTTCAAAACTTATGGATAAGCAAATAGATATAAACGTTAATGATTATCAGATTGATAAAATATTTACCGAAACAACAGTAATTCCAAGAACTGAAAGATAGTATAAAATAATATATTAAATAATTTATATTTGGTAATATAAACATCTTAATAAACTAGAATTTGTAGATTAATATTTTATCATTTTTTCGATTCCAGTTTATCTAGATGTTTTTTATTATTAGTAAGAGTAAAGACATACAATGATTTTGTATTTTTGTAACCATTTGCAATTCATTGTAACTAATAAAAAATTATTATGTAACGAAACATTAGGAATAATATGGTATAAATTAATCATATTAAGGAAAATGGATGTGAGTTTTATGAGAATTATAAAAAGTTATGTGCTTTTACATTGAGTTTATGTGTATTTTCTGCATGTTCATTTGCTATTTTGGGTAAAAATAGTATATATAGCGAGGAAGGTAGCAGCCAGATTTATACATACGAAAAAAACAATAATAATATAAATGATAAAAATAGTAGTTTGTGTTTTGGAGTTTTAAGTGATGTTCATATTATGAAGAATAAATCACGTCAAGATAAGAAATTCAAGGAAGCGCTTGACACTCTTAAACAATTTGCAGGGGGAAGGCTTGATACAGTGGCTATAGCAGGAGACCTTGCTGACTCAGGGAGTAAGTATGAGTATAGAAAACTTGTAAAAATATATGATAACGAATTAGGCAAGGACATAGTAAAGGTATTTGCTATGGGTAATCATGACTTCTTTGGATATGCAGATACTAAAATGTGTCAGAATCTATTTAAAAGGGAGACACTCCAAAAATTAAATGATGATAAAGTAATTAAGGGGTATCATTTTATCACAGTTTCAACTGAAGATAGTTCAATGAATGGAAGGTTTGGTAAGAATATGAGAACATGGCTTAAGACTCAACTTGATAAAGCTGTTAAGGATGATCCAGAAAAGCCCGTATTTGTTATAGCACATCAGCCTATTAGAAATACTATATATGGCAGCAATGAGTTTTCAACTATTGATCTTGGCAAGGTTATAAATGATTATCCTCAGGTAATATATTTTGCAGGTCATTCTCATAGACCGTTTAATGATGAAAGAATGATATATCAAAAAGACTTTACTGCAGTTGGAACTGGTACTATAGAAGAAGTTGGAATGGAAAAGACAGCTGCTAACCATGGCGATATAGTAAAAAACAATATTTCACAGGGATTGTTTGTCGAAGTTAATGGCAATAAGGTTAGTATAAGCAGGGTAGACTTTTTAACTAAGAAGATAATAGGTGATAAGTGGGTGATTGAAAAACCTGCTGATAAGGCTACTTATAAATATACTGATATGCGTAAGAATTATGCTTCAAAACCTTATTTTATAATGAATTCAAAGATAAAATTAGTAAAGGCTAAAACAAATTCATTAATGCTTCAGTTTAAGAAAGCGTATAATGTTGATAAGTTTATAGAAAGATATAATATTAAAATTATAGATGCAAATACAAGCAAGGTTATAAAAAGCGAATATATATTTACAAATTATTTTGTAGCAAATCAATCTCAAACTTTTAATGTTTTACTGGATAAGTTAAAACATAATCATTGTTATAATGTAGTAATAACTGCGGTTGGTGAATTTGGAACAGAAAGTGATAATAGTATAGAAGGTGTATTTAAAACGGCATAAGCGACTGGTGTTATCATGATGATTTATGAGATGGCACCAGTTTTTTGTATGTATAATAGAGCGGTCTAAATGTAAAAATAATAGAGATGAAATATAGTTAGGGAGTGCTAAAGATGAAGAGAGTTTCAAGTAAATTAATTTTGATAATGATTTTATTTATATTTGCAATTAACACTGTAGGAGTTAGAGCTGCAGTGAAAAATAAGAATGCTGACTTGAGATTCGGTGTGTTGAGTGATGTGCATATTATGGATCAGAACAAAAAGCAGGACGATAAATTTAAAAATGCACTTAGTATGCTGAAGGATTTTACAAAGGATGATATGGATGCGTTGCTTGTTGCAGGAGATCTTACAGATTCAGGAGGAAAGTTAAGCTATGAGAAATTCAATAATATATATGAAAGTATACTTGGAAAAAAAGTTGAGAAGGTTTTTGCAATGGGAAATCATGAATATTATACTGGACTATCTCCAATTGAATCACAAAAAAGGTTTACTCAAGAAACAGGACAGAAATTAAATGATAGGAAAGTAATAAAAGGATACAACTTTATAACAGTAAGTACAGAAAATGCTGCGCTTGAAGGTGCATTTGGCAATAATACAAAGCAGTGGCTATTAGAACAGCTCGAAGAATGTAACAGAGAAAATTCTCAGAAACCAATTTTTGTGATAGTTCATCAGCCAGTAAAGGATACTATTTATGGAAGCGACAGAGACTGTACTGATGAGTTAAAACCAATTCTATCAAAATATCCACAGGTAATATGTTTTGCTGGGCATTCACACTATTCACTTTATGATGAAAGATGTATTGATCAGAAAGATTTTACTTCAGTGGCAACTGGAGGACTCAAAAGAGTGGACTTTGAAGAAAACATGATAAATCGTTCAGAGTTTAAGAATAAAGAAATATCACAAGGACTTTTTGTAGAGGTTAATGAAAAAAGAGTAACTATTACAAGAATAGATTTTCTTAATAAAAAGGTTATGAGTAATAAATGGATTATTGATGAACCATGCAACAAAAAGAATTTTAAATATACTTATGCAAGAAAACTTATAAGAACCTGCCCAAAGTTTAAAGACGATGGGCAATGCAGAGCTGATATAAAGAATGATAATTCTGTGGAGGTCACTTTTTCAAGAGCTTATCATGATGATTTTGTTTATTCATATAAGATTACACTTATAGATAAAGATAAAAATAATATGGAAAATGAATTTATGTTTATTAATGATTTCTTTTCTGGCAGTAGTCCTGATAACTATAAGATTAAACTATCAAATTTAAACAAGGGTGTTAATTATAAGGTGAAGATAAAAGCAGTAGAGTCTTTTGGTAATGAAAGCAGTAATGAACTTCAGTGTGACTTTAAAATATAAATAATAACTGCTGTTCTTCTTTAAAATATCTGCTTATTTCATATAAATGGGGTTATTTCTTAATCAAAGTACCCTAGTGTGTCTATAGATGAAATAAGTAGTATTATTTAGAAAAATAAAGTATTTAAAATTTAATTCTATTATAAGCCTAAAAGACAATAAACATCATTTTTTGCATGGTGATAAGATAGTCACTGTTGCCGAGAGGTAATGCGGAAATTGAATGAAAAATTGAAACACATTTAAGTTCAAGTTTCTGAAAAATCTTTTCAAAAAAAGTGTTGACACAAAACACTGATGATGATAAGATAGTCAATGTCGCTGAAAGGCAGCAAGAAAAAGGAACTTCTCACAAGTGAGAAGTAAGCGAATGTGCCAAATAAAGATTTGGAACACCTGATTATGATCTTTGAAAATTAAACAGAGGAAATTAATAGTTTATACAAACTTTTTATTAGACCAGCAATTCTTTTAGTAATTAAGCTAAGATTAAGCTAAGCAATTAAACTTCAAGGCTTACAAAGATA
>NZ_VULX01000008.1 GCF_009696465.1 Inconstantimicrobium porci | reverse complement strand
GTATTGATTGGTCTTTGCAATTCTTTGGCAATTTTATATGCAGAGCAACCGTCTGCAAGGCGTATTTCTATAGTCATGCGCTCTTTGAAATTCAAGTGTTTATTTTTACGTGATTCTGTGTTATGATTTGGGTAATTCATAGTGATTATCCTCCTTGTTATTTTGGTTTCGCAACTTAATTATAACACGGGTAATCACTATGGATTTTTTATTGGTTCAATTTCATTATACAATTAGTCTATTTATTGATTTTTCTGTAAATCCATAATGCTTGTACATTTCCATAGCTGCTATATTCTTAGCATTAACCTGCAGTTCTAATCCATCATAATCATCCTGCTTTACTATCTTTTTAGCAAAATCAAAAAACTGATGGCCTATACCTTGCGCTCTGTAATTTTTATCCACAGCCATCGAATCTATAAACAATATTTTCCTCTTAACCTGTGTATTACTTTGCACATATCTGCATAACAGCAGCATTACACCAACAACTGTTTCGTGATCCACTGCCACAACAGCCATTGAATTTTCAACTAATTCATAAAATTCCTCTTCTCTTAAGACCACATCAGTATTCTTATAAATATCAGGTCTCCAATTAACATGAATAGCCTGAACCTGTTTCATTATACTCTCTACACAATCATAATCTTCTCTTACTGCATATCTAACCATAAAAACTCTCCCTATTACTTATTCCACTACACTGTACATAATTTAATTTAATGCAGCTATATTATTAACTGTTCTCCCAGCAAATCCTTTATAGCCCCTATCGAATACTTCTTTTAGTTGTTTTAATCCTCCCTCTTCATAACTTTTTGCTAAGTAAAACATTCCACACATGCAGGCAAATTTATCATAATAATTACTTCCACATACTGCATTTTTTAAATACATATCTTGTTCAATTTTATCTCTTGTACTTAATGCTTTTTTCATAACATTACATGATTTTTCTGAAACACTCTTTAACTTATCTTCATTCCAATTTACATCATCTATATCAGATGCTTCATATGACAAAAGATGTGCAAATCCCTCATTAAAAGTTGCTGAGTCAAGTTTTCTAATATAATCGTCTGTATCGCACATTATTTCAGGTATAATATTTTCTATACATACATGACATAATTCATGAGTTATTAAATTACATGCTATATCCCTGATATCATTATTATCCATATATTGCGCCCATTGAGACATATCAAATATAATATTAGTTATACCATCAGGATCTTTTTCAGTCACTGCATCATAAGGTTCAGGAAATCCCACAATTAAATTAACCTTAACGTTAACTATTATTCTTTTCCAGTTCGGAAAAATACTATCCCATATTGATACGTTACATGGGACGAAATCCTTAAGTTCGTTTATTAATGCATAATAGCATTTCTCTACTTTCTTCCTATTTTCATAATTATAATTTGGCATCTTATACCCTATACCATCTATTTTGTAGTACCATTTATCTTTGTATTTATCAATACCATCACCTGCTAAATACTTCTCAACTATTTCAGAATCTATAATCATATACTTACCCCCAATTCGTTTAATTTCTAATATATCTGCCCCCATATTCCTTTCTTGCCTTTTCCGTAACTTTCAGAACAAATTCACTTTTTGCGTCTGTGTATCCATCCCTATCATGTTCGTACTTTTTCCAAAGTCCAAGTTTCAACTTTGCATATTCGTCAGCCACATCTTTATGTTCTCTTAAATAATCCCTAAAATAAAGTTCATTCCAGTCATCATAGTATCTTACATGAAGGTGATACACTTTCTCTGCAAAACCATACTTTGTATAGCCCTTATTATATGTCTGCCTGAACTTAGGATCGTTAGTTGAATTCATAAGTAACCATCACATTGATAAAAGCTTTTCTTTTACTTTATCAATATTACTATCATTTTTGATTTCCATAAGTATATCAACTGTAGGCTTTGCTATTAGTCCTTCTACAGAAGTACTTCCTATATGATTTATTCTAACTATTGCATCATTAAAGTTATGTATTAATTCTTTCTTTTCAATTTCATACCAGTTCTTATATTCTGGGCTATAGTCCTTAAGAATAATCGGAAACAGCTGCCACAACTCTTCCAAAGTCATCTCTGATAATTCTTTCATTTTAATCCTCTCCTAACACTAAAAATTAATTTCATCACTCAATCACCTTGTTGATATTTCCCAAGATTTATATTGCTTGCAGAAATATTTTCTATATTATAACTTATTATATTAAATAATACTATTTTATACAAACAAGTAAATTATTTATTGACCTTTTCTATTAGTCTACATACTTGAAATAGCTTTATGGTTACAAATTAAATTTAAACTCGAAAAATCATAACACTTATCTTCATTGTTACAGAATGTGTAAAAATAATTTAAAAAACATATATTTTATTGAATTTAATATAGCCAGGAGCTATACTTTATTTGGATAATATTCAATTTTTAAGAAAGAGGAGGTCGATTTATGAAAAAAACATCAAAAACATTTATATTATTTAGATTATTTCTTTGCATATCATTTTTATAACCCATATACAGGAAAAAACTATCTTCCAAGCTTCATGTCTCAATCTAAAATTACAGCATTAACTAAATTTAAAGAACACTCTTTAAACGCTATAAATAATTATAAAACTAATAAAACTTATGCTATGCAAGAATTAGGACGAGCATCCCACTTTTTAGAAGATGTCAATGTACCCTATCATGCTGCTAATATGATAGCAGTATTAAGTACTCATTCACAATATGAATCTTATGTTGAAAAGCATCAAAATGAATATGCTACGAATACAAGTACAAAATACAATAATTACGATTCAGAATCTTTTACTGAATACTGTTCAGATATACTAAATGATTGTGCTAAAAATGCCTACAGCTATAAAGATACAGTAAAAAAAGGTAAGAAAGCATGGTCTCCAGTAGCAAACAATACTGTAAAATATGCCCAAGAGTATCTAGCAGCATTTTATTATAGGTTTTTAAAAGAAGTTGGAGAAATTAAATAATTTAATAAAAAGAAACTGTTGCATTATTTTATATTACTGCAACAGTTTCTTTTTTTAGATTAATTCTAATAATTTAAGCAATTTAACTGCAATATTTCTTTCAATACCTTTATATGGGTAAGAATGAATATGAATTGCCGGGTTAAAGTTAAGTTCTATTATAGCATAATTGGAATTTTCATCACTGTAATCCTCAAGCATCATATCTACACCACATATTTTTGCATTTACAGCCTTTGCACAGTCAACTGCTATATCTTTAAACCTCTTAGGTATTAAGTCTGTATAATCGATGCTGTCACCGCCTGTGCTGATATTAGAATTCTCTCTTAGGTATACTATTTCTTCTTTTGCTGGTATATAGTCAAAATCCTTATGCTGCTGTTTTAAAAACAATGCTACATTTTCATCAAGATTAATCTTTTCAAGAGGAGTAACATAATGATATCCTCTTAAAGGATCTTCATTTTTCACTGCCACAAGTTCTCTAATAGATCTTTTACCATCACCTATGACATTGGCTGGTACTCTATGAAGAATACCTGCTACTTCATCTCCTATAACTAGGAATCTGTACTCCTTACCTCTTATAAACTCTTCTAAAAGCACTGTATTATCAAATTTAAAGGCAATCTTTAGCGCTTCATCAATACTCTCCTTATCTGCACCTTCTGAGAAAATACTTATGCCTGTTCCAAAATTTGTACTCTTCGGCTTAATTACTATAGGCTTATTTACATACTTTATTGATTCACTTAAAGCTTTATCAAGAAAATCAAATTCTACTCCCTGTGGTACACATACGTTATTCATTTGAAGAACCTTTTTAGTAACAGTCTTGTTTTCCATTATAAGTACAGTAACATAGTTATCCTTTGAAGTCTTAGTTGCCTGCTTTACATATTCAATATGACTGTCATTTTCTATAGAAATAAAGTTTTCACTTCTATCGACAACACTTACCTTAAGACCATGCTTGATGCTTTCTTTCATAAGAATCTGTGTTGAAAGCTCTAAATCTTCATATCCGTAAAGCTTAAACCTGTTATTATATGCAGATTTTCTATATTCCTTTGCAAGGTTAAGATTAGCTTCTACATATCCCTCTTTTTTTATAATCTCATAAAGCTTATGGGCATAAGTAAGATTCTTATCTTCTACTTTTTTTATCATCTCATCAATAATATCTGCTTTACCCAGATTAAATTCATCATTCATTTTCCTCATTTCATTAAGAATTTCAAGAGAGAAATCTATTCTTGAAATTCTTTCTCCATCTTTTAAAAGCGTGATATCATTCTGCCCAAATCTAGCTGTAGAATTTTCATTTTTTAAAGCTTCTTCCTGCCAATTATCATAACTTGACTCTTCCTTTGTAAGCAGATACAGATTAAATATCTGAAGGAAGTATAAATCATTAAGACTTATCCCGCATTTTTCAAAAGGATTTATATCTATGCATCTGAACTCAAGATAATTTATACCATCATTGCTAAGTGATTCATAGAAGTTATCTTTATCCTTTGGTTTCAATCTTACTGCACTATATAATTCCTTATGACAATCAATAAGCTTATCATTAACAAAGCTCTGTACACTGCTTATATATTCATCCACAGACTTATAACTTGGGTATAAGTCAACTTTATTCTTATAGCCACATTCGCTATTTCTATAAGACATAGCACCATCATTAGTATAGCTGTCATCAGCAAATTCCTTAAGATTCTTTCTGCACTTCTCTACATAGCTATAATGAATTGCAGCAGTACCTGCCATCAGGTATATTACAAGCCATCTGTATCTTAAAAAGTTTCTTGCAACCTTTAAATAAACAGCATTCTTATATTCTCCAAAATTCATTTCCGGCTTGTTATATTCATAAAGCTTCTTTATAAATTCTTCTGTAAATGAAAAATTATAATGAATTCCTGAAATAAGCTGCTTTTTACCGCCATATTTCTTAAGAAGTTTTTCTCTATATGCAGTATTTGCAGTATTTCCTTCATATTGGGCTACTGGAATCTTATCATCTTCAGGAATTACGCAGGGCATTGACTGAGGCCATAAATATTCATCACTAATATTCATAGCTGTAATATCATAAAGAGTATTTATAAAATTGTACACTTCCTCTACACTTTTAAAGGTAGGTGTAATAAGCTCAACTTGACTTTCAGAAAAATCTGTTGTTATATATGGGTTCTTTCCCTTATCTCCAAGTTCATGCGGATGTGGCTTCATTGAAAGCTTTCCTTCATTATCAATTCTAAGTGATTCCCTCTCTATACCGTAATTACCACTTAAAAGTTCCCTGGGAGTAAATATATTTTTCTTTATATTAAACATATCTCTAATTTCCTCTCTATTTATCTGATCGCGAATTCTTAACAATTGAAAGTACATCACTGCCATACTTATCAATCTTTTTATTACCTATACCATTTATTGATCCAAGCTCTTCAAGTGTCTTTGGCTTAGTATTGGCTATTTCAATAAGCACTGAGTCACTAAACACAATGTATGGTTTCACATTTTCTTTTCTTGATACATCTTTTCTATATATTCTAAGCTTTTTGAATAACTCTTCGTCTTCGCATACAGCATTATCACTTAGCTTACCAAATACTTTTTCCTGCCCTTTAAGAACCTTATACGAATTGTTATTAAGAAGAAGCATTGAATATGTTCCTTCCTTCATATCAACAAGTCCCTGTTCAAGTAGTATATTTATAACATCCTTAATAGCCTTACTGCTGTAATCTCGCATTATGCCAAATGTTGATAATTCATCAAGCCTATACTGTGTTATTTTGGTTCCCTTAAACCCTCTTAATACATCACACATAACACTTATACCAAACTTTTCTCTTGTCCTATAAAGACATGAAAGAATTTTCTGAGCTTCTATTGTAAGATCTTTAAGACTGTCATTTTTAACACAATTGCTGCATGTTCCGCAAAACTTCTTCTTTTCTGTATCTCCAAAATAATTAAGAATAAATTCATTGTAACATTCATCTGTTTCACAGAACTCTATCATAGACTGAAGTTTCTTAAGTTCGATTTCACGCCTCTCAATCTTAGTTGATGTATTAATCAGAAATTCTGCACTTCTTATGTCATCCCTGTTATAAAGAAGATGGCATCTGCAAAGCGTACCATCTCTGCCTCCTCTTCCTATTTCCTGATAATAACCTTCTATATTCTTAGGCATTGATACATGTATTATGTATCTGATATTAGATTTATCTATCCCCATGCCAAATGCATTTGTTGCAATCATCACATTCTTTCTTTCAAATAAAAAATCATCCTGATTTTCATTTTTTTCCTCATCACTCATACCACCATGATATCTTGTAACACTGTACCCTATATCTTTAAGTCCCATAAATAATGAATCAACTTCTCTTCTTAAACTGCAGTAAATTATACCACATTCTTCTTCATGAGATCTTATATAATCCTTTATAAATTCAATTTTGTCAATTTCTTTATACAGATTAATCTGTAGGTTACTCCTATAAAAACCACCAAAAAAAATAAATGGTGCTTGTAGCCCAAGAAGATTAATAGTGTCTTTTCTTACTGCTTCTGTAGCTGTAGCTGTAAAAGCTGTAACAACAGGTCTTTTTTTTAGTGATTTAATAAAAGGATTTATGTTTCTGTAGCTTCTTCTAAAATCATGTCCCCACTGTGAAACACAGTGTGCTTCATCTACAGCTACCTGACTGATATCTATATTATTAAATCTATTTATAAAAAACTCGCTGTTAAGTCTTTCAGGTGCAATATATATTATCTTAACACTCCCACTTTCGATATCCATGAGTATCCTATCTATTTCAGCATTACTTTGTGTACTATTTATGTACTGTGCTGGAATACCAATACTCTTCAGATAATCCACCTGATCCTTCATTAAAGAAATAAGGGGAGAAACCACTATTGTTACTCCCTTCATCACCATTGCAGTAAGCTCATAACACAGAGATTTCCCCCCTCCTGTTGGCAATAAACAAAATACATCTCTTCCTGATAAAATAGATTCTATTATTATCTTTTGTTCTTTTCTTAAAGATTTTATCCCGAAGTATTTCTCCAGAATATCCTGTATCTTATTCATAGCATCCTCATTTCTTTATAATATTACTCTCCATAGACTTCCTTTTTTAGTTTAAGTCCAGTTTCAGTAGTGGCTGTTCCACCTTCTGCAGTTTCTCTAAGACTTGCTGGTAACTGCTTACCTACTCTGTACATTGCTTCAACCATATCGTCAAAAGGAATCTTGCTGCTTATTCCTGCCATTACAACATCTGCAGTAGTAAGCGCTGATACAGCACCTGCAAAATTTCTCTTTGCACATGGAATTTCTACTAATCCAGCAACAGGATCGCATACAAGACCTAAAATGTTCTTAATAACTATAGCTGCTGCATTAAGGCTCATCTCAGGAGTTCCCCCCATCATTTCAACAACAGCTGCAGAACCCATAGCAGCTGCTGCACCGCACTCAGCCTGACAGCCTCCTTCTGCACCTGCTACTGTTGCATTATCTGCAATAATCATTCCTACAGCTGATGATGCAAATAATCCCATTATCATTCCTTCATCGTCTAATCCAAGTGCTTCACCCGCTGTAATAATAACAGCTGGAAGTATACCACATGATCCTGCCGTAGGACATGCTACTATTCTTCCCATTGATGCATTAACTTCAGAACATGATAACGCTCTTGCCATAGCCTTATTCATTACTGGCCCAGTAAGTGTCTTACCATTCTTTATGTATTTGTTTAATTTATATGCATCTCCGCCTATAAGACCACTTACTGAATATATCTTTTTTTCTCTTCCTTCATTAGTCGATTCTTTCATAACATCAAGAACAGTTTTCATCTTTTGAATAACTTCTTCTCTTGAAATTTCGCTTCTCTCCATTTCTTCTTTTATGGCAAATTCGCTTAATGATATATTCTGCTCACTACATATATTTAGCAGTTCTTTTCCACTCTTTATATTCATTTGTTATCAGCCCTCCGCTATAGAATTTATAGAAACCACATTTTCTATTGCATCTATATTCTTTATTTCATATATAAGATCATCCTGAATATTATTGTCACATTGGAAAACCATAGTGGCATTTTTACCTTTTTGTGTTCTAAATACATTCATAAAAGCTATATTTATCTTCATTTCGTATAAAAGTGCAGTAACCTTTGAAACTACTCCTGGAACATCCCTGTGTGAAATAATAAGTGTTGGATATGCCCCTGTAAAATTAACGCTTTGTCCGTTGACTTCTGAAATCTGTATGTTACCTCCTCCGATTGACGAACCAACAACTTCACAGTGGCCATTCTTTCCGTCTATAAGAAACTTTACAGTATTAGGATGTACATCGCCAAGATCTGTACCTTCAAACTGTACATTAATATTTCTATCTTCTGCTATTTGTAATGCATCTCTAAGTCTTGTATCGCTAGGCTCCATTCCAAGAAGTCCTGCTACTAACGCTCTATCAGTGCCGTGACCTTTATATGTTTTAGCAAAAGACCCATGAAGCAGACATACCACTGACTTTATTTCTCCTCCTGCTATTGTTCTTGCAACCTTTCCAAGCCTTGCTGCACCAGCAGTATGTGAAGATGAAGGTCCAATCATAATAGGCCCTAATATATCAAATACACCATAATCCTTCATACTATAAGTTCATCTCCTGTTATGTTAATTTATAATGTTAGTTAATAATATTGTAGCAACTAAAGGCATAATGTCAATGACATAAATCACATTCTGTATTAACATAAGTAAAATACCCTTTAATATTTATAAAAACAGCTTCCTCCAATGAATTCTCTAAGAAGTGAATTTTCAGGTACCATATCTTTGTCTATATCCTTAAAGAATTTCAAAAATGATTTTAACCTATGCGCTTCTGCATAAGAAGAACTTTCTTCACTTATTTTACTTAATTCCTGCAGTGCATACTTTTTAAGAACACATAATTCATATACAAGTGTTGAGTTAAACATAACATCAGCCTGTTCCTGATGCACAAATATATTCTTTTCTTCACCTCTTCTAATTGAATCCCACATTGCAAGTGTTCCTTCTGCATCATATCCTCTTGAAAGATAATCTCTGACAATTCTTCGTATCTTTCTTACATCAGTTGTAGAAATTCTATTATGGCTGTCTATATTAAGTTGAGTTAATGCAGAAATATATATCTTGAATTTGTACTTTTTGTCAATATGAGCAGTCAACTCTTCATTAAGCCCATGAATTCCTTCCACAACTATGACTCCATTATAAGGCAGACTTAACTTTCTACCAATCCACTCTCTTTTTCCTGTCTTGAAATTAAAGGATGGGATTTCTACCTCTTCACCTCTGAATAAAGAATTAAGATTATCATTGAACAGTTTTACATCAAGAGCTTCAAGACATTCAAAATCAGGCTTACCATCTTCACCTATAGGAGTGTTTTCCCTATTGACAAAATAATCATCAAGTCCAATTGGTACTGGGATAAGCCCATTAACCCTAAGCTGTATTGCAAGTCTGTTTGCAAATGTTGTTTTTCCTGATGAGGAAGGTCCTGCAATAAGAATCAGCTTAACATCTTCTCTTTCGTGAATCATATCTGCAATGTATGCAATTTTTTTCTCATGAAGTGCCTCTGATACTCTTATTAAATCGCCTATCTCATTATTCATAACTTTTTCATTAAGTGATCCAACATTTGCAACCTCTAATATATTAAGCCACTTCCCTGTCTCATAAAATACCGAAAATAACTTCTTCTGCTCAATGTATTTAGGAATAATATTTATATCGCCCTTCTGAGGATATTTAAGCAGAAAACCAGGCTCATAATAAATTAAATCAAAACTCTTAAGCACTCCTGTTGAATAAGCCATCTCACCATAAAAATAGTCATATCTGCCTTCAAGTTCATAAAGACTTATTTTATCTTTATCTATACTATTAATAAGTTTAACCTTATCTATCATTCCGTAATCTTCAAATATCTTGACTGCATCACTTTTAAGCATTGATACTTCATTAATAACAATATTCTTATCTATTATTTCCTGCATTTTATTCTTAATATCAGTTATATCAAATTCATCAAGTGCTTTCTCCTTGTGGATCTGGCCAAAAATCCCCTTGCTTATTGAATGATCAAGTGATATTCTTGCATCCTTATATAAATTAAGTACTGCATGTATAAGCACAAATTGGAGAGTTCTTATATATGCTTTATTAGCATATGCATCTTCATTGCCTACAATTTTAGGTTTTCCTTCTGGTATTTCATCTCTAAGTTCATAATATTTATTTCCGCATTTACCTAATAGAGGAGGATTAACCCCTGTAAGTTCTTCTGGATTTATCAAATCAAAAAAAGTCTTATTTTTATTATTAACCATTTTATCCATTATCAATCACCCCCGCAAAAATTTATATAAACATTATTCTATATAACATATTATACACTTAATATGTGTACTTTGGTTACTTGTATACTATCTTTTAATTTTCCGAACGAAGTCGAGGAAAATATGGTGTATATTTTTTTTATGTATGCAAAATCTAAAATGAGGTGATTTAAATGTTTATAGTAATGTTAAGAACAGTACTTCTTTATTCACTTGTAGTTCTTGTAATGAGACTGATGGGAAAACGTCAAATAGGACAGCTGCAGCCTTATGAACTGGCAATAACAATAATGCTTTCAGATTTAGCTTCACTGCCTATGCAGGATACAAGACTTCCTTTAATATTGGGAATAATTCCAATAATTACTCTGCTTACACTTGAAACTATTCTATCTGAAATACAGCTAAAAAGCACACTTGCCAGAAAAATAGTAGACGGTAAGCCTTATATTGTTATAGAAAATGGCAAGGTGAATGCAAAAGTTTTAAAGAGTCAAAGAATTAATCTTGATGATCTTATGGAATCAGTAAGACTTGCAGGCTATTTAAATGTTCAGGATATACAGCTTGCTATCCTTGAAAACAACGGCCAGCTGTCTATAACCCCAAAAGATGCAAACACACCAGTAATAAAAAAAGATTTAAAACTGCCTGCACCAGAACAGGAGCAGCAAGTTCCAACTATTCTTGTTGTAGAAGGGAAAATTAACAAGAAGGCTTTAAAGAAACTAAACAAAACAGAAAACTGGCTTTACAAATATCTAAAATCAGGAGGTATCAAAGACATAAAAGATCTTTATTTTGCACTTATTAATTCAAACGGAAAACTTTATTATGAAACAAAAGAAGATGGAGACAAGGAGGATGGAGTATTTTGAAAAATACATTAATAACTATTGCTCTATTTCTAAGCCTTTTTGGATTCATATATTATTCTCATAAAACACTTATTGATGTATGTATTCATGTAGAAGAACATTGTAGCGATATAGAGACAGCACTTGATAAAAAAGATATGAGTAGTGCATATAAATATTCCCTCGAAATAAAGGATCTTCTTGAAGAGAAATCAACACAGATAGCTACTTATGTAAATCATACTGATATAAACAATCTTAACAATGAAGTAATACGACTTTCTCAATATATAAAAAAAGATGAAATATCAGAATCCTATGCTTCAGTTCATGTTGTTAAATATTCCTGCAAATACATACGCGACCTTGAAACTATAAGCATAAAGAATATATTCTAAAATTGAAAAAGGCATACCATGTTAATCATGATATGCCTTTAATGCTAATCTATATATTCCTGCTTTGAAGATAGATTGAAATATAGGTTTATACCTTGTTTTTGTAATAAATCAACAATCTTCACTTTCCCTCTCCTTTATTAATTCATTTTTGCTAATAATTCATTTACTTCTTTTTCTGTAGCAAGTTCTTCTGAAAATGCACTAGCACTTCCTGTTGCAACGCCCATCTTAAATGCTTCTTTTATGTCATGGTTCTTAAGATATCCAGCTAAGAATCCAGCAACCATTGAATCTCCTGCTCCAACTGAGTTCTTTAAAGTTCCCTTTGGAACGTCTCGCTTTAAAGCTTCACCATTTTCAGTAATAAGTATTGCTCCATCTCCAGCCATTGAAATAAGAACATTTTTAGCTCCCATTTCCTGAAGTTTCTTTGCGTATTTTATGATATCTTCATCACCCTTAATTTCAACATTGAACATTTCAGCGAGTTCATGATGATTTGGCTTGATCAGAAATGGTCTGTACTTTAATACATTTAATAATAGATCTTTTGTAGCATCTACTATAAATTCAACTCCTGAATATAATAAAGCCTTCATGATATTTTCATATATATCATCGGGAATACTCTTTGGAATACTTCCTGATAATATTAAGAAATCACCTTTTCCTAGTTTTGATATTTTTCTATAAAGTGATTTTAAATCTTCTTCTGTAATATCTGGTCCTGAACCGTTTATTTCAGTTTCTCCATCACTCTTAAGCTTAACATTAATTCTTGATAAACCATTTTCAAGTTTAACAAAGTCACAGTCTACATCATGTTCTTTTATTTGTCTTAATATTTCATCACCAGTGAATCCAGCTACATATCCTAAAGCTGTATTTTCAACACCAAGGTTCTTAAGAACTATAGACACATTTATACCTTTTCCTCCAGCATAAATCTGTTCACCTACACTTCTGTTAAGTTCATCAACTTTAAAATTATTAACCTTTACTATATAATCCAAAGAAGGATTTAATGTTATTGTATTAATCATTTTTCCACTCCTATAACACTAGTATCATAATTTATATTATTGTAATTTATCGTATTAGTATAAGTACTGTTTATCAATTTCTATTATCTTATTTTTGCTTTTAAATATCTTAGAATATATCTGTAACTTGGCTTTACACTTCTCCTCATCAGCATGTAATAAAACCTGAACTCTCTTGTTCTAAAATAAATAATCATATAAATCACATTAGGTATGCAGAATGAAATTAATGCCTTAAATATAAAGCCACCATAACCTATGTCTGTGATAAAGGAGCATAAGTAATTTGTAACAACAAATGCAATAATAATTGCTGCAAATGACTTTATACAGCTTAGATAATATTCTTCTGCTTTCTTATTAAATATCCTTTTATATAATACAATAGGATCAGCTGTATAAATTGTAGTTAAGTATGCAATCATTGTTCCAATAAAGATACCATTAATACCAATCATTTTTACTAGAATTATTGATGACACCAAATTGATAACAGCTGCACCTAATGTCCAGTATTTTGTCTCCCTGAATATTCCACACACATCTTTAAACACCTCCACTGTGCTGTTGAGTCCTGATATAAGAAACATCAGCACAATAAAAAATACTGTATCCTGTCCAAACAAAAACTTTTTACCCGCCCACAGAATAATGAAATGATTGCTTATCTTGGAGAAAGACAAAGCATATATATCCTACTGTAATCAGCGAAATAATTTGAATTATTATTGTGATTACCTGAATTTAATCTTTTTATGATCATTATCAGCAATTGGCTTATACAAACTAAATGTAATTGCACTTCCTACGCCAAGTTCTGCTATAGACAACACAGATAATACATCAGAAAAAAGCCCGCTTATTCCCAAGTAATTTTCCCCTAGTGTATATATAAATACAGTTCTGCTGATAAATCCAGCAATTAACTGCACTATCTGTGTCCCCAAACCAGCTGCCACATTAAGTTCTGTATTCCTCGTTCTGCTCATCCAGGCCTCCTCTCAGTCCTTTATAAGACTAAAAACAATATAAACAAAGGTGCCTTATTCATTAACACTACGAACAAGACACCCTGCATAAGCTATATTTTTTAATATTTAACTACTGCTCTTGGATTATATATATAGCAAGAATCAATAAATTCTTGTGTAAGAACCATTAATACTTCAACTTTTACAGCACCTTGTGATACTATAGCACTATACTTTTTATCAGTATTGCCTCTTGGAACTGCATTAATCACTTTGGAAATGTTTTCTTTGTTATCCTTGTATCTATCTGATTCTACTGGTGCCATAAGCAAAACATCTTTCATATCAAATATTATCTTTCTTTTTCTATTTTTCTGCTCAAATATTGAATCTATTTCTATTTCCCCATTAGTATTGCTATATTCATACTCTATATATGAATACTTTTTAGCAAAAAACAACGCAATTGCTGCTGCTCCAAAAATCAAAGTATACACAAATGCTCCAAGCGCCATATAGAAAAATGCAACAACAGCAAAAATCCACATAGCTACAACGGTAACTTTGTGTAGAACATTACTGATAGGAGCTACTAAAAGTTCTTCAAAATTATCCATAATTATCCCCCCATGAAGTTTATTTTTTTTCCTCAATTTTGACACCATAATCAACTTTATTATATCATAAAAAATAGATATAATTAACAATATATATTTAAGTTATTTAAAAGTTTACAAGAAGGTGGAATAATATATGAACGAAATAGAGACTAGAATTATTGATATAGATGCTGACGATATCAGAAAGAAAATGCTCTCTGCTGGAGCTGTAAAAGTCAAAGCTGAAAATCAGATAAATCATATCTTTGATTTTGAAGATAGAAGACTACTTAAGCAAAAAGGATATGCAAGAGTCAGAATCGTTAAAGACACAATAAACAATAAATTTATATATTACATGACAACAAAGAAAATAGTAAGCCAGGAAAAATATAAAGTTATGGATGAAAATGAAATCATAGTCGATAACGCTGAAACTGCAATTAAACTTTTTAAGTCATTAGGTCTTGTAGAGACTGAAACAATAAAAAAGTATAGAGAAAGCTACAGATATAAAAATACGCTTGTTGAAATAGATATAAATGATCCTTCATTCTGCCCATTTCCGTATATAGAAATAGAAACAGCACTTGAAGAGGAACTTAAAGAAGTTGTACATCTCCTTGGATATAAAATGTCAGATACAACTTCTGCAACTATTTATGACATAATGAAATCAAAAAAGATAAGCGGCTAAACCGCTTATCTTTTTATTGTGTTTTTAATGGATTTTATCGTCTTCTTTAACTGCTTATGACTTTTCTCTATATTAGAAGAAGATTGATTATTTGCAAACTCTTTCTCAATATCCTTAAGAACTTGTTCCATCTCTTTTTTCTCTTTCTGTATGTCTGCTAGTTTTCTGCTTATAGATTCAATTTTTGACTTTTCACTATTTAAGTCATCATTAATATCATCAATACTCATTTAACTCAACTCCAAAAAAGATTTATTTATAACTTCTTAAGCTATAGAATACGCTCCTAATCATTAAGTTTATTTTTAACAAGCTTATTATCATCAAGTGAAATCAAACCTGCAGAATATGACTGCAATAACTTTCCTTTATATTTAATTGTTTTTCCTGTTGTAAGCTCTAATGCTGAGCTAGTACTTTCATTGTTTATATAAATCTTACCTGAATAATCTATATATATGTCTTTTTTATCCACAAAATTATCAAGAGTATAATTTTTCCACTCTGTTTCATTGGAAGAAAAATCTTTGTACACAATTTTCTTTATTTTACCATTAACTTCATTTCCAAAATAAACATTAGCATTATCATCTGTTCCTAGAATTACTGGATTATTTACACCTGGTACCTGAGTTGCATATTTATTATTTAAAATATGTATTGCTCCAAGCTGTTCATATACTGCATTTGTATTAGTGATAGGTACAACAACAGTTCCTATTTTTCTATTCTGTTTAACAAGCTTAAGCTCATTCATTACATTTGCATAATAAAGATCTGATGTAGTTGGTCCCTTTTTAACTTTTATATAAATACTATGTGTTGCTGTAGAAAATGCAACATCACTAATCCCCTGACTACCAGCTGCTTTAATCTTAACGCTTTTAAAATCAAAGTCGCTAAGTTCTTTTTCTTCACCTTTTTTAGCATCAAATGCTACAGGCTTATAATAATGTGCACCATTTTCAAATACTTTTTTAATTACTATTAAAGAACTGTCATTATCAAGCCATTTATAGAATTCTACCGTTCCATCATTAGAATTTAATGTTTTCTCGCTTTTATCCTTGGTAGATATAGTCTTTAGTTGCCCATTTTCTAAGTATGCACCATACTTACCATCTGATGAAAACATAAGATTTTCAATTCCTTCATCGAATGTTATCTCTGGTTCTTTCACCTTATCTTTTACTGTATTCTGTGCCTTTTCAAATTTAACATCTAAGTCTGTAGAAAAATATACTTTTTCCAAGAATATAAATCCACCACATTCTATTAAAACAGCTATAATCGTCCACGCAATTAGTCGCTTAAAATTTCTCATTTTTTCACATCCTCATTCTAGTTTGTGCTTATTCTTCAACATAATATGCAGTAGCAACAGTTCTTTCACCATCCCACGCATTTATTTCATTAAGAACTTCCCCATTATAATACATAGTACTTGAATATCCACCATCAAGGAATCCTGCATTTATAACTCCTCTTTCAAGCATAATTTCCTGTACATCATATAATAAAGCACCTGGTCTTGAAAGTTTTCTTCCATCTGTAACAAGGAATACAATTGTACCATCTGCTTTCTGTCCTATAGCTGTTCTCGGATTTCTACCCTCTTTATATTTATCTACTATTTGTCCTTTACCACCAATTATTATAGTAGGATCTCTAAAACACATAGCTTCTCTAACATCCATTTTTCTAATTTCAGCCAAAGAATGATTTCCTACTATTAACTTTCCACTGTATGTTATAGCCGTTACATTATGAACTGTATTTTCATCTGTCTCAGTTATATTTTTAGGAAATATAACTTTACCATCAGATATTACAAAACCACCAGGTTCTGCACCTGTTCCTCCATACTGAGTTCCATCTGATGAATAATCAACAAATGTACCTCCATTAATTGCCGCAATAGCATTATGTTCTTCTGCCATCTGGCTTGTTTTCTGACCTATTTTCCCAAGATATTTTGTCATAGCAACTTTAACTTTATTAGGATTTTCTATTTCAAGGATATATCCATTAAAATTCTTTGTTGTTAAATTATATCTTGTAATCTTGTTACTTCCCTTATGCTTTACATCTATATCATTTAAATTCTGAATATCGCCATTACCTGCACTAGATGAATTTTTCCCAAGCATCTTATCAAGTGAATCCTGAGGGATTAAGTCAGTAACCCAATATGCATGTCTTGTTGCAAGAACTGTTTCAAGCACCATCTTTCTTGTTATATCAAATGGACCATACAATAATACAAGAGGTCCTGTTATCGCCAAGAATAAAGTAATATATATTATTCCTGCAAAAAATATTGCAGGCTTAAATTTCTTCTTACTTTTCTTTTTCCTCACACGTCTTCTAGTTTCCATTTATATCCTCCGCTATGTTATAATTCTATTTAAATTACTTTTCATTCTTTTTTAGTTATTATACCATATAGAATTATATCACTCAAAACAAAGGAAATATTTAAAATTCAGTTAATTTATAGTGCGAATTTATAAATAATTTATTAATTTTAGTTTTTCATACTATGAACAGGTGCAGGTATTCGGCCTCCTCTGTTTACAAAATCAATACAACTTTTCTGATTTACAGGTATAATAGGTGCTCTTCCTAAAAGTCCCCCAAATTCTACATATTCTCCAACATCTTTACCTGGAACAGGTATAAGTCTTACTGCAGTGGTCTTCTGATTTATCATTCCAATGGCTGCTTCATCAGCTATTATGCCTGATAAAGTTTCTGCAGTTGTCTTTCCTGGTATAGCTATCATATCAAGGCCAACTGAACATACACATGTCATTGCTTCAAGTTTTTCTATTGTCAGACTACCGCTTGAAGCTGCTTCTATCATTCCTTCATCTTCAGATACAGGAATAAATGCACCTGATAATCCTCCAACAAAGGAAGATGCCATCATTCCACCTTTTTTAACTGCATCATTAAGCATAGCAAGTGCAGCTGTAGTTCCTGGTGCTCCACATGATTCAAGTCCAATCTCTTCAAGAATTCTAGCAACACTGTCACCAACAGCAGGAGTAGGCGCTAAAGATAAATCTACTATTCCAAATGGTACATCAAGTCTTTTTGACGCCTCCCTTGCTACAAGCTGTCCTACTCTTGTAACCTTAAATGCTGTTTTTTTAATTGTTTCTGCTACTCTTTCAAAGTCTTCACCTTTAATATCTTCAAGAGCTCTTTTGACAACACCAGGACCAGAAACACCAACATTTATAATCTTTTCAGCTTCACCAACACCATGAAATGCTCCAGCCATAAATGGATTATCTTCTACTGCATTACAAAAAACAACAAGCTTAGCACATCCAAATCCATCATCAGTAATATCTGAAGTCTTCTTAATTATCTGTCCCATAAGTTTTACTGCATCCATATTAATTCCATTCTTAGTAGATCCCACATTAACTGAAGAACATACTATATCTGTAGTTTTAAGTGCTTCAGGAATTGAGTTTATCAGCACAAGATCAGATTTTGTAAAACCTTTCTGTACTAATGCAGAAAATCCACCAATGAAGTCTATTCCTATATTTTTAGCGGCTCTATCAAGTGTCTGTGCAATCTTAATATAGCTATCAGCCTTTGTTGCTGCAGCAACAATTGAAATAGGAGTAACTGATACTCTTTTATTTACTATAGGAATACCATACTGTTCCTGAATTTCATTTCCCACCTTTACGATATCCCTTGCTGACTTTGTAATTTTGTCATAAATATTATTGCATAAAACATCTATATTATCATTTACGCAGTCCATAAGACTTATTCCCATTGTTATAGTTCTTACGTCAAGATTCTGCTCTTTTATCATTGCTACTGTTTCAAGAATTTCTCTATCTCTTACCATATGTGTAGTGCCCCCTTAAATTAGCCTATTGTATGCATTGCATTAAATATATCTTCATGCTGTATTCTTACTTCCATGCCAATCTTAGTTCCAAGAACATTTAATTCTTCACGAATCTCTTCAATTGTTTTATCACACCCACTTAAATCAGTTATCATTATCATTGTGAAATATCCGCTAACTATTGTCTGGCTTATATCTAGAACATTAATCCTTTCCTTTGCTAAAACCTTAGTAACCTCATAAATTATGCCAACCCTGTCTTTACCTACTACTGTTAATACACATTTCATTGAATAGTCCCCCTATTTACCGTTTTTCTATAATTATACTTTTTTTCATCTTTTTAAACAAGATTTCTATAAGATTAAAATGTATCTTTGGATACACTTTTTGTAAAGCAAAAAATTCTGCATTAATGCAGAATTTTAATATTTTAATTATTTACATTGTTATTAGCCAGTAAAAAAGTATTCCTGTCATCAAACATCCAATTACACCAAGAAACCTATCAAGCATTGGTGATCCACTGCCATTTTCATTTACCTCATCATCATAATCTTTTTTACCTATAACATATGCCTTCTTAGGATTCACTACTGTTAATATTTCCAATATAGCAAGTGGAACAATTATACAACACACAAGAACTTTTTTAATTATCATAAGTATTCCTCCTAATTTATAACCCAAAATATAGATATAATTAAATTATACTACTCATTTTACACAAAATTAATTATTTAACTTATATTTAACAATAATAAATTATTACCCTTTTATTATTGTTAGATTGCCGCTTTTTTGTTTTTTTGATACATTTTGCATCAAAATGTATTATACTATTTTATATAAAAGTACAGACTCTGCAGGAGGAATAATATGAAAAGAAAAATAATATACGTTTTATCAATAATTTTGCTCGTAATATGCATGTTTTTTGTAGTTCTATTTTTAGTTGACTTTTATAAAAACAAGCTATTGAACACTACATACATAGCTATTGTAGCCGTTACAGGAATACTGTCTCAGATTGGATTGTATTATAATTTATTCAGCAAAAAAAGATAGGACTCACCTTTTTGAGTCCTATCTTTACGTTCAAATTAAATAAAATCAACACTACAAATTCTCTTTTATCTACGTTTTATTGCATACATAAATAATTTTTCTATATTGTATATAAACCACACAATTGCAACTCCTATCATAATATCATATGAAAGGTTTAATAAGAAAAGATGCTTACCAAAATCCGCCTGTCCTGACCCAATTATCGGCAGTATTGACTGCGATGAACCACTTGCCAATAAAAAGATGCACATAAGAGCAAGAATTTTTGATTCTTTTTTCTTATCTTTTATCAAATACCACAAACATATTACAAAATATATTGCAGAAAAAGCAAGGTATATATATATATTTCTATGAATGCCTGGATATTTTTTAATAAGATTATATCTAACTGTATTAACTAATTTATTATTAGGATACTGACCTTTTTCAAAGTTTCCCTTGTTAATTTCATAAAAATCATATGCATGTTCTGCTGATACATTCATCTTCTCCCACATTCTATCTGGATGTGTAAGATAATACTTAAGGACTTTAACGCTGCTCATTTTGCTATAGAAATTAGATTTAAGATAATCTCCTGTCCTGTCAACTGGATTAGTGTCATCATAAAAACCATAATCCTTTAAGTAAGCCATATTTTTATCAAGGCCTAAATCTTCAAGATCCTGCTCAGGATTCTTTGAATCTCTCAGTATCCCCATAAATACTGCCTGATACATATTGTTCATATTTGTAAAATCATTTATAGAAACAAACATAAGTACAGATAAAGCTGTAACTATTGATACTGCAATAACTGTAATCTTCCTCTTATCCTTATAGTAATAATATACTGCTCCATAAACAAGGTACATAAATACAAGAAGCGGAAGTTCCTGAGTTTTGGCAAGGATAAAACCACCTGAGCAGATAAAAAATGCAACAACATCAAATTTTCCCGGATTTTCTTTCGATATAAGGTTAAGCGTTGTACCTATAAACAGAAGCATAAAGACTATAACTGCCGCTTCACCAAAAAAAGAATTAAAATATGCTATATAATTGATATCCGTAAAAAATACTGTTATAAAGATTCCTGAAACTATTTTCATCATCTTAGTCATCTTCTTGTATTTTAAGATCATAAAAACGGCTGTAAGATACATTACACAATATACAAAAGCCTGCATACTTATATTAAAAGTTTCGCTGACTGTAATATCAAAAAGGGCATATAAAAATATACTTATCTTAGCTATTAAAACTCCTGCTACCCAGTTAGGAGCCCATGGAAGAATAAAACAAAGCCAATTTATCTTATAAATCCTATGAACTGATCCATCATATAAATCTTTAGGATTTTTTGCAAAATCCATAAGTCCAGACTGCCCATACATTCTTGCAAAATCCCCATTATCGCATTTTCCTACTATAGGATTCATAAAAAGTGTATAAAATAAAATTATTCCTAAAATAGCAATAAAAAATGCTTCAATCAAATATTTATCTTTTATCTTTTTTAATATTTTCCCCATTCGTACCCACCTTATATTTATTTTTTAAAAGTCCATATTTTATTAAGAATATAATTAACCCCCATACCTACTACTATTGCTGGAAGCTGTGCTACAGTTTTATTGTCTGTTATATAGTTTATACAGAACCATAGAACTGCGCTGTTTACAGCAAATGAAATAAGGTTAACAATGACAAATTTAAATATTAACGCTTTATCCTTTTCACCTTTTGCCCCAAATACCCAGTTTTTATTCCAAATATAGCTATTTGCTACACCTGCAATATATCCAATTGCATTTGCTGCGAAGTAAACCATTCCTAATTTTAAAAGCACGTTATAAACAATAAACGTGATTCCTGTATTAAGAATTCCTACAAAACCAAATTTAATTAATTGTTTCATTTCTCCCAACTCCTATAATTTATTTAGAAATGTTATGGAAATAGTTATTCCGTAATATAATATCTCCTATCCTATATGCACTAAGCAGATGTTGTTTTTCTTCTTCGTTTTTAACATTTCCTACTATTTCGTTATTTTTTAATACTGTCGCATCTTTGTTTGTATTAACAAGGACTTTTCCCATGGCTGTATTTATGTACTCTTCTTTATTAATACCAAGCATATATGCTATTGTAGGCAGAATATCAATCTGTCCTCCATATGTACTTATTGTTTCAGGCTTTATACCTTTTGAATAAATTATCATAGGAATTCTATGGTCATATCCCTGCCACCAGCCATCTTCATAATTTAAATCTTTAATATCATCATTATAATACTTATGAACTCCAGCATGATCACCATATAATACGACAACAGTGTTATCAAGAAGACCGTTGCTTTCAAGCTTTTCAAAAAGCAGCTTAACCTGCTCATCAAAATAATGAAAACTTTCAAAATAACCTCCAAGATAGCTTTCATCTATATCCTTAGGAAGATTCAGTTTTCTATATTTTTCTTTCAGATCGAATGGTCCATGTGTTGAAAGTGTCGGTGCCTGCACAAAAAAAGGCTGCTTTTCATTTTTCAGCTTATCAACAAGCTGAGAAAACATGCTTCTGTCAGACAAACCATAACCTACAGCTTCATCATAAACAAAGTCGTTTTCATGATAATAAGTCTGAACTCCCAGGCCGTTTTTATGAAGCTCTGTTCCATTAAAGTCACCTGGTAAAACTGCATGTGCAGTTATTGTTCTGTATCCTGCCCTCTCTAATATTCTAGGCAATGAATTAGGATAGACATTTTCGCCATAATTTGTTGCAGTTATAACATCTCCTATTGGATAGATTGATGTATTAACCATAAGATCGCAGTCTATACTGTTGCCGCCGTTATTCTGCTCGAAAAAGTTATTAAAGTATAAACCATTGTTAGCTAAACTGTTTATAAACGGTGTAATTTCCTGCCCGTTAGTTTTCTTATTAATAATAAAACTTTCAAGTGACTCACATTGAATAAAAATAACGTTCTTCCCTTTAAATATTCCACTATATTTATTGTCAGGCAGATTTTCCTTATTATCTGCCAGCCATGACTCAACTTCAGTTTTTTCTTTTTCAGTTATCTTATTTATTGATTTATCGACAGTCTTTACTGCCTCAATCAAATGATATCCAAGAGGACCTGGAGCTCTCACAGACATAAGTGTAGTCCACTCTTTATAAAAAAGAGCTTTATCCCATCCCGCAAGACTTAGTCCATCAAACATTACATAAGAAATAAGTATAAATACAACTGCCCATTTAATGCTACAAAAAAAGCTCGCAAAACTTCTTTCAGCAGTATTTTTAATTTTTTTAGTTATCATAAATACAGTTATCATGATGACATCTATAAAAAAGATTAAATATAACGGTCTGAAAATCTCTATGCTTTTCCCTGTCGGATTAAATGTCCCTGGAAATAATATATTTTTTATACCAATCAGATCCCTGTTAATTTTAAAATAAGACACATCTATTACAAGAAGCAGGCTATAAATAAATGAGATAGTTATATAGTAAATAACCTGATATTTTCTTTTAAATAGATATCCAAATGAATACACTAAAAGTATAAATGATAGATAAGATAAAGTAAAAATGTAATTAATCTTATTAAAATCAACTTTATCTACATTATTGGTTTCTATTATAGCCATAAAAAGAAAAGTCTTTATCAGCATTCCTAAAACTACAGCTATTCTTAATAAAGTAATTTCTTCTACTCTGAACCTCCTACGCAATCTTTTTAAAGTCTCATTAAGCTTCAACTTTAGTAATCTCCTTTCAACTTCATCTTTTGATATTCTTAATAACATCTATAAGTTTAAATATCACCCATAAAACAGAAACAAACATTAAAATATCGAAAATAAAATTAAACAAATATAACTGTTTTGCAACATCTGCTTTGCCATTACCAACAAAAGGCATAGGAAACTGCATTACTGCTATCATCATAATCAGCCATAATAACATGACTCTATTTTTTATCACTTTATCACCTGCTTTATAACTGTACAATGATACTAAAAACACAGCTATAAATACAAATGATATGAATAACAAGTTCCTTGGCAATTTATTTTCCCTAAACTCTGACCAATAAACAAACCTATTTAATTTTTCTACAGGTGTCTTACTATACTGCTCTGTATATTTGCCTAAAGATGTACTTGTCATATAAGCTTTTGATGCTGTATATTCCATAGCCTGAAATAATCTCTTTGGATGTGTTAAATAAAATTTTGCAAGTTTAAAGTTGCTTATTTTACTATAGAATTCCTTTTCCATAAGTTCTGTACGTGGAATATATTTCTCATACTTATCATCAGGAAGATATGCATGCTTACCAGCTTCCCCTGCCATATCTGGATTAAGCCCTAAATCTATAAGATCCTGCTTAGGAGTATCAGAAGTATTTAATATGCCATAAAATACAGAATTGAACTGTGTATCCCTATTAAGCCCTTTGCTATCACGGCTTATATTAATTGGATAAACTGCCATAACTATAAACATTATTATAAGTATAATAAACTTTTTCTTCGAAACCTTTTTTCTATTGTCTATGAGTATTTTTAATACAAACATCAAAATAAAAGGAAGTGCAGTTGTTACCTGCAGCTTAGATCCCATAAACAAAAAACATGCAATAATTACAAATGCAATTGCTTTAAATAGCTTTTTATTGTTCTCATCATCATATCTTACATTAATATAGTACAGTACAGCTGCTGATATAAGCATTAATGTAACAATCATCATTGGCTCTCCATAAAAACTGTTAAACCATACAAGATAATTCCCATCAAAAAAAACAAATAAAACCAATAAACTTAATATACTTAGCTTTATTATATTTTTGATTCGAAGATTTTTCAAAATTACTGCAAAAGCAAATATATAAATAACTGCATATACGAAAGCAAGATATTGTGTTTTAAAAATATCCTGGTTAAAAGCTTTGCAGATTATCTTAATTAAGGCTATCAAATAGCCCACACTTGATCCTAAGATTGTTGATACTATAACATTTCCACTAAACACCATCTTATAATCTGTTATTGTATAATAGAAAAACTTTTGCAGATTCGGATTATTTATATATGCATCAGTATAAGCTATACCTGCTGGTCCCATCACTCTATAAAAGTCCCCCTGGTTAGCTACACCTGGCTGGGGAAATTTAAACAATACAAACATTACAATAATTGCTGCTAAAGCCACAAAACCTCCAATTACATATTTAGTATTTTTAGCTTTTTTATTTTTTTCAAACATTTTTTATGTCCTCCATCACACTCACAATTAGCCATTTTATTATAGCATTCTTTAACTATTACTTTATAGTAATTAGTAATTAATTATTTATTAATATTTCAATTGAATTATGTATATTGTATTTTTTCTTAAAATGATACAATATATGTATATTGGTCAACAATGAATTTATAAAAAATAAAGGGGATAATGATAATGAGCGGAGCATGTATAAAAATGATTGGAAATAAACAAACAACAATTCAACACATTTCTAATATTATAAAAAATGATATTAATGCAGAATTAGTATCAGAAAGCTTAAGGACTTCAGATTCCATGAACGTTATTCTGCTAACCTTTGAAAAATACTATTTTAGAAACGGAAGCATGCACTGTGATGAGCCTGATGCTAGTATAAATATACACATAATCGAAAGAATTTTTGCTTCCTTCCTTTTATCTTTTATTAGATACCATAAACATACAGCAAAGTACACTACTGAAAAAATAATGAATATATATATATTTCTGTGAAATAAATAATATACATGAATATTAATAACGGTAATTCCTGAGTTTTAGCTAATATAAATCCTCCTGAACTTATAAAGAATGCAGCTATGTCTACTGTTCCTGGTTTCTCTTTAGAAATAATATTAAGTGTTGTTCCTATACATAAAAACATAAATACTATAACTGCAGCTTCTCCAAAAAAAGAATTAAAGTAAGAAATATAACTTATATCTGTAAAAAATACAGCTATAAATATTCCTGCAGCAATTTTGGCTGCCTTAGTCATCTTCTTATAATTTAAAATCATAAACTCTGTGTACAGTACCGTCATACAGTTCACTAGTATTTTTAGCCTGATCCATAAGTCCTGACTGCAGATAAATCCTTGAAAAGTCACCATTATCACATTTTCCCACAATAGGATTCATAAAAAGCGTGTAAAATAAAATAATTCCAAGTATAATCACAAAAAAGCTTTCGATCATATATTCATTTTTTACTTGTTTTGATGCAAATTCAAATTAATTACCCATTAATATTTCTAAAATTAAATAACAAAAAAGTGTACGAGATAATACTCATACACTTTTCACCATTATTATTTTAATTAACCAAAGTATCTGTTTAATAATCCTTCGAAAGCTTTTCCGTGTCTAGCTTCATCTTTAGCCATTTCATGAACTGTATCATGGATAGCATCTAAGTTAGCTGCTTTAGCTCTCTTAGCTAAGTCAAACTTACCTTCAGTTGCTCCGTTTTCAGCTGCTACTCTTAATTCTAAGTTCTTCTTAGTTGAGTTTGTAACAACTTCTCCTAATAATTCAGCAAATTTTGATGCATGTTCTGCTTCTTCCATAGCTGCCTTTTCATAGTACATTCCTACTTCTGGATATCCTTCTCTATGAGCTACTCTAGCCATTGCTAAGTACATACCAACTTCACAGCATTCTCCTTCAAAGTTAGCTCTTAAATCAGCTATTATATCTTCTGATACTCCCTGAGCAACTCCTACTTCATGTTCGCAAGCCCAAGTTCTTTCTCCAACTTGTTCCTTAAACTTATCAGCACCTACTCCACATGTTGGGCATTTTTCTGGAGCTGTTTCTCCTTCATAAATATAACCACAAACTGTACATACAAACTTTTTCATAATCAAATTCCTCCTAAATATTTCTTTTATAATAATTTACTTTCTAATTCTTAATCTTCTTTCTTTTAATCAATCTTTATTCTCTTGGAACAATTATTATTATATAATAATTATTATTGTTTGTAAAGAACATTTCAAATTATTTTTATACTTTTTTCTTCGAACATTTGACTTTATCCCTATATAAATTTATAATGAATTTTATTAAGAATATTCATAGCAATGATTAGAAGTAGTAATATTATAAACATTATTTAGAGAGCTGCTGTGTGGTGAAAAGCAGAAATGTTTTAATGTGAACTTGTCTAGGAGCATATCTATTAAAAGTAGATACGTAAAAAGCACGTTACGCTTACAAGAGTGAGGAGTAAAATCCTAACAAGAGTGGTACCGCGGAATCAATAGCCTTTCGTCTCTTTTTTGATTAGAAGAGATGAAAGGTTTTTTTTATTCTTATATAAGTCTTAAAATATGTTGGAGGTAAAATTTATGTCAAAGTATAGTAAAGTCATTGATACTAAATGGCAGAAAAAATGGGAAGAAACTGAATTATATAAATTCGATAAAAATTCTTCTAAAGAAAAATTATATTGTCTTGAAATGTTCTCTTATCCATCAGGCGCTAATCTTCATGCTGGACACTGGTTCAACTTTGGATTAGCTGATTCATGGGCAAGGCTTAAAAAAATGGAAGGATACAATGTATTCCAGCCAATGGGATTTGATGCATTTGGTCTTCCTGCTGAAAACTATGCAATCAAAACTGGAGTTCATCCTAAAGATTCTACTGAAAAAAATATTGCTACTATGGAACAGCAATTAAGAAACATGGGCGCTATGTTCAACTGGGAAAACGAAGTTGTTACATGCAGACCTGAATACTATAAGTGGACTCAGTGGTTATTCTTACAATTATATAACAAAGGTTTAGCTTACAGAAAGAAAGCTCCAGTAAACTGGTGTCCATCTTGTAAAACAGTTCTAGCAAACGAACAAGTTGTTGATGGTACATGCGAAAGATGTGGATCTGAAGTTACTAAAAAAGACTTAACTCAGTGGTTCTTCAAGATTACTGAATATGCTGATGAGCTTATCGATAAGCTTGATACACTTGACTGGCCAGCTAAAACTGTTGCAATGCAGAAACACTGGATTGGCAGATCTACTGGTGCTGAAGTAACATTTAAAGTTAAAGATTCAGATTTAAGCTTTAATGTATTTACTACAAGAGTTGATACTCTAAACGGAGTTACTTATGTTGTTCTTGCTCCAGAAAACAAGCTTGTTGATGAATTAACAACAGAAGAAAATAAAAAAGCAGTTGCAGACTACAAAGTTGAAGCAGCAAAACAGTCTGACATAGAAAGACAGCAGACTTCAAGAGAAAAGACTGGTGTATTCACTGGTTCTTATGCAATCAACCCTATAAACGGTAAGGAAGTTCCAATATGGGTAGCTGATTATGTTCTTGCTACTTATGGTACTGGTGCTGTAATGGCTGTTCCTGCTCATGATGAAAGAGATTTTGCTTTTGCATCTAAGTTCAATCTTCCAATGGAAAGAGTTATAGCTCCAAAGAACGGAGAAACTCCAGAACTTCCATACACAGAACATGGAATACTTATCAACAGCGGAGAATTCGATGGACTTACTACTGCACAAGCTAAGAATAAGATTGTTGAAAAGCTTCATGAAAAAGAACTTGGAAGCAAGAAAGTAAACTACAGATTAAGAGACTGGCTTGTATCAAGACAAAGATACTGGGGAGCTCCAATTCCAGTAGTATACTGTGATGACTGTGGAATTGTTCCAGTTCCTGAAAAAGATCTTCCAGTTGAACTTCCATACAACGTTGAATTTGCACCAGATGGAAAATCTCCACTTGCAAAATGCGATGAATTCGTAAATACAGTTTGTCCTAAGTGTGGAAAGCCAGCTAAGAGAGATGTAGATACTCTTGATACATTTGTATGTTCTTCTTGGTACTATTTAAGATACCCAGATAATAAGAATGCAGAAAAAGCTTTCGATCCTGAAGTAATCAATAAGATGCTTCCTGTTGACAAATATGTAGGAGGTCCTGAACATGCCTGCATGCATTTACTATATGCAAGATTTATCACAAAGGCTTTAAGAGATATGGGCTACCTTAACTTTGATGAACCATTTAAGTCTCTTACTCACCAAGGATTAATTCTTGGACCAGATGGACTTAAAATGAGTAAATCAAAGGGAAATACAATAAATCCAGACCACTATATTGAACAGTACGGTGCTGATGTATTCAGAATGTATTTAATGTTCGGATTTGCTTACACTGAAGGTGGTGCATGGAGTGACGACGGTATCAAATCAGTTTCAAGATTCGTAGAAAGAATTGAAAGAACTTTAGATACTGCACGTAAACTTATAAATACTGCTAAAGATGTTAAAACTACAATAGATAAACCTGAAAAAGAACTTAACTACTGGAGACACAATTCAATAAAGAACGTTATTGCTGATGGAGAAAAGATGCAGTTTAATACTTGTATCGCAAGAATGATGGAATATACTAATGCTATAGCTAAGTATGTAACAGAAAAAACTATCAATACAACATTCTTAAAAGAAACTGTAGATGATTTTGTAAGATTACTTGCACCATTTGCTCCTCACTTCTCAGAAGAACAATGGAATCTTCTTGGCAATACTTATTCAGTATTTAATGAATCACTACCAAAGTTTGATCCTTCAGCTTTAATAAAGGATGAAGTTGAAATTGCAGTTCAACTTAATGGAAAAGTAAAAGCAAAAATCAATATAGCTTCAAGCTTAACTGAAGATCAGATAAAAGAAACAGCGTTAAATGATGAACATGTAAAGACAGCAATAGGTGATAAAACTGTTGTTAAAGTTATAGTAATCAAAGGACGTCTAGTAAATATAGTTGTAAAGTAAAAAAAGATTGAAAGACATATTTCGAAGCCTCCGTCACTTTGTTCCAAGTCGTTTCTTCATATGTCTTCCAATCTCTTCGTAACTAAAAAATGAATTTAAATTCTTTAAAATAGGTTGCACCAATATGGATGCAACCTATTTTTAATAATAAATAATTAATTATTTAAACATATTATTTTCAATAATAATTCTTCCAACGTCATATGCATTAAGCAGATGGTTCTTTTCTGCTTCACTGCTTGGAGTTCCTATTATCTCATTATTCTTAATAATAGTTGCTGTTCGCTTTGTATTAAGAAGATTTCGACCCATAATATAATTCTGGTATTCACTTTTATCTATTCCAAGAAGATAAGCTATAGTTGGATAGAAATCAGTCTGTCCGCCATATGAATCAATATTAACTCCTTCAAATCCTTTTGAATAAATCATAAAAGGTATCTTATGATCATATGGTTTCCACCAGTCTCCCTCTAGACCGCAATCCTGAATCTTATCGTTATAGTATTTATGTACACCACCATGGTCTCCATACATTACAATAACTGTATTATCAAGTAATCCATCTTTATCAAGATTTTCTACAAACTTACCAAGCTGTTTATCGCTATAATGAATAGCCTGAAAATACTTCCCAAGGAGGTTTTCATCAAGCTTTTTTGAAAGATTAAGTTCTTTAAGCTCTTCATTAAGATCAAAAGGACCATGAGTTGTAAGTGTTACTGTAAATGCTGAAAATGGCTGCTTAAGTGTTTTAATCTTCTGTCTAAACTGATTAAACACACTCTTGTCTGACAAGCCAAATCCCACAAGTTCATCAATTTTATATGTTTTTTCATCCCAAAGATTCTGTACTCCAAATGCATTTTTATGAAGTTCTCCCCAATTCCAGTCAAGACCCTTTTCTGCTTTTGTGGCTGCAGTAGTATATCCATACTTGCCTAGAATTCTTGGAAGTGCACCCTTAAATACAACTTCTTCATTAGTAAGACCTGTAATTGACTGTCCTAGTGTATACATAGATGCATTAACCATAATATCGCAGTCTATACTGTTTCCGCCATTGTTCTGTTCATAAATATTTGTAAAGTTAATGCTATTCTTCATCAGCTTATTAAGAGTTGGCGTAATCTCCTGTCCATTCACCTTTTGATTAAGCACAAAAGCTTCATATGATTCAAGTTGAAGAAATATAACATTTTTTCCTTTGAACATTCCAAAATACTTATTGTCAGGCAGATTTTCATCATTGTCTTTAATCCACTGCTCTGCCTTTGCTATTTCTGTCTTATTCTGTTTTCTAGACACCTTAGACATAGTCTTTCTTGCTTCAAGAAAATGAAATCCTAATGGCCCCATTTCTTTGATTTCTGCATGTGGTGACCAGTATGTATCAGCTAAGTTGTATTTCCCATTTCCAACCTGCTTTACTTCCACCTCATACTGAGTAACTACAAAAAATACGATAATTAAAGCTATAGCAGTTACCCCTTCAATAATCCTTATTACTACTGGTCTTCCTGTATTTTCATTATCTTTAAAGCTACCGTTTTTTAACTTCTTATAAAGAATAAAATAAATCACTGGCAGATCAATAATAAATAACAAGTCTACAGGACATGGATTTATTAAACTCCTGTTAAATACATTAAACATGCCGTCAAAAAACAGATATTTAAAACTATATAATGTCCAACTTGCTCTGTAATACCATATATCCAGTATAAGCAGTATTGAAAATATAGTATCTATTATTATGCAGTATAAAATCTTTCCCTTATTTCTAAAAAATAATGCTGGTGCAAAAATAAGTGCAATGATAAATAGCTGTACCATAATTACAAACCAGTTACTTATTCCCCTGACTGAATCTGCATTAGACGAATACATAAGCCCTATGAATAACATATTCTTCAAGAATGCAACAAAAAATATTAACCATAAACACGCTATATTCATTTTTATCCTGTTTTTCATTTTCTTCTCCTTAGGTTATGCACAAATATATTTTATAGTTGTAATACTACTCTACAATTATACATACATCTCGTTTTCTTTTCCAGGCTTAATAGCCGCTGCTGCCATTAAAACAAATATCCACGAAATTATAAATCCATATCTCTCCTGTGTTTCTAATATTAAGAACAAAATACCATATCCACAGAATATAATGCTCATTATATTAGCTATCTTGTTCTCAATATATTCTCTTTTCTTGAATAACCCAACAACTGCCATAATAAATATAATAGTATAATACAGCTGAAACCATACAGCTCCCTTATTCAATACATCAATCCTGATGTTTTCACTTGTAAGTCCTGATTCAGCCCAGAATGCTCCTGCAAAATCTCCCTGCCACCACTGGCATACAAGCTTCTTTACAAAGAAGCACCCAAGTGTTGAAGGTGATGCTGATGTATATCTTTCGATAATTCTGTTTTTACATTCATTATTTAAATATTCTGTCCTACTTACATTTTCCTCCACAAACTTTGCATCTTCTTCATTCCATCTTCCTCCTGCATTAATATTACTTCCCTTTAATACAGAAGTTAATGGTGTTTCTTTTGGACTCCAAAGTTTTGTATCAGTAATACCTGCTCCTATCACAGTATAGCCAATTATTATAAAAGGAATAAAAAATGATATTAGTATATAAGCTGTTCTTTTAAACTTATTTTTATATTGTTTTCTCATATAGATAAAGATATACATTATATAAGCTACTATAATTACCTGTGCAACCATCCTGAATAAATGTCCTACAAGAAGTAATACTCCTGATAACAGAAGATATGTATCCCTCTTCTTCTTATTCATTACAAGAATAAAATAATATAAACTAGCAAGAAAAAATGCTATTGCAATTGTTTCTGTAGAATAAACTGCAGTATATATTATTGATGCTGGAAAAAGGGTCATAATAAAAGCTGCAACAAGACTCTTTTTCTCATCCTTAAATATCTCTTTAGCAATTAAATATATAAATATTATAGTTTAATAATTCCTGTGCAGATCTAAAAGCTGTATTAAAATCTGAAACTGGTATGCTTTTAACACTCCAGCACCAAATAAGTCTCAATATAAATCCGACTACTACTATTGAAATTAAGATTACTCTTTTATTAATATTTTTCTTTAATGCATATATCATTGCTGCTACAGCTGCAACATACAAAAGTATTGGTATTAATGATATTCCAAATTTCTGACACTTATAATAAAAACCCAGCCTTCCAACAGCCGTCACCGCAATAACTATAAAAATACCTCTTAAGGCATATAACACAAACTTACTAAACCCTTGTCCCGCTTTTTCATCCATATTTTCTTCTCCTCAATTATATAATATTATCTTTTTCTTAATATATCATTACAATTTAAATACAACTCACAAGCAATGTGATTCAATCCCAGGCTTAACAGCTCTAAGTCCTAAACTTAAAGTAAATCTTACAATAATGGCTGCTTATTGTTTTTCATAAATGTGGCTGGCAGCAGAACAAACAGCCATGAAACAATAAATCCATATCTGGCCTGTGATTCAATAATTAAAAATAAAAGTCCATACCCACAGAAAATAATATACAGAAGATTAATAATCTTATTGCTTAAATATTCCCTGCTTCTAAACAAGCCAATAAGTGTCATTCCAAATATAACAAGATAGAATACTTGATTCCATACAGCGCCTTTATTAACCATATCTATAATCATATCGTCGTTCTTTGTATCAAGCTGTGCCCAATATGATCCGCCAAAATCGCCTTGAAACCACTGGCTGACAACTTTAGTAACTATAAACTTAGTAATTTCAAAAGGTGATGCTGATGTATATCTCTCAATAATAATCTCTTTACTTCTGCTTTTTAATTTTTCAGTATCGCCGAGATTATTCTCAATAAACTTTGCATCCTCTTCATTCCATTTACCTGCTGACTTCAAATTACTTCCTTTAAGAACAGAAGTTATAGCCGGCTCCTTACCGCTCCATATCTTTGTATCTGTAATGCCTGTATAAACAAGCACATTTCCTACAATTATCAGTGGAATAATAAATGAAGCTGTTACATAAACGATACATTTCGCTTTTTCTTTAACTTTTTTCCTGAAGTAAATCAAGATATAAAGAATATATGCGCATATTACAACCTGCGCTGCCATTCTGAATAAATGTCCAATAAGCAGCATTAATCCAGAAAGAATAAGATATTTATCATTCTTCTTATTATTCATAACTAATACAAAAATATATACACTGATTAAATAGAACAGTATTGCAATATTTTCAGTGCAATACACTGCTGTATAGATAATTGAAGCTGGAAATAAAGCTGCAATAAATACTGTTACCATGCTTTTCTTTTTATCTTTAAAGATTTCTTCTGCTATGAGATAAATCATATATATTGAAATAGTTGAAAATATAACATTAATAAGTTTTAAAACTATTAGTGACTGTGACCCAAACATTTTAATAACTGATGCTACATACATTACAAAAATAATAAGATGTGGAAATCTGGCAAAATAGCTTGTTCCAAAGAACATTGATTTGTTTCCCTGCAGAAAAAGCTGTGCACTATCATATATAGTCTTATAATCAGATGCAGGATAATTTTTGATACTGAAGCACCACATAATTCTTAATAAAAATCCTCCAGCAATTATAACTCCTAAAATGATTTTACAGTCTATTTTCTTTCTTAATGCATAAATAAATAACAATGTAAAGCATACATACACTGCAATAAGAGGTATATTAACTATAGAATTCTGAAAGAACATATACATGCCCAGCATTCCCACAACACCTACTGCAATGATTGAAAAAATCACCCTTAATGCATAATTAACAAACTTGCTGAATCCCTGATTCATATATTAACCGCCTCACTTATTCTTTATTTAAAAACCACAGACAATTATACCATACATATATCAAATTATTATTGGCAACACTATATAATTTAATAATATATTAAGGTATTATTAAGATTTATAAAGAAAAAGTGTTGTAAGTCATATTCCCCCTACTTACAACTATCTCTAATTCCTCTCTACATATATCTTGCAAAACCAGGATTACTAAAGAACAAATCCAGATAATCTTAATAAGGAAGATTATCATTTTCATAATTTCCCCTCTTAAATTCTCTTAAATACCTTCTTTGTAGCTTCTTTCGTTTATCTATATACTCTGCATAATTCTTCCCTTCTTCAATGCAGTTATCAAGTTCATCCATTATATCTCTAGAAGCCATCTTTGCAGATAAAATACTCCAGAATGTATTTTCATTATAATTATCTATGCATTCTTCAAGTGCACTTGAACTTCCAATTATTTTTTCTACTACATCCTCAAGATTCTTTGTGTTGCTAAGATCTAGTTCTACATCATCCTTATAGTATGATAATATATATTCAAGAACCTCAATTTTTTCTTTATTATTTATTTCTTCTTCTGAATTTTGTATAATTTGCGCCCCTAAAGCACATAAATATATTAGATTTTTAAATTGTTTTTTTGTAAAGTTGACCCTCATATTCAAACCTCCAAAACATAATATAAAGATATTTTATCACTTTTTACATTATTTTCCAATATACAATTAGTAATTATTATTGCACTTGCTCATAAACTGGTCTATAATCAAAAACATACATAAAGATATAGAATAGTTGCTAAATTATTTATTAACTATCATAAAATATAAAAAAGGTAGGTATTGAAAATGAAACTTATGAACATAAGCTTAGAAGCTTGTACCGAATTAAAAGATTTTCTTAAGGAAAATAATATAGAAGATTTTAACATCAGAATAAACCTTGCTGGATTTGGATGTAGCGGTCCTGCATTCAACATAACAGTTGATAAAGCAACAGATGCAGATTATACAGATATTGTGAACGGAATAACTTTTATAGCTGAAAAATCTTTAGCAGATGAATTCGGTGGATTTATCATACTATCTAGCGAAGAAAATGAAGGAAGAGGACTTTCTTTAAGACCTGTTATAGAACAGGAAGGTGGATGTGGTTCTTGTCATGGATGCCACTAATTAATGTAGAATTTAAAATGTATAATTTATAATTTAGGAAATTTCTCTTCGACTTCGCTCAGAGAAATCATGAGAAGCTCTGCAATAAGCAGAGCTTTTCTTTTATTGCAGAAAAAAAGCCTGACATAAAGTCAGGCATATTATCTCTTGATATTATCATAATCATTCTCAAAAAGTTTTAAAGAGAGATATGCTCTCTTTTAGGAATTCCCCTCAAAGGGAATTCAATCCTCAATTGATCACCGATTCATGATTATTGACTTTTTGATACACTAATTATACTTTGCTATGTCTTTCTTAATAGAATGTAGCAGGTTGTTGAACTCCCATACTTCTCCTTCTGTAATAAGGTTATTAAGCATTATCTGGTATCTTGATGCTTCAGCTACTTTTCCAAGTGAACTTAGTGTCAGGATATTATTCATTATTGTTGAAATCACATCAGATTTAACTTCAAAAAGTTTCTGTGCATCCTTAATTTCATCTTTAATTTCAAGCATACCTTCATCAAGTTTAAAAGCAGCATCTGCTGCACTTTTTAATTTATTCTTTATTTCAACAGGAATCTCCTGCTTGTATTTATAATTAAGTGAATGTTCTATAGTTGCCCAAAAATTCATAGCTAATGTTCTGATCTGGAACTCAGCCAGTATCTCTTTCTGACCTTCTGCCATATTAACAGGATATTTTATTATCATATGATAGCTTCTATAACCGCTTGGCTTTCCATTTGTAACATAATCTTTTTCGTAAAGAATCTTCATATCTGTTCTTTTTCTAAGAATCTCTACAACTGTATCTATATCATCCACAAACTGACACATTATTCTTATTCCAGCTATGTCTTCAAGTTCTTCGCCAAGTCTGTTAAGCGGAATTCCAAATTTATTTGCTTTTTCAAGCATACTTGAAACTTCTTTCACACGTCCTGTAACAAATTCTATAGGTGAATACTCGTTTCTTCTTCTATATTCTTTTCTAATACTCTTAAGTTTAACTTTAAGTTCTTCAACAGCCTGTTCATATGGAGTCAAAAAAGATTTCCATTCTATAACCATAATATCACCATACTTTTTAAAATTAAAAACACTATATCTGATTATAACAGAAAAAGTATTGTTTGAATACTTGCACATATTATAGAAAATATACTATTATAGAAAATATACTATTATAAAAATGTGCTCGAATAGAAAATAATGTCTTTAATAATTTTATAATAAAAAAAGAAATACTGTATAATTGCAGTAATAGGAGGAGTTTCATTAGATGAACAGTATTTTTTCAAATCTTAAGTCTTTAGGATTTGATAAAGTAGACGATTTAAAAATATATACAGAGAAAGATAAACCAAAAAGACATTTAAAAAATACAAATCCACCCAAAAAAGAGATTGATATAAATACTCTTCTTTATGATAAGAAGGTGCACTGTCCAGTGTGTTCTCATGATTTTACTGCACGTACAGTTAAAGTTTCTGCACCAAGAATCGAATCAAAAGATTCAGATTTTTTCATAAGATATTATGTTATAAATCCGTATTTTTATGATGTTTGGGTATGCCCTGTATGCGGATACTCAGCAATGAAGGTAGATTTTCCAAAGATACGTTCATTTCAGCTAGAGTTTATTAGAAACAAAATAAGCACTCAGTGGAAAGGCCGTAATTATCCAAGTCTCTATGACGAAGAAATTGCTATAGAAAGATATAAGCTTGCGTTACTAAACGCTATTGTACAGGAAGCAAGAGATAGCCAGAAGGCAATGATTTGCCTGAAACTTGCCTGGATGTACAGGATTCTAGATGATAATACAAATGAAAAAGAATTTTTAAAAAAAGCTCTTGAAGGATTCCTTCGTGCATATGAAGAAGAACCATGCCCTATTTATGGGCTTGATAGATATTCTTTAATGTATCTTATTGGAGAGTTATATAGGAGAACAGGAAGCTATGAAAATGGCTCAAGATGGCTAGGCAGTGTAGTGACAAGTTCAGTTGCCAGTCAAAAGATTAAAGATAAAGCTCGTGACATGAGGGAGTTATGTAAAAAAATGATGTAACAATTTATGATTACTTTAGGGGGTATTATTATGTCACTATTTTCAAGAAAAAATAAAAATAAAGAAGCTGTAAATGATGCAGCAGTTACAATTGATAAAGAAGTAGCTTTCAATACTGTTAATGTTGATGATATTAAATCATCTGTTGCAGAATTACATACAGTTTATGATTCATTAGCTGATTCTATAAATTCAAATAATAATGCCATATCATCTATGGCTGATTTATATGATAACTTTACAAGGAAAATTAACGATTCTGATAAAACATTAAAAACCTTTGACTCAGACATGGAATCATTAGCTATCAATATTACTAATGTTCATCAAAAAGTACTTGATACTGATAAAATTGCTGATAATGGAATTAACACAATCAAATCTCTTGATACTTCATTAAGCAATCTCCAGGAAGCTTTTACAGTTTCATCTTCAACAGTCAATGAACTAGTATCAAAACTAGAATCTGTAAACTCAATAACAGATTCTATAAGCCAAATAGCTTCACAGACACATTTACTTGCACTTAATGCAGATATAGAAGCTGCCAGAGCTGGAGAAGCAGGAAAAGGCTTCAGCGTAGTTGCAGGTGAAGTTAGAAAACTTGCTGAAAACTCTAAGCAGGCTGTACAGAGCATAACAAAAATACTTGAAGAGATAAAAGTTGACATATTAAATGCATCTAATGCAATGAACTCTGGTACTTCAGCTATTACTTCACAGCATGATGCTATAAATGAAACAAAAACTACTTTCGATGGAATCAAAGGTTCAATCCACAGTGCTGTTGATGAAATCAACCTTTGCATTAATGATTTAGTTAACTCAGACTCTGTAAGAAAGAGCTTAATATCTGAAATAGATAACTTCTCAAAAACTTTAAATAGTAATTCAGATGTTATATCTTCGGTAAAAAAAGCTGCTGCTACAAACAATGATAATATTGATGATTTAAACAATACAATCAATAATCTTGATTCAAAATTAAATAAATAACTAAAATGAAAAAACACAATCACTAAAGATTGTGTTTTTTCTAGGTTACATTATTTGAACAGGATCAAAATCAATATAATCACATGACGTCATTATATACTCTATGCCATCTTTTGTACCATTAAATACTTTACTAAGTCCAGGTCCATGTATATGGCCATATACAACTTTTTCCACATTGTATTTTTTTAAAATCTTAATAAAACCTGATTCGTCAAACTTATCATTCATCGGTGGATAATGAATCATACATATAAATTTATTATATCCTGCATCTTTAGCAGTTTTAAGTGATAACTCAAGTCTTATCTGTTCTCTTTTATATATCTTTTCATCCTGTTCAGAAAACCCCTTAGTTCCTTCACATATCCATCCACGCGTTCCACAGATTGCATAATCTCCATATGTGAAATAGTTATTCTGTATAAAATTAGTATTCTCATACATTTTATTTAACTTTGATATACTGGTCCACCAATAATCATGATTTCCTTTACTTATAATCTTACGTCCCGGAAGAGAATCTATCCAATCTAAATCAACCCTGCTTTCATCCTGTTTCATAGACCATGATATATCTCCTGCAATAAGTACAGTATCATCATCTGTAATCTTAGCTAACCAATTGTTCTTTATCTTATCATCATGCTTAAACCAATGCTCTCCAAAAATCCCCATTGGTTTGTCGCTATTAAAAGCAAGATGAAGATCTGATATTGCATATAATGCCATATTTCACTTCGCCTTTCCTATAATTATTATTTGTTCAGATTATCAATATCAGTAACATAGGCTATAATATATGCTACTGCTTCATATACATCTGTAGGTATATTATCTCCTACATCCACATTACATAATAAATCTGTCAATTCTTTATTATACACTATTGGAACATCATTTTCCTGTGCTTTTTCAATTATTCTTTCAGCAACTTTTCCCATCCCAGCTGCAGTAACTACAGGAGCCTCAAAATTCTGCTCATATTTTAATGCCGCAGCTTTTTTTCTTTGATTCATTTTTTTCCCCCTTTTCAGTACTATTAAACCATTCTGTCAAGAGCTTGAATTTTACCATTCTCATTAAAAAATTTATCACAGTTAATAAGTGTAACTTCTTCTTCCTTCTTAGTTACTACTATATTTGAAGTATATCCCAAATCAAAAAGCTTATCCATTAATTTGTGCCTTCCTGCATATAAAACTTTTACTGCATTTTTGTCACTTTTAAACTCTATATCTATATTCTTGTTTTTTACCTTAACATAACTGTCTATAGTACCCAGCGATACTGTCTTCACAGTAACAACAAATTTTAAATTTGTAGAATCAAGCTGTTTACCATGCTTTCTGTCATCTTTAATAATAAGCTTACATGGGTACTCCTGTTCCCTCATCTTGAGTGGAATATCCATATAGTAATATTCATTACTTATCGAATTAAACACTTTAAATTCTGATATTGAATTTTTCACTATATCTAGAACCCTTTTGCTGACAACATCATTCTCAATACCAGCCTTCTTTATAATATCCTTTATAATATCCTTTATCTCATTTGTTCTTACTTTTATTGCATCCTTAACAAGCTTCTTAGTATCATTAAAATTATTATTAATATGTGGTTTAGTATCTGCTTCCATACCGTCATTATCAGGTCTAATTATACCTTTAGATACATCATCCATTACATTTTCTTTTGTAAATACATCTGTATTCGTATCAATATACTTTTCATTCATTAAAAACTTTATTGAATTCTTAATATTCTTATACTGCTCATCAGAGACTTCAATCTTCACTCCAAATATGTCACTAATTGATTTACTAACAGCATTCTTACTTATATCTTCAATACTATTCTTCTCTACTGCAGCATTCTTTGTAAACTCTAGTAATATGTCATCTTCAGATATATTATTAAGAATTTTTTCTACAAACTCACTACTCATTTTTTGACCATTCTCAAGATTATAATTTTCAAGAGTATTACTTAAAACATATTTCAATACATCATTACTTTTACCTGTCATAGCCTTCAGCAGATTCAATACACTTACTTGGGTACTTTTATTAGAATTATACATCTGAGAAATAAGAGATTTTGCTATGTTGAAATTTTCCTTTTTAGTAACACCCTGAGTTGTACTTTTGTTAGTATCATCTATACTTGTTTTTCTACTTTCTACATCCTTATTAATATCATCTACAAAAGAATTCTTTGGGTTAACTTCTGGATTATTGAACATATTAGTACTGCTTATATTCTCCTCTGAAAGCACACTATCAATTTGCACTTTCATATCCTTTATTAAATTATATAACCTATTATCAGCACCTAACATTTCTTTAAATGCTTTTATGTTTTCTGTATTTAAGTCTATATTACACTTCATGAATAAAAGCACGTCATCATCTGACATTGTCTTAAACTGTGAAAAAAATTTAGATAATACCTTTTTTATATCTCCAGCTTCTTCAGAATTGACATCAATTCCTCTTGACTCAATGAACTTATTAATAAAATCTGCTTCCTGTCTGCCATCTGTATTTAAATCAGCTTTAAAATTTAATAGACTTTTAGCCTTTAAAATATTATCTTTAAAAATATCCATCTTATTTCCAATCATCTTCTTGATAATCTCAAGATCATCATCAGAAAATCCTTCGCTAGCCGCAAAATTTCTCAGTGCATCATCAGAAGCTTCGTTATCAGTTCTTCTGCCTACAAGCTTGATTTTTAATTTTCCGCCTTCAAATCCTTTGACCTCAAACTTTGCAACACCTTCAGGAAGTTCTGAAAAATTTTTATCTATTGAAGCTTCAAATTGCCATCCATCAGGAAGTCTTACTTGAACTATATTAGTCTTAGTATCAGCAGAAACTATCCTACCAGAAAACCTTTCACCAACATCAAAGCTAAGCTGAGTAGATGTATTATTATTCTTTACTTCATAATTTTTATTGATATTTACAATTGACGGCATAACTCACTACCTCTTCATTAAATTCATATACGAATAATATCTTTTTCATTAATTATCGTATTTTCTAATTTTTCCTTTAACAAATTAAGGGTTATTACTTTCTATATCTATCTGTACAAAAGTAATACCCCTTATTTATAAATATTTTTTATAAATTATTTATTCAATACTAACTTATTGTAGTTTTTCTTTCCTCTTTTAACTAACGCTGACCCATCTTCAAAATCTGCTTCTACAAGTTCACGTTTGAAATCAGTAACCTTGTTTCCATTCAATGATAATCCACCTTGCATAATTAATCTCTTAGCTTCAGCCTTTGATGCCATTATCTTTGTTTCAGCTAAAACATCAGCTATGCTCTTATTAAGCATATCAGCAGTTATTTCTGTTGTAGGTACATTACTCATATCAGCACCACCTGCAAATAGTGCTTCTGCAGCCTTTTTAGCCTTTTCTGCTTCTTCTTCACCATGTACAAGTTTTGTTACCTCATAAGCAAGAACTGCTTTTGCCTCGTTTATCTTAGCTCCTTCTAAGCTGCCAAGTCTTCTGACTTCATCCATTGGAAGGAATGTAAGAAGCGCAAGACATTTCTCAACGTCTGCATCGTCAACGTTTCTCCAATATTGGTAAAATTCAAATGGTGATGTCTTATTAGGATCAAGCCATAATGCTCCTCCAACAGTTTTACCCATTTTCTGGCCTTGGCTGTTTGTTAATAATGTACAAGTCATAGCCATTGCTTGTCCTTGAGCTTTTCTTCTAACAAGTTCAACTCCAGCAATCATGTTTGACCACTGATCATCACCGCCAAGTTCCATTTTACAGCCATACTCCTGATTTAAATGATAGAAATCATATCCCTGCATAAGCATATAGTTGAATTCAAGGAAGCTTAATCCTTTTTCAAGTCTCTTTTTAAAGCATTCAGCTGTAAGCATTTTATTTACTGAGAAATGTGTTCCAACATCTCTTAAGAAATCTATGTAATTAAGGTTTAGAAGCCAGTCAGCATTATTTACAAGAAGAGCCTTGCCATCTGAAAAGTCTATGAATCTTTCCATCTGCTTCTTGATACATGATACATTATGATCAATCTGTTCTCTTGTAAGCATTTTTCTCATATCAGTTTTACCACTTGGGTCTCCAACCATAGCAGTTCCGCCACCTACTAAAGCTATTGGTCTATGTCCTGCTTTCTGCATATGTGCCATAAACATCATAGCTATAAAATGTCCTACATGAAGAGAATCAGCTGTAGGATCAAAACCTATATAAAAAGTAACCTTTTCCTTTCCTAATAGTTCCCTAGTCTCTTGTTCATGTGTGAATTGTTTAATATATCCACGTTCTAATAACTCATCTAAAACATTTTCCATGTATTCTTCCTCCAAACTCCTCTATCTCATTAAATATAATTTTACTGTTTCATGGAGCTTACTACAATATTTTTTCTTATTTCTTTTGCTCTATAAAGCATTTTATCAGAAACAGCAATAACATCATCAAGCTTATCTCCATTATCAGGATAAAAACTAATTCCAATACTAGCTGTAATCCCATGTATATTCATATAATCATTGACAATATCCTGTCTCATCTTCTCCATACGATTATATACCAATTCTGCATCATGTGCATCATTAATGTACATAATAATTTCTTCGCCACCATATCTTGCAAGCACATCTCCCCTATTAAGATGCTCCTTTATTTTATCAGCAAAGAAAATTAGCACATTATCACCAAATTGATGTCCATATGTATCATTTACTTTCTTAAAATTATCTATGTCAAGCATTACTATCGCAAACCTTTTACTCTTATCCATCCTAATTTTTCTTTCAACTTCATTATAAAAGAATCTTCTATTATATATAGTAAGAAGTGGATCTTCTATCGCAAGTTCTTCAACTTTCTTATATAAATTATAATTTTCAAAAGCTATTGCAACCTGAGTAGTAATAGATCTCAATAGTTTCATATGTTCATCTGTAAAGAAATTAATATGCGTATGCTCAGCTACTATATAACCTATCATCTTACCCCTAATTATAATAGGCGCACCTATAGCTGAATGTATTTCTTCCTTGCTTTCAACATCATTCAAGTTAGTCGCACTATTTAATCTAAACTCCTGATTATTTTGAAAATACTTAACATACTTGCTTTGCTTAAGACTTCTTATATTGGCAACACTATTATTATAATTTTCAACAAGGTAGATTGCAGAATAGGCTGACCCCAATATACCAACAATTAAATCATTTATTTTTAGAATAAAATCCTCATTTGATATACTCGAATTAATATATTTCCCTATTTCCACTATATTACTGATACTATTTAGCTTGTTTTCCATGTTAATGTTTTTTTTGCTAAGTTCTTGTATTTTCATTTCTGCATTAGACTGATATCTATTATAATCAGCTAATAAGTTTTCATACAACAGCTTATAATCTTCCATAACATAACTCCCTATATCCCTAATTGTTTATTTATAAATACTCGTACATACTAAATTATAACACTATTATATTTTTATTAACAATAATAACTTACATGTCTAATAGGTTTCAATAAGATTTTTCAATTGTTCCACTTCCTATTATTTTCATTTTCAAATTAACTTTAAGCTTTGTATTGACTATTGGATTAACACTAGTATTTTTTTCTTTAAAATTACTTCTTATATTTTTATTTATGTTAAATATATCTATCTTTTTCTTTTTATATTTATTATAAGTTCTCTCAATTCCTGTACTCAGTTCCTCTTCGCAATTTTTTTCAATCTGCTTAAGCACTTCATCATCTATAGCTAACTTACCCTCCACTTCTCCTATATTGCATTTAATCCACATATTCTTTTCAAGAGTAATTCCGTCATTATAATTAATATTACTATCAGTCTTTGATTCTATTATCTGAAGTGTTATCTTATGCTCCTTATTTAGAGGATGATTTACTTGAATCACTCCTGTATTAATGTCATCATTTAACGCCTTATAGCTTATTGTATCCATTTCATCAAGTATATCAATAAGTGCATCTCTTCTAAAAACTCCTGCTTTATTTAATAAAAGTCTTGGAGTATCTCCATCCTGCTTAATAGAGAGTGCTCCCATAACAGTTGAATCGTAATCCATATATCTTTCACTCAAATACTGATTTATTGTAGTAGCTACTGCTGATGGACTATACTTAGTTTTATTAACAAGTTCATTAACATATGTTCCTATGTTCTCCTCATCACCATTTACTTTTTTTATAAGGTCATTTACGTCTCCTAAAAAGACTAAAACATATGGTCTTATTGTAAACTGCTGTTCTCTATTTAAGGCATCTATATACTGTTGAATTCCTTTCCTAGCTAATTTTTCTGAGAATATATATGATCTGCATTGTGAAAAGTTTACCTCATAGCTTGTGGCTGAATTTATGTCCTTAGCAGCCTGAAGCACAGAAGATCCAACGCCCTTATATATTTCCCTCTTTCCTTTTTCAGAGCTATCCCCTGAGCTTCTGAAAGGTACCATACACTCATAATAAAGAATAATATCATTGTTTTCATTAGTATCACATATAACAGTTGTTGCAAAAATGACTTTATTAATATCCCTATAATTAAAACATCCTGTTAAGCTGCAACTCAACATAATAATCACGGCTATTAATAAAATAAACTTTTTACTTCTTCTCATCTTTAACCTTCCCCTTTGCATCAATTATTATTTGAGATATCCTATCAAGCCTTCCTCTTAATACAACATCCTTAAATTTATATTTTTCCATAGTTCCAATAGGATAAAGATAACTGTATCCAACTGTTTCTAGTGATGCTATATGCGCAATAAATGCTGCCTGTGCAAGAAAGAATCCCGGGAATCCAAGTACAGTTGCACAAATTACTATAAACATTGACCATATTGAAATAGCTCCATATATCTTAGGTATTATAAAATAACATAATGTACTTATAGCTATAATAAATATCGTAATTGTTGATGCAATACCTGCTTTAACTGCAGTATCACCAAGAATAAGCGCTGACACTATACTCATAGCTGTCCCTATTGGCTTCGGAAGCCTAAGTCCAGCTTCCTTTATGAGTTGAAAAAACAGCATGACAACTATAACCTCAATAAATGTAGGAAATGGCACTCCTGCTCTTGATACAGCCAGCCTGAAAACAAATAAGGACGGTACTATTGAAAAATGATATGTAACTGTAGCCACATATAGTCCAGGCAAAAATATGGCAAGAAAAAAAGCAGCCCATCTTAATATTCTGCTAAAATTCGCAAATCTTCTATTAAGATAATAATCATCAGGAGCCTGAAAATTCTCAAGGAAGAAATAAGGCACAGTTATTACTGATGGAGTTCCATCAACAACTATTGCAATTCTGCCTTCCATAAGCTTTGCTATAACTTCATCAGGTTTCTCTGTATATCCAACAGTATCAAAAAGGCTATTATTATTTCTGATCTTTGTTTCAATATAATTAGAATCAAGAATAAACCTGTAATCCATATTATTAAGCTTTGTTCGTATTTCTGATACAAGACTTTCTGGTGCAGTATCTTTTATATAACACATACATACACTTGTCTGGGACTTGCTTCCTACCTTAGCCACTTCTATTTTAAAATTAGCATTCTTCGCTTTTCTCCTTAAAAGTGCAAGATTATCTACAAATGTCTCAGTAAATCCTTCCCTAGGCCCCTTAAGTACAGATTCTGTATCTGGAGTCCCAACCCCTCTCTTAACAAATCCCTTTGCTTCACAGAATATTACTTCTTCTACATTTTCTATAAATATTACAACATCCCCAGAAAGCACATGATATATTGAATCATTAATATCTTTGCTATATCCTACATTATTAATTGTCAAAGCCTTTTCTATAATATCCTCAGGTGTACGTATATCTTCTCTTGTACTTGATAGAGGTTCTATAATATATTCACTCATAATAGATGTAGAACATAGTTCATCAGTAAAGACAACTGTTGCTTTTCCTATTTTAGTTGCAACATCACGATATTTAACATCAAAGCAATCTTTAAGTTCTTCTTTTATAGTTTTTAAATTATTCTCCATATTTCATCACCTTAACATAATATTTTCTCCTATATGGTTTAATATTCTTATTTTTGATAATAATATACTCATGACATAAATATAAATTTTTACGGGTGGTGAAATTAATGTACAAAGCTACATCTATGACAATACAGCATCTAGCTTTTTTTATAATAGGATTCTGCTCTATTTCATTTCTAATATATCCATCATTATTAGTGAAATATAATCCTGGAAGCAGCTGGGCTGTAAGTATAATATGTGTTGTGATTTTTATATGCTCTTTTCTATATATAGGAATGAGCTTTATTAATGCAGGTAATATGTCATTTAAAGACTTTATATATAAAAGTCTCGGAAAACTTTTAGGCACCATATATTTATCATTCTTTTTTACAATGCTTGTTTTAACATTATGCGGAGGATGTGCAGTATGTGCTAATGCTATAAGTACAAGTGTATTTGTCAAAACTCCTACATGGTTTATACTACTTCTGTTTATTGCATTTGGATTTTATGTCACAACAGTTAAAAGTGGAAACTTAAACGTATTTACGATTGTTCTTTCCGCAATGATTCTTTTTGCATATATTGTATTAATGATTCTTCTGCAGAAGTATAGAAAGATTACATATATTGACTCAGTTACACTTTCTACGATCTTCAAAAATGGTTTTTTCAAATCATTCTGTCTTCAGCTTGGAGCATTAAGCTCCTTTGGAGTAATTCTTCCTTTTTTCTGCAAAGTTAAAAAGGAAAAAAATATAGCAAGAAGATTATTTTTTCCAACAGTTATCATTGGAATAATGTTTATGCTTTCTATAATTGGTGGAATTTCTATATTCGGAACAAAAAGATTTGCAAATATTTATTATCCATTATTTATAGAGTCGCAGATAGTCTATTACGAAGGTATCGTAGAAAATGCAGATGAAATAGTGCTAATGATAATAACACTAGGTTATATACTTAAATATTCAATAACAGTGTCATCAATTAACACAATAATGCCTAAGAATATCGCAATGAATAAAGGACTTATTATACTGTTAACTATTCTGATTTATTTTATTTCAATTTTCTTAAGTAACAATACAACATTGCTTTTTCAGTACCTTGAAATATATCAGTATTTTGCCCTTATTCTTTTTTTAATTGTTCCAATAGTATCCTGTACCATAATGAATTTATTCAGGAAATAAAACATTTACATTGGCAAAACTATTGATATTTTCTTTTCGACTGTGCTATAATGAACATGAAGAAATTTTTATTTAGGTAATTTACTACGGAATCATTTCCCTTCCTTTAAAATCTATTTTCGGAATGAGAAAGTTTTCTTTTTGTAAATTAAGCCTAGGATTTTAAAGGAGGTCAATTATAATGGAAGATAAGACTATCGTATGTAAAGACTGCGGAAAGGAATTCGTTTTTTCTGTTGGAGAACAAGAATTCTTTAAAGAAAAAGGCTTTGAAAATGATCCAGTTAGATGCCCAGAATGCAGAAAAGCTAGAAAGGCTCAAAAATTCAACAGAGAAAGATAATTATTCTTTGTAAATTTCAGTCTCTACTATTTAATAGTAGAGGCTTTTTAATGTCTAGGAAATTGCATTGAAAAATATTGTTTTTTATACCATAAAGTCTTGAAGATAAAGGATTTACACGTTTGTGTAAAAGAATGGTAGAATGCAATTTCATCCTTTACTCATCAACGGGTGAAAGACATATGAAGAAACGACTTGGAGCGTGTTAGGGCGGAGGCTTCGGAATATGTCTTTCACCCTTTTTTATTTTATATAGTTAACCTCTTATCTCATTCAATATCGTCCTTTATTCCATAAACACCATCGTACGTATCAAACTATCTTTTCTGCTAATACTAATATTACATTTATATTATAGATTAGTGTTGGAGGAATACCTATGAATTTTCTTAACTGGTTCTTTGGATTACTTATTATCCTTTGTCTTATTGTCCTTATATTTAAAGTTGGAGGCTATTTAATAAACCTCATTCTCATAGTATCAGTCGTTACCTTATTTGTAGATATACTAACAAGCAGGAAAAATTACAGATAAAAAAACAGCACTATGCTTTATGCATAGTGCCGTTTTTTATTACTTAATTGTAGTCCATGGTTCAGTTTTTAGATAATCAACAAACTGATCTCTTAATTCTGGTCTTCTTAACGCATATTCAACTGTAGCCTGTAAGAATCCAAGCTTATCTCCAACATCATATCTCTTTCCTTCAAAATTATAAGCATACATCGCTTCCTGAGAAATTAATGTTTCAAGTGCATCTGTAAGCTGTATTTCCCCGCCTTTACCTGGCGCAGTATCTTCAAGAATTTCAAAAATTGTTGGTGTGATTATATATCTTCCAAGAATTGCAATATTACTTGGTGCTTCTTCTACTGATGGCTTTTCAACAAGATTTTTTACCTTGTATACTCTATCTTCAATATGAAGTCCATCAACTATACCATACTTAGATACATTTTCGTGTGCAACCTGCTGTACACCTAATACTGAAGTCTTGTATTCATCAAAGCAGTCAAGAAGCTGCTTTAAACATGGCTTTCCATCTGAATAAACAACATCATCTCCAAGAAGTACTGCAAATGGTTCATTTCCAACAAAAGTTTTAGCACAATGTATTGCATGACCTAATCCCTTTGGCTCCTTTTGTCTTATGTAGTGAATGTCAACAAGGTCAGATATGTCTCTTACCATCTTAAGCATTTCTTCCTTGCCAGACTTCTCAAGTTCCATTTCAAGTTCTACAGATTTATCAAAATGATCTTCTATACACTTTTTATTTCTTCCTGTAATTATTAATATTTCTTCTATTCCAGATTGAATTGCTTCCTCTATTATATATTGAATAGTTGGTTTATCTACTATTGGTAACATTTCTTTTGGCTGAGCTTTAGTTGCTGGTAAAAATCTAGTTCCAAGTCCAGCAGCCGGTATAATGGCCTTTCTTACTTTCATAGTTTTCCTCCATACTCACATAAGATTAATCACAAAAAAATTGTGATAACATATAAATATATATTACCACAATTCTCACTTTTAATAAACTATTTATAACATATTGTTACATTTTTAAATCTATATTTTATATTTAACTAAAACATAGATTTGACTGTATCAGCTATAACTTTAGCTTTTTGTTGTTGTCCACTAGAACTTTGACATCTTCTAAGTTCACTTCTATTTGACATCATTCCTAATTCAATAAGTACTGATGGCATATTAGTATGAACTGTAACAGATAGATTTCTATCAACTACATAAGGTCTAACAGCTGGATATCCACATTTACTAGTTAAATTATTTAAAACTTTTTGTCCAAATTCTTTACTCAATTGAGCTTCTCTTGTTGGATGTATATCCCTATTTCCATCATATCCTGTTGTTAATGATCTTAAATCTGATGGATTATTCTTTATTCCTGGCTTCCATGATGAATAGAATGTCCACATTCCAGACGAATTGCTCCCTGCAACATCATGATGTAAGCTAATAAATAAATCTGCTTTTAAATTATTAGCAGCAGTATATCTTTGTTTCAATTCATTTGCAGTGCTTAAAGCAGCATACTCATTTGGTCTAAGTGGGCTTCTTGTCATATAAGTTCTATATCCCATTCCCTGAAGCTGTTTTTCTAGCTTTACAGCCACTCCAGCATTTAAATCTGATTCTCTTACACCATATGCGCAAGCACCTGAATCATGCCCAAGATGGCCTGGATCAATTACTATTAATCTACTACCTACAGTTATAGTTTTATTTGTAGCAATTTGACTTCCATCATTTCCTTCAGATATTATTTTTAAAATTTTGTTTCCTGCACCTATATTATTAGGTATGTCTATTATTCCACTAAATCCTGCATATTCTGAATTATAATATGATGGATATGTGTGTTTTATATCATCTCTTCTTTGTCCTGATGTTAATTTACCAATATATTTATCAGATATATATACCTTTACCTCTCTAACCCCTGATGCATTTATAGACCAACCTTTTATTTCTAATTTTTGTTTATTTCCTTTTTTTATTTCTGTAATTTTCTCCACCCATATCTTCGGTGCTGGTTTTGTGATATCTATTGATTTTGTATTTGTTGTTCTTGTTCCATCATTTCCTATTGATTCTACCTTAACTTTTCTCTTTCCAGGAGCCACATTTCTTGTAATATCTATTTTCCCTCCAAATCCTGCATTTTCAGAGTCATAATATGAAGGATATGCCTTCTTAACATCCATTCTCTTTTGCCCGTTTTGTAACGTACCTATGTATTTATCATCAACATATACCTTTATTTCTTTTACTCCTGAAGCATTTATTGACCAGCCTTTTAATTCTAAATACTGTTTGTTTCCTTCTTTTGTTTCTGTAATTTTCTCTATCCATGCTTTTGGTGCTGATTTTGTTATATCTATTGATTTTATATTTGTTGTTCTTGTTCCATCATTTCCTATTGATTCTACCTTAACTTTTCTCTTTCCAGGAGCCACATTTCTTGTAATATCTATTTTCCCTCCAAATCCTGCATTTTCAGAGTCATAATATGAAGGATATGCCTTCTTAACATCCATTCTCTTTTGCCCGTTTTGTAACGTACCTATATATTTATCATCAACATATACCTTTATTTCTTTTACTCCTGAAGCATTTATTGACCAGCCTTTTAATTCTAAATACTGTTTGTTTCCTTCTTTTGTTTCTGTAATTTTCTCTATCCATGCTTTTGGTGCTGATTTTGTTATATCTATTGATTTTGTATTTGTTGTTCTTGTTCCATCATTTCCTATTGATTCTACCTTAACTTTTCTCTTTCCAGGAGCCACATTTCTTGTAATATCTATTTTCCCTCCAAATCCTGCATTTTCAGAGTCATAATATGAAGGATATGCCTTCTTAACATCCATTCTCTTTTGTCCTGATGTCAAATTTCCTACAAATTTATCATCTATATATACTTTTACTTCCTTGACCCCCGATTCATTTATAGACCAGCCTTTTATCTCTAAATATTGTTTATCCCCTTCATTTGTAACTATATCATTTTCAACCCATATCTTAGCCATATTTTGATTAGTTGTATATGCTTGTACACTATAGCAATTAAGTATATTTGTAACAATAAATATCAATAACACCACTAAAGATATACTTTTATTTCTTTTCATTCTATATCCCCCTTTAAAATTGAAACAAATTCAAAGAATCATAATAATATTTATTAAATATCATTATACTTCTATAAACTTACTATAATATGTCTACATTTGAGACTTAACTGTATTAGCTATAATATTTGCTTTAATTTGTTGATCTTTCACACTTGCACAATGTTTTGCTTCATTTGGATTAGTTAAAAATCCAAGTTCAATTAACACTGAAGGTATTTTAGTTTCTCTTATAACACTAAAATTACTATCCTTGCTATATCTATTACGATATTTATACCCATCTATATAATCTTTACAAAGATTATTATTTACTTTTGTAGCAAATTCCTTGCTTATCTGTTTATTTTTATCTGAAGCTTTACTTTTAGAGTAATAGTGTGTTTCTATACCATTTGCACTAGAATTGGTAAAAGAATTATGATGTAAGCTAATAAATAAATCAGCATTTAAAGAATTTGCTAACTCAGATCTTGGCATAAGATCAACGAATTGTGATAATGGAGTATTAGTCATAGCAGTTCTATATCCTAAGTTTTCAAGATCCTTTTGTAGCTCAAGCGCAACCTTCATATTAAGTTCAGCCTCTATATATTCTCCACAAACTGTACCAGGATCCTGGTACCCTTGTTTATTACTTGTGATTCCACCATGTCCTGAATCTATAACTATAAGTTTACTTTTTTTAGTTATAGATACATATTTGTTTACTGATGTTATTACTCCATCATTCCCTGTCGCAACAACCTTTATTGTTCTCACACCAGGTGCTACTGATGATGTAATATCAAATTTTGCTGTAAATCCTGCATTTTCTGATTCATAGTAATTCGGATAATTCTTCTTTATATCTGGTCTGCTTAATCCTATTTGTGCATTTCCTATAAATTTATCATCTGCATATACCTGTACTGACTTAATTCCAGTTATATTTACTGCCCAACCTCGTATATTCAGATATTTGTTTAAGCCACTTTCTTGTATACTAATATCTTCTACCCACATTTTTTGTTCTGGTAGCACTTTTGTACTTGCTGTTGTTGTACCATCAGTTCCAAAGGCAATCACCTTTATAGGAGTATTTGATATTGGTTTTATTTTTGTAACATCAAATTTTGCCGTAAATCCTGCATTTTCTGATCTATAGTAATTCGGATAATTCTTCTTTATATCTGGTCTACTTAATCCTATCTGTGCATTTCCTAATAGTGTATTACCAACATATACTTTTACACATTGAACTTCAGTTGCATTTATTGCCCAGCCCTTCACATTCAAGTATCTTGATGATCCACTAGATTCTACACTAATATCTTCTACCCACATCTTTGGTGCTGGCTTTTCTATATTTATAGCTTTCTCACTTGTTGTACTTACTCCATCATTACCTATTGATACTATTTTTATAGTAGATTTTGATGATAAAATTGATTTTGTAATATCAAACTTTGCTGTAAACCCTGCATTTTCTGATCCTATATATGTAGAATAAGCATTTTTTACATCTGGTCTGCTTAATCCTATTTGTGCATTTCCTAACAGTTTATTGTCTGCATATACCTGTACTGATTTTATTCCAGTTGCATTTATTGACCAGCCCTTTACATTTAAATACCTTAATCCTCCACTATATTCTACACTAGCATCTTCTACCCACATCTTTGGTGCTGGCTTTTCTATATTTATAGTTTTCTCACTTGTTGTACTTACTCCATCATTACCTATTGATACTATTTTTATAGTAGATTTTGATGATAAAATTGATTTTGTAATATCAAACTTTGCTGTAAATCCTGCATTTTCTGATCCTATATATGTAGAATAAGCATTTTTTACATCTGGTCTGCTTAATCCTATTTGTGCATTTCCTAACAGTTTATTGTCTGCATATACCTGTACTGATTTTATTCCAGTTGCATTTATTGACCAGCCCTTTACATTTAAATACCTTAATCCTCCACTATATTCTACACTAGCATCTTCTACCCACATCTTTGGTGCTGGCTTTTCTATATTTATAGTTTTCTCACTTGTTGTACTTACTCCATCATTACCTATTGATACTATTTTTATAGTAGATTTTGATGATAAAATTGATTTTGTAATATCAAACTTTGCTGTAAATCCTGCATTTTCTGATCCTATATATGTAGAATAAGCATTTTTTACATCTGGTCTGCTTAATCCTATTTGTGCATTTCCTAACAGTTTATTGTCTGCATATACCTGTACTGATTTTATTCCAGTTGCATTTATTGACCAACCTCTAATATTAAGATATTTTGATGAACCACTATATGATACATTAATATCTTCTACCCACATCTTTGGTGTTTTATATGATAATAAATTATAATATAGTTTAAGAAGATTTTCACCATAATTACGATCAGTAGCCCATCCTTTTGACATTGTTATTATACTGTCTCCACCTTTTCCATATAAGTATGAAAAATGTCTTGGATCATAAGTTTCTTTTCTAGGATATCCTTTCAATCCAGCATACAATGCCATATGATCTAAATGAGCTTGTACACCTTCATCCCATGAATTAAACTTCTGATGCGCATTGGGATCTTTATCGTCCCCACCTTTTTCAGTCTTTAATCCACAAGGATTATGATAGTCTTCTTTGATAACCCCTCCAAATTTGCCATATCCAGTTTCCTTTGCTGCTTGTACATATGCAATAGATGGATTAATATTTCCATGACTATCACTATACTTCCAATAATAATTGGCAAGGTTAACGAATGTCGCTGTTGCTCCTTTAGATCTTGCCCAATTTTGAGCTTCTTCCTTTGTCACTCTACATGTTGATACAAGTTTTACATCATCCAATGCTTGTACATTTTTAATCATTGGAACATTAATTATATTTACAACAAAAAATATAATTAATGTAATTACAGAAAATCTTTTAATTTTTATCATTCCATTAAATTCCTCCTTGCGCATTTTACAACTCAATACAATTGCTTTTTACGTTTTGTCTGAATAAGTTTATAAATATTCGGACTTATATAAAAAATACAACTACTTAATTTCTTTTCAATTTTAATATTTTTATTACACAAGTAATATTTAAACATGAAGTTATATTTTTGTTTAATTCCATTACATGTACTTTTATCACCTATTTTATCATAAGCTTCATAATAATACATTCTACAAGTATCTATCGAACGTTGGATTAGTAATCTAAATAGTTCATCATCATTTTTATTCTTAAAAAAGTTAACCATATTTACTAATGCCTCAAGATAATCTAATCTTTTTACATTAAATTTTCTATTCATTATACTACCTTCAACCTGTCTATAATAGTAAAGTTCTTGACTAATATCCACTATTTTTGAACTATTAGCAAATAACTTATATGTTGTAAACTCATCTTCATGAAGCTTTCCGATAGGATAGGATATATTCTGAAATAATTCCTTTTTATAAATCTTATTCCACGCAACAACTGATTGTACATGTAATTCACCCATTTTAACAAGTCTTAATAAAGCCTCATTGTTACTTAATTCATCAACGTCACATTCGTTAATCAAACGAGAATAATCTTCATCTTCATAGACCTTCTTAAAATGACACTGTACTATATCTGCACCTTTTTCAATAGCTTGGTTATATAATTTTTCATACATATTAATATTAACATAATCATCACTATCAACAAATCCAATATACTGTCCTTGTGCAACTTTTATTCCTTCATTTCTCGCAGAACTAAGACCTCCATTGCTTTTATGTATAACTCTAATTCTAATATCTTTTTGAGCATATTGATCACAAATCTTAGGACAGCTATCTGTTGAACCATCATCTACAAGAATAACTTCTATATCTTTAATAGTTTGATTTATTATAGAATCAATGCATCTGCATAAATACTTTTCCACATTATAAATTGGCACTACAATACTGATCTTAATCATATTTTCTCCTTTCATATGCTACATTAATTATGTATTTTTATTTTTACAAGAGGATAAATAAGATAATATGCTTTATATTTAGCCAGTGTAATAATCATTTTTTCTTTTGGAGTCACATAAGTTCCTTTAAAATTATATATAGCCTTTCTTATAATTTCATCATTACACATATATTTTATCTGACTAAGTTTATATTTAAGATTATGAGTATTATTATCAGACATCTCATTATAAATACACATAAAGAAATATTTTATTATTAATTTATCTACTCTTTCTTTACCCACCTCAAATAAATCATTACATTTTAAGAAAGTAATAAGGCATAAAATTATCTTTTTGTAGATACCACTCCAGCACATGTCTTTATATTTCATGGTTGCAGAATTCATATTGGTTACATAGTGATAATAATACTTATTAATTATACTTACACTACTACATTTTGCTAGATAATCCAAGTTAAAAATAAAATCTTCTCCTATGATAAGCTCATTATTAAATCTTATATCATATTTATCAATAATCTCTTTACTATATAACTTACACCAAGGTCCTCTTACTCCTGCTAACAAATGCTCTTTTTGATTATCGCTTCTTTCAATAATGTCTATAATTAAATGATTAATTTCTTCATTATTAAGTACTTGATCTTTACCAAAACACTCTATATTTATTTGCTTATCTATGTATTCCTTAACATAGTTACATATACACAAATCATAATTATTTTCTTCTACTTTTTGTAGCATTTTTTCGATCATATCATTATCAATATAATCATCAGAATCTACAAACATAATATATTTTCCTGATGAAGACTCTATACCAGTATTTCTCGCACAAGAAACGCCTCTATTTTCAGTAGATATAAGTTTTAAATTATCATGTATTTTTTCATATTGTTTGCAAATTATGTTGCTATTATCTGTAGAACCATCATCCACAAGAATGATTTCAATATTCTTATATGTTTGATTTATAATACTTTGAATACATTTATCTATATATCTCTCTGCATTATAAACCGGCACTATTATACTTACAGTACGCATAGAAAACTCCTTTAATTTATTAGTTCTTTGTTGTTTTTCTTATATACCATGCAATACATTATTAGATAATATAACCAGTTATTTATTACATACTCCTGATTTGGTACGAAATTTGATGCCATAAAATTACCTACGAATAATGATATTACAAATGCTCTTTGTAACTTACCACTGCATGATTTAACTGCCTTATATAAAAGATATACATTAAATAATAAGAATAATAATGCTACTATCCATCCTGAATCAACTATTAAACTTAAATATTGAGAATGAACATCTATACTAATATATGGCCATAATTTTCCGCTGCTAGTACGAAAATTAACTGCTACAAAATCTCTATATTGTCCAACGCCTATACCACCCCATGATGGATAGAATCCCAAAATTTTATCAAATATAAATCTATATTGAACAAATCTTGAACTAGCAGTTGCTCCTCTTTGTGTGAATAAAGTAAAGATTATCTTTTCACCAAAAAGAAACATAATGATTGTAAATGTAATAGCGAACCCTGCAAAAGCCCATAACTTTATTTTTCTTATCTTTTTATCCTTCCAATCTGTAAACAATACATAGCATAAAATTTCAGCTGCAATAGCTACATAACCTGTTCTTGTTAAAGTTAAAATTGAAAATATGGAAGTTAAAATAAGTGCAATCAAGTTCTTCCTACTCCTATTTTTCAAGAAACAAAATAGAACTACAGAAAAAAAGATTACTCCAAGAACTCCTGCTGCATTATTGGTTCCGGCTATGCCCACAGATCTTTTTACAATATGACCACTCTGCATATATGATAAAGTATCATTAAACTGTCCTATAAGAAACTTTTTATTAAAAACATATTGTAAAATACTAAGGCATCCGTTAAATGCAGCTAACACAGTACATAACTCAAGGACATACTTATAACTAAATTTTTTCATATGCTTATAAATAAGTCCAATTAGTAAAATACTAAAATACATAAAAAACATATCCAGAAAACTATTAATATTATAGACCTGTTTTGTTTTAAATGAAACAATAAAGCTAATTAATATAATCACTAATAATATATTATCAATTTTAATTTGTTTGATAAATCCTTTTACGTTACCAATCTTTTTCATATTATCAATTAATAAAGCAATATATATGACAAACAATAGAATTAATACTGTTGATATGTACCAATATTTAGCACCAAATTCAAAATCAGTTCTTATATATAAATTTAATAAAATAGCACAAAATATAAGAAAAATATTAAAGTTGTTATTTTTATCTTTAAATCTATTCATACCAAATATAACTACAATTATTGTAAATATGATGAATATTAATAACTTTATATTCATTTCAAACCTCCTGCTTAAATTAAAATATTGAATACCATTCTGTAAGTATGTTGTTTATTAAAAATTCTTCTGCCCGTTTTATTGATTCACTTCCAATTAATTCTCTTAATTTCTTATCATCTATAAGACGAATAATTGCATCTGCAAAGTTATCAATATCGTACTTCTCAATTAGAATTCCATTTTTCCAATTGTCATCTATTATCTCATTAGGGCCGGAATTTGCAAAGGATACTACAGGCACTCCGCATCCCATGGCTTCAATTAATGACAAGCCAAAACCTTCCCATCTTGAAGACGAAACAAAGATTGATGATGAACAGTATTGTTTCATCATATCCTTAATATTACCAAGCATACTTACATAGTCATCCAAATTTTTTTCTCTTATACTTTCAATAATTTCGTCTTTCTTACTACCATCTCCAGCTATATATAGTTTCCAATCTGGTCTTCTCCTATGTACTATAGCAAATGTCTTTAAAAGCAAATCAACACCTTTTGACTCTTCAAGTCTTCCAGCAAATAAAATTACTTTGTTATCTAATTTTGATTTTTTATCACATTTAATAGTTATAGGATTATATATTACTTTTGTTGAAATGTTAAGCTTAGTTTCATACATAGATTTATCATAATTTGTGAGCACAATAAGCTGATCAAGATTATTCATATATTTCTTATATAGTTCCTCTTGATGATAAGAATATGCTCCTTTTGTATTAAAATAAGCATCATATGAACTATGTTGCCATCCTATTGTCCTACAGTTAACCCTTTTTGCAATTATACTAAGCAATAAACTGTATTCATTTGCTACACCAATTACAACATCATAATTATTTGTATTTATGTAACTTTCAAATCTATTTAATACTTCTTTTGGATAATAAGCATACCTAAGGATATTAACTGATCTTATATTATTTAAAAAGTTAAATCTATTATTTAATTTTCTTAATACTTTTGAAGGAAACTTATTAATAATTCTTCTCTTTAAAAAAGAATCATCAATAACTACATTAATTTTTTCATTAAGATTATAAAGAGATCTATCCTCATTCTTATTATGACTTATACATAAAATATCCACTTGATTCTTTTTTACAAGTTCATTAGCCAAAACAGAAACCACTCTCTGTATGCCTCCTACAGAGAATATATCCTGAACTATAAAACAAATTTTCATATTATCTCCTCAAAAACTAATTAGAATGTAATAATGAATTCTTTTTAAGTGAGTATTTTCTCTTTGTTGCAAGAAACTTTTTTTCTCCTAATAAAGTAAGCATACTATTTTTAAGAGCTTTTTTATTAAATACATTCATTTTTAATGCCTCAAAATAATTTTTTTTAGCATTTTTATAATCACTAAAATTAGAATATATCTGAGCAATTGTTACATACTGTTCACTCATTATACTTCTAAATAACTTTTTATCATTATAATCCTTTAGGATTTCTTTTGTTTCTTGCATTATATGAAGATGTCCATTAATTGCCTTATTCTTATTGCCTGATATACTATCTTCATGAACATAATATTTTGTAAGTGGTCCTGCTACTCTATATGCATTACAATTTTTTAACGCTCTTATATAAAAATCCCAATCTTGACAACTTGGTAAAGTTTCATTAAAACCTTTTGCCTTATCAAAGACTTCCCTTCTAATTACAATTGATGATGTACCACCTATAATATTGTTTCTTAAAAGCTCTTTATAGCTATTATTCCATTCTTGTCTTTCACTTATATACTTATGTCCTGTTATTTCACTGATAAAATAAACATCAGTATAGATAAAACCCACATCTTTTCTTTCATTGAAAATATTCATACATTTCTCAAGCTTGTCATCTGCAAATTCATCGTCACTATCAAGAAATGCTATAATATCTCCATGTGAATTTTTAACACCAGTATTTCTAGCTCCTGAACCACCTTTATTAACCTCATGTTTTATATAAGTAATATTATTGAATTTATCGCAGTATCTTTTCACAATTTCACAAGTTCTATCATTTGAATTATCATCAACTACAATTATCTCAAAATCTTTATACGTTTGATTTAATGCACTATCTAAAGCTCTAGAAATAGTTTTTTCTCTATTATATGTAGGTATAACTATACTAATCATTCTAAATTTCCTTTCATCAGCTCTTATTTTTTAGTTTTTTAAGAATCGGAAGTATCCTCATCTTAAAAAGTAGATAATTTATTTTAAATCTTCTTTGAATATATTTATTAAATATAATTTCTGACACTCTATACTTAGGTATATTTCCATATACTTTCTGATAATTTTTATAAATACTACTACTGTCATATTTACAATATTTAAAAAATAAATCAAGACTAACATTTAAATATGAAATAATAAAAGACATATCCAGTTTCGGATCAATATAAGTGCAAAGTTTTATATCATCATGAACCTTTTCTATCTCAAAATTTAAATCATTTATATGTTTTAACGTAACAGTACTTGTTATATTATTTTTTCTCTGCCTATATACATATAATGGATCATTAATTATTGTCCACTTATTAGTCATCTGCGCTACTTTGTACATTGTGAAAATATCCTCATAATATACATTTTCCTCATAGCCTAAATTATAAAAAAGACTTCTTCTATATATTTTATTCCAAGCAAAACACTGTACATTTCTTGTTAAAACATATCTTATAATATCCATTTTATTATATATAAGATTGTGATTTATATGATTTTCAATAACATTTATTCTACCATCATCTTCAAAATACATTTCAACTGCACATATTACAAGATCAAGATTATCCTCTTCAGCCTTATTCAACATTTTTGAAAACATATCCTGTTTTATGTAATCATCACTATCAAGAAATCCTATGTATTTACCAGATGCTTTTTTAATACCTGCATTTCTTGCAGCACCAAGTCCTTTATTTTTCTGATCTATAATTTTAATTTCAGTATACTTATCAGCATATTCCTTACATATATTAAGACTATTATCTGTAGATCCATCATTAACCAATATAATTTCATAATTATAAAGATTCTGTTTAACAACACTCTCAATACATTGACGTAAATACTTCTCTACATTATATACCGGTATAATTATACTAAGAAGTAGCTCCTCTTTATCCACATAATCACATCCTAATTATAACTTTTTATAAACTTCCGTAAAATTACTAATATAGCTATCTAATGAAAACATATTCTTCTGTCTTTCTAACGAATTAATCGATTGACTTATTCTAAGCTTTTCATCACAAACAAGATTATGGATAGCATCTGCTAGCGCTTTAGCATTTCCAACTTCAACAAGCTTCCCGTTATAATCCTGTTTTACCATTTCGCACACTCCACCGTGTGCATATGCAACAACTGGAGTACCACTTGCCATAGATTCAAGAACAACAGTTGGAAGCGGATCTGGATTAGTACTTGGAAGTACAAAAACATCAAAAAGACAGTGTATATTTTTAACATCTGTTCTGTAATCCTGAAGAATTATTCTGTCGCTATTATCCATTTGTTTTATTCTGTCCTTAAGTTCTGTCATTCTCCACTCCTGACCTTCGAACACTCCTCCAACAAGCATTGCATACACATTTTTGTCTTTTACTAAAACATATTTTATAGCGTCAAGAAAATCATTCTGGCCCTTCCAAGCATTTACTCTACCGATCATACCGACAACCACAGCATCATTAGGAATATTAAGTTCTTGTTTTAAGTAATCATATTTATTATCTGGATTGAATATTTGATTATCTACACCATTATATACTACTTTTATCTCATCTTCCTTAAAGTATTTTGTAGCAATCAAGTGGTTCTTAACAGAATTAGATACAGTTATAACTTGATCTGCATATTTTGAAATTAAAAAACTTAATGTCTTATGTATAAACTTAGGTTTCATTATTATTTCATGAATGTGCCATACATGTTTTATGTCTAATTTCTTTTTTAAATATATCCCTTCAAGAACAGCTGAAGTGTTAGTATGAATAATATCTATTTTCTTATTAGCACATATTTCTTTTAATTTTTTTGAATAAACAAAATAATCTTTCATATATCTTATTATGCCAAATAAATTAAAGTACTTTCTTCTTAAAATAGGATATGGTATTACCTGTACCGGAATATCGTTTTCCTTCATTTTTTCCACTAATAGCCCTTCACAAGGTAACACTACATAAGGATTATACTCCTTTTTGTTTAATCCTTTGATTAATTCCAATAGAACTATATCTGCACCATACATTTCTGCTCCTGCATGTAAATATAAAATATTCTTCATTTTTATAATCTACTCTCCTTGTTATACTTTATCCTATTTTATTAATTTCTCTGAAATATTATTTACTCAAAAAAACTTTCTCATAATCTGAAACAATCTTATCCCAGCTATAATTGTTAGCTATTCTTAATTTAGCCTTATCAGAATAATTGCTTATAACATCTTTGCTAAAATTATCTGCCGAATCAATAAGTCCAGCTAAATTTCCTTCTTTTTTATTAAAATATACAGCGCCATCTTCTGCAACTTCTTTGTTAAAACCTACATCAAGCAATAAATTCAAATCTGTAGTAGCTAATACCTCTAAAAGTGATGGATTAGTTCCACCTACTTCATGACCATGGAAATAACCATATGCATTTTCTCTTATTTTTTTAAGAAGTTCTGCATCATAAACTGTACCAACAAATTTAATTCTGCTATCATTCTCAAAATTAGTTTTCTGTTTTAAATATTCATAGAACTTATTTTTTTCAACATTAGTGATTAAAACAAAATCTTTATCTGTTTTAGATTTCATAAACTCTGAAATCATAACTTCATAATTATTTTCAGGTACAAATCTTCCAACAACAAGATAATATTTTTTTGCACTAATATTATGACTTTCATACCAGTCAGTTAGTTTTTTATCATCATCTCTTAATGATGATTTATTTGTTTCTGCCCCATAAGCTATGAATGTAGTTTTAGGTTTATATTTACTATAATCTTCCTGAATATACTTCTCTATATTTTTAGAATCACAAATTAACAAATCAGCATTTTTCACCATAAGCTGTTCAGATAACTTCCAATACCTTTTAATAGCAAAATTCCATTTATCTCTCTTCCATTCATGTCCATCAGGATTTACCATTAGAGTACCACCTAATTCAGTAATTTTATTTTTATATTTACCTATGAAAGGACCTATCCTACACGCAAGAACATATACTATTGGATTTTCAATTGAATTCTGTACTATATATTCGACACATCTCTTAAGTGCTGCTATATCATAATAAACTGCCTTTGCTGCTCCTATATTAGGAACCTTGACATTAAAACACCTAGCATTATTGTACTCGAATTCATTATTATTATCTGCTAGACAAGAAACATGGTATTTTATCTCTTGACTTTTTTTATTCTCTGTAAGCTTATCTACAAAGGTTTCAAATCCACCATACTGTGCTGGAATTCCTTTTGAACCTATAATAAAAACATGCTGCATTATAAATATCTCCTTACTTTAATCTACTGATTATCTTTATACTTTAAAATTTTGTCTTTTTCTTTCAATCAATATTTATTTAATTATCTTTAAAATGTACACTCTGTCTATAATAACTCATAACATTCTATACTTTTATTTTTTTATCATTAGCTTTTCTAATAACTTCTTTCTTTCATGCTTATTAAGAAATAGACCTGTATTTATTGCAAGTGCAATTATAGTAGAGATTCCACAGTAAACTATTAACATCATCCATGTAATTTTAAAAGTAACAAATGATTTTCCTAAAAACAACACAGCTAAAATTACTATAGTAGTAGCTATATATCTACATATAATAGGATAGAATTCTGTTTTCTTTACCCCAAGACATACACTTGTGTATATCGGAACAAATGTTAGATTACATATAAATCCAACAAGGGTACTTACACCAGCAATTGCAAATATACCTATATCCGTTAAGTTTAATAATAGAATTACTATTATTATATCAAACACACTTATAGCTAACCAAAATAATGAATTTACCTTAAGTTTATTAGTTATTAAAAAGACATTAATTAAAGGTGTTGAAACACCAGAAATTAATATTGCCTGAATTGTTAATACAGCTAAAGCATAAATCAAACTAATATCTTGACTTGGAACCCATAAATTAAAAAATTCATATCCCCACACAATAAATACGCAAAAAGGTATATTAGCAAAAAAACCAGTAAACTTCATCCTCATTTTTAAACCACTTACAAGTTTTTTTATTTCACCTTTTGCATAATACATTGTTAGGTTTGGTGCAAACAGTGATGATACTGTTGATAATAAAATTGACATAATATTACCTACTGTTTTTGCAATTGATAACTGCCCCATAACAAAAGAGTTAATGAAAATATTACTTATTAAAAGATCAAGACCATCAGATAATACTTGACCGAATTTAGTAATTGAACTCCATATACCAGCTGAAAATAACTCCTTTGTCAACTTTACCGAAAAATATTTTTTCTTCACCTTAAGTTCTGGAGTTAATATCTTTGTGTAAAAGATATTACATGCTGCAACTACTATTGTACCAATAACACTTGTTAATCCAACAAAATAAATAATAGGAGAAAATCTTGCAAACAATGCAAATAGCAAAACTATTCTTACTACAACCCCAAGCACATTGGCAATATTAGACATGTACAATTTATTAGTTATGAATGTGGCAACTGAAAAAACAGTGCTTAATATAGAAACCACAAAATTCAAGAATATAAATATAAATAACAATTTCACATCAATAACCAAATGTGGTGATATATTCAGAATATCCTCAAGATTAAAAATTATTGCCGCTGATGCAATTATAACTAACACAGACATAAATACATTAGAGAAGAATACAGAACTAAGATATTTTGATGCCTGTTCTTTATTTCCTTTATGATATTCTATAGAAATAAATCTTCCACCTACAGAATTTAGTGCAATAGTTATAATTGTAGCATAATTAACAAAGCTATTTGCCAAACTTACAAATCCATATGCTTCTGCTCCAATACTTTCTGTTATGTATGGTGTTACAAAAAAAGATATTACTAAGTTAATACCAAACACAATCAGGCTTGCAATTGTATTTATAACCAATTGTTTTTCTTTACTAATACTTTTAATCATTATCATCTTCCTTAAATAGAATTTAGCCTTTTATTGAATCAATCAATAATTTCTTATACCATCTATAAGAATATTTAAAAATTTTATATTTAAATCTCATATTTTGCTTAAATAAATTAATCCTACTTTTATTAATATTTATTTTTTCTTTAGTTGTTAAATTCAAATTACCAAAATCATTCAATGGAGAAAACCATGTACTATCATGAATTTCGAACTTATCCTTATTATTCATATAAGACATAAGAAGAATTGTCTGATCATCATCTGATAATCCGCATTTATTTAGAGCCATCATATTCTCCCTTACCATTAACCAAAGATCTTTCCATAAATAATCAGGAGCAACAATCATATCTCCTTGTATATAAGTATTCATTCTTCTACATATCTCATATATAGGCAAATTGTCAAAATCATTTATTTTGAATAAATGTATCTTATCACTAAAATTATATTTCCATTCCTTATCAAATTCTTCAGAATTTATATAGTAGTCACCACCATGATTAAATCCAAAATCTATCCATGCTATAGTTCCATTTGCAAGTCCCTTATTTACTGCATCCTGCACACACCATTCTTTTAATAGCATTATATAATTATAATCAACATTCCACACTTCAGGATTATTAGGTTGTAGCCTAAACTCTTTTGACATATCATTATTAGTAGCTTTCTCAATGCTACTATATAACTCACTATCTATAGACTTCCAATCATCTATAACTACTATTTTTGTATTTGGTCTTTCAAATTCATCTCTTGCCTTTTTTATATAGCTACTAGACTGTTTGTCAGTATATATTACCATATCATTTTTTAATCTTGCCCAAAACTTAAAGTATTCTATATACTTCATACTTGATCGTTCAAAACCACTCCAATTTTCTCTATTTAATTGAAAAAAAGCAGTTACTATCGTAATTTTATCGTTCATTTTTTTGTTCTCCCGACTAGTTTATTTGTTTGCTAACATCATCTATTAATTTAACAAAATTATTGTAATATTGTGTGCTACTAAATCTTCTTACCAAATTAGATTCATTATTCTGTAACTTAAAATATAAATCTTTGTCATTTTTCAGTTTTACAACTGCATCAGCAATATTATTAACTAGATTTTTGTCTTTATCTACTATAATTGCTACATCACTTGTAGCATATTCAATCATACCACCTGATCTACTAACAATAAGTGGAACTCTTGATGCCATTGCCTCTATACAAACAAGTCCTGCAGCTTCCTCCCATATAGAAGGTACCACCATTGCATCAGCTATCTTATAATATTTATATAAATCCGAATTATCTATATATCCTGAAAATTGTATTTTCCCTTTACTTTCTTCAGCTAACTTATATACCTTTTCAACATATTCAGTAGGCTTTGCGCCAGCAAAATTTGAGCTTCCGACAATTAATAATTTTATATTTTCATCTTCAATGCTTTCTATTGCTCTAACTAATTCTAATACACCTTTTTCTTTAATTATTCTTCCGCAGAATATAAGGACAAAATCATCATTACTAAAATTATATTGCTTTCTCAAATTACATTTTTCTGAGGAAGATATATTTTTTTCAAACTTATCGACATCTATACCATTCATTAGTACTCGAACTGAAACATTCCTGTTTGCAGAAGTTCTTACCCACTCTTTTTTAACATATTCACTTATTGCAACTATATTACCAAAAACTTCATTAGTATATTCATCTGCAAGTCTATGATGATGCACATGTGCTAGCAATCTTTTTTTATCATACTTGTTTAGAAGATATTTAAAGTTTCCATCGCCATTTCCTTCTGCTATAACAAAGTCAAATTTTCCGTTTTTAACCTTTCTTAATGCAAAATATTCATAATATCTTGGCAAGTTGGTTCCAATTATTTTTCTTAACAATCTCCATGACTTATTAAGGACTCTGCTCAATAATGTTTTTCTTATGTATATAAACTTTGTATGTTTGTAATTTAAACTTTTTTTCTCCGCTTCTTCATCATATATTGATATTACTGTAAATTCAAACTTCTGTTCAATTTCATTCTCATCAATTAGATTAGTTATTAGCGTTTCTATCGCTCCACCCTTAACATTAGGAACCGGTAACCATAAAGGTGGTACAAAACAAACTCTTTTCAACATTTCACGTCCTTCAACTATTTACTTATACATCTTTTCATAATACTTCTGATAATCTCCTGAAGTTACATTCTTCATCCATTCCTGATTATCAAGATACCACTTAATAGTCTTCATTATACCAACTTCAAATGTAGTTTCTGGATACCAGCCAAGTTCTGCTTTGATCTTATCTGGTGCTATTCCGTATCTTCTATCGTGCCCTTTTCTATCTTCAACATATTTAATTAAGTCTTCTGTTACTTCTTTATCTACATTTTCATGAATGTAGTTTACTACAGTTTTGACAATAGTAATGTTGTTTCTTTCATTATGTCCGCCTACATTATAGACTTCTCCTGATTTTCCGTTTGTTATAACCATATCTATAGCTTTTGCATGATCTTCAACAAATAACCAGTCTCTTATGTTCATTCCATCTCCGTATACTGGTAAATCCTTATGTTGAAGACAGTTATTTATTAATAGTGGTATAAGCTTTTCTGGAAACTGAAATGGTCCATAGTTATTTGAACATCTTGTGATGTTAATAGGCATCTTATAAGTATCGTGGTATGCCTTAACCATTAAGTCTGATCCAGCCTTGCTTGATGAGTATGGGCTGTGAGGGTCTAGTGGAGTTGTTTCCATAAAATATCCTGTCTCTCCTAAAGAACCATAAACTTCATCAGTTGAAACATGTAAGAACTTAACTCCTTCTTTCCAACCATTTTCTGTTTCCCAAGCGTCCTTTGCACAATTAAGTAAGTTAACAGTTCCTAATACATTAGTCTGAGCAAATATTTCTGGTTCTCTTATACTTCTATCAACGTGAGATTCTGCTGCAAAGTGAACAACATAATCAACTTCATTTTCATCGAATATCTTTGTTACAAGTTCTTTGTCACATATATCTCCCTGTACAAAAGAATATCTTTCATCATTTTCTACAGACTTAAGATTTTCAAGATTTCCTGCATAAGTAAGCTTATCAAGGTTTATTATCTTGATATCCTTATGTTTGTTTAGCATATATATAATAAAGTTTGATCCTATAAATCCGGCTCCGCCAGTTACTAAATATGTTTTCATTTTACTTTACATCCTCCACAAATGTTTTTATTGCATCTTCCCAGTCCCTCATATCATCACCAATAGTATTTCTAAGCATCATATTATCAAGTGATGAATATTCAGGTCTATCTGCTGAATTAGGATTAATTTTTGTTTTATATTCTTCTGAAGTACATGAGTTAACTTTACACTTTCCACCTGAAAGTTCGATTATTCTTTTAGCAAAGTCATACCAGGAACATTCTCCCTTACCTGTGCAGTGATAAACACCATATTCTTCTGTTTCAATAAGTCTAAGTATATGGTATGCAAGATCATTTGCATTAGTAGGATTACCTCTTTGGTCATTAACTACAGTTATAGCATCCTTTTCTTTTCCAAGCTTTATCATTGTATATACAAAGTTGTGTCCGACTTTTCCGTAAAGCCATGCAGTTCTTACAATAAAGTTCTTTTTGCAGAACTCTTCAACATATTTTTCTCCTAAGAGCTTAGTTCTACCATATGAACTTACTGGAGCTGGTACATAACTTTCATTTAAAGGAGTACTTCCTTTACCACTAAATACATAATCAGTAGAAACCTGAACAAGTTTGGCACCTATCTCATTACATACCATTGCTAAGTTTCTTGGACCTAATGCATTAACTCTAAAAGCAAAATCCTCGTTATTTTCGCACCCGTCAACATTTGTAGCCGCCGCACAGTTAATAACGACATCAGGTTTTTCATCAGTCAATACTTTTTTAACTTGTTTTAAATTCGTAATATCAAGTTTATCAACATCTACAGCAAGCACTTCTGCATTTTTTATTGTTTCTGAAACAACCCCAATCTCTGCTCTTCCAGTCTTTATAATATCCTGAAGTTCATTTCCAAGCTGCCCATTAGATCCTGTAATTAAGATTTTCATAATAGACCTCCATTCTACTTAAATGCTTCGTAAGAACTTAAATCTAGTTCATTAAATGAAGGATGTTTTTTATCTTTTTCTGATAATATAATATTTTCTATACCTTCCATAGGCCATTCAATATTAATATCCTTATCGTCCCACATAACTCCGCCATCATATTCTGGAGCATAGAAATCAGTACACTTATAGTTGAATGTAGCTTCATCCGAAAGTACTAGGAATCCATGTGCGAAACCTTCCGGAATATAGAACTGCTTCTTATTTTCAGAGCTCAAGATAACTCCAACCCATTTTCCATAAGTTTTAGAACTCTTTCTTAAATCTACAGCAACATCAAAAACTTCACCATTTGTAACTCTTACAAGTTTACCCTGACTATGTTTTCTCTGAAAATGAAGCCCTCTAAGAACTCCTTTTGTAGATTTTGATTCATTATCCTGAACAAAAGTCATGTTAAGACCAGCTTCTGCAAACTGTTCCTTATTATAAGTTTCCATAAAGTATCCCCTATTATCTCCGAATACTTTATTTTCTATAATATAAACTCCTTCAATTTCTGTCTTATTAAATATAAAATTAGACATGAATAAACACTCCTAACATCACTTATTCTCTGTTTCTTCTACTATATCTACAAGATATTTTCCATAGCCTGTTTTCATCAAAGGCTTAGCCAACTGTAATACTTTATTTTTATCAATCCATCCCTGTCTATAAGCTATTTCTTCTAAACATGCTATATACGTACCCTGTGTATTTTGAACCGCCTCAACAAAATTTGATGCCTGAAGCATAGAAGAATGGGTACCTGTATCAAGCCATGCCATTCCTCTACCTAAAAGCTGTACTTTAAGCTTTCCTTCATTCATATAGCTTTTATTAAGATCTGTAATTTCAAGTTCGCCTCTTTGAGAAGGCTTAATATCCTTTGCTCTCTGAACAACAGAATTATCATAGAAGTATAGCCCCGGCACGGCATACTTAGATTTTGGATGCTCAGGCTTTTCTTCTAAAGATATAACGTTATTATTTTCATCAAATTCAACTACACCAAAAGCTTTTGGATTCTGAACATAATAACCAAATACATACGCTCCATCTTTAATAGATGCAGCCTTTTTTAAATGACTTGTAAAACTTTGTCCATAGAATATGTTATCTCCCAAAACCATAGCCACACTATCATCACCAATAAATTTTTCGCCTATTATAAATGCTTCTGCAAGACCATTAGGTTTTTCCTGAACTGCATACTCTATATTAAGTCCCAAATCAAAACCATCCTTAAATAGTTCTTTAAAATTAATAATATCTCTTGGTGTTGATATTATTAATATATCTCTAATTCCCGCCAACATTAATACTGACATTGGATAATATATCATTGGCTTGTCATATATTGGAATCATTTGTTTTGACATTACTTTTGTTACTGGGTATAGTCTTGTTCCGCTTCCCCCTGCTAGTATTATCCCTTTCATAAAAAACTCCTTTTTGTTAGTCATTAGTGTACAGTTTTTTCACACTTTTAATTTTTAAATCATTTATATATCAAGGTTTCGGAAGTTTTTTGTAAAAAAACAACGCCCACCTAATTTCATGTTAAAATTGAATCTCATATAAAACAAGAATGACCATGAAAGGATGTCGTTATTGTGGATTCAATTATAACTAATTCACTAATGTATAATCATAATAAATCAGCTTGCATTTTCATCGCCTAAAAAGACTTTAAATGTCATAAGTATCAACTTAATATCCAATAATAAATTGCGTTCATTTACATATTTTACATCTAGTTTCATCCAATTTTCAAAGTCTATTGAATTTCTACCACATACTTGCCAAAAACACGTAAGTCCAGGTCTCACTTCTAATCTTTTAAGCATCCAAGGTTCAAACTCTTCTACCTCATGTGGCAAGCTAGGTCTTGGTCCTACAATACTCATTTCACCTTTTAGAACATTAAGTAACTGAGGAAGCTCATCAATAGAAGTTCTTCTAATAAAACGCCCTATCTTAGTTATTCTTGGATCGTCCTTAATTTTAAACATTGGTCCTGACATTTCATTCTTATTCATAAGCTTTTCTTTAATTTCTTCCGCATTAGGCTTCATAGACCTAAACTTATACATTCTGAAGAGTTTTCCATCCTTGCCGACTCTTTCTTGAGAGAATATTATTTCCCCGCCATCTTCTAATTTTATTATTATTGAAACTATAATCATAATAGGCGATGTAGCTATAATACCCAATAAAGACAGTACAATATCTCCAATTCTTTTTACAAATTCATATATACTGTTTTTTAAATGACTCTGCTCTTCATTCTTCTTATTATTGTCCACCAATAATTCCTCCATAAATGTATTTCGTCAACTTGTACTAAATTTTTGACTTTTACTAACAAAAAAATACAGTATTTTTGTCACAATTATTATAATATTTTTGTTCTATTTTGTCTAATTTATAAATTTCCTGCATTGTATTAATCTACATTATATTAAGATATAATTTTTCAATGCGGCTGATATAACCATTCACAGAAAACTTCTCCTGCATTATCCTTCTTCCTCTATTACCCATCTTTTTTCTAAGTTCTTCATCATTAACAAGCTTTTCTATGCACTCCGATAAAGACTTTAAATCATTCTGTTCCACAACAAACCCACTTTTACCATTGTTTATCATCTCGACAACGCCACCGCATCTATATGCAACAACTGGTTTCGAACAAGCCATTGCTTCAAGAACTACTGTTGGAAATGAATCATATTCTATTGATGGCAGCACAAATACATCAATTAAATTTTGAATATTAGGCGCGTCGTTTCTATAACCAGTGAATATAAATCTATCCTTATATCTGCTGTTGTTAATCTTTTTAAGCAATTCCTCTACTCGCCATTCCTGACCTTCAAAAGCACTTCCTACTATTATAGCTTTTGTATTTTTCGTATTCTTAAACACATTTTCTGCAGCCATTACAAATTCTTCTTGACCTTTTATGGCGTTTATTCTGCCAACGAATCCAATAATGCACTCATTTTTTATATTAAACTCTTTTTTCAAATAATTTGTATCATTTTGTTTACTAAATACTTTCAAATCAATACCATTGTGGATAACTTTAATCTTTGATGGATCATTTTTAGTACCCTTAAGAAGATGTGTTTTCACAGCATTAGACACTGTCAAAATCTCATCGCATCTTCTAAAAAGCAGAACATTCATTACTTTACAGAAAATTTTAGGCTTGCTTATCATCTCATGAACATGCCAAATATGCTTTATTCGAAGTTTCTTATAAATATAAGCTCCCTCCAAAACTGCCGATGTATTGCTATGTATCAAGTCAATATTATTATCTACACAAAATTTTAGGAGTATCTTTGAAGACTTTAAAAACTGCGAAGTATATTCTATAATTCCTTTTATATTAAAGTACTTTCTTCTAAGTATAGGATATCTAATAATCTTCACTTCAATATTTTGTTTTTCAAGTTCTTTTACAAGCGGCCCATCATTGGGCAGAATAACATATGGCTTAAATTTTGACTTGTCAATATTTTTCAATATCTCAAGCAGTATCACATCAGCACCATATAGCTCTGCTCCAACATTTAAATAGAGAATATTAATCATTTATTTTTTCCTTCCTAAAATTGAAATATAAGTTACATAATATTTTCACTTATAATATAATTTTATAACTTCATACTGCTTACAAACATAACAATATCTTTTTTAATATTTAGCATTGATTCCTTAAACATATCTGCACCTTCTATCATGAAAGCCTGTGCAGGATCCATCTGCTTATACTGCTTTAATACAATATACTGTTTTAAATGTTCTATAGACTGAAGATGATCCACCCATACATCATCTATGATAGTAATAAGAGCAGTTCGTATTATTTCATTAAATCTCTCTGGCATTTCTTCTTCTTTTTTATCTACGTTTTCCTTAAACTTCTCTTTGTACCACTTACATATTGTTGTCATACTATCTTCAGGATCTTTATCATACTCCATATCAAAAATACCATTAAGAGCACTAATTGTATCCTTTTGTTCCTTAGCAGTGTTATCTATGATAACATCGTCAGCCATAGATAAAATTTTATCTTTTAAATTGTCACTCTTAAGCACAAGATCTCTCTGCTCATACAATACTTCCATCTGCTTACTTGTGACATTATCATACTTAATAAGGTTCTTTCTTGTTTCAAAGTTATCACTCTCGACAGCTTTTTGAGCATGATTAATTGCTTTCTGAACATTAGGAAGTATTATTGGTTTCCCATCTTCAAAGTTCTTCTTCTTCTTTTCGAAATAGTTTTTATCACTCTCAGACATATGATTCTTAAGAAGATCATCTTCTAATGATAAGTAGAAAATTGATTCTCCTACATCTCCCTGTCTTCCAGAACGTCCTCTAAGCTGATTGTCTATCCTCTGAGAATCATGTCTTTCAGTACCTATTACTTTTAATCCTCCAAGTTCAGTTACACCTTCACCAAGAAGTATATCAGTACCACGTCCAGCCATATTAGTAGCTATTGTAACTGCACCCTTTTGTCCAGCCTTAGCAACAATCTTAGCTTCTTTTTCATGATATTTTGCATTAAGCACTGTATGATGTATACCAGCTCTCTTAAGCATAAAAGATAAGAGCTCAGATTTGTCTATAGAAGTAGTGCCCACAAGTACTGGTTGTCCACTTTCATGTGTCTTTTTTATTTCTTCTACTACAGCCTTAAACTTATCATATTCAGTAGCATAAAGAACATCCTTATTATCTACTCTGGCAATAGGTTTATTAGTAGGAATTACAACTACATCAAGATTGAAAATTTCATTAAATTCATATTCTTCTGTTTTAGCAGTACCAGTCATACCTGAAAGTTTCTTGTACATTTTAAAGAAATTCTGATAAGTTATAGATGCCATTGTACGGCTTTCTTCTTTTTGCTGAAGTCCTTCTTTAGCTTCAATAGCTTCATGAAGTCCATCAGAAAATCTTCTTCCATCCATAACTCTTCCTGTAAACTCATCTACAATTAAAACTTCATTATCACTTACTATATAATCAACTTCCTTAGTCATTATATAATTAGCTCTCAAAGCCTGATAAGTATGATGCTTTATTGCAAAATTTTCAAGATCACTGAAATTTTCTACATTATAATATTTTTCTGCTTTGCTTACACCTTCTTCAGTAAGAATTACAGTTTTTGTTTTGTGATCTACTTCATAATCAACATCTTCATCTAAGCTTTTTACAAAGTAATCTGCAATTTTATAAAGTTCTGATGCCTTTTTCCCCTTAGCTGATACTATTAGCGGAGTTCTTGCTTCATCAATAAGAATTGAATCAACTTCATCAACTATACAAAAATTAAATCCTCTCTGAACTTTTTCATCATAAGATTTAACCATGTTATCTCTTAAGTAGTCAAAACCAAATTCTGAGTTTATACCATAAGTAATATCACAGTTATAAGCATCCTTTTTATCCTCATTGGACATATCAGGAAGAATAACCCCCGTAGTAAGTCCTAAAAACTCATAAACTTTGCTCATTTCTTCTGCACCAACTTTAGCCAGGTAATCATTAACTGTGATTACATGAACACCATTACCACTAAGTGCATTAAGATAAGCAGGAAGAGTTGCCACAAGAGTTTTTCCTTCTCCTGTTTTCATTTCTGCTATTCTTCCCTGATGCAGAACTATACCTCCCATTATCTGAACTTTAAAAGGTCTTTTTTTAAGTATTCTAGCATCGGCTTCTCTTGCAATTGCAAATGCTTCAACAAGAACGTTGTCCAAACTTTCTCCATTCTGAACACGTTCTTTTAAATCTTTGCTGCACTTTCTTATTTCTTCATCGCTCATTGCTTCATATTTACTCTGAAGAGCAATAACCTTGTCTGCAGTCTTTGAAAGTTTTTTCACTTCCGATGAATTAACTTTGCTCATTATTTTATCTATAAAAGCCATATAAATCTCTCCTCTAGCTATTCTCGCACATTATCTCATTATCTTTTTTTATGATAAAGCAACACAAATACATCGTCAACATTATTTTAGGATATTCAAAATAGTTATCAAAAAAGCATGTCATTAAAAAATATAATATAAGAAGCTTATTAAAATCCCCGCTCTTTATAAACACCAATATTGCTATTGCTGCAAAAACAGCCACACCTATATATCCATATTCACCCATGATGCTTATATATTGTGAAGTTGGTGTTTCAAGAAGCGATACTCCAATATTACTAAAAATACGAGGTCTTATATATTTGCGTGCATATTTATTTATACTAGTTTTAAATCTTGAAGAATTATACCATGATGTATAGTATCCTGATGCTGTAAGTGCAGCCCTTGAAGAATAATTACCTGCTCCCACACCTATAAGCCCTGCCTTTAAATCTTTCTTAGGCAGACTTATATATGTATCTTCATATGTTTCAAGTTTTTTAACCCTGCTTACCCTGAATTCGCTGTTAAAAGCGATTTTTGTAAACTGTTCTCTTACAAAAGGATCTGAACCAAACCAGAATATACACATTAAAACTGCTATTACTCCAACCATCATCAATTTTACTTTTCTATTAAGCTTGTATACTACAAAGAACGCTATAATTGAAACAAAAAATATAGCTGTATTTGTAAGTGATACAGTTGAAAGTGATAATACAGTAGCTATTATGAAAAATATTAGATATTCATATTGCTTTGTCTTTAAATATTTTGACAATAGCTTAACTGCTGTGAAAATCATCAAGCTAAAAAGCTGAACTCCCTGACTGACACCCATGGTACCTATACTCCAATCTCCAAAAAGATTGTCCATCACAATATGAATATTAAATATAACCACTGCCAGTATAGATATTCCCTGCATTATTATAGCAGTATTAAGTGCTTTATCTATTGTTTCATATTCTTCTACATTAAAAGCCATAAAAACAATAGGTACAACAGCAAATACAAAGTTATACATCAAATACAAGAATATATTGTTAATAGGAACCCTATGGATAACTATATTTATCATAAACATTGAAATCAGCAATATAAATATAATCATAAAGCTCTTGTTTATAATTAATCTCTTTTTATTTCTTAAATATGACACTACAAAATAAAGGAATAGCAATCCTGTAAAAAATATAACTATAAAATTATCAGGAAGCATTACAGAATAGACAAGATTTTTAAACAAAAACTTCTCTACATTATTTTTTTTCTTATTTATTAAATAAATATCTTTTATGAGAACTAATATAAATGGTATATATACTAAAGAATATTTTGAAAACATTGATACTGCCAAAAGAAATGGCATGTATATAATCAAGTCTTTCTTAAATATTAACTTCATGTTATACTCCTTCCGTTTATGCTAATACACTTTATTATAGCAAAATTTTACGTATTATAACATAGCTATAATAAAAAGTTTGTGTCAAGTAAATGTTGGCAAAAATATAACTTTTTAAACTTTTTATTAATTATTCATTATTTTACATATAAATTGTATTTTTTCCCTTCCCTATAAATCTATTTTATGTATATGATAAATCTCCAAAATCTTTTAATCCACATAAATTTCGTATTACTTTTCGACCTAGTGTTACGGCAGCAGAGCTGTACGGTATTGATGCAGTCTTCAGTGGATAAATATCAGGTTTATTATTACCAGCATCTACTTTTTTAGCTGATAGCGGTGTATTAATAATAACATCTCTTAATACTGACTCTGGAATTATATTTTTATATATTTTATCAACAGTTTCTGAAAGTCTTTTATTCTTTATGTTATCAGAAGTCTTTCTATAAGAAACTTCTGTAATATTGTTTAAAATAGATTCTGTAAGGTTAACTAAAATATTGCCTATAATGTCCATATTTAAATATTCATCTAACAAATACTTAGTAACTTTTCTGCCATCATCCTGTTTAATCTCGTATATTCTTCTGGAATACTCTACATCACCCATTATTGTCTTAACACATGTCTTTCTAATACCCTTATTTCGATACAGCTTAGTATCTCTCTCAACCATCAGCTTTTGATCTAAAGTTTCCAACACTGACTTCATTAATTCGCAAGCGGTATCGCATGCATATTTATAAATTTTCTTCTCTAGCTCCTTGAAACTTATTCCTTTTTCATTTAAACTTAAATCATACATAAACTCAGCTCCATTCATTTAATATCGACAATTAAATTATAATGGATAATTTATGTATTGTGGAGATGTTTTTACATCTCCTTTATTTTTTGTAAATTTTCCTGCCTACAAAAATTATACTCTAACATAAAATTTAGCATATTTAGTAAAAGTACTCGATAAAACCAGATAAATTTGACTGCAACATTAACAATTCATTTTTTATATGAGTCTATAATTAATTTTTTACACAAAAAAGAGACTGTATACAACAATTTCTAATTAGTTGTGATACAGTCTCACTAAATTCTATGCTAATAAATTAAGAAATTGCAACAGTGCAGAACTTGTATGTGTTAATTGCATCTTTTAAATCAGTTGATTCAAATATCACATTAACAAGAGAAGCTGACTTAGCCGCTACACTAATAGGGCTGTCTACTTTTTTTACACCACTAACATTATCAAGAGCATCCTTTAATACAACTGAAAAACCTTTAATTGTTGCATTCTTATCATATGAATTCATAACAATTATAGGCACTATAATAGTATTTCCCGAAAAATATTTATCAAAAGCGTTAATTGTTATAGAATCTTTTTTCAGAGGTTTTAACCCCTTTAAATACATCTTTGCCTGCACTTTATCTTCAAATCTCACATCTTCAGCTACATCAAGATTTGATATTATTACAGAGCCATGTGCAGTCATTTTTGTATTAAATACTGCTTTTAATTCACTAACATCACATTTTATATTGCTAAAATCATCTTTATTAAATTCCAATTCAAATGGTGTAATTGTGTTTGATGGTAAAATTCCAACAAACGTGAAATCGCAGCTTTCATTAACAGCATCTCCAGACTGCTCATTTTTAAATATGATATCTATATTTTCAAAATTAATCTTTGAAGGAGCCGCATTTAAAAGTATCAGTGAAGCTTTAACCTTTTCATCATCCTCTTCCATGAATACTGTATAAATCTTTACTTCTCCCTCATTTATTGTTACATCTTGAAGAGATTCTTTGATTACTTTCTCGTATAAATCATTATGTTTCCTATTATCTATATAATGTATATTAAAATCATTAATATTCATTTTTATCCCTCCTAACAAATTTTATATATGTCTATATTATAACAGTGCTTTCCTTCTTTTCATAGAATTATTAATCATTATGTTTTTTCAAAAGCATATTAACTTCATTTGCATAACCATATTTCATAAGGAATTCAACAATAGCTACTTCAAATATCTCTCTCTGACTTATATTTTTTTCTCTGCTGAATTCTTTTACTAGTTCAGAAAGAAGATGTGACATACATAAAGACTTCGTAATTCCTATTCCGCCTATAACATATCGTGGTATTGTTCCATTAGTACCAATAGAAAGCATCTGCACTAGCTTATCTTTATTTTTATTTATCATTTTAAGCATAGGAAGAAGTTCAGCTATCTCTTCAGGTATTGATGAAAAATTAGTGTTTTCATTTTTTTCTTCATTATTATATATAGAACTTTCACTTGCTTCATTATTCGAACGCAAAGTATGACTATCCTTTACCCCTCTATCTAAAACATAATTATTCTTTTCAGACGACCATACATAGTCTTTTCCTTTCATATAAACAGCCATTGCTTTATGGTCTTTAAAACCTATACGCTTAGCAATCTCCATAGGATCCATTCCCATATTGAAATATGTAAGTATGCGCTGTATCTTATCATTATTTATATCATGTATGTCTTCTTGAAAATCACTAGATACTTTAATGACATATAACTGTTTTTCACTATTCCATATATATCCTTTCCTTCTCATATACATATCTATGCTGCGATAGTTCTTATGTCCAAGCATTTTGGCAATATCATCTCTTGTATTACCTTCCATAAGTTTTGATAATACAAATTTATCATCATATTTATTATCATTATTATGCTGTTCTTTTAAATCATTATATTTTTGTTCATCAAGCATTTACTTTCATCCCCTATATTTATAGTTTATCTATGGATTGAGCTAATTCATCAAGATTTGTATGTGTATATATTGAAGTAACTTTTAAGTTTGAATGTCCTAAAAGTTTTTGAACATGTACAAGATTTACTCCCTTTTTTATAAGGCATGACGCAAAACTATGTCTTAATATATGTGCACTTACATGCTTACTCCAGCCAAGATTAATAACTGTATCATTAATAATCCTATTTATATATGGTGCGCTTAGCCTTCCTGATTTTTCAGTACAGAAAAAATAATCACTTTTATTAGGTCTTTCATGATCTTTGTAATACTTTAATTTATTTATAATATCTTTATTAATAGGAATATTTCTATCCTTGCCACCTTTTCCATTAATAACCCTTATAACCTTATCATCAAAATCCACATCATTAACTTTTAAATTTATGCATTCACTTATTCTCATGCCACTATAAAAAAGTGTTTCTACTACGAGACTTATAAGTTTATGATCAATATTATGTACAAGTTCCTTCACTTCTGCTTCAGTAAGATATTCTCTTTCTTTCCTTTTGACTTTAATTGTTTCTACAAAAGAAGCTATGTTTTCTTTTGCAAATCTATTCTTATATGCAAAATTCCAAAATGATCTTATTGTATATAGATTTCTGCTTATACTTGAATTTTGTAATTTTCTAAGTTTCAAACTATGAAGATAATCTTCAATATCAAGAATTTTTATTTCTTCTATATATACAGGACCATTGTATTTTTCTTCCACAAATTTTTCAAAAGCGTTTATGTCTTTTGAATATCCTGTTATAGTTTCGTTACTTTTATTACTAATCTTAAGATAATATTCAAATTCTTTTATAACTTCATGTAGTAACATTATTGTACTTTTTATCCCCTTTCATACTCTTTACACATTTTACCCATTTTAAGTTTTTAATATACATTTTTAATTAAACTTTAATATTTAACTATAACAAGTATAAAATACTAGTATTTTCTTTTAATGTCAACTTAAAAAAAATATATACATTCTATTGCAATATAACAACAATGATATATTTTTTCATATTTTTTGTAATTGGCTTGTTTAAAGGCTTGTCATTATTGTTACTTAATTGTTTTTTAAAATATTAATTTTTTATTTAAATATAAATTAATTATTATTTATATAATGTTATATAAAAATTTTAATTTATAATGTTGATATTAACTTCATGTTTTTCACTAACACCTGTACACCTTTATATTATTAGCTTGTCCATTTTTGCCATTTGTCGAATTTTATGGCATTTTAAGTGCTATTACCGAAACAACTGTTACAGTAACACTTAAAAACACTCCAGCAACAGAAGTAACAGCTACTAATTTATCAGTAACTCTTGATGGAAAAGCAATCAATGTTTCTAAAGTAGAAAAAGTTTCTGACAAAGTGTACAAGCTTACAATAGATTCTCTTAAGAATAAAGAAGGAAACCTTAGAATAAACGGTTTAGATACTGCATTCGACTTCAAAGCACCAGAAGTTAAATCAGTTAAGCCACTATCAGATAGAATTATAGAAATTAAATTCTCAGAAAACGTAAACGAAGCTTTAGCTCAGCTAATTTCAAACTACTCATTAGTTGAAGCTGGCACAGCAAATACAGTAAACATGACAGGTGCAAGCATAAAAGTTACTGGCAAGGATACAGTAAGATTAACTTTAGCTAATGCTCTTACAAAAGATACAAAGTATACTTTAACGGTAAAAGGAATGCAGGACGTATCTATTAATAAGAATACTATGAGTGCAGCTGGTTCATCAGTTATATTTACAGCAATAGAAGATACAGTTAAACCAGTTATAGTAAGCGCTGTTGCTATCGATGCTAATAAAATCGAAGTTACAATGAGCAAGGAATTAACTAGCACATCAGTAACTGCTACAGTAAAAGCTGTTAAAGAAGATGGTACTTTAGATACTGCTAAGACTAATAAAGCAGTAGTGGACGGAAATAAAGTAGTAATCACTTTAAGCAATACTTCAGAATACTTAGAAGATGGAAAAGTATATGATGTTGCACTTACAGGCGGAGCAGACTTATCAGGTAATGTTATAGCTGATAATCAGGCTATAAAAGTTACAGGTGTAAGAGATGTTGTTGCTCCAACAGTTGTAGAAACTCCTATTTACGATGCAGAAAACAAGACTATAACTATAAACTTCAGCGAAGAAATGGCTAATTTAGATACAGAATCAAACTATGCTTTATTCGAAACTGAAACTGGCTTAACTCATGCTATATCTTCAGTTACTGTATCAGAAGATAAGAAGTCTGTTAAATTAAACTTAAGCTCAGCATTAAAGGGAGAAACTCTTTACTCTATAAGATTAAACGGATTAAAAGATACTGCTATAATAGCTAACACAATAGCTGCAAACACTATAGTTAAGTTTACTACTAATGCTGTTATAACTCCTGTTGAATTATCATCTGCTGAAAAACCAGTTGGAGATAAAGAAGATGGAAAAACTGTAGTTTTAACATTCAACCAGGATTTAATAAAAGAAGAAGCTGAAAATGTAAAGAACTACTCAATAGTAGAAAAAGATGATGCCAAAACTGCTTTACAAGTAACAAAGGCTGTTTACAACTCATCAGACAGAACTGTAACATTAACAACTGCTGCTCAAAAAGACAAGCAATACACTGTTAAAGTTGCTAACTTATTAAACTTAGATTCATCTAAGGCTGAAAAAGACTTCACAGGTGTTGATAAAGTTAAAGCTGTATTAAACAACGTTACTCCTAAGACTAAAAATGTAATAGATCTTGAATTCAGCAAAGAAATGTCAGCTGCTGGAACTATTACAATTGTTGAAAAAGGAACTGCAAACGCAGTAAGTGTAAGTACTTCACAAATACTTACAAACAAAAAGGTAGTAAGAGTTACTACTGCTACAGAACTTAAAGAAGGAAGCGAATACACTATTACAGTTGCAGGTGCTAAAGATAATTCAATTTCAACAAACACAGTTGATACAGTATCTAAGAACTTTGCAGCAGTAGAAGATAAGACTGCTCCAGTTATAAACGCTGTAACTTGCAAGAATGGTGCTTCTATAGAAATAGAATTATCAGAAGAACTTAAAGAAGTTGGAACATTAGATAAGAACAACTTTGAAATCAAAAAGGGTGATAAAGTTGTTGAACTTAACGATGATGTTGAAATAACAGTATCAGGTTCAAAGATAACATTAACTAACAAAGAATCTTCTAATGCAGTAGCTATCTTCGAAAATGGAGAAACTTACACAGTTGCTCTTAAAGAAACTACTAGCAACTATATTACAGACTTAGCTGGAAACAAGGCATCTAATGCTGCAGTTTCATTCAAGGGTGTTGTTGATACTATAAAACCAGCTATGACTGGAGCTGCTATGGGTGAAAGAGATAACGAAGTTATCTTAACATTCAGCGAAGAAATTCAGGCTTTAGCTTTAGGACAGGAATCTAAATTTGTTGTTACTGATGCTGTAACTGGAGAATCTGTATCAGTTACTAACGCTGAAAGCTTAACTGGAGATGACAGCAATAAGATTAAATTAACTCTTGCTAAATCTACTATAGCTGGAAAACAGTACAGAGTATACATTAGCGATGCTTCAATAATAAAAGACTTAGAAGTTACTCCAAATACTTTAGATATGAATAGTGCAGTTGCATTATTTACAGGAAAAGATTTAACTGCTCCAGATAAGGATAACGTTACTGCTGTACTAAAATCTGCAGAAACAATCGTGCTTACATTTAACGAAAAGTTAGATGCTAACTCAGTTAGCAAAGAAGATTTCGTTGTTACAAACGGTTCTAATATAACAGTTAAGAAAGCAACAGTTGGAGCTAACGATGCTGCTAACACTGTAACACTAATAATTGAAGGAAATGAAGATACTTCATTCCAACCTGAAATAAGCATAGCTGCTAAGCAGTCAATAGCTGATTTATCAGGAAACAAACTTGGTGGAGATTTAGCGACAGTTTTAACTATTACATCAAGAACTGATAAAGCTGCTCCAGTTCTTAAGAGTGCTGTAAAGTCAGGCTCAAATGATAAGGTAATAGAATTAACATTCAGCGAAAATATCGAAACAATAAGCAGCAGCGATTCTGATACAATTGCTAAAGTATTATCTATCCCAGGATATACTATAGAATCAATAACAGCTACAGGATCAGACAATAAAGTAACTGTAACATTAAGCGAATCAGTTACAACTAATCCTTCAGTAATATTAAAGGCTGGACAAACATTAATTAAAGATGCTGCTAATAACATATATGCAGGAAACGACTCAGTAATAGCTGAATAATTAAACTAAAAAGCGGCTATTATACAAGCTGTGAACTGCTCCCTGTCAAGTAGACAGTAAAAAGCAAAAATAATTTGTATAGCTAATCGCGTTTGCGGTTAGCTATATTTTTACAATACAGATTTTAATTAATATCTCCTATACCTTAGAGGACTCATACAGTTAAGCCTCTTTAGATATCTTTGATTATTGTAATAATATATGTAATCCACTATTGCTTTGCATCTGGATGCTTCTGATGGGCTATATAAAAAATTTCAAATACTAAATTATTATTGTTATAATATCCTATCACAAAAGAAACAATACTTTTGTCAGAAAAATCTAAAATTACACTTAAATATACTTTTTGTAATGTACCATATTTTATTTCAGTTACGTCAGTAATTAATTTTTAACCAAGCTTATTAGAGTTAAACTCTCTATTTAAAATGTTTTCAGCTAAAGTTTCTTTACGGTTTACCCATTTATAATAAGCAGCTTGTGAAACACCTGCAAATTCTCATAAAACTTTAATAGGGTAAGCTTTCAACATACTTAGTTCCTTTATAGTAAAATATATAGATTCATATTTTACTTGGATTAAAATCTCCTCCTTTCTATCTCCTCTAATTTTTTTTAAAGTCTATCTCCATTTGCTGCCTACGATTCTCAGCTTCAAGCAGCTTATTTTTAGCCTTTAGCTTTTCAATTTAAGACATATTATTTTCAAGCTTGCGCTTTCCACGATTAACTAATAGTGCCTCAACACAGTTATTTTCATATTTTTTATCCACCTATAAATTTGTTGATAAGAAATCTGAAATCTTTCTGCTGTTTTAGCATAGTTCTTATCATTCTAAATACAATACTTTACGATATCTATGCGTTCATTATATTTAGTAAATCTACGTTTAGTCATAATAGTGCTTCTGACGGTACAAAAGATTTTAATTCATTATCACTATTATACATTAGAATCCATTTTTGTGATTTAGATTTTGAGCGTATTTTATACTTTCGGTAAATATAATCTTGAGAACTTAATACAGATAAATAATCTCTTACAGCTTGTAACTTAAGTTCTCTAGGATATTTGTTGTAGCCTTTCATATTGAAAGCTTCCGATCTCATTTAATAATAATTTCGTGTCCACTGCCAAAATGATTCTGCTGAATTATCTATATTATGGATTTATGCTATCTTTTCCATCAAGATATAATTTTATATATTTAATTTTCTCTTCAATGCTAATGCTACATTTTTATATGATCAAAAAGTTACATAATTATGTTTACATTTATATGCAACACCACCCTTTTTGTTTTTAAAAGACCTTTACCAAATATTCTATTCTTGATTCTCTCAAATTAATCTGAACATACATCTATATCTAAAAGAAGGTATTCTTTGAAATGCGCCCAAAAGCTCTCAGAGGCTTTTTTGAGTGCAACCTGATAATCTTGGTATTATTCTATAATTGCGTTGTTCATAGGCCATACTCTGTCTATATAAGATAAGTGTAAAAATTGACTTGTCTTTTTTCTTAAATATTTGTCTGTTAAAAGTTATAATGTATGCTAAAATATCTTTTGCTACACTAAAGTATTTATGCATAATCGAGTAGGAGCTAAATAATTATTTTATTTAGCTCATCTCACACCACCGTACGTATAATTGGGTATACGGCGGTTCATTAGAATCTAAGGATTCATTTATACATTTGTTGTTTAAGGATTTGCTTAAGATAGTTCTATTGGAAATTCTCCAGTAGCCTTTTTTTGGTGTGCCCAGCATGGGTACACCAAAAAAAGAGAATCGATATTTCTATCGATTCTCTTCACTAATATCAATCATTATTTGTAAATTCCCTTAATCGAGGAAACTACATTTATTTTAAAGTCTTAGATTACTTTAAAGTTGGAACGTTAATAGTTACCTTAGTGCTTGCTTTGTTACCAGCAACATCTGTAGTATTTATTACTTTTCCATTTGCTTCTGCAACTATTGATATACTAGCTGACTGGCTAACATTAATTGGTTGTCCTAATGTAAGAGTAACCTTTTCCTTCTTTGTAAGATCTTGTTTTATTCCAGTTACTGCGATTTCTGAACCATTTACAAGTATCTTGAAGTCATCTTCGTTAACATCTGTATCTTCTGCGATAGTTGCTAAAGTTTCGCTGAATGTTACTTCAATCTTATTAGCAGTAGTTGTTGAAAGTATTGGTGCTGTAGGATCTGCAAGACTATACTTAGCAGATTTAAGTGTTGGTGCAACATTATCAGTTAAATCAAGATCTATATGAGTTCCTTCTTTAGTCTGTAAGCTTTCAACTAAATTTTCACCAGCTGCAGTCTGTATATTGTTTGATAAAGTAAGTCTATAAGTTGTTGATGCAACTAAAGTTTCAGCAGGTAATGTTATTCTTACATGTTTTTTATCTCCAACGAAATCAACTGTTGAACCAGCTGGAAGAGCCTTTCCATCAAGTGTGTAGTTAGCTGGATTAAGTGCACTACTACTCATTTCAGTATTTGCACCGAAGAATATATCTATTGCATTATTAGTAACTGATACATTACCAGCGGCATCATCTAAATTACTAGCATCTACTTTATTTAATGCAAGTTCTTTGTATTTGAAGTTGCTACCCTGAGCAGTTCTGATTGCAGTTATTATCTTGCTATTCTTTACTGTGTTTACTAAGTAAGTAGCAACATTAGTATCATCTACTGCGTTTTGGAATTTGTCTGCCTTGAATTCAACAGTGTAAGGTGCATCATTTACATTAGCTAATGTAATAGTTGCAGTATCACCACTTATCTCAGCACCTGTTGCGTTCTTGATAACTCCATCCTTATCCCTAACAACAACATCATTTACATTTATTGATCCAGTTAAAGCATTATCAAATTTAACTGTCAATGTGTTATTAAGTTTATTTGTAGCAGTTTCTTTAACGGCAGGCTTTGCATTATTCTTGTTTAAAGTTACAGTCTTAGTAGTCTTTTCTCCGATAAGTCCATCAGCTGCATAGTTTTCTAATGTAGCTGTTAAAGTTGCTGTTGTTTCATCACTTCTGTATAATGGGTTTTCATCACTTGCTACTGCATCAGATACTACTACCCAGATACCAGGCTTATTATCTTTTGTTCCAGCAGTATAGAATGCCTTTGAAGTAGCATTTACTGTATCTGCATTAGCGCTAGCAAACTTATGATTTCCCTTTAATAATGTTAACTTAGATTTTGTTAAATCATCTACTTTTACATTAGTCTGAAGGAAGAATCTATTTGCATTTACTGCTTGTACATCAACAACCTTAGGTGCTGTTGCGTTTGCATCTTTAATAGTATATGAACCTGTTAATGTGCTTGCTTTGCTTGCGAAAGCTTTAGCTGTATCTTTAACATCATAAATTGTTACATTGTGAGTACCCTTATCTGCAAATTTTCCATCAGTTGTTGTTACTTTATAAGTATAATCACCAGCAACTCCAATATCAGAATCGCCTTCTAAAGGTTCAATTTTAGAAATAGATAAAGCAACTCCGTTGTCTTTTAACATAGTAAAGTTTTTAGCTATAGGTCTATCAAATTCAACTATTAAATCTGTAGCACTAGCGTATCCTATTGATATTAGCTTTGGAGCTGCACTTTCGTTGAATGTTTTTTCGTCTGATACGAATTTTTCAAGTTTCTTTCCTGAAGTAGTCTTTATAGCGTCATTAGTCTGAACAACGTATCTGTCACCCTTCTGGAATGTTTTTAAGTCATGTAAACGAATTGTTACTTGCTTTCCATTAGCTGCTATTTCGAAGTCAGCATCATTTAACTGTACAGTAGTATTATTAACCTTTAATTCATAGTTGCTATAATCTTCAGCAGTTGCTGCATCAACAGTTTTGTTGAAATTAACTACTAATTCAGAAGCGTTAATAGCACTTACTGATTCAACTTTAGCAAATAATTTTTCTTCAACTAAGTCCTTATATGGTTGAACTTGTTCATTTGCATAATCTTTGTTGTCACCAGTTAGCTTGTCTATGTTCTTCTGAACATCAGCAAGAACTTGTGCCATCTTTTCATAGTCTTCTGCTTTTTGTAAAGCTGGTAATGTTACTTTGATAGCTTCTTCTACTGGAGCATAATCTTCGTTATGTAGAATTACCTCTGCCCAACGATAAAGTTCATTTCCTACGAAATCTCTATCCCATTGATCTTTGTATTCTTCTTGAATCTTGTTTACTTTTGGTTCAAGTTCATAGTACTTTCTAGCAGTTCTCTCTTCGCCTTTCTCTACTGAAATGATGCCATCAACTATTTCTTTTAGTAAAGCTTTATAAGGAATAGCATCATAAACTGCTGATAATCTTGATGCGTATTTAGCACCTTGTCCAGCTTTTATTACTGCTTCTTGAGCTTCAAACCAAGCTTTGTACATTCCTTTGCCTTGTTTAGTTTGTTCAGCTTTTTTTACTAATGCTTCTACATCAGTAGTATTTTGTTCAGCGGCAAATGTTGTAACAGCAGGAACAACTAAGTTACCTAATGATGCTACCGCAACAGCTGCGCTAAGTGTTTTTGTTGATTTTTTCACAATAATTCCCTCCTAAATTTACAATAATTTATATTAAAGTGCTTTACCACTTTAGTAACAATTAAAAAAAATACTATTATATACAATATCATTATTATACATAATTTATTTTCTCATTTCAACTTTTTTTGTCAATATAAATATAATTTAATTATTTTACCAATGATTTTGTTTTACTAATACTATTATATTTAATTTACAATGTAAAGTCAATATTCATAATTTATTATTAATTACCACATTTCATTATATTATTTTGTATTTTTATTAAAATCATTTGTCAAAAAATATATTTTATATCTTTTTATCATTTCTAATCCTTCTTTTATTCGACCGGTAACACTTAAAATTTATGCTTTTTTATAAATTTTTAATATTTGTTCGTACTTTTTCCTTTTATGTTCGACTGTAAATACTCTTCCACTACCTAGTGTTTCATCATTAATCTGCAATGGGAACTTATTAATAATTACCATTTTGTATTTATTTACATACTGTAATGCTTCTTTACTTGTTAAAAAATCCATAAACTTTTTAGCAGCTTCAAATTGTCTTTTTCTTGCTCCATTATTATTTATTATAGCTGCGCTTACAAAATTATAATTAGGATTATCAATCACATCATATCTATGAGTTTCATAGTCATCCACTTCACTATAGTAAGCTGTATAATCTGCTACCACAGCTCCTTTTAATAAATTTCTATCTACTTTTCTCCCACTTTCATAGTTTTTAAGAGTATATGATTTTTTTGATTGTTTTAGTTTTCTATATATATATTCGGAATCTTTTTCTCCATATTTATCATAAATATCTTCTAAAAATAATAAACCTTGAACCGTTTTTTCCGGATTCATTATTGCAAAGTCATCAATATTATTAATAACAGTTTCAACCAACCCATTATTTTTTATTTCTTTTTTCAAAGAATCATTAGCAACTACTTTTGATGTCTCTGCAGCAATCACAATATATTTAGGTACCTCATTCATATCTTGATAATTTGATAATAAATTTTCATAACCCTTAGGCTTATATTCAGCAAAGTATCCTTTATCTGCAAGTTCAACTGTATCTTCATATAAATTACCTAACCAAATATCATAATCACCTTTCTTATTTTCTATTATATTTTTTGCCTCAAGCGCTGGTTTATTTATTATATTTATTACAACATCTTTATTAGTTGAATAATACTGATCAAGAAGTTCTCTGGCATATGCTGGCTCCATATCAGAGATAACGTTTACCCAAACTCTTGTGTCTATTTTCTTTGTACACCCACCTAGCATACTGCATAACAATAAACATAATATTAATATATTACATTTCTTTTTATTTCTTTTCATATTTTCCACCTTCCCTAGCCAATCTTAAGAAAATACTCGTCTAGCCTATGTATTTTATGAATATTTTATCAAAAATTATCTTTAATTTGGTTTGATTAATTCTATTTTTTTTGATAATATAATCTTATGGTTGTTTTTACAATTTATATAAAGGCATTCACAATTTTCCCATTCAGTAAAACTCAAGAGTAACTCTTGAGTTTTATTTATTATGTAAATATTTTTTTATAACGTTCATACACATTAGACCAGTCATACATTTTTGCCTTATTTCTGGCATAACAACATAGATTATAATATTTTTTATCATTATATATAAATTTGATTTTCTTCATAAAACTTTCTTCATACTTCTCATCAAAGTCTAAAAATATAACATCTTTATCTTCTTCAAGTATCTCAGCTGCACCACATTGCCTGCTTACTACAGCAGGTACTCCAAGACTCATAGACTCTAATACAGTGAGATTGAATGTATCAAATTTACTGAAAGCCAAACAAAAATTTGCCTGAGAAAGCTTATCAATAAATTCCTCACTTTTAACTTTAAATTTATATTTAACATACTCATTTAAATTATATTTACTAATAAATTCATTATATTCTTCTAGAATTTCATCTGACTCATAATCACCATATATATTAAGATAGATTTTTTCTTCATTTTGAGAATTGTAATAATTTACAGCTGACAGCATTTCAAATATTCCTTTTCTATTATAAATACCGCCCCCAGCTATACATTTTATTTGATTATTTATAAATTCATGATTCCTTTTCATATTGTCATAATTGTTTACACCATTATAGATCACTTCAATATTTTCAAATCTATTGTACTTATTATTTAGTATATTTTTTTCTTTTTCAGATACACATATTATATTAGGAAAATTCTTAATTATGTCCTCTTCTAAAGAATCATATTTTTCTTTATTCTTAAAATAATGTTCAAAGCCTCCGTTCCTGCCTTCAAATGCTGCTTCCTCGCTTAAAATGCCATGCAAAGTAAGAAAAAATCTACTTTTTTTATTTATTCTTGCAATTTTTGAAACCAGTGCAGGAATCTTATATCCAAAAGAATGAATATTAATAATCTCATTTTTTATAAACAATAATCTTATAAGTCTTGTATATAAAAATAGTTTGTCTTTTTTTGTTTTTGTACATATATTTATAAACTTATACTTATCATTATTCTTCTCAAACTGATTCATTATCATTTTGAGAACATTACCTGGTCCTGTATCGTTGTTTTTATCTATATATCCTATAAAAATCACTTTTATTCTACCTTTCTAATTTTTCTTTTTAAAATTCTTTCTTTTTGTTTCTTAGGAATAAACATAAAATATATTATGCAGTCTGTTACTATATTTAAGACTATATAGATATATTGATTATTCACAAACTTAAAGACAAATGAGACTGGAATAAATATTAGTGAAATCAACAAATATTTCATATTATTCCATGCGAATATACTGTATTGAACTTTTAATATATATTTTATATATATATATTGAGTCAATATCAGTATCGCATCAGCTATAACTGTAGTAATAATAGCATTTAATGCATTAAATATATGAAGCTTAACTAAAACAATATTAAGTATGAAATTAAGTACTCCAAACATCGAAGTAAAAAGCATCTGCTTTTTTTCTTTTCTCTTTAAATACATTATCTGATTTGTGAGAATAGTTTCTATTCCATATGTAATCATGTATACAGCAAATACAGCTAGTACATTTCCTGTCCCACTATATTCAGCACCTCCATATATAGTTACAATGTATTTTGATAACACCATAATTCCTATTGCACTTGGAAATAACAACATCATGAATACTTCTACTGACTGCTTTAACAAATCGTAATATTTTTCATGCTGTTTCTGTGCAAGATACACAGATAACCTTGGTATAGTAACATATATAACACTCAACAATAAGGTACTTATCATTGTGATTATTTTTTGTGCTATGGAATAGTAACTCACCTGTAACATACCTGCTGATTCACCAAGCATTACTTTATCTAATTGTACGAAAAGCAGTTGAGAATTTGATATTATTATCGTTAGAAACATGGGCTTGATATGCTTTTTTAATATAAGATCTGAAAAATCAAAGCCAATTTTTTTTGCAATATAAATAAAACTGATTAAATTATTAATAACATTTATGACCATTATCAGAATAAGATAACTAACAAAGTCTTTAGAACTCTTTATTATGGCAAATAAGATTACAGTATACAGAAATCTTGTTAAAATGGTTTTTATAGTTATAAACTGATAATTTTCTGTAGCTTCATTTACCCATTCAACATAAAATGCTGTTGCAAAAAAATTAACTGTAGTTATCATACATGCTATGTAAACTACACTATTAGAATACCTAAAGATAACATAAGTAACATATGATACAGCAGCAATTATATTAGTAATAAAAGTTATTAAATATAATGAAGAAAAAGTTTTTCTCATCATTTCTTTATTATTACGAACTTTGTTAATTTCTCTTATTCCGTACTGATATATTCCAAAGTTCGCAAAAATGATAAAATACTGGCTTAAACTATCAGCAAAATTTATCCTTCCATTCAAATCTGCTCCAAGAACTCTATATATATAAGGTGCTACAAGCAGTGGTATTATTATATTGAACAAATTTAATATAAATTTTGCTATAACGTTCTTTTTTATTGAAACTGACATTGAATTCTCCTTACCTTTTTGTATCTTCTTTTATCCTAATGTTTCCTTACTAATCTAAAGACAAGATTGTACTAATTATAAGTTCTTTAGCGAATTAAGAATTCCTTTAATATCTATGGAGGTTTTTACAAAAAGTTCATTATTTTTTATTTTTGCATCCTCAAATATTAAGTATTTACATGAAACATAAATATCATTTCCGCTTTTTTCTACATTTATATCATTATATGTTCCATCTTTTACATACTCCAATACTCGTTTGTTATCAATATTCATCTTACCAAATCTGCTTTCTTTAACTGTGAACTTAAGCTTATTGTTTTCTACCTTCACATCAAATTTCACATCTATGTCTGTCTTTATGACTTTCATAACTGTCATTGGAATATGAAAATCAGCATCACTGTCATTAAGCACTACCCTATATTGCTGAAGGTTATCAATTGAAGAAAGAATTTCATTTACATTACCTTCATTTAATGTAAGTTCAAGAAATTTATTATGTAGCTTTGCACCACCGATATTCAGCAAAGACTCGGCAACACTTTTATTTTGAGAGTAAGTGTAATACTGAACGTTCTTTGCAGGCAATACAGCATACACTGATAAAAAAATTACTACTATAAGAAATAAAGTAATAATTAGAGTTTTTCTTTTTTTCATAAAACACCCCTTTTTTAATTAAGAATTAAGAATGGAGAATTAAGAATGATGGATTGAACTCTGCTGAAGCAGAGTTCAATCCAAGGCATAAGTGAACATACCAAATCAAAGATTTGGAATGCCTGCTTAAAAATAGAGCAAAGCCCTCTTTAAAACACCTCCTTGAAAAATTGCGCTCAGCAATTTTGATCCAGGTGGCATTGCGTTCAGCAATCCCACAGGAGGTTTGGAGGCAGCGTCTCCATTAAAAATGGAGAAATTAGCTAGCAAAGCTACGCTAATTTCCTCCTTCATTCTTAATTCTTAGAGCATAAATTTGTTAATAACGTTTGCCACTCCGTCATTATTATTGCTCAATGTAATAAAATCCGCTTTTTCTTTAACGTCTTCTGTTGCATTTTCCATTGCAACTCCAAGTCCTGCATACTCTATCATATGTAAGTCGTTACCTGCATCCCCTACACATATAACTTCTTCTTTTTTTATACCAAGATGCTCTGCCAACATTCCTACGCCTGTGCCTTTGTTTGCATCTTTATTTAAAAACTCTAAAAAGTATGGTGCACTTCTTACTACTGTGTATTTTTCATATAAATCTTTTGGTAGATTATCTATAGCCTTCTGAAGAATTTCAGGCTCATCTATCATCATAACTTTTGATATATCCTCTTTATCTTCTATCTTAGTATAATCAAATTCTTTAACTGTTATTCCATTAATCTTACCCTCAAGTTCAGTATATTTACTAATTTTAGGTGTTATACATCCCTCCTTTGAAAATCCGTGAATATTTACTCCAAGTTCTCTGCTTATATTAAATAAGTACTTTAAATCTTCACCTTTTAGTGTCTTCTTGCCAATTACTTTTTTGTTGGCTGCATGCTGAACAAGTGATCCGTTGAAGCTTATAACATAATCATCTTCTGTATTCATATTAAGCTCATCAAGATATCTATCTATTCCTTCTATTGGTCTTCCAGAACAAAGTACTACATACTTTCCATTCTTTCTTGCTTCTGATATAGTCTTTTTAGTTTTTTCTGTAATCTTTTTTTCATCATTTAATAATGTGCCATCCATATCTAATGCTATTAATTTATACATATACTTATCTCCTTAAATCTCTTATTTTTTAGTTTTTCCTACATCAATTATGTAGTATAATAACATAAAGCCTAATACGTGTAATTTTAGCGAATATTTTTTGACCTTCATCATTTACTTTCACTACATATCTACACATTCTATTAAATTATAACATATAATATCATCCATTTTGCATAAATACGCAACATTTCACATTTACAAATTTTATCTGTATGCTATAATAATTATGTTTTCATTTAATTTATTGGAGGGTTTAAATATGCCTATAAGAATAGCAATTTTAGGAGGGCCTAGATGTGGTAAAACCACACTAATCCAACAGTTATACGTAGATTTAAAAGTTAAAGGACTTAATGTAGGTGCTGCTACAGAATACAGTACTGATTACTTGAAGGAAAAGGGAATGATTGAAGCTATATCTGAACAATATGGTATTTACCTTGGACAAAAGATGCTTGAAGATTCCCTTGAAGAATTTGACTATGCCATCACAGATTATGCAACATTTATTCCTTATGTTTATGGAAGATTCATGCTTGGAGATAAAAAAAGAACTACAAAAGAAATTGAAATATTAAAAGATCTTTATGGACTAGCTCTAAAAGACTTAAATAAATATGATTACTTATTCTTTGTTCCAAGAGAATTTGGGTACAAGCAGGATGGAGTAAGATGGCAGGATGAAACTTTAGCAAAATCTATAGATGATGCCATTAAACAATTTTTAGACAGTGAAAATGTTTCTTATACCATCGTAAGCGGTTCAACTAAAGAACGTTCCGAAAAAATACTAGAAATAATCAACATACCAGAAAAAAAGGCTGAGTAAATAGAAAAGCAGGAGGACTAGCCCTTCTGCTTTTTTATATTTTATTTCTGTAATCTCGTAAATTTTCCAGATAATCTTTATTAACAATATAGATGCTGTCTTCAGTTTCAAGAGTCATAACATCATCTATTCCTATCATCACTATTCTCTTGCCACTGTTTAATGCAATGTTGGAATATGATTCTATAACTTTTGCATTTCCATCTATGATATTATTGTTAATATCCTTTTCTTTGTATCTTTCAACAGCCTTCCATGTTCCAATATCATCCCATCCGATTTCACTTGGAATAACATATATGTTGTCTGATTTTTCAAGTACTGCATAATCTATTGAAATAGCCTTTGTATTCTTATAATTCTCATCAATAAGACTCTGCATATTTTCATCTGCTACATCAAGGATACCATGTAGTGCTTCATACATATCAAAACAGTATTTTTTTATCTCATTAATTATGCCAGAACTCTTCCATAAAAATATACCGCCATTCCAAAGATATGAACCATCTGCAAGATATTTTTCTGCTTTTTCTTTATCAGGCTTCTCAACGAACTTTTCAACCTTAAATATATCGTTTTTGTTTTCTGAAGCAATACCTTTTTTATATTTTATATAACCATATCCAGTTTCAGCCCTATTGGGCTTCATTCCAAGTGTTATTATGGCATTTTCATTTGTTTCCACGAACTTATCAGCCTCTAATATTATGTTTCTGAATTTGTCCTCTTCCTTTATAAGATGATCTGATGGAAGAACAAGTATGTCAGCATCTTTATATCTTCTAGCTATTACAAGTGTTGATAAGGTTATACATGGTGCTGTATTCCTGCTTTCTGGCTCTACAATAATATTCTCATATGGAATATCAGGCAGCTGTTCTTTAACAAGACTCACATATTTTCTGCATGTACAAATAAAAACTCTCTCAACAGGTATTATAGGTTTTATTCTATTAACTGTCATTTGAATCATTGATTCACTACCTATGAGATTTAAAAATTGTTTTGGTTTTTCTTCAGTTGATAAAGGCCAAAAACGAGTTCCTTGGCCCCCTGCCATAATTAATGCACAAAGCATACTTATACCTCCCATACGAAACTTTGCTACTGGTAATTATAGCATTTCCAATAATAAATAACAAACTCTATAACACACCATCATGTATATTTCCTTGTATATTGACATTTAAATTGATATAATTATTTTGTTTGTATTGTAATTAATTTTGACGAATCAGGAGGTAAACTATATTATGTTTACAAATCCAATTTAACATATAATAATTGTGTATACTCCAAGTACGCAGTTAATGCATAATTTTCACTACAAAATAACTAAAAACTTTAGGAGGTAATCACGCAGTGAGCGATTTAATAAATGAAATTAATAAACGTAGAACTTTCGCAATAATTTCCCACCCTGATGCTGGTAAGACAACACTTACTGAAAAACTTCTTTTATACGGAGGAGCAATCAGACTTGCCGGATCTGTAAAAGCTAGAAAGGCATCTAAGCATGCTGTTTCTGACTGGATGGAAATAGAAAAGCAAAGAGGTATATCTGTTACTTCTTCTGTTATGCAGTTCAACTATGACGGATGCTGCATAAACATACTTGATACTCCTGGTCACCAGGACTTCTCCGAAGATACTTATAGAACTCTTATGGCTGCAGATAGTGCTGTAATGGTTATTGATGCTGCAAAAGGAGTTGAGGCACAGACTAGAAAGCTATTCCACGTATGTGCTTTGAGAGGTATTCCAATATTCACATTTATCAATAAAATGGATAGAGAAGCTCAGGATCCATTCCAGCTAATGGAGGATATTGAAAGCGAACTAGGAATAAAGTGTTACCCAATGAACTGGCCAATAGGCGCTGGTAAAGACTTTAAAGGCGTATATGAAAGAAATACAAATAAAGTTCTTGCATTCAGTGGTGGTAATCATGGTCAGAACGAAGTTAATTCAGTATCTGGAGATATTTCAGATCCTGTATTTGCAGACTTATTAGGTTCTGATCTTCATGATAAGCTTATGGAAGACATTGAGCTTCTTGACTATGCTGGTGACGAATTTGATATGGAAAAGGTAAGAAAGGGTGAACTTTCACCTGTATTCTTTGGATCAGCTCTTACAAACTTTGGTGTTGAACCATTCCTAAAAGATTTCTTAAATATGACTTCGGCTCCACTACCAAGAATGTCTGACCAAGGAGAAGTAGATGTATTCAACGAAGACTTCTCAGCTTTTGTATTTAAGATACAGGCTAACATGAATAAGGCTCACAGAGATAGAATTGCATTCATGAGAATTTGTTCTGGTAAATTTACAAAAGGTATGGAAGTAAATCATATACAGGGAAAAAAGAAGATTAAGCTTGCTCAGCCTCAACAGTTCCTTGCTCAGGATAGAGAAATTGTTGAAGAAGCATATGCAGGTGATATAATCGGTGTATTTGATCCAGGTATATTCAGAATCGGAGATACTTTATGCAAGAGCAATAAAAAATTCAAATTTGAAGGAATTCCAAGCTTTGCTCCTGAACATTTTGCAAGAGTAAGACCTGTTGATACTATGAAGAGAAAACAGTTCGTCAAAGGTGTTACAGAAATAGCTCAGGAAGGTGCCATTCAAGTATTTAAAGAACTTCGTGTAGGTATGGAAGAAATCATTGTCGGCGTTGTAGGTATACTTCAATTTGAAGTTCTTGAATACAGATTAAAGAACGAATACAATGTTGATATAAAAATGGAACAATTAGCTTACAGATATGTAAGATGGATTGAAAGCACAGAAATTGATGTTGATTCATTAAACTTAACATCAGATACAAAGAAGGTTAATGACTTAAAAGAAAGAAATCTATTAATATTCCAGAACGACTGGGGAATAAGCTGGGCGCTTGAGCATAACAAGGGCTTAGTATTATCAGACGTAGGTAAAACAGAATAGTAAAAAGCGGCATTTTTCAATGCCGCTTTTTTAATTGTCTTTATCTTCATAATTTATCTCTTCGTCAACAATATATAGTGGTCTTTGTTTACTCTCATCATATATTCTTGCAATATACTGCCCAATAATTCCCAAAGACAATAGCTGTACTCCGCTAAACAATGCAACTGCACAAATAAGTGATGTCCATCCTTGAACTGTGCTTCCATAAATCTGTTTCTTTCAGGCATGTTCTTAAATACTTCTGCCACTTTTCTATCTATAAGCCTAAAATCTCCAGTATCTTTAGGTATTTCTACATCTGACATCGCATGAAGAAATTTATAAAAATATTTAGCTGTTACAAGCTTGAATATGCTTTCACCTTTTCTCTGCTTTCTTTTTGCATAAACGACATCATAGCCCTCCTGCCATTTTGCAATCATATCAGGAATTAATTCTGGCGGATCCTGAAGATCAGCATCTATAATTACTATTGCATCTCCACTAGCTCCAAACACTCCTGCAGTTACAGCATTCTGATGTCCAAAATTTCTTGAGAAGCTGATTACTTTGACTTTTTTATCATTTAAAGCTATTCCTTTCAAAATAGGTAGCGTTTTATCTGTTGAACCATCATTAACAAATATAAGTTCATAATCTGTGTCTCCTTTGCTCATTACATCTGTTAATCTATGATAACATTCATATGCAACCTCTTCCTCAAAATACATCGGAACAACTACCGATACAAGTTTCTTCGATTTAATCATCCTCCATTACATTTTAAATTCACTTTTAAATTATAGTACATATGTACTTTTAAGTAAATAAGGGCCATTATATTATTCCTAATACCTGCCAATATAATTAGTTAATATATGAAACTCTTCTAATAACTTAAGGTATTATTATTTATACAAAGGTTAAACTAATAATGCTTCTTATTTGTTTTTATTATGTTTTTACGAGGTGAATCTAAATGAAAGAAAATGAATATTTACCGCATGTAAGAGACATTTTGAAACCTTCTAAAAAAGAACTTAAAATTAGCCATAATAATTATACCGCCGATCCTGTGACTGATGATATTGTAGTCAATAATATTTCTTACCAGGAATTTGACTACATAAGTCCAGATGATGACGGTGCTCTATAGCCTTTACCTATACTAAAATTAATCAACTTTCTCTCGAAACTCAAAAAGACAGTCTGTAATTATTAGACTGTCTTTTTCTAATTTCATCTTTTCTTTTTATATTTCTTCAAAATTGTCTTTGTAGCTCATATTCTCAATCCACTTAACCACAAGTTTGTATACAAGTATACTTTATTGCTCTACCAAATAAATATATAATATCCATAAATTTAGGAGGAATTGTTGTGAAAAAACTCAAAAAATCATTTTGTTTACTTCTAGTTATTTTATTCTCTATATTTATAGCACCACTTAATCTAAAAAACACATCTGCAAAAACGCTGATACGTACGAACAAATATCCCATAGTACTAGTTCATGGTTTGTTTGGTTGGGGAAACGATGAATTCTTTGGCCTTAATTACTGGGGCGGAAAAAACAGTATTAAAAAAATACTGGAAACCCAGGGTTACGAAGTTTATACTCCATCAATTGGCCCTCTATCAAGCAACTGGGATAGAGCATGTGAGTTATACTCTTACCTTATTGGAGGAACCGTTGACTATGGACAAGCTCACTCATCTAAAGCTGGTCATAACAGATATGGAAAAACATACAAAGGAGTTTTGAAATATTTAGGGAAATCTAAAAACGGAGAAATACAAAAGGTTCATTTGATTGGTCATAGCATGGGTGGAGAGACTATCAGATTACTAGCTCAACTGCTTGAAGAAGGCAGTAAAGATGAAATTCAAGCTACAGGCATTAATACAAATTCTTTGTTTAAAGGTGGTCAACATTGGATTGAAAGCATAACAACAATATCTACACCTCATGATGGCAGTCAGGAGGATGAGCGTATACAAAAATATCTTCAAGACAAGTTCAAAAGCTGGGCATTAATGCTTTCACAACTATAATATTAGTAAAAGAGAAAAGCAAGATGATTTCTCATCCTGCTTTTCTCTTTTTAGGTTTGAAAGGTTTTATTGTGAATTGTGGTTTTAAATTTGTTTTGGCTACATTTTTAATTGTGCCCAGTATTTTGTTTTTTAATCATAAAAGTTAAATTATGTTCGCCTTTTTTGAAGTTAATTATATCACCTTGAATTTCTTCATCATCAAGAATGATTTTTGCTTCTTTTCCGCGGACAACGTGAATGTTATAAATACAAGATTTCTCATTCACTTTAATATAATATTCATCCCATGATGATGGTATGCATGGTTTTATAGAAAATCCTTCACCATTAATCTTTTTATATCCTAAAATATTTTCAATTCCTACTTTATAGAACCAGCCGCTGGCTCCAGTGTACCATGACCATCCTCCTCTTCCTTCATGCTGGTCATTATTATAAACATCTGCACATATTACATAAGGCTCTACTTTATATTTATTTGCAAGAATTCTTGTTGAAGAATGACTAATAGGATTTATCATTCTATAATACTTTTCTGCAGTATCTCCATTCCCCATTTTAGTCTGTGCAAGGATTACCCATACTGCTGCATGAGTATACTGTCCTCCATTTTCTCTGACACCTTCAAGATACCCTTTGATATATCCTGGTTCCAAAGAAGAATTCTTGAATGACGGTGCAAGAAGCCTTATTATTCCTATATCTTCCCTTACTAAGTTATTTGCCAGTGAATTCATGGCTTCTTCTGTTCTTGCTTTTCTACCGCCTTCTGAAATTACAGACCAGCTCTGACTTAGTGAATCAATTGTACATTCATCATTATCCCTTGAACCTAGAGGAATTCCGTCATCAAAATATGCTCTTCTATACCATCCACCATCCCAGGCATTTTTTTCAATATTTTCGATAATAAAATTCCTGCTGTTTTCCATAAGCTTTACTGTTTCATCATCTCTTTTATATTGCGCAAGTACCTTAAAATCTCGTAAAATATCTATTAAGAACCATCCAAGCCATACACTTTCTCCTTTTCCTTTATTGCCAACTGTATTCATGCCATCATTCCAGTCGCCACAGCCCATTAAAGGAATGTTATGATCACCAAATTTTAATGACTTCTTGATTGCCTTAAGTGCATGATTATAAACTGTATCTTCATAAGAAGGATTATAGTTTTCAGTATATCTTTCATCTTCTCCTTCTGAAAGTAGTGTATCCTTTATGTAGCAGACTTTTTCATCAAGAATATCATAATCACCGCTTCTAAATATATATTTTGACAATACATAAGGAAGCCATAATAAATCATCACTAAATCTTGTTCTTATACCACTGTTGATTACAGGATGATACCAATGCTGGACATCTCCCTCTTCATACTGCCTTGAACATGATAAAAGTATCTGCTTTCTTGTTATGCGCTCATCTAATATTGAAAGAGCCAATGAATCCTGCAGCTGATCCCTAAAACCAAAAGCACCTCCACTCTGATAAAAAGCAGATCTTCCATAATACCTGCATGCTGCTGTCTGATACATCAGCCATCCATTAATCATGTAATCCATAGACTTTTCTGGAGTCTTTATCTGTATCTTATGAAGGAATTTATCCCACCAGTCAGTTGTTTTATCCAGTATCTTATTAATATCACTATTCTTATACCTTAAGAGTTTTGAATTTATCTCTTCTATGCTATTCTCTATTCCTAGGATAATAAACAGCTGTTTTTCTTCACCACTCTCTATTTCTACTGAACACATCTCACTTAAACATGGATCATTAAAACCACTTTTTCCATTCAAGTTTTTAAATTTCATTGCTTTAGGATATGATATGTCTCCTTCATCACCTATAAACTCCATTCTGTCACCAGTAAAACTTTTATTATCACCATTTAATATTGAAAGATACATTTTCTCATCATTCCAAAAAGGAGTTGCTATATTAGATGCAAATATATATCCATTCTCTTTATTTATATCAGTGTAAATGAAATTATTATTTTCCTCATAAGCAGTCCCCATTACAATCTGTGCATAATATGATAATGAAATATGAGCAGTGCTTTCTCCAAGATTCTGAAGATTTACTATAAGCACTTTCATCTTTTCATCATGCGGTACAAACACCCTTACCTTGCCATTAATGTTGTTATATCGATGACTGTATTCAGTATATCCAAAGCAATGTTCAATAACATATTCCCCATCATCTCTTATGGGTTTGCTCATTATTGAGAATATCTCACCTCTGTCATCATCTCTTAAATATAAAGCTTCATAACTGCCATCAATTATCCAGTCATTTGTCCATGGTGTAAGTTTAAACTCTCTTGAATTGTATGCCCATGTATATCCTCCACCGCTTTCTGTAACTATACAGCCAAAGTTCTCATTGCTGAGCACATTTATCCATGGTGCAGGAGTTACATTTTTATTATTAAGAATTATTACATAGCTGCCTGTATTCTTTCTAAAACCACCATATCCATTAAATATATCAAGTTCATCTTTATTAAAAATGCTGTCAGTATATAAGTTGTTATTCTTCAGATCAAAAACACATAATTCATCATTTTCATTTTTATCCACAGTCTGATTTATATTAAACACAGATTTATCACAGATTATGAACTTTGCCATAGCTTTAAGAAATGTCAATGAATCTGATCCTGCTGATTTTGTAACAACATATATTCCTGAAGGTTTATTCCACATATCTCTTGATGGTGTTGAATTTACTGTATCAACTATAGAATTCTTAAGATACATATCATAGCTTGATTCTTCATCATCATAGATTACAAAGTCACAATTCAAACCTTTTTTATTCCAATATCTGTGCATAGTTATTACACTTCTAAGTACATCAGTATCTTTAATACTGCTAATCACAAGCAGCATTATAGGAAGATCTCCTGAAATACCAAAACTCCATAAATTTCTTATATTGCCTTTGTATGATGATATATTTACTTTATTTTTTTCTAGTCTATTTCCATAAATAATATTATCAGCTAATGAACAGTAAATATTAGCTGTCTCAGACTTTATTCCTTCCTCCTTCAAAAAGTCTTTGGCAGACTTTCTGCTTTCCATGAAAGCATTTCTTATTACATCTGCATTTTTATATTTATTGCTTAATAAAACCGCATCTTTCCTTGAATTAGCAGTCATAATAATATAACTTACAGATGATTCTTCATGTGGTTTTATTTCTAGTCTTACACGCATTGATAAAATAGGATCAAGTACAGTTCCGATTGAATTTTGAAGAGATGAATCATTATCCATAGCTCTTGGATATTTTAAATTTCTATCTCTACCAACAAATTTCTCTCTATCTGTTTCATAGCTTATACTTCCAGTCTGTTTTCCTTCAATAAATACACTTTGTGCAACATAAGGTTTATTTTGACCTTTCGCTCTAGGTCTTCTCATTGCAAGTATTGTACTGCTTTCCTCATCATATTCAGTAGCAATAAACAGATTAGAAAAAGCAGGATGAAGATAATCAGTCTTATAAGGTGCTAAAGTTACTTCCATATAGCTTGTAACTTCAATAGTACGTATACTGCTGCTGTTATTCTTCACTGTGATTCTTCTTATTTCGCCGTCATCTTCAGAACTTACAATAATCTTCTCACTTGTTTCTATATTACCGACCGTTCTCTTATAACATGACATATCCTCACTGAAAGAAACCTCCTGTGAATCTCCCTTTATTTTGCATGGTTCATAGCTACAGCTCCAAAATTCATTTGAATTAAGATTTTTAATATATATGAAGATGCCGCCCTTTTGAATTGATGGATCTTCTCTCCACCTGTTAACTGTCATAGAATCTTTCTTTGATACTCCGCTGCCAAAACCAGTTGTCATAACAGTATACGATCCATTAGATAACAGATTAACTTCATTTTTGCGTAAGACCTCTCTCTTAATAAGCTTTTCCTCAACATAATGAAGTCCTAAATCCATAGGAACACTTTCCCTATCATAAACATAATTATGAATATCTTTTTCTTTTAGAAGAATTTCATATGCTTTAACTTCAGATATAGAATGAAATCTTTTCTTAAAAACATCATTATTTATTATATTATCAAGCGCCATCATAACCATTCCATTATGATGTACCATATAATTTTTAATAATTATGCTTTGCTTATTCCTAACCATTCTTCCCTTAGTAAAATCAATAGCATCAAAGAAACCATATTTGCCAAGAAGACCTCTTCTCATAAGCCTTTTTAGATTATCTATTCCCCTTCTTATATCATATTCCATAGATATTACTGTAGAATATGGAGATACTACCAGTTCATCTTCTAATCCTCTCTTAAGCCCAAGCCCTGGAACACCAAAAGCTTTATACTGATAATTGTAGGCAGAATCAAAAAGATAATATGCTGATTCAGAAATTCCCCATGGCACATTATGTTTCTCAGCATATTTAATCTGTGCATTAACCACGCTTTTATATGTGTTGTCAAGCAGCGTATCTTCATAGCTTTTCATGATTAATGAAGGCATAAAGTATTCAAACATTGTACCACTCCATGAGCTTAACACCTTGCTGCCAAATATCTTTCCTTTAGCTCTTGATAATTTGAACCAGTGTGTATAATCAACATCTCCTCGTATAATTGCTAGAAAAGAAGTTATCCTGGATTCAGAAGCAAGAAAATCATAATATCCTTCACTCTTTTCTCCATTTTCCACATTTATACCAATATAAAATAACTTTCTCTCTTTATCATATAGAATTCCGAGATCTGTTTCGTTTAAAATTTTCTCTATATCCTTTAAGCATTTATTATACTTTTTTATTACTTCTACATATGTGTCCTCACTATTAAGTAATGGCTTATTCATTATGCTATCATCATAGCTACTTATTAATTCAAGCTTTAAACAAGATTCTTTTATAAGCTGTTTATGATAAAACATCTCCTTTTCACTGTCTTTTTCAACAATAAGTTGTGCCTTCTTAATAATACCTTTCAGAATTTCTCTGAAATATTCTACTGTAATTTCATTATTATTTAGATTATTTATCTCCTCTTCATAATAGCTGTCATCATCAATTTCAGATCCTGCAAGTTTTATAATATCTGTAAGCGATGATGCTTCCTTTATCCTAAAAACAGGATTTTTGACAGCATCTTCAAGAGACTTTTTAAGCACCATAATATATCCAATAAAATTACCACAGTCTACTGAAGATACATACCTTGGATAAAGAGGAACCATACTTCTTGTATCGTACCAGTTAAAAAGTAAGCCTTTATATTTTTCAAGTTTTCTTGTTGAATTTATAATATGTGATACATGATTTATTAATTCTATTACATTTATATATCCTATATCATATGCTGAAACAGCGCTAAGCAGTGAAAGTCCAATATTAGTAGGTGAGGTCCTATATGCTATGCCATTATTAGGCTCCTCCTGATAATTATCAGGAGCAAGGTAATTATTTTCATCATTAACGAAGTTATCATAATAGCACCATGTCCTTCTTGCTATTTCATGTAATATTGCATTATCTTCACTACTGAAATCAAATGATATTTTTCTTCTTTCCTTCGAAATACTGTAACAAATATACGGATTAAGAACCCATAAAATGCCGATAGGAATATTAGATAATCCAAAAGTAAAGTTTATATTAAAATTAAAATAAATAAATAAAAATCCAATAACTGATGATACCCACTGCTTCTTTACGTAATGAAGAAGTGTATTCCCACTCTTTTTCTCTGCATTTTCTGCTGTAGTCCATTCAAGGAGATGCTTTTTACTAATAATCATTCTATATAAAGTCTTGCTTATAGCTTTTATCATCAGTACGCATTGATTAGGCAGAAAAGATAAAATAAGCAGTACCTGTTCAAAACTTCTTATCTGTATCTTCTTGTTTTTCATAGGAGTAACCACAAAATCAGTTACTGTAAAAAGCACTATAAGAAAAGCCTGCAGTATAAAAGCTGTTGTCCATAAAGTTGTATTCTTCCAGAATAATAAATTAGCAAATATTCCAATTATAATTGTAGGTGCAATCAGACTTCTTCTTAAATTATCAAATATCTTCCATTTACCTAAGATAGAAATCCTGCTATTTATCATCCATGAAATTATCTGCCAGTCACCCCTTACCCATCTTTCCAGTCTTGCTGTATTAGAATCATAATGCGATGGATATGAATCAATTAATTCAACATCACTTAAAAGTGCGCACCTAGCATATAATCCTTCCAGAAGATCATGACTGAGCACAAGATTTTCAGGAATTTCATCCTTAATAACAGTCATAAAAGTATCTATATCTATTATACCTTTGCCTGTAAAAGAACCTTCGCTGAAAAGATCTTCGTAAGTATCAGATGCTGCTGTGGTATAAATATCAAGTCCACCATCCATACTAAATATCTTTGAAAAGTAAGTTTTATTCATTGACTCTACACTTATGCTTACCCTTGGCTGCATGATGCCATATCCTCTTATTACTTTATTCTCTTTATCAATATAAGCTTTATTTAAAGGATGGCTCATTGCACCGATAACCTTTGCTGCTGTTCCCATAGGAAGCACTGTATCAGCGTCAAGCGTAATTATATATTTTGAACTTTTTATCTTTTCAATATCTCCACTAAAGACATTATAAGATGTATCATTTTTTCCACGAAGAAGTTCCATAAATTCAACAAGCTTTCCTCTTTTTCTTTCCCAGCCCATATATAAATTATCTGCTACATTGAATATTCTTTTTCTGCATAAAAAAAAGAACTTATCATTCTTGAAGCCATATTTCTCATTTAAATTTTTCACAAGACTTATTCCATAACTGCATATTTCATCATCACTTTTTTCATGCTCATTTTTACTATCTGCAAAATCACACAACACTGCAAAAAATACATTTTTATCTTTGTTACTTATATAATAAGTTTCAATATTGTCGACATACTTTTTCAGTTTCTTAGCACAATCAACTATAACTGGAACTACCACCACAGTTCTGCATTCATCAGCAACACCTTCTTCAAGATTCATTTTAGGCACAAATTCTGGTTCTTTAAGTTTGGAAATACTCCAGTTTATTATTCCATTGCTTAGCTCTGAACATGGAATAAGCAGCAAAAGTATCTGAACTATACTTTCAAATCCTGCAGTAAAAGCAATAATCAGAGAAATAATGACTGTAAGAAGAATATTAGAACATATAAATAATACTTCTTTTGTCTTTTCATTCATTCCTTTGTCTTTTATATCGAAATCTGTTTTCAGTCTTGTAAGACCTTTATCCACAATGTAATATCCTATATGAGTTTTATAATTATTATCACCTGTACTACTGCTTACACTGCTTAATTTAAGTGCATTCTCTACAATTTTATATTCTTCTATATTGTATTTCCTTGATAATCTTTCAATAGCTTTTCTATAATAATCTTTAGACCTATAGTCCATTTTGCTGTAAACTCCGCAGGGATCCTGCATCAGTATATTTTCAACTCTTGAACTTTTATCAAAAACCTTCTTCCAGTCTATATTATTTAAAAACCTTAAAAGAGAAATATAATCTGATATATTCCTTGTTAAATCTGCTTCCTCGTTTTTTTCTTCAATTATGACACTATCTAGTTCTATATTTGTTTGTGATTTTAATTTCTCATAAACATCTGAAGTACTGATGATATTATTTTTTATATAATCCAAAGCAGCATTTACATAAGAACTGCTCTTTTCCTGCCAATCCTCCAATAATTCATCTGAAATTTCATCTTTTTCCTTGTGATTAATTATGCTTTGTACTTTTTCACGCCCCTCATAACTATCCTTTGTTATAGTGCATATTTTCTCTACAATACTCTTAAGGTTAATTATTATCTGAAATGATATCACCATAGGAAATGCCCATAGCTCGCCAATTGATATATACTTTTTCTCATCTTTGTCCTTTAGGAACTTAACTATTGATTCTTCTTCGTTTCTCTCTCTGTTTTGCCTTGTAGAAAATTCATTTATATATTCCCTGCTATACTCAATAACATTTTTATGGTCATCTTTACCCAATATACTTTTTAAATACTTCTTTGATAATCCTTCTACAGAAATATTAAATGCTTTCTGAATAAGATATATATTATCAAGCAGCCAATCACCGGCTGTAATTATATCTTTATGTTCTGAACTATAATTTGCTAAATATCTATAACTATCCTGGATGCTTTTATAGCTTTCCTTTGCTTCATTAATAAAATTGCTGTTTTTCAATAAGAGCACCTCTCTCCATATGCTTAATTTTTATAAATAGTTTTCCCCTATTGGTAAAAATTATTTATAATTTATTTATAAAATCTACCAACATTTTTATTTTTGAGCACAGTATATTAGTGTAAATATTAAATTAACACTCTGAAATATCAATACTTATTTAAAAGGAGCATTTTATGAATAAAATAACTGCAGACAATGTAATTGAACAATATATAAAACCGCTGTATGGCTTTGCTATGAACAAGACACGGAACATAGATGATGCAGAAGAACTAGCACAGCGTATAGTGCTTCAGGTTTATGATGTTCTGCTTAAAAAAGATAATTTCATCGATCTTAACAGCTACATATTTAAGATTGCACATAATGTCTGGACAAGATATATATCTGAAAAGCAAAAACATATATGTGACAAATCTATAAATAACATGGACTTATGTGAGACATCTTATTTCATCGAAAATAAGATTATTGAAAATGAAACAGCAGGAATCTTGAGACGCGAAATAGCCTATCTTTCTGCAAAGCAGCGTGAAATTGTAGTTATGTATTACTATAAAAACGACTAATTGTATAATGAAATTGAACCAATAAAAAATCCATAGTGATTACCCGTGTTATAATTAAGTTGTGAAACCAAAATAACAAGGAGGATAATCACTATGAATTACCCAAATCATAACACAGAATCACGTAAAGTATACTGTAAATCAAATTAAGACTAACTCATGGTCTCCAGACGCATGTGTCGGAAGTGCTCTATCAACAGGTAAATTCAAGCGTTCAGAGATAGTATGTACTAAGACGTTATATAACTATATCG
>NZ_VULX01000074.1 GCF_009696465.1 Inconstantimicrobium porci | reverse complement strand
ATTCTATCATCCTCATGGGGATAGTATACCCTTTTTTGAGTCACTTTATTAATAAAAAACCTAACTTTTCCAAAATATTTCTCTATATCAATATTAAATTTTTAAAGATCAATTATGCTCATGTCTACATTCTATTTTATATTATATCGTCATTTTCACTTCTTTTCCACAGAAAAAAACGCCCCAGCCTAATGCTAGAGCGTCATCCCACTTTCATATTAAATTACCTTAAACATTTTCTGTGACATCGGTTTCTCCTTCTTCTGCTCAACCTCCGCCTGTGCTTTCCTAAACTCTTCCATCCGTTTCAATTCTTCCTCAGCATCATCGAATCCGATATGCGTGTACACATTCATTGTAACCGATATATTCGAATGCCCCATGAGGTACTGTAGTGTCTTAGGATTCATTCCCGATTTTGCCATATTCGAGCAATAGGTGTGTCTGCATACATGAGGAGTAATGTTCGGCATCTGCACCTTGTAAATCTCGTTGTACCTGCCAACCATACTGTTGAATCTGTGTTCCCAATGCATAGCCACCAAAGGCATATGGTCTTTGTCGAGAAAAAGGAATCCGCTATAGCCACCTACAATTTTTTCAACTTTGTACTTTGGTCTGTCCTGAATGATTGACCTAAACATTTCTGCAACCTCATCCGTGATTGGCAGAACCCTTGTACCTGCATTTGTCTTTGTAGGCTCTATAACATATTCCCTTTGAGCCGTTCTCTGTAGCTGACGCTCAATATTGACGGTGTTATGCTCAAGGTTGATATCCTTAAGGGTAAGTCCACAAAACTCTGAAATTCTCATGCCTGTATGGAAGAGAATGTAGACCACTTCGTAATATTTGCAATAAAGGATATCGTCATGCACAAAACGAAGGAACTTTCTCATCTGGTCTTTGGTAATGGCCTCTCTTGTAACCGAGTCATTTACCACCACCCCGGCGAGTTCAAACTGGAATGGATTCTTCATAAGGTGGATTGTCAACACTTTTTAATACATTTTTTATTCGGTCATATTTGCAAGTCTATACTCAACTGGAGTCATATAGTTTAAAGAACTATGAATGCGTTTATTGTTATACCATAATACATAACTTCTTAATTCTAACTTAAGTTC
>NZ_VULX01000073.1 GCF_009696465.1 Inconstantimicrobium porci | reverse complement strand
TAGATCCATATCATTTTCTTGATTTATTGCAGAGAAAACCCAGAGCTTATGAGGATGCTGAAGTTATTCAAGACTGGAAATTACCACAAATATTTTCTGAATATCATCATCAGTTACAGGCACATAGACAATCTATAAGCAAAGGCACAAAAGAATTTATAGATATCCTAAAGTTAACTAAGAAATATGGAATAAAGCGTATAGAATACATTTTAAATGATTTTAACAAAGCTAACCGCTATAGTTATCAGGAGATACTAAGCTATCTAAGAAGTACAGAAGAATCTAAAAGTAATTCTTTAACACTTGATTATGATACCCTGGAAAAATTGAACGTTCTTGATATAAAATCAGAAAACATGCCACTCGATGCATATAGTGATTTAATGAATATTGGAGGTGGTATGCAATGACATTAGAAGAGAAATTAACAACTTGCAAACTTTCCGGAATACAGAAAAGTTATGAACGAATTATAGAAGAAGCGCAAGACCAAGCTTGGTCTTACCGAGAATTCTTTGAGAGGCTTATTGATGAAGAAATTATATCAAGAGAAAATAATAGGTTTAATAGGCTATATAAAAAAGCTAAATTTCCAAATTTAAAAACAATAGAGGAATTTGATTTTTTTAAAGCCTCATATGTTGATAAAAAACAAATAATTGGGCTTGCTAGCTGTGACTTCATAGGCGACAGAAAAAATCTTATATTCATAGGTGGTTCAGGCACTGGTAAAACTCATATAAGCATTGCACTTGGTGTTGAAGCATGCAGAAAAGGTAAGACAGTTTCTTTCTATACCGCAGCGGAGCTTGGAAACAAGTTAGTCGAGATGCAGGATTCATTGCAGCTAGGAAAATTCATTGAAAAATTAAAAAAAGTGGATTTATTGATAATTGATGAACTTGGATATATTGAAATGTCACATACAACAACTCAGCTAATGTTTCAAATATTCTCAGAACGATATGAAAAAGGTTCAATAATTGTCAATACAAATCTCGAATTCAAAGAATGGCCACGGATCTTTCAGGATGAACGAATGACAACGGCTATTATAGACAGACTTATTCATAATAGTTTCATCTTAACTTTTAATGGAGAAAGTTATAGATACCGACAGCAAAAAGAACATCTATTAGGCCTTAATAATAAGTCTGTACAACAGTAGCAATTATAATATCACCCGCAACTGAAAGCAGGTATTATTTTTT
>NZ_VULX01000072.1 GCF_009696465.1 Inconstantimicrobium porci | reverse complement strand
ATAATGGTCATAAAAATAGAGGATGTATAAAATATATATCTACCGGAACCGATTATCGGGCATCCGTTGATGAAACATCAGATTATTTTAAACTATACTACTCAAAAAGGACAGAATCCGAAAGATATAATCCAATATTTTACATTCTATCATCCTCATGGGGCTAGTATACCCTTTTTTGAGTCACTTTATTAATAAAAAACCTAACTTTTCCAAAATATTTCTCTATATCAATATTAAATTTTTAAAGATCAATTATGCTCATGTCTAATTAATTATACTTTTGAACTCCCCTTAAGGGGAGTTCAAACAAAATGCAAAATTCTAAATCTTGAATTCTAGATTAAAGGGTAAACTATAATGATATAGCTAGTTATATTATCATTATAGTAAGCACTTTAAGCTGTCTTATTTTAATTTTTCCATTGAAGTTTTGGCAAAATCGTTATTTACTATAGTATTAAATGGAGGTCTTATAGGCAGAAGTGACTTGTCATAGTCCTGTATAATATCCATAAGCCTTGCTGTATCCTCCTCTTTAATTGCAGGGGTACTTGCAAAAGCATCTATTTTCCTGTAATTTTTAGTTACAGTTTCTAGTGAAGATATTTCAGTACCAGGGAAGAAGCTCTTTATTGAATATGCAACCTCTTTGTCACTATGTGATTTAACCCATAGTTGTCCCTTATAGATGGCATTAGTAAAGTGTTGAATCAGGTCTTTATTTTTGTCCATATATGATTTGGTTGTAAAATAGCATGTATAAGGTATAGAACCGGCTTCTGCACCAATTGATGATACAACATAACCTGATTTTGTCTGCTCAATTGCAGATGCTGTAGGTTCAAACAATGCTACGAAATCCCCAGTACCGCCTTTAAATGCACCACCAGTATTAGCAAAAGATATATTTGTAATCATCTTAATATCTTTCTTTGGATCAATATTATTTTTTTTCATTACGTATTCAAGTGCCATTTCAGGAACTCCACCAGGTCGTCCTCCAATGACCTCTTTTCCTCTGATATCATTCCATGTAAAGTTTTTATAATCTTGTCTGCTTACAAGAAAAGATCCATCTCTTTGTGTAAGTTGTGCAAAAAGAATTGGATAATCTTCACGTCCCTGATTATAGATATAAAAAGTCTGCTCAGGTCCACAGAATCCAATGTCAGCACTTTTGGATAAAACTTGCTGCATTGTTTTATCTGCTCCTTGACCTGTTGATAGTTCAATATTTATTCCTTCTTCCTTGAAGAACCCTTCATTTATAGCAACATACATTGGAGCGTAGAAAACAGATCTTGTTACTTCATTTAATCTTACTGTCTTTA
>NZ_VULX01000071.1 GCF_009696465.1 Inconstantimicrobium porci | reverse complement strand
TTGGTACTATGTCAAGAAAAAGTACAAATTAAATTCGGATAAATTATATTATTATATTTTTTATAGTTAACATGCATTTTTTATATTTTCTGAGTAATATTTATCTTCATATTCATTTGGGGATAAATATCCACAGTGACTATGTATTCTTACTGTATTGTAAAAGGTTTCTATATACTCAAAAACAAGCTTATATGCATGTTTGTAATCTAAAATTTTATAGCGATTTATCCACTCCCTTTTAATAAGAGCATGAAAGGATTCTATGCAGGCATTATCCCATGGATAAGCCTTTTTTGAATAACTTGTAATCATATCTTTTGTTGCTATTCTATAAGCCTCACATGTATATTGTATTCCTCTATCTGAATGTATAATTAATGCTTCTTTAACATTTCTTATTGCTTTAGCTTTGTTTATAGCCTGCACAATCCACTTTGATTCAAGAGTTGAACTTAATACCCAAGATATTATCTTTCTAGAGTATAGGTCCATAACACTTGTAAGATATACAAAGCCATCATAAGTCCATATATAAGTTATATCTGTACACCAAACAGCATTAGGGGTAGAAGGGGAAAAATTTTCATCTAGTATATTTTTAAGTTCAGAACTAAAATCCGAATTAGTCGTTGTAGCTATATAAGGCTTGATATACTGAGCTTTAAGACCTAATTCTCTCATATAATTTCCAACTGTCTTTTCACTTATTTCTTCTCCGATTTCACGCAGTTTCTGCGTAATTTTAGGTGCTCCATAATTTTGGTGAGATTCATCATATATGTCTATAATTTTATCTTCAATAACTTCTTTACGTTTTTCACTTAAGGATGGTTTCCTATTCTTAAAAGAATAATATCCATTTCTTGAAACGCCTAATATTCTAAGCACTCCGCTGACATTAAGTCGGCGTTTCTTATCTTTAACTGCTAAATCTTCTGCTTTCGCAGTTTCGATAAATATAGCTTGTGTCATTTTCCCAGAATGCTTATGGCTTTTTTTAATATTTCAAGGGCATCTTTCGTATCTTTCAATTCTTTTCTTAATTTTGCATTTTCTTTTGCTTCATCACTTGAATAATTACCTGATCCTCTAGTGGGTACTTCACCATCATTAATATCTGCCTTCTTAACCCAATCACCAAGAGTAGAAGCAGCAATTCCTAAATTAGTAGCACATCTTTTCATATTTAAATCTTTATGTTCATGATAGTATCTTACTGCATTTTCTTTAAATTCCTTATCATACTGTTTACTCATTTCAATTCCTCCAATTCATCATATCTTCATTATAACTCTTTTTGAGAAATATCCACTTTTAACTTGTACTATTTATATTCTAGCTCCAT
>NZ_VULX01000070.1 GCF_009696465.1 Inconstantimicrobium porci | reverse complement strand
TCTTTTTTCGTGCAAAAAAATAAATCCTAAACTCAAAGAGAATAGGATTTATGGTAAAATATTCTTATGAATCAATATAATATTTTACAAAAAGATTATACAATTTATCGCAAACTTTATCAATTAAAATTACCATTAAATTTAGAATATATGATTCCAAGTAATGATTCAGTGCGTTTGCTAAGTCAATTTGTTGAGGAGATGGATTTATCAGATTTATATATGACTTATTCCAGAGTTAAGGAAAATCAAGCTTCGCCACGAAAGTTACTAAAAATCATTTTATATGGATATATGAATGGACTTTATTCATCCAGAGATATTGAAAGTGCCTGCCATAGAGACATCAATTTTATGTTTTTACTAGAAGGTTCAAAAGCACCAGATCATTCAACTATTGCAAGATTTAGGACTCTTCATTTTGCACCTTGTGCTGAACAGATACTTGCTCAAACAACTAATTTCCTTTATGAAATTGGTGAAATTTCAGGTGAGTCAATATTTATAGATGGAACAAAAATAGAGGCTAGTTCCAATAAATTCACATTTGTTTGGAAGAGAGCTGTTACTAAAAATATGCAGAAGCTATTTACCAAAATTGAAAATTTTGTTGCGGAATGTAGTGAACTTTATGGTGTTAGAGTTGGTTACAGAAATACTATAAAAATTAAAGATCTAAAAAAGCTAAGAAAGAAGCTTTACAGAATAAAAAAGGCTGAGAATATAGAATTCGTACACGGATGTGGCAAAAGAAAGACTGCTTTGCAGCGTTCTATTGAACAACTCGAACAGTATCTTGGGAAGTTAAAAGAATACACACAGAAAATACATATATGTGGTAATCGTAATAGCTATTCAAAAACAGATGAAGATGCCACTTTTATGAGAATGAAAGAAGATGCCATGAAGAATGGGCAACTTAAGCCAGCTTATAATTTACAACATGCAGTTGATTCTGGGTATATTGCATGGCTTACTATTGGACCACAACCTACAGATACAACAACATTGATTCCACTCTTAAAAAGCATGCAAGAAAACTTAAATTTTAAGTATCTAAAAATTGTTGCAGATTCTGGTTATGAAAGTGAAGAAAATTATTCTTTCATAGAAAATAACGGTCAGTTATCTTTTATAAAACCAGCAAATTATGAGATATCTAAAACTCGTAAATATCAGAATGATATAAGCCGAATAGAGAATATGGAATACAATTACGATGGGGATTATTATGTCTGTAAAAATAATAGAAGGCTTTACGCAAATGATATAAAAAAAAGAAAATCTAAAACTGGTTATGTAAGTACCAAAACAATTTATACTTGTGAAAATTGTAATAACTGCAAATTTAAAGCTAG
>NZ_VULX01000007.1 GCF_009696465.1 Inconstantimicrobium porci | reverse complement strand
GAAACCAAAATAACAAGGAGGATAATCACTATGAATTACCCAAATCATAACACAGAATCACGTAAAAATAAACACTTGAATTTCAAAGAGCGCATGACTATAGAAATACGCCTTGCAGACGGTTGCTCTGCATATAAAATTGCCAAAGAATTGCAAAGACCAATCAATACTATTATCAATGAAATCCGTCGTGGAACTACTACTCAAATCAAGCAAGGAAAACATGTTGAAATGTACCTTGCAGATACTGGTGAATCAGTTACCGAAGCCTTTAACTATCTTAAAGATGTCTATGGAACTCAGTTTAGCAAGGTTTTTAAAAGCATTACTGGGGATAATGGTTCTGAATTTGCAGACTTATCCACACTTGAAAATCACACTGAAACTAAGGTCTATTACACACATCCTTATTCATCATTTGAAAAAGGCACAAATGAGCGTCATAATGGGCTAATACGTCGATTTATCCCCAAGGGAAAGCGTATATCTGATTATAGTGTTGATAACATAGGGTTTATTGAAGAATGGATGAACACTCTTCCACGTAAAATCTTAGACTACCGAACTCCAGAGGAGCTTTTTGAAAAGTACCTCGATGAGATCTATTCAGCTTAAAAATTCAAGGGTTCAAATGGAAAAATAAAATTAGTTCAATTTGTTATTGCAATTTATCGACGTATACTCATCTATATTCTTAATTAATTTTTCAACATCATTATAATTATTGTAGGAAACAATTGAAATACTTAAATCCAACTTATTCATAGATTTTTCTCCATTTACTTTTTTATTATTCCTTAGTAATTGTGTTTATTAACAATATACTCTATATCGCCTCAATACACTCAAAACCATCACATAAATATACAGAATCTGTAGAGCATATATACTAACCCTAAATTCTATATATTTTGAAATATAAATCTTAACTATATTATGCATTACTCTTATTAATTTCTAGTATGCATGCTTATCACCAAACAGTACAAAAAATGTTTTAAAGATAAGTTTTATATCTACTAAAACACTTCTTTCTCTTACATATTTGATATCAAGCTTCATCCAATCTTCGAAATCTATATCATTTCGTCCACTTACCTGCCAATAGCAAGTTAATCCTGGCTTAACATTAAGTCTTTCTTTCATCCACGGTTCAAACTTTTCTACTTCATGTGGAAGACTTGGTCTTGGTCCCACAAGACTCATTTCACCTTTTAGTACATTTATTAATTGAGGCAATTCATCTATAGAAGTCTTTCTTATAAATTTTCCAACCCTGGTAACTCTAGGATCATCTTTCATCTTGAACATCGGTCCTGACATTTCATTTTCTTTAAGTAACTTATCTTTCATCTTTTCAGCTCCATTAACCATAGACCTAAGCTTGTAGATTTTAAATTTTTTCCCATGTTTCCCCACACGATACTGACTATAAACAGCTCTGCCAGGTGAATCAATTCTTATCACAATAGCAGTTATTAATAAAAGCGGTGATAAAAAAATTAGTCCAAAAAGAGATAGTACAATATCTGCAAATCTTTTTACCACCTTGTAAATTGTACCTTTATCATCACTTAAATCATTCTGTTCATAATCCATTGTGACACCATCATACAACAAACATTCCCCCTTAGCTTTCACCTCTAAACACTTATATTTCAACAAATTTCCAGGATAATTATATATTCTCACACTCTACATGTAAAATATTTCTTTAATTTTATTATTATTATTATTATTATTATGTATAAAATAAATATTTTGTGTATAAATATAATTTATATATTTTTAAAACATTTAAATGAATTACACATAAAATATACTATAACAACATATTTTTATTGTCAAACTCATATTTTTCTCTATTTTACTAATTTTTTACAATAGATTTATATATTTTTTATAAATTTATAGTTTACACCTCTTAATTTCCATATATTTGTGATTAACGTTTTCTTTTCGAATTATGAAAATCTTTTTTTGTCTTTTTTTGACATTATTTTTATAAACTTTTTTCCAATTCACAATAAATTTATATTGTTTTAAAACAAAATTTCATTAGTAAAATATAAGCATGTTTAATGTATCTTTTTGCAAAGAAAAAGCCATCGTACTATTTTCAGTGCGATGGCCCTTCATTTTAATCCCTATATTACAATATTATAAAAACATTTAGTTTGTCATTATTCCAAACACTTTTACTGTCTTCTTGGCATCTACATTTTTTTCAATTATCTTATATATAGCATTTGCATACACTTCATATCCTTTATCGTTTGGATGAAGCTTGTCTGCCAACATGTCTTTCTTGCTTAGCGGTGAATCATTATACGCTGCTATACCATCCATCATATCAAGATTATAATTCTTGCTTACATCTTTAATGATATCTACGAAATTCTTATTTTCCATTGTATTTTCAAGAACAGTAATTATTTCGCCTTTAGCATTTTTCTTTTTCAGCTCTCTGATAACTTCTTCATATGTGCCACTGAACTGATCCTTTGTTGTAACATACTGATCACTTCCTCCGAAGCAGACAATTGCAAGATCAAAATCTTTTATGTCATTCTTCATGATATCACTGTAGCCTTTATATGCAATAGCTGAATCTTCAGAAATATTATCTATTGTACATTTGTTTTTATATTTATCTTCTATAAGTTTCTTAACTTTTACATCCCATGCAGCATCGTCTTTAGTCTTTCCTAAGCTCTTTCCAATACTGTCTCCTACAACAAGGATTTTTATATCTTTTCCTGACTGTAACTTACATATACATCAAGAGTGTCTTCTTTTTCCTTATCAGCTTTCTTGTTAGTACTTTCACCAGGCTTCTTAGCTGAAGCTGTATTCTTAGCTTCGTATATTTTAACATCCTCAATATCCTTAGCTCTTGCCTTTTTATCATTTTTAATTCCAAGTGTAATAACACCTATAGTCAAAATAAGCAATACCATTATTATTACATTTGATTTAAAACCTTTACTCACTTTTCTTTTCTCCCTAATTGTATTTTTTCACCTATAATATATCATCTTAAGGCAAAACATGTCAATTATCTGCAATTTAATCTATGCTTTGTTTTTCGTATAAAAAAATTCCGCCTTTATAGACGGAATTAAATTTCTCAATCTTTTATTTTTTCCTGTTCTTCCTTAGGTTATTCCTTTCCTGCACATCCTGCTATTGATGCTGTCATGCATATAATCATAAAATGATGCTATTTTTCTGATTTTTTTCTTGTAACATGTCTCTGTCCCCTTTCTTTATTTAAACATTAATTATTTACTTTTCCCTACATATACGCCTGTTAGCCAACCGTGTTGATGAATTTTTATCAACACAATGGGCTAACAGCATTATAAATTTTTTACTAGGCTACTTCGCTATCTGTACCTTAAGTTTCTTGCCTTTTATAGTACTTTTACTAAGCCCACTAAGTACTTTATTACCTTTTCCATTAAGTATCTCTACATAAGAAACATTGTCCTGTATATCGATAATTCCTATGTCATCACCAGTAAGCCCTTCAATGCTGCATACAGCACCAACAATATCTCCGGCTCTGATCTTTTTCTTCTTGCCGCCGTTCATATAAATTTTCATTATACCCTTATTAAGAGCATTCTGCTTAGTATTTTTTGCTTTCGGCTTCTGTGCAATTCTCTTCTTAAATTCATCTAGTGAAGCTGCAGCTTCTTCATTATCGATTGGCTGTGCTTCTTCAATTTCAAATCCAATATACTGCTGTATTTCATCAAAGAATCTGTCTTCAAAAGGTGTAACGAAAGTTATTGCTGTACCTTTCTTACCAGCACGTCCTGTTCTTCCTATTCTGTGCACATAGCTTTCTTTTTCCATCGGAACATCAATGTTGATTACTTCTGTTATGTCCTCAACATCAATTCCTCTCGCAGCAACATCTGTCGCTACAAGAAATGGGAACTTTCCTTTCTTGAAATTATCCATAGCTTCAAGTCTTTCATTCTGCATCATGCCACCATGAATCTTTTCACATGGATAGTTTTTCTTCTTCATAAAGTTATAAACCTTATCAACATTATCCTTAGTTCTACAGAACATTATGCATGTTTCCGGATTAGTTGTGATAAGTACTTTTTCAAGGAGATCAAGCTTATCATTTTCCTTAACTTCATAATACTTATGAGTTATCCTGTCAGAAATCATATTCTGCGCTTCTATCTCAACTTTTTTTACATTCTTCATATACTTTTTACATAATACTTCTATTTCCTCGGGAATAGTTGCTGAGAAAAGCATTGTAACTCTATCTTTTGGCAATGATTTTATGATACTTTCCACCTGGTCAATAAATCCCATGTTAAGCATCTCATCAGCTTCATCTATAATAAGATATTTAATCTTTTCAAGCTTTAAAGTTCCTCTTTCAATATGATCCATAGTTCTTCCTGGAGTACCAACAACTACATGAGTTCTCTGCTTAAGTGCTCTTTCCTGCATTGAGAAAGGCTGCTTGCCATATACCGGTACAGCTTTTATTCTCTTAAACTTACCGATATTTGAAACATCCTCTTTTATCTGTACGCATAACTCTCTTGTTGGTGAAAGAATAAGTGCCTGTGGTGCATTCTCCTCCCATACTATTTTCTCACAGACAGGTATGGCAAAAGATGCAGTCTTACCGCTTCCAGTTTGAGACTTAACTAAAAGGTCGTTATCCTTAAGTGCAAGTGGCAGCACCTTCTCCTGTACTTCAGAAGGCTTCTTGTATCCAAGAAGTTCTATTGATTTAAGTATTTCATCACAAAGACCGTAATCTTTAAAGTTCATCTATTCATTACCTCGTTTATATAAATTGTTAATTTTCAGTGTAGTATGCTATTCCAATACTTCCTGGTCCAACATGTAGTCCGATAACTGGTCCTATTGAACATACTCTTGCCTTTATGCCTAAAGCTTCTTCAATTCTATCTGCCAGATGCTGTCCTTCTTCCTCTATATTAATATGATGTACAACAACTTCTTTAATCTTCTTAGTTTTTGACACTTCCATAATATGATTCAAAAGTCTGTCTACTGCTTTTTTCTTAGTTCTTACCTTATCAAAAACTGTAGTCTTTCCATCAACAACTGTAAGTATAGGTTTTATCTGAAGAATTGAACCAAATAAAGCTGCTGCTCCTCCAATTCTTCCACCTTTCTTAAGATATGTAAGAGTATCAGGAAGGAACAAGAATTCACTATGATTCTTTACAAATTCTGCTCTTTCAACAACCTCTTCAATTGCTGCTCCTTCTTCGGCTTTCTTTGCTGCTTCTATTGCAACAAAGCCCATCTGCATGCAGTTTGTTCTTGAATCAATTATTTCAATCTTTGCATTTTCATATTTTTCAAGAATCATATTTTTCACAAGATGTGCACTTGAATATGTACCACTCATGTCTGATGATATCACTACTGCAACAACATCATTTCCTTCTTTAACTATATTTTCAAATGCAGTATACATTTCATCTATACTTGGCTGTGATGAAGTTGGTATTTCACCTTTTTCGTCCATCTCCTTATAAAATGTACTGTTATCAATGTCAATTTCTCTTACACTTTCATCTCCAAAAATAAAATTAAGCGATATAGTTGATATATCATATTGTTTCTTAATATCCTCTGGAATATAACTTGTGCTGTCTACAACTATTTTTACTGCCATAACTTCATCCTCCATGATTAATTTTTCCATATATACTATTATTTTTGCTATTTTTCTTCTTTTATATACTAAGCATTATACACATCTATTTTAAGAATGTAAAACAAAGTGGAAGGACAAGCCCTCCACTCTGTTGAATTAATCTTCTTTCTTGTACCTATACCCCTGTTAGCCTACAGTGTTGATGCTCATAGTATTTATTTCTATTTTTCTCAGCTAGACGTCTGTTAGCCTACAGTGTTGATATTTTATTTATTATTTCTTATTAGCTTTCAACACGGTGGGCTAACAGCTATAGAGTCTCTCAAAATATTATTTCACAAGGCCCAAATTCCATGTTTTGTCACAAAACATCCATACTTCTTGATGAAATTACATTGACTCCTGTATCAAGCAGATTTTCTATGATTGTCTGCCCTTCCTTAACTGGAGCTTTTACAGTAGTTTTATTTATTTCCTTAATAGCTTCAAACATCAACTCTTTAGGAATTTCTTTTTCAGTTCTTACTGGCAACACATTATGCTTAGCCCCTTCTATCCTGATAGTTGTTGTAATAATCCTTACTGGATGTGTTAGTTCGCTTATGCCATACTTAGCTCCTCTAGGACATTTATTGCCCTTTACTGTTTTTTCTTCTAAATTTATAGAAAGGTGACATCCATTAGGGCAGCATATGCATATTAATTCTTTTTCTTTATCATTTTCCATAGTATCACTCATTATTTTTCAGCCCCCTTCACATCTTCAAGAGAAATTGTTACTTCCTGATGAATATTTTCAAGCTGTTTCTTTGTAATGATAAGCTTCTGCATTTCTGATGGTACAATATGTGACTTTTTAAACTCCGCAATAACTTTATTGCCGCTTCTTACTACAAGCACCTTATCCTTATATACGTTATTAACTCTAAAAAATACGATAAGTTTATCCTCTACATTCTGAACATTAACCTTTTGAGGTACTGTATAGTTTACCGCATTACCATTTTTAATTTCAATAAAATTATCTTCATTAAGTTCACCTTTAAGGTATCTTGCCGCATTTCTTCCTGCTCTTGTTGATTCCTCAGTAACAAAATCAACTAGGTCATGAACATGAACAACATTACCACAGGCAAATATTCCATCTTTGCTTGTTTCCATGCTTTCATTTACAAGAATTCCATTTGTTCTATTATCAAGATTAATACCTGCATTTTTAGACAACTCATTTTCAGGAATAAGTCCAACTGAAAGCAATAAAGTATCACATTCAAAATCCATTTCTGTACCCTTTATAGGCCTTCTGTCTTCACCTACCTTGGCAATAGTTACTTTCTCAAGTCGATCTTTTCCCTGAACATCAATAATTGTATGTGAAAGATAAAGGGGAATATTGTAGTCATCTAAACACTGAACGATATTTCTGTTAAGCCCGTTTGAATAAGGCATAAGTTCTACAACGGCTTTAACATGAGCCCCTTCAAGAGTCATTCTTCTTGCCATGATAAGCCCTATATCACCAGAACCAAGTATTACAACTTCCTTACCTACCATGTATCCTTCCATGTTTATATATCTCTGTGCTGCTCCCGCAGTAAATATTCCAGATGGTCTGTCTCCTGGCATATTTATAGCTCCTCTTGTTCTTTCCCTGCATCCCATTGCAAGGATGATAGCTTTTGCTTCTATATTCATATACCCATCTTTACTGTTAATTGCATGTATAATCTTGTCTTCTATACTTAAAACCATGGTATCAAGCTTTACTTCAATATCAGTTTTTTCTACCATATCAATAAATCTCTGTGCATATTGTGGTCCAGTAAGTTCTTCATTAAATGTATGAAGTCCAAAGCCATTGTGAATACACTGGTTAAGTATACCGCCTAGTTCCTTATCCCTTTCGATGATAACAATACTTTTTACTCCATTATTGTATGCTTCATATGCAGCACCAAGGCCTGCAGGACCTCCACCAATTACAACTAAATCATACTTCATAATATATCAAGCTCCTTAAATCATATTTTCCCTGCTACTTAGTAAATCTTACTTTGTTTTTCCTGTAAGGATGTATGATCCCGACTTTTCCTGTACAATCTCTGTCATATCTCTGTTAAGCTCTCTTGATAGAATCTCCTGAACTCTTGGTCCGCAGAAACCTCCCTGACATCTACCCATTCCTGGTCTGCACCTTCTTTTCACACCATCTACAGTTGTAGCACCTAAAGTTCTGTGTATGCATTCAAGTATTTCACCTTCTGTAATGCTTTCGCATCTGCAGATTATTCTGCCGAAACTTGAATCCTTCTTAATCAATTCATCTTTTTCCTGCTCAGAAAGCTCCATAAAGTGTGTCTGTTTTCTCACTGGATTAAATGACTTGTTTTCTTCATGAGATAATCCCTTATCCTGCAGCATCTTAACAACATGTACTGCAATTGCAGGTGCTGAACTTAATCCTGGTGACTTAATTCCTGCTACATCGAAGAAGTTAGGAACATCCTTTGCTTCTTCAATGATAAAATCATCTCTGTCAGACATTGCTCTAAGTCCTGAGAAATTTCTTATCTCTTCCCTGTAATTTATAGCTTTTGTTGTTCTTTCCGCAATCTTTCTAACATAATCAAGTCCACTTAATGTTGTCTTCATGTTTTCAACATCATCAATGTCTTCTGAACTTGGTCCTACAAGAAGATTTCCATGTACAGTTGGAGTTACAAGCACTCCTTTTCCTTTCTTTGATGGACACTGGAAAATAGTATGGCTGAATAATTTACCTTGGCTCTTATCCATAACATAATATTCTCCTCTTCTTGGATGAATCTCAAATGAAGGCTCTGCAATCATGTTATGAATCTTGTCAGCAAATAATCCTGCTACATTGATAACATATTCTGCTTCAACAGACTCTCCATTCTTAAATGATATTCTGAATCCCTTTTCTGTCTTTTCTATTTTTGAAACTTCAGCAGATAACTTTATGTCTCCGCCGTTGTCTAAGCCATTTTCAACTAGTGCTATTGTTAATTCAAATGGCCCTACGATTGCTCCGCTTGCTGCAAGCAGTGCTCCTTTAACATCCTCACTTAAATTAGGCTCAAGTTTTCTAGCTTCTTCAGAATTAAGCACTTTTAATCCTGCAACTTTGTTTTTAGTACCATTTTCATATAGTCTGTTTATTTCCTGCATGTCATCATCGTCAAACCCTATAATAAGTGACCCATTCTTTTTATAGGGAACGCTCAGTTCACTGCAGATTTTTTCAAACATCTTACTACCTTCTACGTTAAGCTTAGCCATCTGTGTTCCATTTTCAGGATCATATCCTGCGTGGACAATTGCTGAATTTGCTTTTGATGTTCCCATGGATACATCATTTTCTTTTTCAATAATAACTGTCTTAACATTATATCTAGTAAGTTCTCTGAATATTGACGCACCAATCACGCCGGCTCCTATAACTGCTACATCATACATTTCTCAATTCCTCCATACATTTCATGTGTACTTTAATGAATTTCTGATTATCTATTTTAGTCTTCCCATGCCATTGACCTTGACACTGCTTTTTTCCACTTTGAATAATATTTTTTCATAATTTCTTCATCTTCCTGTGGAATAAAGCTCTTTTCTTTATACCAAAGCTTTGAAATTTCATCCCTGCTGCTCCAGAAACCAACTGCCAGTCCCGCAAGATATGCTGCACCAAGTGCTGTTGTTTCTGTAATAATTGGTCTTATTACTTCTTTTCTAATAAGATCTGATTGGAACTGCAGAAGGAAGTTGTTCCTGCTTGCTCCCCCATCTACTTTTAAACTTGTAATTTTTATTCCTGAATCTTCTATCATGGTGTTCATAACATCAGCAGTCTGATATGCTATCGCCTCCAGTGCTGCCCTTATTATATGATTCCTATTTGTTCCTCTTGTTATGCCATGTATCGAACCTCTTGCATACATATCCCAGTATGGTGCTCCAAGTCCCACAAATGCAGGGACAACATAAACACCGCCATTATCTTTAACTTTTTTAGCAAAATACTCACTGTCAGCTGCATCATTAATGAGCTTCATTTCATCTCTCAGCCACTGGATTATAGCTCCTCCTATAAATACTGATCCTTCAAGTGCGTACTGTACTTTGCCATCTATGCCAATAGCTATTGTAGTAAGAAGTCCATTTTTACTTTCAATAGGCTTCTCACCAGTATTCATAAGCAAAAAACATCCAGTTCCATAAGTATTCTTTGCACTGCCTTTTTCAAAGCACGCCTGTCCAAACAATGCTGCCTGCTGATCTCCTGCAATTCCTGAGATAAGCACTTCGCATCCTAAGTTTCCTCCAATATTAGCTGTACCATAAACCTCTGAAGAATTCCTAACTTCAGGCATCATTGAAACGGGTATATCGAAATAATCAAGCAGCTTTTTGTCCCATTTTAATTCTTTTATATTAAACAGCATTGTTCTAGCTGCATTTGTATAATCTGTTATGTGTATTCTGCCATCTGTAAGTTTCCAAACAAGCCATGAATCTACTGTTCCAAATAGTAGTTCACCTTTTTCAGCTTTTTCTCTTGCTCCTTCAACATTATCGAGTATCCATTTTATTTTTGTTGCAGAAAAATACGCATCAACTACAAGCCCAGTGTTCTTCTTTATATAATCTGCTATACCGTCTTCTTCAATCCTTTTGCATATATCTGCAGTTCTTCTGCACTGCCATACAATCGCATTGTAAACAGGTTTACCAGTATTCTTATCCCAGACAATTGTTGTCTCCCTTTGGTTTGTTATACCGATTGCTGCAACATCCTCAACTGTTATAGCTGCCTTTGCTATAACTTCCTGAAGCACACTATACTGACTTGCCCAAATGCTCATAGCATCCTGTTCAACCCATCCTTCTTTAGGATAAATCTGCTGGAATTCCTTCTGAGCAATCCCCTGAATATTAAGTTCTTTATCAAAAATTATAGCTCTTGAACTTGTTGTTCCTTGATCTAATGCAATTACATATTTCTTCATAATAACATGATACATCCCCTTCCAACGATATATATATCTTATATCTTATATCTTATATTTTATATCTTGACTATCAGTTTTAAGTATATTCACCTCACAATAAGTCCATTTTTTTCAGCCTCTCCCACTAACCTATTGTTCTGTTAGCCAATTGTGTTGAAATGTCATTCTATATATACAATACTAAACTAATTTTATACTATCAAAATCTCTTTCTCTCATCATATCATTAGATATAAAGAAGTTTTTATACAAATTTTCAAATATTCCTTTGCAGCAATCATTATTAATTAGCTTGATAACATAAAGAATAGAATAAAAGTTGATATACCGTGTTGCTACCCCGCAGAAGCTTTTGGTAAAATTGATAAAACTTCGACCCTGCATAACAGCCTTTTTATTATCCAGGTGACTGTATATACTAAATCTTCTCCCCTGAGCCATATTCATCTTTAAACTATTTTCACGGGCAAATTGAACATAACTCATATTTCTGGCAGTAGTTATAATTGAATTAATTTTTATTTTTCCCTTAAGAACATGATCGAGATTAGTTTTCCTAATAAAAGGCTCGTCTATTCCAATAACCATTCTGCTATTATTGTCCACACAACTTAATATCCTAATTTCATTATTATCATCTTTATAATCAAGCTTTCCATGATGATTACCCTTATAATTCTTTTCCATCACAGTTTCACCAATTTCTACTTCATTGCAAAACTCAACATTCAATACTTTGCTTTTTACAGCGTGCAATATCTTATGACGCCACTGAAATGCTGTTGTCAGCGATATCTTTAATTTTGATGAAATTTCCCTTAATGTATCACTTTTGGACATGCATTCTATGTATTCAATCCACTTGTTTATAGCCTTTTTACTATTATAAATAGGAGTACCAGTTGTTTCACTAAATGTCCTCCCACAATTTTTACATATGTATCTTTTTCTCCCTTGAGATGTATAGCCATATTTGCTTATATTTTGATTCCTACAATAAGGACAACCTGTTTTCTTAATAATACTGTGCACTTCCATATTAAATTTATCAAAATCAATAATAAAATCATCATCTTGATAATCATAAATCATGTACATTCCTCCTTTGCGAATGTATGTTCTTATTGTGATTATTGCCACAAATAAAAACATTATTCATCAAGAAGATTCATTATTAATTTTTTTGCTACACTCTTGGATAACAGGCTAGTACTATTAATACTATCTTAATTTCAACACTGTAGGCTAACAGGGAGATAGCATTTAAAATATGGACTTCAATACTATATTTCAATACTGTGGGATAACAGGCTCATAGGCTGTTAAAAACACTTCTAAAGTGTTCCCTCTTTTTGCATATTTCTTTGCCCCCTATCCTTTTTAACAGACTTATGATAAAATTAAGATTAGACTTTAATTTAGGAAGGTGAATTTTTTGATAAAAATTGGTGAATATAATTCTCTTGAAGTTATAAAAGAAACCAATTTCGGTTTCTATCTAGGCGAAAAAGACGGAAACGAAGAAATACTAATACCAAAAGGGAACATAATAGATACACTAGAAGTTGGAGACATTAAAAAATTCTTTGTTTACAGGGATTCAGAAGACAGACCAGTAGCGACAATGAAAAATCCTGTAGCAAAGGTTGGAGATATTGCATCTCTTAAGGTTGTTTCAAAAACGAAGATAGGATTCTTTGTTGATATAGGACTTGAAAAGGATGTGCTTGTACCATTCAGAGAAATAACTTATCCCATAGACGTTAATAAGTCTTATATGTTCTATGTATATCTTGATAAGACTGGAAGAATAGCTGCAACACCTCGTATTGACAAAAAGCTTCAGTACTTCTCTCCATATAAAGTTGGTGAAAAGGTTACAGCAACAGTTTATGACTTCTCTGAAAACGGAAGTGCGCTTGTAGGAGTTGAAAATACATATAGAGGATTAATCCTTAAAAGCGAATACTTCACAAGACTTAGAAAAGGTGAAGTTGTTATTGCAAAAGTAAAGAAAATCTACGAAGACGGAACTTTATCTCTTTCAATGAGACTTAACACTATAAGAGAAGAAAGAGTATCTCTTGAAGATAAGATTCTAGAATACTTAAAGAGCCATGACGGAGTAATGGCATATTGTGATAAGTCTTCTCCTGAGGCTATAAGAAACGAATTCCAGACTTCTAAGAACTATTTTAAAAACGCATTGGGCGGATTAATGAAGAAAAAGCTTATCAGACAGGATAATGAACACACATACTTACTTTAATGCAAAATTGAAAATTGGTGATGAAACTCCCTTTGAGAGATTTCGAGAAAAGATGAGAATTCTCCTCTTTAAAACTCTTCTTTTAATTATCAATAAAAAGGGGCTGTCGCATTAGCAGTTAAAAACTGCTGGCGGCAAGCTCCTTCTTTCATATACATTTTTTTAAATTCTACATAAAAAAAGAGCCGCTACACAACTAATTTCTAATTAGTTGTGCGACAGCCCCTTTTTGTATATGAAATTATATTTTTTATTCTAATGCAATCAAATCTACTCTCTCAACTGCATCAATGTTTTTAAGATAGTCAAGCATGCTTATTGCATCACCCTGTATTGTTGAAATATCCATTGTAATTGTAACATTTGCACGTCCATTTATTGGAATACTCTGATCTATGGTGATTATATTACCACCTTTTTCGGCCACAAGACTTAATATCTGCGACAGCGCACCCTTCTTGTGACCAAGAATCATAGAGAAAGTACACTTTTTACCAATATCGCTTTCTGAAAAATCGAATACAAAATCCTTATATTTATAAAACGCACTTCTACTGATTCCAACTTTTTGTGTTGCTTCTGTAATTTCTTTAACCTGGCCATCCCTAAGAAGTGCCTTAGCATCGGCTACTTTCTCATACACTTCTGGTAAAGCTCTTTTATCAATTATTAAATAATTTCCGTTCATCTTGCACCTGCCAATCTCTTGGTTTCTTACTATACTAAGTATTTTATACAATAACTTTATAATATCATAAAATCAGTATACACTTAAATATAGAATTTTTCCATAGCTTTACAAAACTATATAGAGATGCATGTTAGATATAGAACTCTACATTATTATCATTACACCATGACTTTGCCATCTCTTCATAGTATGAATCCTCAAAATCATGGAATTCATCAAACATATTTTCACTTTGAAGAAGATTTCTAAACCTTCCAGGTGAAGGTGAATCCTTCAATTCATCATAAAACTTATATCTTACAGATTCATCTTCTATTCCATCAATAAAAGCAATTATTGCATCATTTTCATTAATTGTAGTTTCATCTGGAAGACGGATAAATCTTTCATGGTTATTATCTGCAAGAACAAGTTTTGCCATTTCAACTTGATCAAGAATCCATTCCTCCTCAAGAATCTTTCCTTCCATAGCAGCTTTCATGGCTTCACTCATTATAGCCTCTAAATCACCAGTCTTTTTATCAACATATACATAAACTCCTGCAATACAATTTTGTAAATGCTCAATTATGTATTCAAGTTTAACTTTACTCATTTAAACAACTACCTTCCTATTAATAGTGGACACGCACAAGCCAGAATTTAATATTATCATTACTCCATCCAAGATCCCATGGAACCTGCCTTCTATCAGTATTATGGCATGTTACAAGTGTATAACCCTTAGAGTCAGCACCAGTAACCATTGATATATGGATAACATCACCCTTTTTCTCATAAGCCACAAAATCACCAGGAAGAAGCTTGTAAGACGCCTTATAAACTTTATCATAACTTCCATGAGCTATAACTGATGCCCTGCCACTGTAAATCATGTAATCCTTAAAACCATCAGCATTTACCCATGCACGTGATGCTCCCTTACGATCAACATTCCATGAAGAATTCATCCTAAAGCCTGCACCTTCATGAAGCATCTGAGATGCAAAATCTGCACAGTCACCGCCTTCTGAATTATAATTCTTGTACTTTTTATTATAATTAAAGCCGGTGCCTTCATCATTACCAGCACCACAGTACTCAAGTCCATATTCGACACACTTTTTTCTTTTCTCATTTATATCGGATAAATCCCTTGCTTCATGTGATAAGATATATTTTTTTATAGGTTCTGTTTTCAACTTTCTTAAATCAAGAGAATCTCCAAATGGATCCTTATACCACTCTTTGATAATTATCCAGTTGCCATTCTTCTTCACAAGCTGAATTATGTGATATGTCCCAATTCTACACTTGTTTATTATATCATCCTCACCCTCGTAATGATACTTATATTCTGTTGAACAGCTAAGATTAACAGAAGCAGATTTTTCGTCTACACTGATTTTTCTAATTAGAATCTGAGGAGTTATATCAGTAAAAACAGCTCCCTGCTTTTCTCCCCAGTTCTTTATATACTTCATTTTTCTTTCCTCATACTCATATGCCCATAATCCATATGTAGTGTTTTTATTGTATATGTGTCCAACAAGTGAAAGATCCTGATTTATTATCGCCTTATTCCTTGCAATAAAAAGCGTATTGATAAATTCAGTAACTTCCTTCTTTAATTCAGCTTTACGTACCTTCTTCTCCTCTTCTGTAAGTTTATCATCCTTTTTGGCATGGTCATTAGTTCCAGCATCACTACTACTCCTATCTTTGCCATTTAAATTACTGCTTTCTGCATTACTTTTAACTGTATTATTATCAGCATACTTAGCATCACCATTAGAATTTTCATCATACCCATAAGCAGTCATAGGAAAGACAGTCATAACAGCCAGCATAATTGATATTATTTTCAGCTTTTTATTCATGAATACCCCTCTTTTACTTTAGTTTTTCATCTATAATACTTATGTATTTCTTCACAATTTCGTCTTCTTCATTAACTCCTTTGTACCATACATCGTCTGTACACTTATCACCGAAATACTTAGCTTTAAATATTATTTCCGGTCTGTATTCAAAATGCATTATGTCAAAATATCCCCACTTTCCACCCCATATAAAGTTATTGCTTTCAAAAATCTCAATAAGCTTTTCAGGATATGAAGCAATCCTTTTAGTTGCATCCTTAGGATTTGACCATTTCCAGTAATCATTTTTGTTAGTCTTTAAATCAATAGCAATCCCATATGCATGTGCACTGAGCCTGCCAGTTCCCCTTACGAATCTATAATTATAGCCACCACTTGTTGGATATACATATGCTGAAATTCTACCATCACTCACAGATGATGAATTTATCTCCTTAAATACTTTTTTAAGTGATGAAGCTGCACCATTATTTTTAGAAAAACCATTATTACCTATATATTCTATCTGTTTTTGTATTTCACCTTCTGATTTTCCATAAACCTCCGCCATCAATTGATATGAACGTATCCTTCCAGGATTAAAGTTTTTTGGCTGAACGCTCTTAATTGGGCCAAGAATATATGTCTGTTCCATCATATCCTTAAGAGTACCTCTTTCAAGCTTTTCATCCTCGGATTTTGACCTCATATCATCGTATAAAATCTTTTTACCGCTTTTCATAACAAGATAAACTTTGTCACCATTCTTTTCTACATCTGAAACGTAGTCTTTATATGAAACAGCAATTGAAAGCAGGTCCCTCTTCATATTTATCTCGTACGAATTACTATTGTCACTATTTTCAAATGATAATGCATCGTAAGTTTTTATATTAAAAAATAATAATTGCAAAATAAACAAGCTAATTATCCTATATTTTTTCTTCATCTTTCGTGCTCCTTTCTTCTTATATAGTTACCAATACACATATTTTCTATGTAGTTTTTTTGAATTTTGAATTTATCTCACTTCATTTTCACAAAAGACCAAATCACTACTTTTACATATACCGGTATAGTTAAAAATTTATTCACACATTGTACGTTGACAAGCATACAATATGATGATATACTTAAAAATTTATATATTTTTTCTATTTTGTGGTATAATAATAATATACAAAAAAATTCATATATAAGGAGGTAATTTTCTTGTTTAATATAGGTGATAGGATTGTTTATCCAAGACAAGGCGTAGGCGTAATTAACCTGATAGAAGAAAAAGAATTCAATGGTAAATTACAGAAATACTACAACATTCAGATTTTACATAATAGCTTAAAGCTCATGCTGCCAGCAAGTAGCGCAGAAACTTGCCACTTAAGGCATATCAGCGATGAAAAGGAACTTGATGATATGCTTTATGAAATCAATAATTATCACTGTGCTCCGATTGAGGCACCAAGGACAAGAGCAATTTCAAAAGAAAGATTACAAAATAATACCGATAAAATCAAAAAAGGAACTCTAAAAAATTGTGCTGAAGTAATATGTGAACTTACCGAAGCCAACAAGACACATCCATTAAATACAAGTGAAAAAGAACTTCTAAATAATACAAAAAAAATAATTGTTGATGAAATTAGTTTAGTTAAACATATAAGTGTCCACGAAGCATCTGATCTTTTAAATAATTCTCTAAATTAGTACAGATAATATTATAGGATTCAAAATGAAGAAATTATCTTTTTTAATCTTAAGATCACTTCTTTTCATACGAATCCTATTGTTTTTTAATTACTATATGTTTATTCTGCAAGTTTTAATAAAGTGAGGCTTCCTTGTTCCTTACTCTGAAGCAAAACCTTATTATACAGCTCTTTCCACTCATCAGGCGAAGTAACTCCAGCCCTATCCTCCTCTTTTGGATTTTCTTCATAATATGTCTTAGAAAAAATTAATTCACTACGCAGAGCTTCAATTATCCTAAGAGCATCCATTTCTTTAAGCTCAAATTTCATTCCACTCCTCCTATTTTCACACATTAATCTCAAGTAAAATGATTAATCTTTCCACTTTCTATATATATAATATTCTACCTAAATATCCTTTTTCCTCTATTAATATTGGTGTTTTTTTCTTATAGGTATATAATCTTATTTATATGGATACCATTCATATGAATTATTCATTAAAGGAGTGTTCAAAATGACTATTAAACATGGTGCAAACCTATTTGATTTAGCAAAAGAATTGCATATAGAAAAGTCCAGCATAATGGACTTTAGTTCAAATATAAATCCATTTGGTTCATCCGTAAAAGCAAAAAAGGTTGTAGCAGAAAATATGGATGCTGTTTCAATTTATCCCGACCCTGATTACGTTAACTTAAAAAAATCAATTTCAGAATATGCTTCATGCAGCCCTGAAAACATAATTCTAGGCTCAGGAGCAACAGAACTTATTTCAAAGTATATTTCATTCATCAATCCTAAAAATGCACTTTTGATATGCCCTGCTTACTCTGAATATGAAAGAGAGTTAAATAAACATAACTGTAACATTTATAAATACCTTGCTCAAAAAGAAAAAGATTTTAAAATTGATATTCATGATCTTGTTGATACTATTAACAATAATCACTGCGACTTTTTAATACTGTGCAACCCAAATAACCCTACAGGCTTTGCTTTCACAAATGAAGAAGTTAAATTTATTTTAAGCAGCACTTCATGCTATGTTATGGTTGATGAAACTTATGTTGAATTTACTGACAAGGCTAAGTATTCCTGTAGCCAGCTTATAGACTCTTTTTCGAAGCTGTTTGTAATAAGAGGCACTTCAAAGTTCTTCTCTACTCCAGGCATAAGACTTGGCTATGCACTTTTATCTGATAAAGATGTACACCAGAAGATTCAGGATACTCTTGACTTGTGGAACATCAATATTTTTGCTTCAATGATGGGGGAAATAATGTTTGTTGATAATGATTTTATTTCTTCAACAGTTGATAAAATCAAAAAAGAACGTAATTACTTAACTGATTCACTTAAATTACTTAACGGCATCAAAGTTTATGATAGTTTTGGAAACTTTATCTTATGCGAAATATGTTCTAAGGCTGTTACTTCAGCCAGCCTTTATGACTCAATGGCTAAAAAGGGAATTATAATCAGAGATTGTTCTTCATTTGGTCTTGGTGATTACTTTTTCAGGGTATGTGTGTTAAAACATGATGAAAATGAGAAACTTATAGCAGAACTCACTAAAGTTTTATCATAGAAAGAATTTTCTAAACTATATATTTTAATACCTAAGAACCTGTTAGCCCACTGTGTTGATTGATTACATTTTAACAATCAACACGGTGGGCTAACAGCTATATAAGTATAAAAATATTACATTAAATTTATTATGTATTTTCTTTTTTATTATACTTCTATCATTTTAAATACTTAATTAAAATGAAAAATAATAAAATAAAAAAACATCAGGCTTGAACCTGATGTTTTCCATAGTTAACGAGATAAGTCTATAAGCCGAGTTCTGTATTAAGCAATCATCTATCTAGACATACTGTTACCAGCATGTTCAAGCGACGCACCCGGAAGCGGGACGGGCTACCCCATAATGCTTCTCTATTCGGTCTTGCTCCAAGTGGGGTTTACATAGCCATATAGTCACCTATATGCTGGTGAGCTCTTACCTCACCTTTCCACCCTTGCCATAAGCTCTGGTAAAAACTTAGGCGGTATATCTCTGTTGCACTTTCCTTCGAGTCACCTCGACTGGCCGTTAACCAGCACCCTGCCCTGTGGAGCTCGGACTTTCCTCTCCTAAACAAAGTTTAGCAGCGATTGCCTGGCTTACTCGCAAGACTTATCTTATCATATTTATTATGCCTTTGCAAACTTTTTTAAGATAAATCTTATTCCACTCTAAGCAAAACTATACATTCGTCTTATCATCAAGTGCAGATTCATCATCACTAAAGTTGCCTTTATATTCTATATCTTTAGAGCTTAATATCTTTTTCTTATCTTCCATACTTAATGGATCAACACTATTTGTAATGCTTAAATCATTTTTCATCATTTTGTATTCTTTTTCCATAAGTCTCGTCTCCAATCTTATATGATAATTATATTCTTATCTTGTACAAAAATTTTATTCATATATCATAGAGACAGTGTGTTAAATAAGCTTCATCTTCCTCCACTTGCCTTTTTTCCATCTTACAAGCATAAGTATTCCTCTAAACCATTCATCAGCAGCACACGCTATCCATACACCTAACAGTGCCAAATTCATCTTTAGCCCAAGCACATATGAAAGCACTACTGAAATTCCCCACATTGATATTACTCCCCAAAATACAGGAAACTTTACATCTCCAGCCGCCTTAAGAGAATCAATAATTATTACATTAAATACCCTGCCTATTTCCAAAATTATATCACAAGCAAGAACAATTGCTGCTACCGAAAGAATTTCTTTATTAGTTGTGAATATACCAACAAGATAACCACTAAATACTGCACATATACTTGAAACAATTAACGATGTAACTATCCCTACCTTTAAACTATACATACACGCTTTATATGCATCATCTTTTTGTTTTGCACCAATCTTATTTCCTACAAGAATGCTTGTCCCCTGTCCTATAGCAGATGAAAAGGCTATTGTAAACATAGTTATATTTCCTATATAAGCTCTGGCAGTAAGCATAAGACTTCCCATAGTAGAAATAATTGATGTTATTACAAGCTGCGAAATATTGTATGCAAGATTTTCACCTGCACTGGGAATACCTATTTTTAATATCTTTTTCAATATTTCAAATGGAAATGGAACTAGTGCTTTAATGGATATATTCTTGTTTATTTTAACTACAAGTAGTATAATTGCAAACACACTCATTATAGCCTTACTTAGTGTTGTAGAAATAGCTGCTCCCCTTACACCCATTGCAGGAAATCCAAAAGCACCAAATATAAGTATGTAGTTTCCCACTATATTAATCACATTAACTGTCACTGATATATTCATAGCAACTTTAGTGTGTCCCGTACTAGTAACTATAGCTCCTGTTGTATTCAGCAGTGCCTGAAAAACTGACCCTGCTCCAACAATAACAAGATACTGCACGGCATACTCCATAATTTCCTGAGGCACATTCATAAGCTTAAAAATACTTCTACTGCAGACAACAAGAACAACACTGAATATTATTCCCATTACTGCATTAAAAAGAAGAGATACAGAAGCTACAATACCTACATTTTTCTCATCCTGAGCTCCTTTGTACTGTGCACACAAAATAGAAGTACCTACAGAAATCACTGCAAATAGAATCTGAACAAAATTTAATACCTGATTGCTGACACTGACTGCAGCAACTGCATTATCTGAATACCGGCTTAACATCAATGTATCAACCATACCAAGAACCATAAAAAGAATGGTCTGAATGAATAACGGCCATGTAAGCCTAATTAATTCCTTTCTTATTGTACTATTGTCCATAAAGTTACCCCCTATAATCATTCTCGATGTCTTCAACTTGATAACATTTATTCTCATAAATGCCTAATTACAGTATACATTATAGATATCTTTCATTAAAGAATATTATTGTAATAACCCCTGCACAATAGTAACCTCCACATATTGATTACGAAAGGACCACATATATAAGAAGTCCAATAAGTATAATTGCTGCTATTGGTATTCCAATTCTGCTTATGACGAAAAGCAGACCCAGCATTCCTATTATACAGAACAATGAATTAAGTTTGTCCTTTTTCATAATCTTCTTATTCCACTTTTTCAAATTAAATGATTTGCCATGACCTCCAATTGATACTTTTTTATGGTTACTAAATACATCCTTTATATCATTAGCAAGATTCTTCAAATCGCCAGAAATGTCCCCTGAAGACTCAGAGCTGCCTTTATCAGTATTACTTTCACTGTACATTCTATAATATCTGCTGTCTTTCCTCTTTTTCCTTGACATAAAAAACACCACCATATAATCATATTTATATATATGATTAAAAGCGGTATCATTACAACATATTTATTAAACTAAGTTTATACTTCTAAAAGATTAGAGATTAGAACTAGGAGGTAAGAGAATTAGTCTCCTACTCCAAAATCTGTGTTTTCAAAGAGTACTTCTATATGATCATATTTTTCCAGGAATCTGTATTCCTTTGAGAACCACTCAATAAGTTCTTCATCTCTTTCAATAGGCGTTGTATTTGGTGTAAATATATTTATAGTTGCATAATCAAAGTTCTTAAGCACTATATCAATGTCTTTCTTAATCATTTCTTTAGTCTGACCTTTGATTCCAACCATAAGACATACTGATTGAAAGTACTGTTTTACCTCTTCATATGTCGCAAATCTGGCATTTTTATTTAAAAATCCGTTTCTAAAATCATTGTCAAAACTTTCAACACCAATTTTAAATACTATGGGAATACCAAAGAAATCCTTCATTTCTTGAAGTCTGTTTCTATAACACCAGTGGCTTTCAAAAAACAGTTTCTTTATCTTCTTTTCTACTACAACTTTCTTTATATACTGAAGAGTATCTTGTGGTATTTCAAAGCAGCTTCCTGAATTAATTACTTCAAGCACGCCATATTTACCAGTGACTTTATCAAGCTGTTCCTTGTTTACTTTTGTCATTTCCTCTTCATCAGTTGAGTTATCATCTATATAATCGCAAAAACTGCATTTTCCCCATACACATGGATGAGCTTTGAGAAGCACTATTTCTCTTTTGTTCTTGTTTTCTATAACATTATATCTGTCCACTTCTTAACCACCTATTCCTGAACAGCACTTATCTTTATACGTTTCTGTGGCTTTAAAGATTCAGGCAGCGCCTTAAGCACAACTGTAACTACAAAAACTGCCACAGCCTTATCGATAATATCTGTAAAGATCTGAGTTGAAAATACTGCCTTAAATACATCTACACCCATATTCTTAAGTACTGCAACTATATATGCAGAACCTGATGATGTTACACCATTAAAAACAAATGCTGCTATCGCTGATGAAAATATTGAACCAAGCACTGTTACAATAATAGTAGCTGGAACTATCTTAACACCTTTAAACATTCCATGCTTGTATAACATTCCCGCTGAGAAGCCCACTATAATCTGTACAGGCATAAAGTATAATGATGGCGGATCAAAACTTATACCATTGACCAATGATGTAAGTCCTCCTGCTATAGCTCCATATAAAGGTCCAAAAAGGAATGAAGCCATAAATGTTCCTATTGTATCAAGATATATAGGTAGTTTAAACTGCAAAGCTAAAAATGCTCCTACAATATTTATGACAATGCATACTGGCAGGTAAGTAATTAATTTTATTTTATTATCTTTCATATTTTTTCTCCTTAAAATAATCCATATTTTTCATTGTTAAGCACTATATCAATATCTTTCTCATTATTCTTAAATATTCTCTTTAAGAACATCTGCATAAATCTTTTACTGTCCACCTTTGTCAGCACTAAACAATTACTATTCTTTCTGTAAAAATCACCCTCATCAACTAGCAGTCCGCCAATAGCTTTTCCCTCTGTAACTATATCAACATAATATTCACTGCCGCTGCATAAAGTCCTGTCAATAAAATATGCCACAGCTAACGGATCATTTATTACGCAGCCAAGTGTTCTTTCCTGTTTCCAGTGAAAATCAACATAGAACCTTGTAATATCATGAATAAAATCACCCTTTTCATCATGAAACTGCTTGATCATTTCTCTTAAATTTGGAGTAAGAACAATTTCCCTTGTAACATCAAGTGTAACCATAGTAAGCGGAACTTTTGAATTATGAAGCACATACTCCACAGAATCAGGATCTACCCAGTAATTAAACTCAGCTACCTGTGAGCAGTTTCCAAAACTTTTAAACGCTCCACCCATTGAGACTATTTCCTTAATTTTATGGAATGTATCTTTATCCTTTTCAAGAGCTTTTGCAAGATTCATAAATGGTCCTAGAGCAATAATACTTAATTCTTCCTGACTAGCCACCTTTAATATAAAGTCTACAGCTCCTCTTTTAACTTCCAAATCTATTTCCGGAATGTTTGTCTCACCAAGTCCATCTTCACCATGTGTATCCTCAGCAGTTATGAGTTCTCTTTTCCTTGGATATGCTTCTCCCATATATACTGGCACATCAAGCCTGTCCATAAGTTTCAATACTTTCAGTGCATTCTTATATCCTTTTTCATTAATGACATTTCCCGAAACAATTGTAATACCAACAACCTCAATTTCTTTGCTGCTTAACGCCAACATTATAGCAAGAGAATCATCAATGCCAGGATCACAGTCTATAATAACCTTCTTTTTATTCACTTTATCACCTCACTTTTATATTTAAGATAAGAGAGTAGAGCTAACGGATAAGAGAAAAGGATAGCGAACAAATTTCATCTCGTTCTCTTATCTCTACTCTCTTATCTCATATCTTGATAAAAAAAGCTTATATACCTGTTAGCCCACAGTGTTGAAACCATATTTTATCAACACAAGACACAGATATATAAGCTTTAACCCAGAAAAAAACTGCTGCACTAAAGAATATAGTACAGCAGTAAATTGCTCTAATATAGTCCTAGTTTTTTATAGAGGGATGGTACAATGCGAACCTCTTATATAATTTTTACCCGTTAATTTTACCACTTATACTACAAGTTGTAAACCAAAAATATTCATTATATATATTTATAAGGGCTTCTTGTTGGAGATGCTACTTTAAAAGATACATTGTTATCTATCTTTTTCACTTCTTCTTCAACTCGCTTTGCTGCCTTTAAGAATGCCATCCACTCTGTATCAAAATGACCAGCGTCGATAATGCTCAAATTCATTTCAGTATAATCTGATGCAAAGTGATATGTAGTATCACCAGTTATAACTACATCCGCCCCCATCTTCAATGCATAATCAAAATAATCCTGTCCGCTTCCATTAATAACAGCAATTCTTTTTACCTTTTTATCAATCTCACCAGTAAACCTTAAGCAATTTATCTTAAGTGACTTCTTTACTTTCTCAATAAGTTCTTCAAGAGTAGTCTCCTCTACATCTACAATCCTTCCTATGCCTGACTTGTCATCAGCTTTAGATTTTTCCATAATAGCACTTCCTTTAAGTTCAAGCAGCTCCATAAGAGAATCGTTTAATCCTCCACAAACCGAATCAAAGTTAGTATGAGCACTATACAAACTTATGTCCTTCTTTATAAGCTCCATAATCTTTCTTCCCTGAAGAGTTCCTGTTGTAACGCTGCTTGGCTTTCTAAAAATAAGTGGATGATGAGAAAAAATAAGTTCTGCATTTTCTTTAGCTGCTTCTTCGATAACATCAAGTGTACAGTCAAGAGCAAGAAGCACAGTATGTACTTCCTTTTCTTCATCGCCAACTATAAGACCTACATTATCGTAGCTTTCCTTAAGATTTTCAGGAGCTATCTTCTGCATAATTTTCGCAAAATCTTTAACCTTCATAACTATTCACCTTTTCTTCTATCATTCTAATCTTTTCTTGAAGCTGCTCTTTTCTAGCATTAGCAGCATCAGTATCATCTTTTATGTATGTCATTATACTCTTATATCTTTCAATTTTATCAAGCAGGTAATCTTTAAATGTACTGTCTTTTTTGTTTAAAAGAACAGGACTTACTTCATAATCGATTTCCTCAAATTTCTTGTCCTTATTGTTATGCTCTTTGTTATACTTTACCTTGAAACATTCATAATACTTCCCGTCATCTAAGCACACATTTTCATCAAGTATTTCAAAAGAATGGCTATAAAGATATTCTCTTAAGACTTCTGGATTCTGTGCAGGTTGAAGAACAAGATAATCCATCTTCTTTACCTTCGCAAAATCATGTTTAATTATATCTCTTGTAAGATTTCCGCCCATACCAGCTATAACAGCAGCATTTGCTTCACCTATTTTAAGAGGTTCAAATCCGCCTCCAAGTCTGCATGAACTTCTTTCCGCAAGCCCTTCGAACATCAGATTTTTTCTCGCCTTTTCTAAAGGTCCTTTATTTATGTCTGTGGCAATTGCCATTCTGCAAAGATTATTGTGAAGAGCCTCAACAACAACATATCCATGATCTGTACCAATATCCGCAAGGCAGGTACACTTATCTATATTGCTCATAATCATATTTAATCTTCTACTTAAATCCATTTCATATCTCCTTTTTATAATGTATAATTTAAAATGTATAATGTATAATTTTGGATAGAACTCCCCCATGGTGAGTTCTAAGAAGAAAGCACATCTCTCTTTAAAACACTTTGAAATTTATAATTCATGTATTATTTATTTCAGAAATTCATGAGCAACGCTCATAAATTTCATCCTGAATTATACATTATAAAATATACATTTTACATTATACAGTATTTCCTTAAAAGCATAAATAATTTTATGTACTTCGTGTATTATTTCTAAAATTGGGCAAAAAAATTAGCACTGTGAAGTGCTAATCTAAATAATCCTTTAATTTTTTACTTCTACTTGGATGTCTTAATTTTCTTAAAGCTTTTGCTTCAATCTGTCTTATTCTTTCTCTTGTAACGTTGAACTCTTTACCTACTTCTTCAAGTGTTCTTGCTCTTCCGTCATCAAGTCCAAATCTTAATCTTAATACTTTTTCTTCTCTTGGAGTTAAAGTATCAAGCACATTGATAAGTTGTTCCTTAAGCATAGTAAATGCAGCTGCTTCAGCTGGTGCTGGTGCATCATCATCTGGAATAAAGTCACCTAAGTGGCTATCTTCTTCTTCACCTATTGGAGTTTCAAGAGACACTGGTTCCTGTGCGATCTTAAGTATTTCTCTAACCTTTTCTACAGGCATATCAAGCTGTTTTGAAAGTTCTTCTGGAAGCGGATCTCTTCCAAGTTCCTGTATAAGCTGTCTTTGAACTCTAATAAGTTTGTTAATAGTTTCAACCATGTGAACAGGAATTCTTATAGTTCTAGCCTGGTCAGCTATAGCTCTAGTTATTGCCTGTCTTATCCACCATGTAGCATAAGTACTGAACTTATATCCTTTTCTATAATCAAACTTTTCAACAGCTTTTATAAGTCCAAGGTTTCCTTCCTGAATAAGGTCAAGGAACATCATACCTCTTCCTACATATCTTTTTGCTATACTTACAACAAGCCTAAGGTTTGCTTCGGCAAGTTTCTTTTTGGCTCTCTGTTCTCCAGCTTCAATTCTCTGAGCAAGATCTATTTCTTCTTCTGAAGATAATAGAGGAACTTTACCTATTTCCTTTAAATACATACGAACAGGGTCATCAATAGCTATACCTTCTGGTATTGATATATCTATTTCCTCTTCTTCCTCATCTATATGTGGCTCATCTTCAGAGATAACTTCAACACCCATTGACTCAAGAACTTCATATATCTTCTCAATCTGTTCTGGAGTTATATCTATTTCTTCAAGTTCATCCATTATTTCTTTATATGTTATTGAACCATTTTTCTTCCCTCTGTCCATCAGCTTCTTTACTATGGCCATTCTTGCATTTTTGTCCTTAATAGCTGCTTTAGAATCCTTGCTTTCTTTTACAGTTTTCTTTTCTTTCATATTAACTGCCTCCTTCCGCCATATCCTTAGTCTCTTTCAAGTTCTTTAAGCTTCTTGTCAATTTCCTTCTTAGTCTTAATAAGCTTTAATGATTCTTCAAATAAATTTCTTCGCTCACAGTTTTTAATATCATTCATAATATTCTTTCGCTGCTCCTCAAGCTTGAATTTCTTAATTTGATAGATATAATCATTAATCTCTGAAGCTACTTCACGTTCATTGACAACAAGTACAAGTTCCTTAATAGAAATCCATTCTTTCAGAATTTCAGGATTCTGGCACTTCAACTCTATTTTACTCTGTAGATTTTCATCATTCTTTTCCTTAAGTGTCCTTATAAGTTCATACAATTCTTTATGAGATTCCATAGCGAAATCTTCTGCACTTATATTTTCTGAAATCATCTTGAAATATGAATCATCCATCATAATCTTCAATATACTTCTCTCTGCCTTAATATAAGCAGGTTCAATATACGATTTCTGACTTTCTTTCTGTTCATAATTAACATCTTCGATGCTTTCTGTATTTCTAGTAATTTTATCTGAGATCATATCATATATTGATTGCTCTCTTAAACCCGTCTCTTCAGATATCTTTTTGATATAAACATCCTTCTCAACAGGATTAAGGTCTGCTAATATTTCTGTAACTCTCTCACCATAGCGTATTATCATTTCATTATTATGAAAATCAATACCTTTTTTAGCTTTCCCAAGCTTGTAATCAATAAGGCTTACCGCATTATCAATAAGCTTTAAGAATGCCTCCCTGCCATTACTTCTAATGAATTCATCTGGATCTTTACCCTGTGGAACAGTAAGTACCCTGACATCGAAACCTGATTTTCTAAGAATATCAAGTCCTCTTAATGTCGCTTTCTGTCCAGCTAAATCTGCATCGTATGAAATTATAACTTTATCGGCATACCTCTTCATAAGTTTTGCCTGATTTTCAGTAAGTGCTGTACCAAGAGATGCAACTGCGTTAGTAATTCCATACTGATGAAGCGAAATACAATCCATATATCCTTCTACCATGATAAAATATCTTTCCGCCATACCATTCTTTACTGCAAAATTAAGGCCATAAAGATTGGTACCCTTATTAAAAACAAGAGTTTCTGGAGAATTTAGATACTTAGGCTTTGAGTCATCAAGGACTCTGCCGCCAAAACCAATTACCTTGCCTTTATAATCAAATACAGGGAACATCACTCTGTTTCTGAATCTGTCGTAAACAGTCCCTTTTTCACTTTTAATAGCGAGTCCTGCATCAATTATTGCCTTATCATTATACCCTTTTTTTCTTAAATGTATAAGCAAGGTTTTCCAATCATTCTTAGAAAATCCTAAACCAAACCTATTTATAGTGCTCTGGTTTATTCCCCTTCTCATGAAATATTCCTTAGCTTCTGTATTATTTCTAAGGTTTGCAAAGAAAAATCTCGCAGCATCAGTATTTATCTTGTACATAGCATCTTTTCTTTCATGATACTTGTTATTTTTTCCATTATTGAAATCAAGTTCTATGTTAACCCTGTCTGCTAAATACTTTACTGCATCAATAAATCCAAGATTCCTTACTTTCATCACAAAGGATATTACATTTCCAGCTTCCCCGCAGCCAAAGCATTTATATATCTGCTTATCCGGAGAAACACTGAACGAAGGTGTTTTCTCATGATGAAATGGACATAGTCCTGAATAATTACGGCCTGCTTTTTTAAGTTTTACACTTTCAGAAACTACATCTACAATATCATTTTCTTGTTTAATTCTTTCAATGACTTCTTCTGGAATTTGCAATAAGAAATCCCCACCTTATCTATTTTTTTTCACAATTCATTATATATTCGACACTAAATGATAAATTCCTTTAAAAAAATTAAAATTCGTACATTTTATACAAGTAAATATTATCATATTATTTGTTTGTTAATTTTCGTAAGTAGTTTTTACTATTATAATAATATTTATTCATAATTTTAGTAATTAATCTATTTATTACAAATGTCAATACACAATGGTTTTAGGAATATATATCCTGTTAAACGTACTTAAACAGTAATCATCACTCATACCTGCTATGTAATCAGCTACAGCTCTTTCTTTGCCTTCTTCATCTGCTATGTTTCTGTACATAACCGGCATCTTCTCAGGATTGCCGAAATAATACTGTAACATATTTTCTACAATAAATCCAGCTTTTTTCCTTTCATCTTTTAAAACATTTCCCAAATAAATATTTTTAAACATAAAAGATCGTAATTCTAGTAATGCTTGAGTTTTTTTATCACTTAAAGACACTTTATTATTTCCTCTCTCTATATTTTTAACTGTATTATTTACTATGTCATGTACTAATGTATTTATTCTTTCACTATTACTGTTTCCAAGCTCATCAATTAAATGCTTAGGAATTTGTTCTTCTGTTAGCAAACCTGCCCTAATTGAATCATCAATATCATGATTTACATAGGCTATCTTGTCACTATATCTGACAACCTGTCCTTCCAAAGTTATAGGGATATTATTGGTGTCGTTAAGTCCACTATGTTTTAAGATACCATCAATAACTTCTGCAGTCAGATTCAGCCCTTTTCCACCCTTTTCAAGTTTTGAGACTACTCTTACACTCTGCTCGCTATGTTTAAATCCTCCGGGAAGAAAATCGTTAATAACTGCTTCTCCAACATGTGCAAAGGCTGCATGTCCAAGATCATGTCCCATAGCAATTGCCTCACATAAATATTCATTTAATCCTATTCCTACTGCTATGGTTCTTGCTATCTGGGATACTTCAATAGTATGTGTTAATCGTGTCCTATAGTGATCACTGGATGTTTGAATAAAGACCTGGGTTTTATGTTTCAATCTTCTAAATGACTTGCTATGAATGATTCTATCTCTATCAACCATGAATACTGTACGTATATCATCTTCTAATTCGTGGCACTTCCTGCCCAAGGTGTCTTTTGAGAATTTAGCCTGATTAATCAATGTCAAATCTTCATAACTTTGATTTCTTTCCCTTATATTCATATATACACCTCCTATATATATTATTCTATGTTTAGCACAAAAATCCTTTAAATTTAAAATTCATAAAATAAATACTTATTTATAATTTTAAGTATATTAATCTTTTTAATTTAATATGTTATATTAATAAGTTACTTATGAAGGGAGTTAGATCTATGTCCACATCAAACATACAAAAGTTTAACTTATCAGAAGATGAAATCATCAATAACATTCTTCCACAATTTAACTGCAAAAATGCCTCCATTGAACAAATAAAAATCAAAAACACAGATAAACAGCGTGCAGTATATAAAGTTACAGCACTTGATAATTCAGTTTATTGTTTGAAAAAAGTATATTATAACGAAAACACACTGCTTTTTATATATTCTGTAGTAGAATGGCTTTACAGAAATGAAATTAAAGTTGCAAGATTTCTTCCTTCAAAAGATAATAAAAGATTTATAGAATACAAAAATATGCTTTTTATTTTTACTCCATGGCTTGAAGGGACAAAATTCAGCTACGATAATTTTGATGATGTCATAAAAGCCTCCAAAAATCTTGCAAAACTTCACAGTGTAACGAAAGACTTCTTTCCTATAGATGGTAGCCTGATGAAAACAGGATATGACAATCTATACATATCCTTAAATAAGCATGGCAAACAGCTTACTGAGTGCTATAACAAGGCATCTACTATTAATGATGATTTTTCAAAAATTTTCATGTCAACATTTAAAGACAACATGTCTCTTGTTAATAAATGCTTAAACTTAAGCCACAACATTAACCTTGATAATCTTAGCCGTTCAATCTGCCACGGTGATTATGTAAATAAAAATATCCTTATAAATAACGACAATGAAATATGCCTTATTGACTTTGATAAATGTAGTATGAACTTTTCAGCTACTGATATAAGCTATTTCTTAAGAAGACTGTTAAAACGTGAGAATACTAAATGGAATCTGGATATAACAAAAAGATGCCTTTATGAATATAACCTTATTAATCATCTTAGTGCTGATGATATTGCGTACATTTTTGCATATATAATCTTCCCACAAAAATACTGGCGACTATCAAGAGACTATTATAACAATATAAATAAAGCCAACAAATATGCTTTCTGCAACCTGCTGACAAAAGCCAATCTGCAATGCAAATACCAGCTGCAATTCATGACTTCACTAACATCAGAGTTCAATCTTTAGCAGAGATATGAGAAAAGGATAAAATTCATGCACTTCGTTTATGAATTTTAAATAATGGAGGCACATCCTCCAAACCTCCTGTGGGATTGCTGTACACAATTCCACATTTTTTATTACGCGGTAATTTAGCATTTCAAAGGGTTTATCTTGAAACTCCCGCAGAGTAGTTTCATTCTTTTCTCTTCTCTCTTATTTCTTATCTCTAATCTAAAAAAGCTCCCAGGTTCTAACGCCTGGAAGCTTTTTTATTTTATTCTCTTGGGAAGTTTACCTGAGCCTGAGCAGCTGCAAGTCTTGCTGCTGGTACTCTGAATGGTGAACAAGATACATAATTAAGTCCTATTCTATGACAGAACTCAATTGATGATGGATCTCCACCATGTTCTCCACATATCCCAAGATGAATATCTGGTCTTGTTGTTCTTCCTTTTTCAGCTGCTATCTTGATTAACTGGCCAACACCTTTCTGATCAAGTTTAGCAAATGGATCCTGTTCGTAAATCTTCTTCTCATAGTAATCCTTTAAGAACTTAGCTGCATCATCTCTAGAGAATCCGAATGTCATCTGAGTTAAATCATTAGTACCAAATGAGAAGAATTCAGCTTCCTTAGCAATTTCATCTGCAGTTATTGCTGCTCTTGGTATTTCTATCATTGTACCTATATGATAATCAAACTTAACATTGTTCTCTTTCATAACTTCGTTAACAGTATCAACTACTTTTTTCTTTACATATTGTAATTCCTTTATTTCTCCAACAAGTGGAATCATAATTTCAGGAATTATATTATATCCCTTATTATTTCTAACATCTATAGCAGCTTCAATTACTGCTCTAGTCTGCATTTTTGCAATTTCTGGATAAGACACTGCAAGACGGCATCCTCTGTGACCCATCATAGGGTTAAACTCATGAAGTTCATCTATAGTTGCTTTTAATTCATCGAAAGTTAAATTCATCTCAGCTGCTAAATTCCTGATATCTTCTTCAGCAGTTGGTAAGAATTCATGTAGTGGTGGATCAAGGAATCTTATAGTAACTGGTCTTCCTTCAAGTGCCTCATATATACCTATAAAATCCTGTTTCTGCATTGGTAATATCTTAGCTAATGCTTTTTCTCTCTGTTCTACAGTCTTAGAAACTATCATTTCTCTTACTGCTTTAATTCTATCTTCGGCAAAAAACATGTGCTCAGTTCTGCAAAGTCCTACACCTTCTGCACCAAAAGTAACTGCCTGTTTAGCATCTCTTGGTGTATCTGCATTTGTTCTTACTTGAAGTTTTCTAATCTTATCAGCCCAAGACATGAATGTTGCAAAATGTCCTGATATTTCTGGAAGAACAGTCTTTACAGCCCCTGCATAAACATTTCCAGTTGAACCATCAATTGAGATCCAGTCTTCCGCTCCGTAAACCTTCCCATTTACTTCTACTGTTCTCTTCTCATCACTGACTCTAAGTTCTCCACATCCTGCTACACAGCAAGTTCCCATTCCTCTGGCAACAACTGCTGCATGAGAAGTCATACCACCTCTTACAGTAAGTATACCTTGTGCCGCAATCATACCTTCAATATCTTCTGGTGATGTTTCAAGTCTTACAAGAACAACCTTCTCGCCATTGTTTGCTCTTTCCTTAGCTTCATCAGCAGTGAAAGCAATCTTACCACAAGCAGCTCCTGGAGATGCTGGAAGTCCTTTTGCAATTAACTCTGCTTTCTTTAAATCCTCTGCAGAGAATGTAGGGTGTAGTAAAGAATCAAGCTGCTTTGGCTCAACCTTTAATATTGCTTCTTCCTTAGTTAACATTCCTTCATCAACTAAATCTGTAGCAACTTTTAATGCAGCCTGAGCTGTTCTCTTACCATTTCTAGTCTGTAAGAAATAAAGTTTTCCTTCTTCTATAGTAAACTCCATATCCTGCATATCTTTGTAATGTTTTTCAAGAGTATTTACTATTCCTTCAAATTGTTTATATAAAGTTGGATTCTGTCCAGCTAGCTTTGCTATTGGCTGTGGTGTTCTTATTCCTGCAACAACATCTTCACCTTGTGCATTCATTAAGTATTCACCATAAATCTTCTTTTCGCCTGTAGCTGGGTTTCTTGAGAATGCAACTCCTGTACCAGATGTATCACCCTTATTACCAAACACCATTTGTTGAACGTTTACAGCAGTTCCCCAAGTTCCAGGTATATCATTAAGTCTTCTATATACTATCGCTCTAGGATTATCCCATGACTTAAATACTGCTTCTATTGCTTCAACAAGCTGATCCTTTGGGTCTTGTGGAAAATCAACACCTTGCTCTTTCTTATATACTTCCTTAAATTCGCTAACTAACCTCTGTAAATCTTCAGTAGTAAGTTCGTTATCATATTTAATGCCCTTTTCCTGTTTTATATCATCTATTTTATCTTCAAATAATCTCTTATCAATACCCATAACAACATCAGAGAACATTTGAATAAATCTACGATATGAATCATATGCAAATCTTGGATTGTTTGTAAGCTTAGCAACTGCCTGAACTGATACATCATTCATACCTAGATTTAATATTGTATCCATCATACCTGGCATTGAAACTCTTGCTCCAGATCTTACTGATACAAGAAGTGGATCTTCGTTATTTCCAAATTTCTTTCCTGTAATCTCTTCTAATTGGCTAAGTTTTTCTAAAATTTCTTCCATAATTTCAGGGGCTATTTTACCGCCATCATCATGATACCTATTACAAGCTTCAGTTGTAACTGTAAATCCTTGTGGAACTGGAATACCCAAGTTAGTCATTTCTGCTAAGTTGGCACCCTTTCCTCCAAGCAGATTTCTCATAGATGCATTACCCTCTTTGAAAAGGTATACATATTTTTTACTTTCCATCTCAATACTCCTCCGTTCAAAACTAGATTGAAATATACCCATCATAAAGTAAAGGAATCTTAATTCCTATACTTTGATAGATTTTATAAAAACAAAGCAAGCTTTGTTATTACCCAGTTGACCATAGTTATCTGAAGAAACTTCAAATAGCTTTTAAGTTATTAGTATTTTATTCAAGTAAAGTGTTATTTATAAATAATAAATAACGAAATATGAAAAACCATAATTTTTTAAAACCTTTTTACCAAATTCAAACCAATATTAAATTATATATTATTCTTATTATTGCTAAGCTTCAAAAATAACCTAGTTATATTAGTTTTTGAAACTTTTCCTATTATTTTTAATTGTTCTTTATCATCTGTACTTGATACCCTTTCAACTACAGGAATTGAATCAATTTCATGAGTCATTATTTTTTTAGCTACATCTACTGCGCTGTCATTTTCATTTACTGTTACTATATTAGGCATTCTTGTCATTATTATGCCAACAGGCACTCTATGAATGTCTGTACCACCCATAGCTATTTTTAAAAAATCTTTTCTGGAAACTGCTCCAATCAAATGCTGTTCATCATCTACAACAAATAAAGTTCCAACATCGTTCAAGAATAATAAAACTATTGCATCATATACAGTTACATCTTCTTTTACAAAAGATGGCTTTGACATTATATCATGCACCTTAATTCCAGATATATAATCATTTACTATACCTTGAGAAGGTTTATCAACATAAATATATCCCACTTTAGGTCTAGCATCCAATACTCCTATCATAGTAAGTATTGCGAGATCTGGTCTTAATGCGGCCCTTGTAACGCCTACCTTAGATGCCAATTCCTCACTAGTTATTGGTTGCTTTTCCTTAACTAGTTTTATTATTTCTTCCTGCCTAGGTGTTAACTTCAAATTTATCTCCTCTTTTCACTGAATATAGAGTATAAATGATGATATATAATCTATGAGTTAATTATATATCACCACTTATAGTTTTACTATGCTGAATTTTCTGAAAAATCAAACAAATCCATTAATTTTTTTGTGTCCAGCTAGTTTTTCCAGAAATATATTCCAATATCTATAGAATACTACTTTTCTTCATCAAACTTAACTGTATATGAATAAATATGATCAGAGTTTTCTTCTCTATGAGCACTCTTTCCATTTTCCATTGTAGATTTTACTATTCCAGCTTTTTTCTTTACACTATTTACGATATCCTTTGTTTTCTTGGAAACATCTTCGGCTACATCTTTAACAACCTTGTTGACAACTTCAACTGTTCCATCATCTTTTGTGATTTCTATTGTAAGCTTAGTTGCTACTGCTGTAATTACTCCTATAACAAGAAGCTGTGGAATAACTGCTGCTATAACACCAGCTGCAATTCCAGCATTAACAGGAATATCTATAAGAACCTTGTCATCTTTCTTTATCTTTATTCTGTTGACGTTACCCTTATTGATTAAATCTTTAATCCAAACCTTGAAATCATCAACAGTTTCGCATGTTTCTCTTACCTCTTCAGCGCTTTCATTGTTATCTACGCTTTCAGCCTTAATTTTCTGCTCTAAATATACTATAGCGTCAAGAACATCACCATCATTCTTTTCAAGGGCTTCCTTAGCTTCAGCATAAGTAACATACATTCTGTCCTTTACCATATCAACTTTTTCTAGTGTTATTTCGCTCATTAAACTCACTCCTTAATATATTTTAACATTTCTAAGCTTTTAGGCTTTTTAGAATAATTTGAAGATATTATCATTGTATTAATTTTCTCAACTTCTTTTTTTATCTCTTTAGTAAGTGTCAATCTGTATACTTTATCCATGGATGTATGATTGAGAAATTTCAATGCACTATAAGCTGCTCTTGAAATATTTATGCCATGAACTTTTTCACACTTGTCACACACTCCGCCATAATATGTCAGATTCATATAATTAGAAGTACTAATCTTTTGCTTACACATAACACAATTATCGAAATTTAGTCCATAACCTGTAGCTTTCATAACTCTTAATTCAAAGGATCTTATCAATATCTCGTAATCCAACGCATCTGTATTTAATAAGTATAAACATGTTATAAAGTCTTTATACAGTTGTTCATTTTTTTCACCTTCTTCAAGACATATATCAATAAGCTCACATATATAAGATGAATATGTAAGCTTCTCCAAGTTACCCATAAGTCCCTGGAAGGAATTATTGATTTTGCCTTCCTGAAGCGTATAGAGGTTTTTTCCCTGAAAAAGGACATACTCCCCATATGATAAAGCAAGAGTACATGTGAATAGCTTACTCCTGCTCTTTTTAGCACCTTTAGCTATTGCTGTTATCTTACCCTGAGACTCACTGAAAATCCAGACGAGCTTATCATTTTCTTTATAATCCCTCGTTTTAATTATAACTCCGTTTGTCTTTAACAGTGCCAGAGTATCACCCCCTGTTACTTCTGCTTCTTATATCCAAGTTCATTAAGGAATAGAGTGTTGTCTCTCCATTCCTTTCTAACCTTGACCCATATTTTAAGGTTCACCTTGGCATCAAGCATCTTTTCTATATCAATTCTTGCTCTTTCACCAATTCTCTTTAATGTCTGACCATTTTTTCCGATAATGATTCCTTTATGTGAAGATTTTTCACATATTAAATCTACTTCTATATTATACATTCCTTTATCATTTTGTTTCATCTGAATAACTTCAACTGCTATTCCATGTGGAACTTCCTGATTAAGATTTCTTAATGCTTTTTCTCTTACTATTTCAGAAACTATAAATCTTTCTTGAACATCTGTTATCATCTCTTCTGGATAATACTTTGGACCTTCAGGCATATACTTAACCATTAAATCTATCAATGTATCTGTATTTCTTGATTTTAGAGCTGAAATAGGTATAATCTCCGTAAAATCCATTTCCTCAGCATATTTCTGAAGAGTTTCTGCCACCTTTTCAGGAGTGCTTTCGTCCGTCTTGTTAAGCACTAAAAATACTGGTGCCTTTGCGCTCTTTAATGATTCAATTATCTGAGCATCTCCTCTTTCAAGGCCATCTTCTGTGGTAGTTAAAAATAGTATAAGATCAACATCCTTAAAGCTATCTTTAGCTGATGAAACCATATATTCTCCAAGCTTATGCTTTGGTTTATGTATACCTGGTGTATCAACAAATATCATCTGGTAATCATTTGTTGTAAGTATTGTCTGCATATTCTTTCTTGTTGTCTGAGGTTTACTTGAAACTATTGCAAGTTTCTGTCCCATCATTAAGTTCAATAAAGTGGATTTTCCTACATTAGGTCTTCCTACAATTGATACAAACCCTGACTTAAACATTATTTATTCTCCTTATTTTCATCTAAATCCTTCTTGGTAAAGAATCCAGGCATTATTTCTCCAAGTGTCTTTTCAAGATAATCATTTTCATTTTTTATTATATATATTTTCATGTCTGCACTATCAGCAAACTCAGTAATTACCTGCCTACATATTCCACATGGATAAGTATAGCTATTAGTATCTCCGATTACCGCCAATTCTTTAATTACATGTTTTCCTTCTGAAACTGCCTTAAATATAGCTGTTCTTTCAGCACAGTTTGTAGCACCAAATGAAGCATTTTCTATATTACATCCAGTATATATAGACCCATCTTCCATAAGAATTGCTGCACCAACTTTAAAATTAGAATATGGTGCGTATGCACTTTCTCTTGCCTCTATAGCTGCTTTTATAAGTTCTTCTTTCATGTTACCATACCTCCATTATAAACGTAAATAAATTATAACATTAAAATTTATAATTACAACTATTTTTAATTATGGCTCGAACAATTTGAATATAAGCAGGGTAAGAAGTGTGCCAAAAATAGCTCCTATAATTACTTCCCATATAGAATGGACTTCAGAATCAACTCTACTCTGGGCCGTTATTATTGCCATCAGGTAACTAAGGATTATACATATAGGTTCTTCAGTAATAAGTGCTATGGCTGTAGCAAGTGAAAAAGACAATGCACTATGTCCTGAAGGCATTCCACCCTTCAGCGGAGTACCTTCTCCAAAATAGGCTTTTACTATAATAGTGATAATTATTACAAGAACTATAGCTATAAATATTGTGTAAGGTTCCGATCTTCTTATTTTTCCGAGCACTATAAATGTAGCGCTAGTAAATTTATCCCAGAATATTATGTATCCAACAACTATGGCATTAACTGCTGTTACAAGTACAGCACCAGCTGCTGCATTCTTTGCTGTTTTTGCAAGCGGATGATAATAGTTTGCTGTCAAGTCAACAACACTTTCTATAGCAGTATTTATTATTTCTGCCGCAATAACCATAGAAATAGTAATTGCCAATACAAGGAATTCAATCTTTGATATATCAAAGAACAGACAGGCAATAAGCACAAAAACTGTGGCGGCAAAATGAATCTTCATATTCCTCTGTGTCCTCAATGTATCAAGTATTCCATTTATAGCATAATTAAAGCTGTCTACTAGTTTTCTTACCTTCATAAAATCACCCCTTAATAATGTATAGTTTATATTGTATAATTTATAATTTAGGATGAAACTCCTATAGGAGTTTCAAAATAAGAGATGAGTTTTGTCCTTCATTATGCATTATACAATATACAATCTACATTAACCTTCCGAAAAACATATTTACGTGTATTGTAACTTCAGGTCAGATATTAGTCTTCTCTAGTGAGTTCCATTGCTTTTAGGATTTCTTCTTCTCTTGGTCTCATTCTTTTCTTGTCTTCCTCTTCTATGTGGTCATATCCTAGAAGGTGAAGTACTGAGTGAACAACAAGGTATGCTGCTTCTCTAAAGAATGAATGGTTAAATTCTTTGCTCTGTTCCATTGCTTTTTCAAGCGAAAGTACTATATCACCAAGTACAAGATTTTCTCCATCTAGATATGTTGCATCAAACTTAAAGTCCTTATACATTTCCTTGTATACCTTTTTATCTTCATAATCTAGCATAGGAAATGAAAGCACATCAGTCGCTCTATCTATTCCTCTGTTTTCTTTATTAATTTCTCGTATTTCTTCATTATCAACAAATAATAAGCTTATTTCACAATTTTCATGTACTTCTTCTTCTTTTAGTGCAAATTCTATTGTTCTGAACAATATGTCTTTTAATTCATCTGTTACTTCTATTTTATCTTGTCTATTGTCTGCATAAATCATTTTCTATTGTCTCCTTGTGTATCTTTTCTTTAGGGTACTCTATTCTTTGATGGTATATACCATTCAAAGCTTTTAAGAAGCATTTCTTAATCCTTGAAATATCTCTAATAGTAAGATCGCAATTATCAAGCTGACCGCTCTGAAGCTTATCCTTTACAATATTTTCTACCATATTCTTGATTTTTTCTTCAGTAGGCTCCTGTATAGACCTTACTGCTGCTTCAACTGAATCAGCCATCATGATTATTCCTGCTTCTTTGCTTGAAGGAATAGGCCCCATATATCTATAATCCTCTTCCTTTATGCTGTCTGGATCTTCTGCACTATTTTTTGCAGTCACATAAAAGTATTTTACAAGCGTTGTTCCATGATGCTGTGCAATTATATCCACAATGCTCTGAGGCATTTTATTCTTTTCAGCAAGCTCAACACCATCTTTTACATGTGATGTGATTATAAGCGCTGATAAACTAGGTGCTATATTATCATGAGGATTTTCATGCCCTACCTGATTCTCCTTGAAGAATACAGGTCTTACCGTTTTTCCTACATCATGATAGTAGGCTCCTATTCTAGCAAGTGTGGCATTAGCTCCAACTTCTTCGGCTGCCATTTCTGCAAGGTTTGCCACAAGTACACTGTGATGATATGTGCCAGGTGCCTCCATAAGAATTTTCTTAAGCAGAGGATTATTGGGATTTGATAGTTCTAAGAGCTTTACATTAGTAACTATATCAAATGTATTTTCAAAGAATGGAAGCAGTCCTATGGCAAGTACTCCTGCTATTATACATCCTGTCGCTGCAGTTCCACATTTAATAAGAGTTTCCATATTATTATTAGATATTATTATTCCATATGAAAGACTTACTGCTGCGTTAATAAATGCCATATATACACTTGCATAAAGTATGTCATTTCTCTGCTGAATCTTATTTAAAAGTGTAGAACCCAAAATAATGCTTAGCATTCCAATAACTATTACTTCAGAATCAAAGTTTACTGCTATAGCTATAAACATTAGATTATAAATTCCAATAATCATTGATGCTTTATGATTTACAAGCATTTTCATAAGCATAGGCGCAAATGCAAATGGTATTAAAAATGGCGATATTATTGCCATTACTCTGGCAAGAACAAGCGATAAAATATTGATAACACTTATAAGCATCAACATTTTTACATCTTCATATGTCTTCTTATCATTCCTATATATATACATATACTGAAGCCCAAGTATAATAAGCACAAATGCTGCAAGTGCTATATACATAAGGAAATCAAATTTTGAATCATTAAGAAGTCCCATTGATTTTAATAGTTCGATTTGTTCTTGAGTTATAGGTTCACCATCTTTAACAATAGTCTGGTTCTTCTTTATAAGTACTGTTGCTGTATTCTTAGATGCTTCCTTTGCCTTTTCTTCTGTCTTTTCTTTATCATAAAAGAAATTAGGCTTAATCTGTGAATACGCTATGCTCTTTAACGTTTCCTTAAGTGCCCTGCTATAATCAAGCGATGATATTTTACCATCAACTATAAGCTTAGCCGATTCTATATCGCTCTGTTTATTTTCTTCTATAGGAGTTGCATATGCCTTCCCCATAGCCTCAATAAGTACAGACTGCATTGATAAGAGAGATGATTTATCACTTGCAAGAAGAGATGCATAGCCTTCCTTATCTAGTTTTATGATATCAATCTTAGCTATCTCAGTCATTTTCTGATCATCTAAAAGACTTGACTCCTTTATACTGATAACTTTATTAAAAAATGATTTTATATTATCTTCTGCTGTTTTCTGCATATCAGATTTTAATGTATACTGTTTATCAACTTTATTTTCAGCATCTTTTTTAGCTGCCTGGGTAGCCTTTTCATCAACAATTTCCCTTGATGCCTTTATATCTGATTTTGCTATATCTCCTACCTTAAGATCATATTTTTTAGTTACAACACATGTCATCAATATAACGTAAGTAGTAACAAAAGTAAGAAGAAACAAAATTATTATCTTCGATTTTTCTTTTAGTACACTAATCCTTTTGTTCATTATTTCACCTTCTTTGTTAAATTGTCTATTCTTTAACAGCAATATTCCTCTCTATAACAAAAACTACATTTAGTCTTATTTTTCCACTTCCTATATCTTTTTGATTAATTATTTTATCGACTATTTTATCGCTCCTCTCAATATTTTCCTGTACACTTTTTTCAAGTTCATCTACTTTTTTATTTATTAAATTATCTTTAGACTCACTTATCTCAACTTCTTTTTTAGGATAATAATCGACTTCTGTGATAAGTTTTCTTTTATTTTCTATTTTATCATAATCTTTAAATGTTTTATCACATTTTTTAATATAAATTTTTCTGCCCATGATTTCTACATAAATATCTTTATAAACTTCACCTGTTCTTTTAAGTTCATTTCCGCTTACCTGGATCTCAGCACTCTTCTCTTCAAATGTTTTTGCTATTGCTGTACCTTCTGGCTGTACCTCCACCTGATATTCATCCTTACCCTGTACACCTTCTATAAGCACATCACCTTTTTTAACAAAATCTCCCCTCTGTACTGCGGCACTACCTGCACTGCAGTATATCTTAACAATCTCACCGTCCATTTTTGCCACAATAGGATGTATAGTACCGTCAGTATTTTCATTACCAGTAAGCTTAGGGGGATTAACCTTTTCTTTAACTGTGACTTTAAGTACGGATCCCTCAATTCTCGCTTTTACCCACATTACATTATCATTGGCTCTTTCTATATCTTTTTCAAGTGTTGTAACATTAACTTTGTTTTTCCTTATCCCAGGCTTAATTCCTAAACTATAAATACATTTTCTTATCTCGTAAGGAGAAAGAAATTTATTATCTTCAACCTTCACCCCCCATACGAACCCTGACAAAAAATATATTATGCATATAAACACAACTGCTCCAATAACATATGAAAACCTATTTTTAATTTTCATAGCCCATACCACAAAAGGACTTCTATTAATCACTTCTACCTGTCCCTTTAATTCTTTGACTACTTTACATACCTCATCATAATCGTTGTATTTTACCGTCATAGTAATAGTTATTATATCTCTTCTTTTTACGTTTTCTACTACTATACCTTTGTTCCAGAGAATATTAACTATTCGTTCAGGATTAAAGAGCATTACCCTTACATCAAGTCTGCCATAATTCATTAAATCAGTCTTCATTTTTCTTATTTCCCTCCTCATACACTACTGATCTAAACTTTCCTCCAATTGTCAGCGTTTCGCCTCCCATAAATAAAATCTCAAGATTTACGCCATTGATTATTACTTTACCTTTTTTAATCTTGACTTCCACCTTATCCTTTTCAAAACCAACTATACCTTCATGATTCTCTATGCTTATTTCCTCATTGCCCATTATCTGTATCCTTGGGAGATCCTTTGCAAGATCTGTCGGCACGTCAAGCTTACCCTCTATGCCGCTTCTCAATTTTAAAAATGGTGAACTCATAAAACTTACTCCTAATACAAAAATGCTTTCACTTTAATTTATGATACAAATTTAAATCATAGAATATAATTTATCTTTTAAGTTTATGCTGAAGCCGTGTAAACGAAAAATGACCAGAGAACAACGAACAGTTGAGTAAAGAACTTCTCTAAAGCGCAGTTCTAATTGTAATAACATCATAGGAAGCTTAGAGGGGAATTCTCCATTAAATAGAATCTACAAAATAAAAAGGGACACTATCCAAATCAATAGATAGTGTCCTAAAAATAAAAAAAGGAGCCCCGTAGGGGATCTCCTATTTATTTAAATATTCTTTAACAATTTGACTAACAAGTTTGCCATCAGCTCTGCCTACTATTTGCGGCTTTACTGCTGCCATAACTTTTCCCATATCTTTCATGCCATTAGCACCAATGGAATCGGCTGCTGATTTAACAATATTTTTGATTTCTTCTTCGCTTAATTGTTGAGGAAGGTATTCTAACAATAATTCAATTTCTGCGTTTGTTGCATCAACTAAGTCTTGTCTATTACCTTTCTGGAATTCAATAACAGATTCTCTTCTCTGTTTAACTTCCTTTGATAAAATCTCTATTACTTGCTCATCATCAAGCTTAACATTATTAGTCTTTTCCACCAATAATACTGCAGATTTGAATGTACTTAATGAATTGGCTTTGACTTTGTCTTTAGCCTTCATTGCAGCAATCCAATCCTTTTGCAATCTTTCTTTTATTGTTGGCATTACTTTACCTTCTTTCAAATATTTAGACTATTTGAATTTTCTTTTTCTAGCTGCTTCTGATTTCTTCTTTTTCTTCACACTTGGCTTTTCGTAGTGTTCTCTCTTTCTAACTTCTGAAAGAACCCCTGCTCTTGCGCACTTTCTTTTAAATCTTCTTAATGCACTATCAAGTGATTCGTTTTCTCCAACTTTTATTTCTGACATCTTCTCTTCCCTCCCTCCGCTAGCGATAATTCCACGATTGATATAAATCACAGCTGTGGGCTTAATAACACATCAATTATTATACACTAGTAATTTTCAAGCTGTCAAGAACCTGATGAAATTCATTAATTACAATTTTGGTTAGAATATCAAATTGCATATTTAATTTCGTTCTTGCTATATTATAATTATTTTTTAGCCTGGAGGCCACTTAAAACTTCTTCCTCCAAGTACATGAAAATGAAGATGATGAACTGATTGTCCTCCATCCTCTCCGCAGTTATTAACTACTCTGTAGCCTTTTTCTGCAATTCCTAATTCCTTAGCTATTTTTTTTATAACCATAAATATATGAGAAACAATATAAACATTATTATCATCTAATTCATTTGCACTTTGTATGTGTTCCTTAGGGATAACAACTATATGCACTGGTGCTTCTGGACTAATGTCATAGAACGCTAGTACCTTATCGTCTTCATAAACTTTTTTAGACGGAATCTCATTATTTACTATTTTACAAAAGATACAGTCTGACATTTTTTCACCTCCTCACCAAACTAACAATGTAGAATGTATATAATAATTATATCATTTTTATTCCATTTTTCCTATTATATTTTCGCCTTCAACATCATCAAGCTTAACATCAAGAATCTTTCCTACTACTGAATCACAGTCAAATGGTACTAATACCTTCATATAATTGCTTGTATAACCTTCAAAATATCCAGGCTTATGATTACATTCCTGTTCAAATAGAACACTCATATTATGTCCTAGGAACTTTCTCATGAATTCCTGTTCATTTTTATTGCTTAATTCTATAAGAAGCTTACTTCTTTCTTCTTTTTTGTTTCCATCTATCTGATTATCCATTGAAGCAGCTTTTGTTCCTTCTCTTGGAGAATACTTAAATACATGCGTCTTAGTAAGTTTTATTCTCTTTAAGAATTCATAAGTCTTATTAAATTCCTCATCAGTTTCTCCTGGGAATCCTACTATTACATCTGTTGTTATAGAAACATCCTTAATATTATCTCTTAAAACACCAACGATTTCCTCATACTTCTTTGAATCATATCTTCTGTTCATTCTCTTTAAAGTTTCATCACAGCCACTCTGCATTGAAAGATGGAAGTGCGGACAAAGCTTTTTAAGCTTCTTAATTCTCATAACTACTTCATCAGTAAAGAATGTAGGATCTATTGAACCTATTCTTATTCTCTCTATGCCATCTATCTTTTCAATTTCTTCTATTATGTCAACTAAAGTAATTTTCTCATCTAGATCAACACCATATGATGCTATGTGTATTCCTGAAAGTATTACTTCCTTAAATCCATGAGCTGCAAGTTCCCTAACTTCTTCAATAACCTTTGTATGGTCTTTTGAACATACTGCTCCCCTAGCATACGGAATCAGACAATATGCACAGAATCTATTACATCCATCTTGTATTTTAAGAAAAGCTCTAGTCTTATCCTGATAATCTTCTATCTTAAGGTCATCAAATTTCTTGTCTTTTAGTACTGGATTTACAGACACAACTTTAACTTTTTCATCTCTTGCTTTATTTACCCAGTATATTATTTCGCTCTTATTTCTTGTGCCAAGAACAACATTTACTCCTGGTATTTCCTTAACTTCATCTGGTGCTATTTGTGAATAACATCCAACAACAGCTATTACAGCCTTTGAATTAAGTCTTCTTGCTCTTCCAATAACCTGTCTTGATTTCTTGTCACCCATATTAGTAACTGTACATGTATTGATTACATATACGTCAGCCTTTTCACTGAAATCTACAACTTCATACCCATCTCTTATGAATTTTTCCGTCATAGCTTCTGATTCATACATATTAACTCTGCATCCTAATGTATAAAATGCTACTTTCATTTATAAATTTCCTCCTAAATCGCCAAACTCGTATTGTAAAAGCGTGCTGCATACGAATCCAGCAGTTTCAGTCCTAAGTATTCTGTTTCCTAATGTCACTATCTCAGCTCCATTATTTTTAAGTTCTTCTATTTCGCTTTCTTCAAATCCGCCTTCAGGTCCAATAACTATTGCAACACTTTCTATATTGCTGTACTTTTCTGCAAGATATTTCACGCCTTTATTTTCTGCATTTTCATATGGTACAACTACAAGATCATATAATGACATATCATTAATCAGTACTGCAAATTCTATTGGTTCTTTAACTCTCGGTACGATTGTTCTCTTACACTGCTTACAGGCTTCATTTGCTATTCTCTGAAGTCTATCTAGCTTTTTGAATTCGCCTTTAAGTTTCACATCTACTCTCTCAGTAATTGTAGGAATTATTTCATTTACGCCAAGCTCTGTTCCTTTTTGCACAATAAGATCCATCTTTGATGCTTTAGGCATCCCCTGATAAAGAGTTATTTTGATATTGCTTTCATTATTTATATCTAATTTCTTAATTATATCAAGCCTTACATCTTTTTTAGTTATCTCAGCAATCTTAGCAAGGAATTCTTCTCCTTGATAATTATTCAGGATAACTTCTGTACCCTCAGTAAGTCTAAGAACTTTATATAGATGCTTTACATCATCTCCATATATAAAAGCCTGATCTCCCTGAAAATTCTGTATTTCAGTAAAGAATTTGTGCATGTAATACAACTCCTTTATCATCTTTCATTTAATAATTTCAATTAAACCTCAGTTTAAACTTCTAATAAAAATAATCTGTGAACCAGCGAACAGTTAATAGTGAACAACGAATAGAAAAGGATGAAACTCCTTACTATTAAAAATCAACAAGCAAAGCGCAGCTAATTTTTTTACTTTTTCTATTCACTATTCTCTATTCGTTATTCACTGAAGAATCATCTTGCTCGACTCCGCTTTCAAGATGGGCCTAAATTCTAAGTTCAACTTTCGCTCTGCTCAGTTTCACTAAGAATTTACAGCCACAATGCAGTTCCATTCTCCATCTTTATTTACTTCAACAACTTCAAATCCGCTTTGTTCAAGTTTATCTATTACCATCTGTCTTCTGTCATGTATTATTCCTGATGATATGAAGATTCCACCTTTATCTAGTGCTTTCTTTACATCATCTACTAGAATACATACCACTTCTGCAAGTATATTTGCAACAACAAGATCTGCTTTTCCTTCAACTACATCAAGAAGATTTCCATGAAGTATTTCTATGTTATTAAGATTGTTAAGTCTTAAATTTTCATTTGCAGATTCCACCGCAACAGGATCAAGGTCAACACCTACAACATGCTTTGCACCTAATTTTGATGCAACTATTGCAAGTATTCCAGAACCAGTACCAACATCAAATACAGTAGTATCCTTTGTTACATATTTTTCAAGTGACTTGATGCACATACTTGTTGTTTCATGTGTTCCAGTACCGAAAGCCATTCCTGGGTCAAGTTCAACTACAAGTTCACCATCTCTAGCTTCATATTGTTCCCACATAGGCTTTATAACAATATTATTTCCGATCTTAGTAGGTTTATAATATTTCTTCCATGTATTTGCCCAGTCTTCTTCATGCATTTCATTAGTTTCAACTTTTCCTTCACCAATGTTTATGCCCATTGATTTTATTTCCTGAAGCTTTTCTTTTATGTATTCAACAGTCTTTTCTATGTTATCTTGTTCTGAAAAATATGCTTTTACTACTGCTGCCTCTCCCTTATATTCAAGTACGTTTATATCTGCAAAGTCATATGTAAGAGGACCCTTTTCTGTGTTTTTGAAATCATTAGGATCTTCAATGGCAACATTTGCACATCCTAATCCATAAAATATTCCTGAAACAGGTTCTATAGCCTCACTTTCAGTAATAACTCTGATTTCTATCCAAGTTCCTTCCATTTAAATCATCCTTTCAATCAATATCGATTCTCGACTATTTATCTATTTTACACTGACACACATAAATTTTCAATTATCATTTCTCAATTCACGTAATAGTTATGAACTAAGAGAGCAGAGTTTTGGTTAAAATTCTTTTCGCTTCGCTCAAGAATTTAACATAATGGAGGGAATCCCTCCAAACCTCCTGTTAAATTGCTTAACGCAATTTAACCTTCCGAAACTCCCGCCGGGGAGCTTCATCCTTTTCTCTGCTCTCTTCTCTCATATCTCTTATCTTTTACCAAGAAAAAAAGTGCAGGTTAATCTGCACTTTATTCTACAATTTATTTCTTTCCGAATATATCCTTAAAGCCTTTCTTATGTGGCTGTACTTCAACCTTTTCACCGCTTGCTTCCATGAATAACCTTAGAGCTTCTTTCTGTTTTTCGTTAAGGTTCTTTGGTGTATCAACTATTACATTGACATACTGATTTCCTCTCTGTCCAGAGTTAACCTTAGGAACACCCTTACCCTTAAGTCTAAGCATTGTACCTGATTGAGTACCTTGAGGAACTGTTATCTTAACATCACCATCTACTGATGGAACTGTTATTTCAGCACCTAAAGCTGCTTTTCCAAAGCTTACATGTGTATCTATATATAAATCTGAGCCTCTTCTCTTGAATATGTTAGAAGGCATAACATTTATTCTTATATATAAATCTCCTGCTGGTCCACCGTTAACACCGTGTTCTCCTTGTCCTCTTAAAGGCATCATATTGCCAGTATCAACACCTGCTGGAACCTTTATAGTTATTTTTCTGTTTTTTCTTACATGGCCCCTGCCTTTACATGTTGGACATGGTGTTTCTATAATTTTTCCTTTACCACCACATTTATCACATGTTGTAGTTGAAACGAAATTTCCAAGACCAGTCTGTCTCTGAATTCTTATCTGACCTGTTCCATGACACTTATCGCATGTCTTTGGACTTGTTCCTGGTTTAGCACCAGAGCCATTACAAGTTTCACAGTTTTCATTTCTTGTAATTGATATTTCTTTTTCAACGCCAAATACAGCTTCTTCAAATGTAAGATTTAAACGATACTCTAAATCGTCACCTCTCTGAGGTGCATTTTTTCTCTGAGCACTTCCACCGCCGAATCCACCGCCGCCGAAAATTGTATCAAAGATATCGCCAAATCCTCCCATACCTGAGAAATCAAATCCACCATCAAAGCCGCCGCCAAAACCGGCACCATCAGCACTACCGAATTGATCATAATTAGCCTTCTTTTTGGGATCTGATAGAACCTGATAAGCTTCATTTATCTCTTTGAACTTTTCTTCTGCTTCTTTATTTCCTTTATTTTTATCAGGATGATATTTTATAGCAAGCTTTCTAAAAGCTTTTTTTATTTCGTCATCACTGGCTCCTTTTTGAAGACCAAGTACTTCATAATAATCTTTATTTGCCATGGGTTCACCACCTATATTATTTTAGTAAATATTCTATTTGAGTAAATCTACTCTCTATCAATACATATTTACATTCTGTATGCTCACACAATGTAGAATTTAGAATGTAAAATGTAGAATGAAGGTTAAAATTCTTTTCGCTCTGCTCAAGAATTTAATAGAATGGAGGGCAGGCCCTCCAAACCACCTGTCAGATTACTAAACGTAATCTGACCTGATTTATTTTGAACTGCGCTTTTACGAAGTTCATTCCTTAACTATTCCTTATTCGTTGTTCTCTATTCACTAAATTGCATCTATACTCAAATTATAGATTTTCTTCAGTTATACTAGTTTGCGCAGAATCAACTATTATATATATTTTGCTTAGAAAAAGGGAAGACTTAGGTGCCTTCCCTTTGATATTATATCTACAAGTTAATTAAGTGTCAAAACTTAATATTCTATTATTTGTCGTCGTCTACCTTGAAGTCAGCATCTACAACATTGTCATCATGTGGTGCCTGTTGTCCTGCATCAGCTCCTGGGTTTCCTCCCATGTTTGGATCTGCTCCTTGTGGGTTAGCCTGCTGATACATCTTTGAAGATATTGCATAGAATTCCTGAGTTAATTCTTCAGTAGCCTTCTTAATAGCCTCTATATCTTCTCCATCTTTAACTTTCTTTAATTCATCAAGTTTAGTCTGAACCTTAGCTTTATCTTCAGCTGAAACCTTATCTCCTAGTTCTCCTAAAGTCTTTTCAGTCTGGTAAACTATCTGTTCTGCATTGTTCTTAACTTCGATTGATTCTTTTCTCTTCTTATCTTCTTCAGCAAATCTTTCAGCTTCTTTAACAGCCTTATCTATTTCATCATCGCTTAAGTTAGTTGAAGCTGTAATTGTGATGTTAGCTTCCTTGTTAGTAGCCTTATCAACAGCAGAAACCTTAACTATACCGTTAGCATCTATATCAAATGTAACTTCAATCTGAGGAATTCCTCTTGGTGCTGGAGCAATTCCTGAAAGTGTGAATCTTCCTAAGCTCTTATTGTCAGCAGCCATCTGTCTTTCACCTTGTACTACGTGAATTTCAACTGAAGTCTGACCATCAGCAGCAGTAGAGAATACCTGGCTCTTTCTTGTTGGTATTGTTGTATTTCTTTCGATTAATGGTGTAGCAACTCCACCTAAAGTTTCAATTCCTAAAGTTAATGGTGTAACATCTAGTAATAATACATCCTTAACTTCTCCTGTTAAAACTCCACCTTGAATAGCAGCACCTACTGCAACACATTCATCTGGGTTAACTCCCTTTGAAGGTTCTTTTCCTGTAAAGTTCTTAACTGCTTCTACAACAGCTGGGATTCTAGTAGATCCACCAACTAATATTACTTTATCAACATCGTTGATTGAAAGACCAGCATCGCTTAATGCCTTCTTCATTGGTTCAAGAGTTCTCTGAACTAAATCATGAGTAATTTCATTGAATTTTGCTCTAGTTAAAGTCATTTCAATATGCTTTGGACCAGTTGCATCAGCTGTGATGAATGGTAAGTTGATTATTGTCTGATTTGATGAAGATAATTCTATCTTAGCTTTTTCAGCTGCTTCTTTTAATCTCTGTAAAGCCATCTTATCATTTCTTAAATCTATGTTGTTCTTAGCTTTGAAATCTTCAGCTATATAATCCATTATCTTTTGGTCAAAGTCATCTCCACCAAGTTTAGTATCACCATTTGTTGACTTAACTTCGAATACTCCGTCTCCAAGTTCAAGTATAGATACATCGAATGTACCACCACCAAGGTCAAATACTAATATCTTGTGAGCAGCTTCCTGCTTATCAAGACCATAAGCAAGAGATGCAGCTGTTGGTTCGTTGATTATTCTTAAAACATTAAGTCCTGCAATCTTTCCTGCATCCTTAGTTGCCTGTCTCTGGCTGTCGTTAAAATATGCTGGAACTGTGATAACTGCATCACTAACAGTTTCTCCAAGGTAGCTTTCAGCATCAGCCTTTATCTTTTGAAGAATCATAGCTGATATTTCCTGTGGGCTGTGTTCTTTTCCATCTATATTAACTTTGTAGTTAGTTCCCATATGTCTCTTTATTGACATTATAGTTTTATCAGGATTTGTTATTGCCTGTCTTTTAGCAACCTGTCCTACTAATCTTTCTCCATCTGCCTGGAATGAAACAACTGATGGAGTTGTTCTTGCTCCTTCTGAGTTAGCGATTACGACTGGTTCTCCACCTTCCATAACTGCTACGCATGAATTTGTAGTACCTAAATCTATTCCTATTACTTTTCCCATTTTTCTTCCTCCTCAAATATTATCTATTTAGAATTTTATTTTTATGTTAAATTAATATTTAATTTGCAACTTTAACAATTGTGTATCTTAAGACTTTGTCACCTTTTTTATATCCTTTTTGAAGGACATCAGCAACAACGTTCTTACCCAAATCTGGATCATCAACATGCATTACTGCCTGATGAAGATGTGGATCAAATTCTCCACTTGCATCTATTTCTTCAACGCCTAATTTATCAAATGCATTCTTGAACTGTCTCATTGTCATATCGACACCATTCTTCAAGTCTTCTACAGAACTATTTTCAACTGCAACAGCTCTTTCAAGATTATCAAGAACACCAAGCATTTCCTTTAATACATCATTACATGCATCTGCATAAATGCCTTCCTTTTCTTTAGCAGTTCTCTTTCTAAAGTTGTCATACTCAGCATTGATTCTTACAAGCCTATCTTTTAATGTATTCAGCTCATTATTTAGCTTTGTATTTTCTTCTTTAGCTTTGAATAACTCCTCAGTAAGCTTAGAGAATTTATCATCATCTTTATCTTCTTCCTTCGGAGCATTATCTGCTTCATTTTTTACTTCATTAACTTCATTTTCTGCTGTTTCTTCTTTAGTATCAGTTTCTACAGTATCATTTAATGTTTCTTCTATCTTTTCTTCTTTATCTTTCTTATTATCCATAACTTACCAAACACCTCATCTCTATTTCTCAAATATCTATAGTTTCTTTTTGTTAATAACTTCATTCAATTCTTTCATAACTTCAGCCATAATAGAGACTACTTTAGAATAATTAATTCTTCTTGGCCCTATAAGTCCAATTGTACCTAGCGGTACATCATCCATAAAATATACTGCTGAAATCACACTACAATTTTTAGCGCCAGGAAGATAATTTTCATCACCTATCCTTATTGAAAAACCATCTTTATTATCAAGTAGAGCACTAATTTTACCTTTGTCCTCTAAAAGACTTAATATTTCTTTGGCACTTTCTATATCATTGTACTCTGGATAATTAAATATATTTGTTGTTCCTTCTGTAACAACATCATCATTTTCATTCCCATTGTTAAGTGTTTCATATAGAACCTTAATAAGTGGATTAAAAATGTCATCATATCCAGTAAGATCATCTCTTATAGAGTTAATCACCTGCAGATTTATCTGCTCAATTGTATGATTCTTCAATCTCATGTTTAAAACATGATTAATATTCTCGATTTCATTACTGCTTGGAATATTTTTTACTTTGATAATACTATTCTTTACTCCACGGTCAGTAATTATTACTACAAGAATATTATTTTCATCAATAATCATTAATTGAAGTGATTTTATATAGCCTTTATTAAAAGATGGAGTCTTTGCAACACAAGTTAATTTAGTAAGATCGGATAATAAAGAACTTACCTGTTTAACCATCTTATCAACTTCAAGCAACGCCATATCAATTATTTCATTTTTTATGGCAAGCTGTTCTTCTAAGGATAACTGCTGCTGTTTCATAAGCTTATCTACATATAATCTGTAACCTTTGCTAGAAGGAATCCTACCTGCAGAAGTATGTGGCTGCTCAAGATACCCAAGTTCCTCAAGGTCTGCCATTTCATTTCTTATTGTAGCCGGGCTTACTCCCAGCTCATACTTTTTAGCGATAGTCCTTGATCCTACCGGCTCTCCAGTAGTTATATAGTCATTAATAATAACCTGTAGAATTTTAATCTTTCTTTCGTCTATCACTAACACCACCTTTTTCTGTTAGCACTCACTATCATTGAGTGCTAATGACTATGCTTTAAATATATTATTTATATTTAGTTTTGTCAATTTTAATATAATTATATTTATCGCAAATTCAGCCGTTTTTTTAATATTTTTATATATTCGCTCTGTTTTTCTTCCATTTCCTCAATAAATCGCATACATATGAATTTATTTTTCTAAATTGAGCATAATTTAAAATTAAGCATAAAAAAAGACTGCATAATCACCTGCAGCCCCACAACAATCTTGTAAAAACGAATAACAATAACGAGCAGTGAATAGAAATGGTTAAAATTCATTTTGCTACGCTTATGAATTTATCAAAATGGAGGAAAATCCTCCAAACCTCCTGCTGAATTACTAAACGTAATTCAGCCTGTATTTTTTATAATAATAACTTCGCCATAGCAAAGTTATTTCCCCAACTATTCGTTATTCTCTGTTCGTTGTTCACTAATGCTATTATTAACTATATTTTTTTGTACTTATGTCAGTATAAAGTCACTCATGACGTAATTTGAAAGTTCAATGCCTTTTGCTGTGAGATAGATTCTCCCATTTTCTCTTACAAGTAGCTTTTCATTAATATGCTTATCTATTACATCTTTATAGATAGTATCTATTTTTACGCCGAATTTTTTCTCAAAAGTTTTTTCACAGACTCCTCTTATCATTCTAAGCCCCATGAACATGAACTCTTCCATATTATCATCTAAGGAGTTGTGTATTTCTTCTTCTACTGAAGTAGTATCATTTTCTATATCATTAATATATTTTTCTATGTTTTCTTCATTCTTATATCTATTGCCATTAACATATGAAGATGCAGCACTGCCGCATCCTAGATATTCATCAAGCATCCAGTAAACTTCATTATGTATGCATTCTCTGCCCTGCTTTGCAAAATTAGATATTTCATACTGATGATAGCCGTTCTGCTCTAAGATTCTTTTTGCAGAATGGTACATTTCCCTTTCATCATCTTCAGACGGCAGGTTAAGTCTGTCATTATTATACATGTTATAAAATGGCGTACCTTCTTCTATTATTAAGCTGTATGCAGATATATGTTCTGGGTTTAGTTTCACTATATCTTCTAATGTTTCTATCCAGTCTGAGACTTTCTGATCTGGAAGTCCAAACATTAAGTCTACATTTATATTATCAAAACCCGCTTTTCTTGCCAGATTATAATTTTCTTCAAAAGTCTTATAATCATGAATACGTCCAAGTGTCTTAAGCAGTGAATTGTTTGTTGACTGAAGACCTATACTTAGCCTGTTTACTTTTCTATCTTTCATTAATTTTAATTTTTCAAATGTCAATGTTCCCGGATTACACTCAACTGTAAATTCATAATCATCTGCAAACTTCAGCTTATCTATGGCAGATAAAAGTATATCCATTTCCTCTAAAGTTAAATAGGTGGGAGTACCCCCACCTATAAAGACTGTCTTTATTATATATTGTTCTGCTTTCATCTTTATTTCCTTGATGAGAGCAGCAACATATCTGTCTCTAAGATTATCCTTTCCAGCGAATGATGGGAAATCACAATACATACACTTATTTTTACAGAAAGGTATATGTATATATAAAGATATTTCTTTCATCTTTACACCCCACTCATTAATTTATAATTTAAAATGTATAATGTATAATTTCGGATTGAACTTAGCTGAAGCGCAGTTCACAAGCCAAAGCATAAGCGAACATACCAAATCTAAGATTTGGAATACCTGCTTGGTCAAGACGTAAGCGAATATACAAAATCGAAGATTTGGAATACCTGCTTAAAATAAAACAAATTCCTCTTTAAAAACTCTCAAATTAAATTGCATCTAGCAATTTTACAGGAGGTTTGGAGGGTATCCCTCCATTAAGTTTGAAATTCACGAGCATAGCTTCGTGAATTTCATCCTGAATTATACATTATAAAATATACATTCTACATTAACTAGTCTACCTTTAGAACGCTCATGAAGGCTTCCTGTGGAACTTCAACAGAACCTACCTGTCTCATTCTCTTCTTTCCTTCCTTCTGTTTTTCTAGAAGTTTTTTCTTTCTTGAGATATCTCCGCCATAACATTTTGCAAGGACATCTTTTCTCATAGCCTTAACTGTTTCTCTAGCGATTATCTTTGAACCTATTGTTGCTTGTATTGGAATTTCAAACATCTGTCTTGGAATAATCTCCTTAAGCTTTTCACAGATTCCTCTTCCCTTATGATAAGCTCTTTCCTTTGGAACTATCATAGAAAGTGCATCTACAACATCACCATTTAGAAGTATATCAAGCTTAACAAGTTCTGACTTATCGTATCCCTTAAGTTCATAATCAAGAGAAGCATATCCCTTAGTTCTTGATTTTAAAGTATCAAAGAAATCATATACTATTTCATTTAAAGGAAGTTCGTAATGAATTACAACTCTTGTTTCCTCTAAATAATTCATATCTATATACTTTCCTCTTCTATCCTGGCAAAGTTCCATTATCGATCCAACGTAATCTGTTGGTGATATAATAGAAGCCTTTACTATAGGCTCTTCCATATAAGCAATTTCAGTTGGTTGTGGAAGATTTGTAGGGTTAGTAAGCTCTAATAAAGTTCCATCTGTCTTAGTTACTTTGTAAATAACTGAAGGTGCTGTTGTAATAATATCAAGATTGAATTCTCTTTCAATTCTTTCTTGGATTATTTCCATATGAAGTAATCCCAAAAATCCACATCTAAATCCAAATCCTAAAGCTATTGATGTTTCTGGTTCAAAGTTAAGAGCAGCATCATTTATCTGCAGCTTTTCAAGTGCATCCTTAAGTTCACCGTATTTTGCTCCATCTACTGGATATATACCTGAATATACCATTGGCACTGCTGGTTTGTATCCTGGAAGTGCTTCGTCTGTAGGTCTGTCGGCATATGTAATTGTATCTCCGACTCTGGCATCCCTTACATTCTTAATTGATGCTGTTATGTATCCAACATCTCCTGCGCTTAATTCCTTAATTGCACGCATATTAGGTGAAAATATACCAACTTCAACTACTTCATATACTTTGCCTGTAGCCATAAGCTTAATCTTTGTTCCTGCTTTTACTTTACCGTCTAATATTCTAACGTGATTTACAACACCTTTGTAACTATCATAGTATGAGTCAAAAATCAACGCCTTAAGCGGAGCCTCACTATCTCCATTTGGAGCAGGTATTTGCTCAACAACAGCTTCAAGAACATCTTCAACATTTAGTCCTGTCTTAGCTGATATAAGCGGCGCCTCTGATGCTTCTATACCTATAACATCTTCAATTTCTTCCTTTATTTCATCTGGTCTTGCACTTGGAAGATCTATTTTATTGATAACTGGTACAATTTCAAGATCATTATCTAATGCAAGATAACAGTTTGCAAGTGTCTGTGCCTGTATTCCCTGAGTTGCATCAACTACAAGAAGTGCACCTTCACATGCTGCAAGACTTCTTGAAACCTCATAGTTGAAATCGACATGTCCTGGAGTATCTATAAGATTAAAGATATATTCCTGATTATCACTAGGTCTCTTATATACAAGTCTTGCTGCCTGTGACTTTATAGTTATACCTCTTTCTCTTTCTATCTCCATGTTGTCAAGTACCTGATCTTCCATTTCTCTTTTAGTAAGAGTTCCTGTCTTTTCAATAAGTCTGTCCGCTAATGTAGACTTTCCATGGTCAATATGTGCTACAATAGAAAAATTTCTAATATACTTTTGTCTATTCTCTGTCATACTAGTACGAAGCTGCGCTTATCATAATGTGCATCAGCTTCATTCCACCCCCATTTCTTTTTTCTTTCGCTGTAAAATAATTTAACTCAAAACATATTTTTAATTTTATTCTTTATATCTGTTAAGTCTATTTTATATAAATTATTATTTAAGTCAATAAAAATTACTCCCTGTCTATTATACAGTTTAATTATACTTTTATCACTATAAAATTTTTGTGCAGAATTTCCAAACTTTGAATTTATAAGTTCTGTATTTTTTCTATAACTATTTGTAAATGTGGTCATATCTCTGTTGAAACTTATATTAATAACTATAAAACTACACAATACCATTATAAGAATCATTATAATCGGTATGGCTAAGATTTTCTTTTTCAAAAAACGACCTCCTTTATACAGTGAATAACGAATAGTGAACAACGAACAGTTGATGTAAGAACTTCGCTGAAGCTCAGTTCTAATTACAAAAGAACAACAGATGCAATTACGTCAGTAATTGCATAGGAGGCTTGGAGAAGAATCCTCCATTATGATAAATTCATTGTCAAGACCTAAGTGAACATACCAAATCAGAGATTTGGAATGCCTGCTTAAGCGTAGCTATATGAATTTCAACCTTTTCTATTCACTATTCGTTGTTATCTATTCACTAAATCTAAGAATCTATAAAGGAAAAATATTCTCTATAAATTCAAGATAAAATTTCACTATCATATTATATAAGGATGTTCATTTCTTGTTTTTTTATGCACTATTTTTTCCCATTTATCTTTTCAGCAATAAGTCTTGCAATATACTTAGCCGTTGTCTGCGCCTCTTTAGGAGTATTTACATGAGATCCCACTTCTATAAGGAAAGCGTTTTTACTTAAATCTTGATTAAATGATTTGTTCTTTCCATTTCTATAGCATGTTATTCCTCTTGAAAGACCTGGAAACAGCTTTCTGGCCATATTATTCATTTCATCAATAAGAGCATGATTATCTTTGGCATGAGGATTATTATTAGCTGTAACAAACATGATTTTAGCCATTGATTCTCCATTAAGTGTAGCTGTTATAGCACTCTTATTAGGAACAGAATCTCTATGCAGATCAATAATAATCTTAAAGTCACCATACTTTTTCAAATACTCACTTACTGTATTTCTTGAACGATTGTAACTTTCATCATATGACCTGCTTATTGTAGTATCATGTATTGAAGCAATACCATATTTCTTAAGCTCATCTTGAAGCACCCCCCCTACGCCTATAACACTTTGGGATGTATCAGCGCTGTCACTGGCAGCGCCATAAGCTTCCATAGTATGACTGTGATAAATAAGCACTTCTGGCTTTCCTTCATTAAGCTGTTTTACAAGGTCTTTATTAAAAGCCTTTGAAACAGATAACCCCTCAGTTCCTTTTTTCTCTTCTGGATTCAATTTTATAATACTATTTGAATCTACATTGTATGAATTAATCTTCGTTATTTCTCTGCCATTTTCATCAAAATTAATATGATTATTATACTTAACATTATTGTATTCCTTAAATAACGGAATCTGATTCTTTACAATATTAACTGGATTAAAAAACATATCATTTAGATAGGATAAAATTCCATTACTATATATATTGTTAGAATTCTCATTATCAAAACTACTGCTATTTAAATATGGAATTACACTTCTTACTATTATTTTATCTGAATCATTATTCTTACTAACAATACTTTCATATCCCTTAAAAATAAAAATCCCAAATATTATAACCACTGCGTAGAGCAGTACAACTGTTATATAATGAAAAACACCACTTTTTTGATTATTCATAATGCACCTCACAAACCAAAACAAATTCTTTAACCTATATTTAAGATATATGAGATCAACATTACAAATATGATTTTTAAATTATCTGAAAAGATTAGAGCTATGAGAGCAGAGAGAGAACAGGTAGAAACTTATTCGCTATACTCACAAATTTCTAAATAATAATAGAGTTTTCCACCTCCAAACCTCCTATGAAGTTGCTGAACGCAATTTCACCTGTAGTTTACTTTTATGATAGTGGTAATCTATACTCTTTTTAAAAAACATAATTTTTACACTTTCCAAATTTCCAATTTAAAGAGTTATAAGAGGAACAAGTCCTCTTATTTTGAAAATCCTGCTGGGGGGGGGCATCCTTCATTTGACATTTGGTATTTGGCATTCCCCAAATGAGTTTCCTCCTTTTCTCTTCTCTCTTCGTTCTGCTCTCTAATCTAATTCATAAATTTATTGATGTCTTCCATTTCAAGATTTGGCTGAAGAGCTTTATTTATTGACATTGAAATAATTTTTGATACTGATTCTATTATTACATCTATCTCTTTAGGCGTTACTATCATATCCTTGCCCTTTTCACTGATCATTGATTTTATAAGTGCACTCTTTTCATTCTTATCTATATCCTTAAGCATTGAGAAAAAAGCCTTATTATTTTTTGTCTGCTCCATAAGACCATCAATTATATTATCTATAGAATCATTTACTATAGTTGAAGCATAAACAACTGTAGGAACTCCAATTGCTATTACGGGCACTCCCAGAGATTGTTCGTTTATTCCTTCCCTGTTGTTTCCAACCCCTGCTCCAGGTGATATTCCAGTACTTCCTATCTGAATTGTTTTATTTATTCTTTCTAAATTTCTTGCAGCCAGAGCATCAATGCATATTACAAGTGAGGGCTTAATTTTATCAACAACTGCTTTAACAATTTCAACAGTTTCTATACCAGTTATACCCAAAACACCAGGTGATAATGCACATACTGATCTTACTGAATCATCAATAGTATCAGGCATTACCTTTTTAAGATGTCTTGTTATCATCATCTGTTCCACAACCTTAGGTCCAAGTGCATCAGGCGTAATATTCCTGTTGCCAAGCCCGATTACAAGCGCAGTCTTATCCTCTTTTACCTCAATAAGATCTGCAAGATAATCCGCAACTACCTTTGATACATCGTCCATAAGCTCGCCATCATAATGTGTATATTCTGGTATATCAACTGTTATATACTTCCCTATAGATTTACCAATTTTCTCAGCACCTTCGGGTGTAGTTACCTCAACTGTTGTAATCTTTATATCATCTTTTTCATCTTCTTTAAATATAACGCCATCTGCTTCTCTTTTATGTATGTTTTTATAAATTTCTCTTGCTTCTACGGCTAAATCTGTTCTTACATTAATCATTTATTTATGTCACCTTCTTAAAATACTTTTTAGTACGTTTTTCAACTTATAATTTAGTATTTCCTCACACTTTATTTTTATTTATTTTAATAAAAAACTTGAACAAACACCTTATCAATGCTATAATAACCCTTGTTGAATATTAACTCGGACGCAGATTTCCCCAAAAACTGCAGAGAACCCTAAAATAACGAAGGGGGTGAATACCAATGGCAAATATTAAATCAGCTAAAAAAAGAATTAAAGTTACTGCAAACAAAACTTTAAGAAATAAGATGATAAAGTCAGCTCTTAAGACAGAGATAAAGAACTTTGAAGCATCAATAGTTGCTGGAAATAAGGAAGAAGCTACAGCTGCTTTCTCTAAAACTGCTAAAGCTTTAGATATGGCTTGCACTAAAGGTGTTGTTCACAAGAACATGGCTGCTAGAAAGAAATCTAGACTAGCTGCAAAGTTAAACGCAATGGCTTAATTGTAATAAATAAACCGGTCAGTATAGACCGGTTATTTTTTGCGCAAAAACACTTTTTAATTAAGAGGACAAATCTATCTAAAAGCTCTTTTTATTAAAAATTAGAGCTAGTATCAACTAAATTGGTGAAGTTACTTAATTTAATAACTACACGCTGAGTAAAAAACAAGCCGTATTACGTTCAGTAATCCGGCAGGTGGCTTGGAGGGGTGTCTCTCCATTATATTAAATTCATGGGTGCAGCTCCATGAATTATAACCTTCATTTGGCGTTTGGCACTTGGCATTTGGCATTACATTGCTTTCTCTCATATAGCATGTTTATCTTAGTTTCATTTTTACTCTTCACTTTTAATTATTTTATGCAAATGTTCAAAAATAGTAGTTCCATCTCCATCTTCTTATCTCCGCCTGTGCTTTTTAAAAGTCTGTCTGTTTTTACACATTCCTTCATGGCAAATTCAAGTGACTTATATGAAAATTTTCTACTCTGTCCTATAAGCTTTTCCGCAACAAATAAAGGTCTGCCTATTTCTCTTGCAATTAAATCCTTGCTCTTTTTCTCATCTAGTTTTGATTTTATCTTAAACAGCATATTCATCTGATTTTCAACAAGTGCAAGAATCTTAGTAACTGACTCACCTTTTGCTATAAGTTCATTCATAAGATCAATAGCCTTTTCAGGTCTTTTGATGCTTAAAAACTCTACAAGGTCAAAAACGTCTTCGTCTTCCTTCTTAGGTGTAAGTGCAATTATATCATCTCTTGTTATGTTATTATCACCGACATAGCATACAAGTTTTTCAGCTTCTCTTTCAATTACGTTAAAATTGTTTTCTACTGTATCACAGAAATACTTAAGTTCAATTCTTCCTATGTCTTTACCCTTCTCATCAAAAATAGACTTTACCTTTTTAAGGAGTTTCTCACCTCTAAGTTTATCGGCCTTAACTATTTCGCAAGTTTTTCCTAATGTCTTAAACTTAAGATTCTTCTCAGCCCTATCTCTTTTGTCATTAAGAAGATAATACATAATAAGTACGCAATGGTCTGGAGTATTCTTAAGATACTCCCTCATCTCAGTGTAAAGTGATTTAGAAGCACTGTCAGTCTTATCCTTTAAAAATTCTGCTCTGTATACAACAACAACTTTCTTACTACTCATAAAAGGAAGTGTTTCACAGTTATCCATAATTGACTTGAATGTTGTATTCATACCATCTATACGAATAAGGTTAAGTTCCCTAAAGTTTTCATCAAGAGTACTGTTAATTATAGAATCTATCCCTTCTTTAATAAGCAGTTCATCAAGCCCTACAAATATATATTTATTTTTAATATCATTCTTCTTAACATTGTTCTCTAAAATTTCTAAATCAATCATACGTTCTACCTTTCATATAATTTAAAATGTATACTTTATAATGCATAATTCAGCATGAAATCAGCGAACTGATTTCTTTATTAAAATGGAGGCAAGCCTCCAAACCTCTAAAATATGTATTTTCCAAAGAGTTTTAAAGAGGAATTCGTCCTCTTTTTAGAACTCCAAAAAGGGAGTTCAATCCGAAATTATACATTTTACATTCTAAATTTTACATTTATTATAAATATCTATAAGCATAAATTTATTATAGTGTTAAGTTAGTTAATTTTATTTAAATAAATTGTTCCACCATTTTCATCTATGTCTATTATATCATAGTCACTGCTTCTCTTCTTATCTTTATCAAGCCACTTTATATTCACTTTCCCTGATTTGTTCCTTATATACATATTGGAAAGAGTTTTATCATAACAAAATACGCTATTTCCTATTTTAATATAGCCTCCGTTATCTAGATAAATCTTTTCATTATAATCAAGATAATTAAAATTATTGTACTGTGACTTCTTTAATATAATCATCTTGGAAAATCCACTCTCTATATATACACCTTTATCATATTTTTGTCTGACAAAAGTAATCTTAGGATTAAAATTATACATTGAAAAGAGCATATAAAACAATAGCGGAATTGGTGCATATTTAAGTTTTTTGAATCCATTAAGATAAAAATAGGCACAGATAAGCAGGATACAGTAAACACAAACTATACTAACATTTACTCTGAGCATCGGCAGCGAAATCTTATCTAACAGAAAAATACATCCTCTAATGGCGGTGATATTTACTTTTATAAAAATGCATAATATCTTAAAAACCGGTTCTATAAAATAGGCAGCAATAGAGAAATCACCTAGTATTATCATTATACTGAAAAAAGGTACAAGAAAAAGGTTGCCCCATATAAAATTAAGTGATACATCTTTAAAGCATAAAGCTATAATCGGAAAAGCAAACACTTGAGCAGCTAATGAAATACTTACCGCCTCACCAATCCTTTCAGGAAGCTTATACATTGCATATCGTATCTTCCTATGAAATAATATTATGCCAAGTGCTGCTGCATAACTAAGCAGAAATCCAATACTAAATAAATTATAAGGTTTATAAAGCACAAGTATAAGAGCTGAGAGACATAATGAAGATACTGCATCATAATTCTTCATGGCTTTTTTGGACAGCATAAGTACACTCATCATAAAAAAAGCCCTCAATGCAGATGGCGGTGAACCTGTAAAAATGACATACAAGAATGTAGCTATAGTGGATACATAAAATCCAGAAATCTTCAACAATATCATATAAATAAGAGAAATATGAAATCCAGATACACTTATAATATGTGATACACCAAACTCATTAAGCGTATCCTTATCATCTTCTGATATATAATCCTTATTACCAAAAGCAGCGCTCATAACTATAGATGTATCTCTTTTGCCTATGCTTTCCTTTAATCTTTCATAGATTTTGTCATTGAATCTCGCCATGCATCCCTTTAAAGTCTGCTTTCTGCTTATTACTTTTTCAACATTGACTATGCCGCATATCCCTTTTTCAATATTATTTGAGTTCTTATAAAATCCTGTTACTACATAATCATCTCCTTTATAGAGATTATGCTTTTCACCAATAATTTGAACCCTTCTACCCTGCAGATCTCCATAGATATCATCTTTACTAACATCCGTTACTGAAACTTTCAGCATTCTGCCTTCTTCATAAAAATTATAATAAACATACGTATCAGCTAATGCTACAGACATCATTATCATGCAAACAAACATCATTTTCTTTCCGCTAATTATAAAAACAAGTAAAAAAAATAGTGCAGCAAATAATACTGCACACAAAGAAGAATATTCATATATATCATAAAATAATATACCGGCAAATGCAGCTACACATAAATTAACAAGAGGTCTTTTAACACTCATTACTAATCACCTCAATATTAATTTATTGTCGCCACTTTTCCAATAAAAATTCAATTACTATAAATAATATCCACAAACCACCCATAGTATATAAATCATTTTTAGTTAAGCTGAAGTTTACCCATGTAAATACTATTATTCCTAAAACAACAGCTGCAATAACTGAATAAATTATAACGTTTAGTTTATCTTTAAATATATTGATTTTATTCTGAATAACAGTTGTAATAACAGTAGCTGATATAAAGCTCATAAATATTATAAATCCAGAATTCAAGTCAGTTCTTAAATCAAGACATATAATCACTGCTACAGCTTCTATCAAAGCTCCCGGCAAATAATTGTAAAACCTTATGCTATTTACCTTGTCAGCGGAATTAGTTATAACCGGTTGTAAGATAAGAGGCATGCCTATAATATTAAATACTGCTAGAACATAAAGATTTATTGAATCAAGGAATCCTAAATTATGAAGCGTAAAAATCATAGCAAGCTCTGCTATAAGCACAAACATTATAAACTGAATAAATAAGTTTAGATTTCTAGTAAACAGTTTTTCATATCTGAAAAGCCTTATAAATCCACTTATATAATCTTTTTTCATATAAATGTCTGATAACTTTTTTACTGTAGATGGACACTTAGCTCCATTAGAAACTGAAAGATGTGATGCTTTAAGCATAACTATATCATTTATGTTCTCACCAAGCATAGCAACTTTTTTCTCATCTTTAATAAATACATCAAGGATTCTGCTCTTAAGATTATTGTTTACCCTTGAAAATATTTTCGTTCTTAAAACCGTTTTATCGAATTCATCCTTTTTCATATTTTCAAGTTCTACGCCCGACATTATGTTAAAGACGTTTCTAGCCATACCGATTGATTTACCCATGCTTGCAGATGTAATCTTATTATCATCAGTAAACACTATTGGCGTTACCCCTAATCCTCTAAGTTCAGTCACCTTATCTTTTATATCTTCAATCATCTTTGACTCAAAACCAACCATTCCAACAAATACAAGATTACTCTCTATATTTTCATCTTCAGAAGGCTGATAGCCAAAGTTTCTATAAGCTATTGCAATAGTTGTATATCCTTCGTCTGACATCTTAAAATCAGCAGCTTTTATATTATCTATATCTTCGCTTGTTATCTCAACTTCCACTCCATCTTTCATAATATGAGTACACTTTACGATAACCTCATCAACTGCGCCCTTAAGATTCACTCTATATTTCTTCTTAAACCTGTTTACAGTTGTCATCATTCTTCTGTCTGAATCAAATGGTATTTCAAATATCCTATCTTGTGTTTTTAAGAGATTTCCACGAAATATGTCTCTCTTATAAGCCATTTTTAAAAGAGCCATATCCTGATATTCTCCTTTTCCCTTGTCAGTATCAGGATCATATACAGCATTATTACATAATACTGAAATTTCGATAAGTCTCTTAAAAGTAGAATTAATATCCTTTATATTATGTATATATTCAAGCTTATTGTTTACATATATTTGCTTGACCTTAAGGCTTTTTTCACATATTCCGCCTTCTTTTGGTATAAAAATCATGTTTGTTTCAGATATCTTATCAATAGCACCCATTCTTATAATCTCAATTCCATGTGATAGAAGAACTCTTTTAATCATTATTCCATTAACAAACACACTTATAATTGGAAACATAGTTGCCAGTACAGTAAGAAAATACCCAATCATTTCACTACTCAAATTATCAAATACAACCTTCTGTATAACAGCTGCTGCTATAACAATTACAGTTCCTATAGTTATACACTTATTTAGCTTAAGATATAAGCCATTCATAAATCCATTATTCTTTTCTTTCATTGTTGTCATGGAATTAATAATCTTGCCGATTTCTGTGTTTATACCAGTGCCAACAACTATTCCATAGCCTGTCCCACTTACAACAGTAGTACCTTTAAAAAGTATATTTCTCATTTCAGTAAAAGAAGTAACTTTATCCTCTACCTTAGTAGCATATTTCTCAATTATAAATTTCTCACCAGTTAAATTCTTTTCAAATGTTTTAAGATTTTCACATTCAGTTATTCTTATGTCTGCTGGCACAACTGTATTAGCCTTAATTTCAACTATATCTCCGACAACAAGTTCCTCAGCCTTTATTTTCAGTGTATTATGTCCTCTTATAACAGTTACAATATCATCATTAAGATTCAAAAAAGGCTTGTACTGTTTAATATCCTTTACTTCTAAATACACTTTCATTGAAAACATTGCAATAAAAGTAATTACTGATATAGAAGCTATTAGATAATTTTTATTAACATACAGTGCAATTACTACTGCAAGATATATAAATAAGTATGGCTGCATTGTTGATTTAACGGCACTTTTTATTTTCTGCTCTATATTAATATTTAATTTATTATTACCGAAATGCTGTCTTCTTTCCTCAACTTCATCAGGTTTTATTCCTTTATATACATCACTCAGCAGCATTTCTACCACCTTGTTCCATGAAAGACTATACCAATTCAAAATATTTTCCGCTCCTTATTCTTAATTTGCTAATTAATTATAATGTATAATCAAATCCGAAATTTTCACCAATTATAAACACAATATTTCTTATCGTATATATGCAGCTAAACTTCACATTAAATTATACATTATAAACTATATAAAGATTAATTTTTAGTTTTAGGATTAAAAATCAGTGCAGCTAAATAACCAAAGAATATTGAAGCAGTGATACCTCCTGCTGCTCCTTTAATTCCTCCAGTAAATGCTCCGATTAATCCATTTGAATCCACCTCTTTTTTTACAGCCTTAGCGAGTCCATTGCCAAAACTCGGAAGAGGAACTGTTGCTCCAGCCCCTCCTATCTCAACGATTTTATCATATATATTAAAAGACCCTAGTATTACTCCCAAAGTTACAAACATAACAAGAATTCTTGCAGGAGTAAGTTTTGTTTTATCCATTAAAATCTGTGCAATAACACAGATAATCCCTCCTACAACGAAAGCCATTAAATATGATTTCATCCGTATTCCTCTCTTTCATTAATTATATGTATATTTAAGTACACTGTCAAAATAAATACTCTTCCTGCATCTAATCGAATTCGATAGCTACAGCATGTGCAATTCCTGGTATTGATTCACCCTGAAATGAAGATGTTGTACTCATTAGTGCTCCTGTAGATATAATAAGAGCCCTCTTTATTTCCTTCATCATCATTTTTTTATACAGATACCCACAATAAACTACTGCCGAACAGCCACATCCACTTCCTCCACTTTGTGTATTTTGTTCATCATCAAAGAAAATAAGGCTTCCACAATCATTGTAGACTTTTGATATATCATAATTATATTCTTTAAGTAGGTTTATAGTTAACTTTCTTCCTACATTACCAAGATCTCCAGTCAATATAATATCATAATAGTCGGGTGTTCTTCCTGTATCTTTAAAATGTGTGTTTAAAGTATCAATTGCAGCTGGTGCCATGGCTGCTCCCATATTTGCACTATCAAGTATTCCATAATCTTTAACTACACCAGTAGTTACATAAGTTACCTCAGGGTAATCTCCTTCATTTCCAAGAAGCATTGCTCCTGAACCAGTTACAGTCCACTGGGCACTTTCTGCTCTCTGTGATCCATATTCAAGCGGATATCTGTACTGTCTTTCAGCTGTACTGAAATGTGATGATGTTGATGCTATTACATGATCTGCGAAACCTCCATCCATAAGCATAGCTCCAAGACTCAATGATTCTGTCATTGTAGAACAGGCTCCATACAACCCAAAGAAGGGTATTTCAAGGTCCCGCGCTGCATAATTTGCTGATATTGTCTGATTAAGAAGATCTCCAGCTAAAAAGTAATCTATATCGTCACTTTTAAGTCCTGATTTTTTTATCACCTCATTGACCACAGTGTACATCATAGTACATTCAGCTTTTTCATAACTGTCTTTGCCAAGCGTATCATCATCAAGTATTATATCGAAATAATCTTTTAAAGGTCCCTTGCCTTCCTTAGGTCCTACAATACTTGCTGTTCCAATTATCTTGGGGGGATTTTCAAACTTAACTGTGTGTTTTCCAACCCTTTTGAGTGCCATAATATCATCTCCTTAAAATAAAGTTATTATCCAATATATTAGCCCTGCAATTACAGAGCTTCCTATTCCATATACAAGCACAGGTCCTGCTATTACGAACATCTTTGCTGCAACACCAAAAACGAATCCTTCTTTCTTAAATTCAATTGCTGGTGATACAACAGCATTCGCAAATCCTGTAATTGGAACAACTGTACCAGCCCCTCCATATTCAGCAATTTTGTCATAAATATCAAGACCTGTAAGAAGTGCGCCTAAGAACACCATAATTACAGGCACGATATTAGATACTTCTTCCTTTGTATATCCAAAGTTCGTAAAAAGGTTTGTGAAAAACTGCCCCACATCGCAGATAAGCCCACCTACTATAAATGCATATATGCAGTGTTTCAAAAGATTTGGCTTTGGAGTATCTGAAACAGAAAGTGCATGAAATTTTCTTTGTACAATTTTCTCTTTATCAGACATAAAGATTCACCTTCCTATAAATATTAGTATTATGTATTTTATTCTTTACTACAAAGCACTTAAATATTACTTTTTATAAAAATTCACTCACATATTTTCTCTATGACAGTAATTATTTCGTATAGAATTTAATAAATATATTGTAAGAAGAAATCTTGGAGGCTTACTGATGCGCAAAAACAGAAGAGATTTGGAAATAAAATTATCTGCTGTTATTCAAAAGTTAAATGATAATAAGGAGTTCTCATCACATGTAATAAACAATTTATTAAACAGAATTGAATTTACTAAGATTAATTCGATCTTTAATATTTCTACTGTAGATTGCTTTAATATATCAGATGCAGAACTATGTCTTTTAACTAATGAAGTAAGGAAAAATATCCTTTCTCTATCAGATTTAAATTATCGTATAGATAAGAAATCTCTCTTAGAGTTTGTAAAGATTAGTGAACCAAAACTTTGGTTTGATGATAAAGAAATAGCAGCTAGTAAAAATTTATTCATATCGTATAACTAATACAATAATAAAAAAAGTTGAAAGTCATTCTCTTAATGTACTTTCTTAAATATGTTTTAGCACTTTTTTAGGGGGGACTATGAAAAATTTTAATTCTGAAACTTTAATTTCTAATAAAAATAATTTTTTAGAGTCTGCTAAGAATAATTATTCAGAAGGCAGTTTAAAAACTATCCAGACTCTTTTTCATAAAGTAAGGCCCTTTGAAGAACTTTTTTGCAAAGACTTGTATGATTTTAATCTAATTGAACTAAAAACTTTTCTTGCAAGCCTTAGAAGCAGCAAGAAAACAGTAATTTCAAGCAACGTAAGCAGAATTCGTGCTTATACAGACTTCGCAAAAGAAAATAACCTTATTACAGTTCCTTCTCCAGGCATACAGCTAATTAAAAACAGTGATTTCGATGAAATCTTGTTTAAAGCCAAATACGAAGGTAAATTCGTAACTTGTAACGAGTTATTCAAAATCGTAGATAAGCTTAAAAATTATCAAGATAAAGTTATTCTTGTTCTTGCCTGGAACGGAATCATGGGTGAAGGTTATAAAGATATGCTTTCTCTTAAGATTAATCAGTTTAATTATAAGAACAGATGCATTAAGTTAAAAAATGGTCAGCGTATAAGACTTGACGATAAGTCTTGCACAATAATATTTAATGCAATAAATGAATGTAAGTATCTTACTTATAAGGATGGTAAAGATTTCAAAACATTAAATGAAGACAGCCCATATATAATTAAAGGCAGAAAATATGATAATTATACAGGTGAAATCAATCCACCATTAAAGGAAAATGCAATCAAGCGAAGGATGATGATGTTTAAAAAAATATTAGGTGTACAGTATGTATCAAACAAATCAATCTGGCTTTCAGGTATAGCATGGCGCTTAATAGATATTGAAAATAAAACACATAAAGACATGACTCTAAATAACATTATGGAATATTTATATCTCAATGATTACAGGAGTAACCCGTCAGATATAAAAGGCATAATGAATCTGCTGAAAACTAAAATTGAAAGAGAAAACAAAGACAATAATAATGTATAGTTAAGGATGTTTCTCCTACAGAGAAACAAAGGCGTATCTGCAAAAGCAGATGCGCCCTTATTTTTGTTATATAATTACTTCAACCAGCACTATTTAGTGAACAACTAATAACGAACAGTGAATAGTGAATAGTTATGGATAAAATTCATTGCGCCATGCTTATGAATTTAATAGAATGGAGGGCAGGCCCTCCAAACCTCCTGCGAAATTACAGAACGTAATTTCGCCTGTATTTTTGAACTGCGCTTTAGCGAAGTTCTTTCCTTAACTATTCGTTATTCTCTGTTCACTATTCACTTTTCTAAAACTCCCTTGGAGTTTCATCCTTAATCTAACATTGATCAATGGTCAATATTATTCCTTAAGGCTATTCCTAATCTCCAATAGTACCTTCTTTTCAATTCTAGAGACCTGCACCTGACTTATGCCAAGCATCTTTGCCACTTGTACCTGTGTCTTATCTTTAAAATATCTAAGCATAATTATCTGTCTTGATTTTGCTTCAAGATTAGCTAGTGCTTCTTTCAGCGCTATTCTGTTTATAAGATCCGTATTATCATCATCATTCTGCTTTATCTTGTCTATAAGCAATACGGGTGCACCATCATCCTGATGAACTGTATCATATAGATATTGTATTCCTGCTGTAGATTCTAAGGCAAATAAAATCTCTTCTTTATTATACCCTGAGTACTCAGCTAGTTCATCAATAGTAGGCTCCCTATCTAACTTTTTAGCCAGTTCCTCTTTTTCAAAATGAAGTTGTTTTGCAAGACTTTTAGTACCACGGCTTACTTTTATCATGCCATCATCCCTTAAAAATCTCTTAATTTCACCCATAATCATTGGAACAGCATAAGTTGAAAACTTAACATTAAATGATGAATCAAAATTTTGTATTGCTTTTACAAGACCTATAGATCCAATCTGATAAATATCTTCGTATTCATAGCCCCTGTTAATAAATTTCTTGCTTATTGATGAAACAAGCGGCAGATTTAATTTTATAAGTTTATCCATGGCATCTTTATCACCATTTTTCGCATCTAATAACAGCCTGTCATTATCCTTATAGGTCAGTTCTTCTTTATTATTATAATTTTCTGCACCCATAACATCACCTAACTGATAGCCTTAAATGCTTTTTTCATTACAATTTTAGTACCATGCCCTTTCTCGCTGTACACCTCCACACTATCCATGAAAGTTTCCATCATTGTAAATCCCATTCCTGATCTTTCAAGATCTGGCCTTGATGTATAAAGAGGTTCGCGTGCCCTTTCAATGTTTTCTATTCCAACTCCTTCATCAACTACTGTGACAGTTACGTTTCTTCCTTCTATGCTGCATTCCATTTTTACAGTTTTACTTGTATCTCCTTCATAACCATGTATTATGGCATTAGTCACAGCTTCTGATACTGCAGTCTTTATATCGGAAATCTCATCCATTGTTGGATCAAGCTGCAAAACAAATGAAGCTACTGCAACTCTTGCAAATGATTCATTTTCTGACCTGCTCATAAATTCTATTTTCATCTTATTATCTATCATCAAAACCCCTCCGCTACATGCAACTAACTGCTTCTTGCAAGTCTTTATAATTTTTTATTACTTTAAACATTCCAGATAATTCAAATACTCTCTTAACACTGCTGTTTAAATTAACAGCAGCAAGTTCACCTTTTTTTACAAGAAGCTTTTTATATCTTCCCAGTACCATGCCTATACCTGAACTATCCATAAATCCTACTGAAGAAAAATCTAAAATAACTTTGTTTATCTTCTCCCTATCTATCATGTCATCTATCTTAATTCTTGCTTCTTCTGCACTATGATGATCAAGCTCACCTATAAGTGTCACTATAAGGATTCCATTTTTCATATCAAATTTTAAATACATAAGCCCGGAATTTTTTTAAATTATTTAAAAGTCAATTAATACAGTCTCAATTTAAAATATTCCTGTCCACCTCCCGCCTAACTTCTTTTTCAATATTTTACCATATATATCCAATTTATTCAAGCAGGTTTTATTTTTAAGTTTCATTAAAAATTCGAGATATGGGATAAGAGATTAGATCAAAGGTTGCAATCATCATAACTGATTTCTAAATTATAATGGAGGTTTCACCTGCAAACTTCTCAATTCAAATAGTTTTTCAATTGAATTTGTCCTGTTATATTGAAACTCCCCTTTAATGGGGAGTTTCTTCCTCTTCTCATCTCTCTACTTTCTTATCTATTTATTATTTTCGTAGAGCTTTAATTCAATTTTGATTTTCTTTAACACATCGCCTACTTTTGTCTTCTTGTCACACATTAAAACTTCTATCGCATCATAAATTGTATCCATTGAATAAAGTTTAAATTTTCCCTGTTTAATAGCATTTTCAACCTCTTCATTAAGAACCACATCATCTACATTGGCTGATGGAATAAGCACTCCTTTATTTTCTATAGTATCCAAAGTATTGCATATATTAAAAAATCCCTCTATTTTCTCATTTACGCCCCCTATAGGCTGTACATCTCCAAACTGATTAACAGAGCCAGTAACTGCAATGTTCTGCCTTACTCCTATTCTGCTTAAAGCAGATATCATACATACTATCTCCGCTACTGATGCGCTATCGCCTTCCAGTTTTCCATAAATCTGTTCAAAACTAAGATTAAAATCCACTGGTAATTTAGAATAAGGATCTATAAATGAATTAAATAAAGAACTTAATATGCTAATTGATTTCTCATGAATTGGCCCGCTTAGATTATTTTCCTTCTGAAAATCTAGCAATTTACCTGAACCTTTGCTGCATAAACATGTTATCCTTATAGGCTTCCCAAAGCTTTCTCTGCCTGTATCAATTACTGACAAACCATTAATGCTACCTGAAATCTTAGAAGTTACATCAATATTTATTTTTCTATCAAGATAATAGTCAAGCATCTCCTGCTGAAGAAGGCTCTTTTTATTATAGATATCCACAATATTTTTCCTGCATATAGACTTACGCCCCTCTTTTACTGCCTTATCATTTGAAATAAATAACATCTTATCTATTTCCATTTCATCAAGAATAATTTTATTCCTACATTCTGCCTTTCTGGAAAGAATTCTTGCAACCTCTACAAGTGCCTCTTCTTCAATAGGTAGTAGATTATTATCTGTTATCAATTTCATAATATATGATACCAATGCTGAATTATCATTTCCTCTTGAATTCAAAGATACTATAGGATTGTACTCAGATGTCAGTTTAAATATTTTTTTAAATTCATCATCATAAGAATAAAACAAATTGTATAAAGTAAAATCACCAATCAATATAACCTTAACATCAGCTTTTATAGGTTCAGGTTTTATAGTATTAAGTGTGAGAAGTTCTAGATTGCTTTTATTATAATCAAAATTAACTTTGCCACTGAACAGGAACTTTCTAAGCTGCTGATAACTACCTGCTGTATTAGCAACAGAATTTGCATTTAATATAAGGCATCCTTCATTTGCCCTTAAAATATCTCCTGCTTTTATAAGGCTGATATCTGTAATATATGCTCCCTTATCAGTTTCATATTCTATATCTCCAATCAAATTCTGAACTGTGGGATTTTCCTCATATATTACAAGTGGACTTTTATTACTACTATTATCAACAAGAAGATTAACATTATATTTAGATAATATATACTCTATTTCTTCAACATCTGATTCATAACTTATGGAATAATTATCAACTAAACTCTTCTCTGTGAAATCACACAATTTATCTATATAAAAAACAGCCTGCTGTTCATTTTCCAATTTATTTTTAATGCTGTTTTTAATATCCTTCATCTCATCGCTAAGAGTTTTCTTCAATATTTCTTTTAATTTGCATTTTGCAGCAAGCTCTAGTTCCTTAAGTTTTTCAAGTACTTTTTGTGCCTCTGCCTTAAGTTCTGCAGCTTTATCTGCAATATCCACTTTCTTCTCACTCTTCAGTTCATCGTATTCCTTTTCTGTCATGGCTGTTTCATTTTCCTTTAGTGGTATAAATGCAAAACCACTCATAGTTGTTTTCAAGTTAAAACCAGCCTTTTCTGCCATTTCTGTTAGTTCATCCATATACTGATTTCTCTTTTGAGCTAATCCATCGATGATGTTATCCTTCTCACTGCTTAATGATGAATTATAAAAATCAAATATTTTTTCCTGATATTCTTTTTTGAGCTTATCAATGCACTCCTTAAACCTCTGCCCCATACCATTAGAAAGGAACATAGCTTTTGGTTCTCTTTTCTCTTCATAAGTTACATATAAAATATCTTTCGGTTTATTCTTTTCTGTTAATTTTCTGCTCACACACTTAATAATTTCATTCAGTTTTTCTTTGGAGAAATTATCTATTATATATAGATTGTATCCTTCACGTCTTATGCTGAGAGATTGATCTATACTGTCATAAATTGAGTCCATGTTGGGAATGTAATCCTGTGAATTTCCTTTAAGCCCTTTAGCTATATCTATCTTTTCAAAGTTAAATACAACCTGAGCTGGAGTTAACTCTTTTACCATAATTGCACCCACAAGCAAGAAAAGTTTTCTTTTCTTCTTAAGAGTCTCCCTCCCTTTTTTATATAATCTTATTATATTAATATTCTTCTATACCATATTTAGATAATCATTTTTACAAAATAAATGTTTTTTTTGAAATCCCAACGATATCATGTATAATAAATACATGGTTGTACACTAATGAGCATCTCATATAGTTCAGTACAAGCATCTAAAAATGTATAATGTATAATTGCGGATAAAATTAGCTTTGCTTTGCCTGCTAATTTTCTAATGAAAAGGTAAAATTTATTAATAAAAGACTTGAATACAATACTGCGGAAGCTATTGAGTGTGCAAAAACACAAGGTTTTCCTTACATAGATAAGTATAAAAATTTAATTCTAAAAGCAGAATTTTAATTTCAATTTATATAAAATCATGACCATCTAATAATAAATTCATAAGTCATAATGCATAATGAAGGACAAAATTCATGCCCTCTGTTTATGAATTTTAATAAATGGAGACAAATCCTCCAAACCTCTTACAATAAACCATTAAGCAGAGTTTCAAAGAGGACAATCCTCTTTTTAGAACTGCCTCTTGGCAGTTCAATCCTTAATGATGAACTATTAACTATGAATTATGAATTAAAAAAGCACCTTTCGGTGCCTTTTTATTATTCTGCTTTTTCTACGATTGCTATTGAAGCTGAAGCTCCTATTCTTGTTGCCCCGTTTTCTAAAACAGCCATTGCATCTTCGTAAGTTCTTACTCCGCCTGAAGCTTTAACTCCCATTTCTGGTCCCACTGTTTCTCTCATAAGCTTAATATCTTCTGGAGTCGCTCCTCCAGTTGAAAAACCTGTTGATGTCTTAACATAATCTGCACCAGCTTCTTTTGCAAGCTCACATGCCTTTACTTTTTCTTCATCAGTAAGAAGACAAGTTTCTATAATTACTTTGCTTAACGCTCTGCCTTTTGCAGCATCAACAACAGCTTTAATATCATTTTTAACATATTCATAATCCTTGTCTTTTAGTTTTCCAATATTTATTACCATATCAACTTCCTGTGCACCATTTTTAATAGCATCATCTGTTTCAAATGCTTTGACTGCAGAAGTATTTGCACCTAAAGGAAAACCTATTACTGTACAAACTTTTACTTTACTTCCTTTAAGCAGTTCACTTGCTAATGAGATATTTGCAGGATTTATACATACAGATGCAAATCCATATTCTAAAGCTTCTTCACAAACCTTTCTAACTTCTGCTTCTGAAGCATTCGCCTTTAATATAGTATGATCAATCATTCCAGCTAATTGTTGTTTATTCATGTGACTTCCTCCATAAACTATTATGATTTTTTACTATTTTCATAAATAGTGCATAAATAAAATAAATCTAGCACTACAAGTACAACACTAATTATACAACCTATCAGCAAAAATTTAAACGATATTATTATTATAATAGCCAAAAACACTGAATTTATAAACATTATGATATTTACTGTTTTTACGCCAACATTAGATATTATGATAAAAATCAAATGTATTACTGATAAAATCAATACCATCATATTCTGCGTTTCTGTTGCATCACTATAATATGGCACATTAATTTCTGCAATATCTAATATAGATGCTACAACCAGCATAAGAGATAATAAATACATAAAGATTAAACTCCATATTTTTAGTTTACTTGTCTTTTTTAATTTTCTCTTCTTTTTCTTTGATTTTGTCATAAAATAACACCTTCATTATTTTTAAATTGTTGAACTTAAAAGAGACTTGGCTTGTCCGTCTAATTCATATGAAATACACATAGCTATTACTGCGTTTAATATAATTTTATTTACATTATACTCTCCCAAAACTACGATCATGGAAAGAACATATCTGAATGACTTATCCATATAGAATGTATACTCTTCAAACTGCTCTAGATATTCTGATGATTTTCTTGACTCTTCAACAAATTTATCTGCATCTTCTATAAACATAGATGCTGCTGCAGCAATTGATACATAGTGCGTAGGTAATGCATAGCCAATTTCTTTTGATTTTACAAGTATTTGTTCTGTCTTATTCATGTTTTCATCATAACTGTCCACATCTAATGCTAGTACGTTCACAAGGCTCTGTGCACCATTATTAGTTGTATATTCTTTCTCTTTTACATCCTTAAGCGCACTGTCAAGAATAACCCTGTAATCCTCTGTACTTATATCTGTTAATGCAAGCAGTATACATACAAGATAATCATCACTTGATGTAATATTGGTATAATTTTTATGCATGAACGAATAAAACATTACTATTCTTTTAATTACTATATCTTTATTTCTGTTTCCTGCGCACTTTGCTAACACCCATGATGATATTGCAAGATATGCTGACTCCTTAAGGCCTTCATTTCTTAAGCTTTCTTCCCATTCGTTTATCTTTTCAAAAGTCTGCTGCCACTCATCTTCTGTAGAAAGCAGTATTGAAAGCATATTTAAAGAATCTCCTCGAAAGCTTGAAAACCATGGCGTAACTTTGATAATATATTTCCTAATTCTTTTAATAAGATCATAATTCAATTCTCTATCTTCATTACAGTATACTATTGAAGCAAAATTGTTTATTTTATTTCCGTCATATCTTAATTTTTCTTCAGCTTCTCTATAATATCTATCTAGTTTATTTAAATTATTTTTAATCTTTTCTATCATTTTATAATGCCATCTCCCTTGTAGAGCTTAGAGATACTAGATTAGAGTATAAGTTTTTTTATACTCTATAATATGATTTTAATAAATGTTTTAACTAATTGCAACTGCCATACTATTATTTTATACTTTATTAATATAGATTTAATTATATATTAATATTTGCGACAAATTTTACATAAAGTTATAATATTTTTAAGGTATCTACTTAATGTTAACCTTTTAACTTATTTATTTTTATGATAAAATAAAAATAAATAAGTTAAAAAGCTAATAATAATTATTTAAGATATTTCTAAATTATATTTAATATAAAGGAGTTTACAAAATGGGATTTAAAGACAAATTAACAAAGTACTATACTGATTCATATATGCAAAAATATGGGGACAGAATGACTCAATTTCAAGGAAATGTTATCTCAGTTAAAGTAGAGGAAAAATGTATCCTATGGATATTCCATAAAATACAAGCCTTTTTAATTATAAAGCCTGAAAGAAGTAGAAGCATAATAAAATGCAGATACAGAAAAAACAAATGGTTCAAGAAGCCAGAATTTATGAAAATTTCTCAAGGGCATACTGTAATAGTTCAAGGTTTAAAATCTCAGGTAAGTAAAAAAGATCCTGCTGAAATAATCGATGTTATGAACATATTAAATATGACAACTAAGAAAGACCTTGTACCAGTAGACCATTCACAACTTAAAAAAGTTCGTCAGAAACAGGTAATGAGATAGTAATTGACAATTATCATTTTACAATTTGCAATTATAATGCCAAGTGTAGAATGCCAAATGAAGGTAAAAAAAAACCATGCTCCTATGGAGCTGGCTTTTTTATTTTTAATGGAGGAACCTCCTCTTTTTTAAGCAAACATACCAAATCTTTGATTTGATATGTTTGCTTATGCCTTGGCTCGAAACTCCCTTAAGGAGTTCCAACCTTCATTTGGCACTTGGCATCTGGCATTTGGCATTAAATATTAATTATCTCATGTTCAATATGTACCATTTCTGCATCGGTATTCTCTTCAACAAAAGACAGTATGTTTTCCATTGTTGAATCACACTGTGCTGCACTTCCACATACTGCTGATATTCCTATGACTATACTCTGATGTATATCCTGATCTTCTACTTCTGCTACTGAAATATTAAACTTGTTCTGCAATTTATGTACAATGCTTTTTACTACCATCCTCTTCTCTTTTAAAGAATGAACCCATACTGCACGCAACCTTATCTTCATTACTAAAATATCCATAAAATCACCTTTCATCTTGACTTATTTGTCTTATGTAATAGTATACCCAGTAAATATGAAAGAAAAAACACATACAAAAATTTAGAATTTAGATTTTAAATTTTAAAATTAAAGGATTAAATCAGTAACCTGACTTTTATATTATAATGGAGGTTTCACCTTCAAACCTCTGAATTACTTATTCAGAAGATTTAAAGATATCAATGTTCTCCTTTTACGAACTCCCATTAAGGGAGTTCAATCCTCAATTCTACATTCTGAATTCTAAATTCTAAATTATATTAGTCTATATTATTTTACTTTTGTCTTTATATATAGATAAGTGCTATTAACTAATGCAATAAATCCTGAAAGTATTATTACTATAATCCACTGGTTAAGGTTAAGCATTGCTGTGTGAAAAACACCTGCAAAGAATGGAATATATATTACTGATATCAACATTATTATAGAAATAGTTACTGCACCAACTAAATATGGATTTGTAAACAGCTTTATTTCAAAGATTGAATGTCTCTCTGATCTGCATTCAAAAACATGGATTAACTGTGATAAAACTAATGTTGCAAGTGTCATTGTTCTTGCTACTGTCATACCATAGTCAAAATAAATACCAGCAATAAACGCAAATAAAGTACATACACCTATAAGAACTCCTCTTACCAATATCTTTTCAGCAAGTCCTCTTGAAAAAATGCCCTCATTCTTGTCCCTAGGCTTTAAATCCATTATATCTGGATCAGGCGGATCAACACCAAGTGCTATGGCTGGAAGTCCATCTGTTGCCAAATTTACAAGCAGAATCTGAATTGGTAAAAGTGGATTAGGCAGATAAAATAAAGATGCTAGGAACATTGTAAGAACCTCTCCTAAATTACATGAAAGAAGATATCTTATAAACTTCCTTATATTATCATAAATTACTCTTCCCTGCTCAACAGCTGAAACTATAGTCTTAAAATTATCATCCATTAATATCATTGAAGAAGCTTCCTTTGTAACATCTGTACCTGATATACCCATGGATACTCCTATATCAGCTTCCTTAATTGCCGGTGCATCATTTACACCGTCTCCTGTCATCGCAACTATATTGCCGTTCTTCTTAAATGCCCTTACTATTCTTAGTTTATGGTTAGGACTAACCCTCGCAAATACCCTGATATTTTTAACTTTTTCTTCAAGTTGGTCATCTGAAATAGCTTCTATCTGAGATCCTGTCATTACCTGCCCTATGTTATTACATATTGACAACTCCTCTGCTATAGCAAATGCTGTATTTTGATGATCTCCTGTAATCATTACTGGTGTAATACCTGCCATCTTGCACTTTAATACAGAATCTTTTGCTTCAAGTCTAGGAGGATCAATACTTCCAGCTACTCCAACAAAAATCAAATTGCTCTCCAACATACTGTTCTTATTTAAATTTGTATCTTTATACGCTGCACCTATGCATCTTAATGCTTTATTAGACATTTCATTTATCTTATTCATTACCTTTTTCTTTTTAGATGGCTCAAATGTCTTTACTTCATTACCTTCAAGTATATAGCTGCACTTATCAATAAGCCTCTCAGGTGCACCTTTTACAAGACATATTTCCTTAGTGCCATCCTTGACGATAACACTCATCATTTTTCTTGTAGAATCAAAAGGTATCTCATATACCCTCTTATACTTTTTCACATATTCCTCAAGCTTTGGAGTACTATTAAAAAATGCAGCAATCAAAGCTGTTTCTGTAGGATCACCATTTAATGTCCTTGTAAAATCAGCGCTCTTAAAATCATAATTTGTATCATTGCATAAGATAAATATTTTTTTAAGTAATTCATCATTGCATAGATCGCCTTTGTTTAATCGAATATTTTTTCCTCTTACATATATCTCTTTTACTGTCATCTTGTTTTGTGTCAGTGTTCCAGTTTTATCACTGCATATTACAGAAGTACATCCAAGTGTCTCCACAGCAGGTAGCTTTCTTACTAGTGCATTTTCTTTAAGCATTCTGTTTACACCAAGAGCTAATGCTACAGTAACAATTGCAGCAAGTCCCTCTGGTATAGCAGCAACTGCCAGAGAAACACCTAAAAGAAACATTTCAGCTATGTTATTTCCTCTTATTATACCTAGAATTGTTACAGCTGCACATATTATCAAACATATTATTACAAGAATTTCTCCAAGTGATTCAAGCTTCTGCTTTAATGGAGACTTCTCAGTCTCTATTTCCTGAAGCATATTTGCTATCTTGCCCATCTCGGTATCCATACCTATTTCCTCTACTTTAATAAGCCCCTTACCTTTTAAGACAGTTGTACCCATAAATATCTTTTTATCTTTTTGATTTACACCCTTATTAACTCCTACTGATTCTCCTGTTAATATTGATTCATCTACCATGATGTCATTACCCTTAATTAAAGTACCATCTGCAGGGACTTTATCTCCTGCTTCAAGAATTACAATATCACCAACAGTAGCATAAACAGTATTAATTACTTTTACACGCGCCTCCCTTATCACCTTACATGTAGGTGCTGAAAGACTCTTTAATGCTTCCAGTGATTTCTCTGTTTTGTATTCCTGTAAAAATCCAAGGATTGCATTTAATATTACTATAATAAGTATTGTTATTGCATCTGCTTTCTGTCCCATAATACCTGAAATTATTGTTGCTGCAATAAGAACCCAGGTAATAAAATCGTTAAATTGACTAAAAAACAATCCTATTGCTGATATTTTTTTCTTTTCCTCTAATTCATTATAACCGAAAGTATCGTTTCTTCTTTTTGCTTCTTTTTCTGTAAGTCCATATATTGTGTCATCTTCCTGAATCAAAATTTGTTCCCTCCCACATCTTAATCGCTATTGTAATATATGAGATGCTTACATTGATTAGAACAATTTTATAATTTGCTTTACTTTTTTTCATTAAATTTATAAAATATAAGTTGGAACTAGCGCAGAGTTTAATATTTTATAAACATATAATTATTTTAATACTATTGGATTTATAGACTAGATTAGAGATAAGAACTAAGAGAGAAGAGAATCGGATGAAACTCCGTACGGAGTTTCAAAATAAGAGGACAAATTTCTCTTAAAATCTCTTTTAATAAGAGGCTTGGAGGTGAAACCTCCATTAAAATTTAGAAATCAGTTGCGTAGCTATACTGATTCCATCCTGTTCTCATATCTCTACTCTCTTATCTCAAAGCCATCTTAATATCTTCATTTGTTTAGAAGTTTATATTATAGTTTATAAAGTACATATTCATGCGAAGATCTATAACAAAGGTAATAACAAGGAGGAAATACATAGTGAAAAATGTAGTTTATGTTACTGGACACAAGAATCCTGATTCAGACTCAATATGTTCTGCTATTGCATATGCAGAATTAAAAAATAAAACTAGCAATATTCCTGCAATGCCAGTAAGACTTGGAAATGTAAACCGTGAAACTCAGTTTATACTAGATTATTTCAAAGTAAAGGCACCAGAATTTTTAGAAACTTTAAAGCTTAAGGTAAGTGACCTTGAAATAGATACTTTCGAACAGGTTACAAAAGATATGTCATTAAGACAAGCTTGGGAAATCTTAAAGAAAAACCAGATAAAGTCAATTCCTGTTACTGATAAAAAACAACAGCTTATTGGAATGCTATCAAGTGCAAACCTTACTTCAAGCTACATGGATAACTGGGATAACTGCATATTAGCAAAGAGCAATACTTCTTTAGATAATATTCTTTCAGCACTTTCTGCTACAGTAGTTTATGAAAATAAAGACGTTACTGTATTCCCTGGAAAGATTGTTGTTGGAGCTATGACTCCTGAAAGTATGGACAACAGAATTGCTGAAGGTGATATCGCTATAATTGGTGATAGACTTGATGCTCAGGAAAAACTTTTAAACTTAAAAGTTTCTTTAATGATATTAACAGGATCTCATTATCTTCCAGATAACCTTATGGAACTTGCTAAGAAGAACAACGTAACTGTTATATCAACTCCTCATGACAGCTTTACAACTTCAAGATTAATTGTACAAAGTGTACCAGTTGAATATGTTATGCAGACTGAAAACTTAGTATCATTTAATCTTGATGATCTTGTAGAAGATGTTAAGGCAACAATGAGTGAAAGCAGATTCAGAAGCTACGCTGTACTTGATAATGAAGGCAAAGTTGTAGGTTCTATATCTAGATATCACTTAATCTCTAACAAGAAGAAAAAAGTTATCCAGATGGACCATAACGAAAGATCTCAGTCTGTAAACGGACTTGAAGATGCAGAAATACTTGAAATAGTAGATCACCATAGAGTAGCTGATATTCAGACAGCAAACCCTATATTCTACAGATGTGAACCAATCGGAAGTACATCAACAATCGTTGCAAAAATGTACAACGAATATGGAATAACTCCATCTAAAGAAATCGCTGGATTATTATGTGGAGCTATAATTTCAGATACATTACTATTCAAGTCACCAACTTGTACTCCAATTGATGAAGCTATATGCTTAAAGATGGCTGAAATAGCTGGTATAGATGCAGAAAAATTTGCACAGGAAATGTTTAAAGCAGGTACTTCTTTACAAGGAAAATCTGTTGATGAAATCTTCAACTCAGACTTCAAGCCATTCAACATCGGTGATGTAAAAGTAGGAGTTGCTCAGGTTAATACTATGGATATAGAAGGCTTCATGCCATTAAAAGAAGAAATGCTTAACTATATGAACAGCAAATGTTCTTCTGAAGGATATGATGCATGCATGCTTCTTCTTACAGATATAATCAAAGAAGGATCACAGGTACTTGTAGCTGGTACTAAACCAGAAATAGCTGAACTTACTTTCAATGTAACTCTAGAAGACAGTACAGCTTACCTTCCAGGTGTTCTATCAAGAAAGAAACAGGTAGTACCACCAATGACTGCTGCTATATTAAATATGTAATATTTAGAAGAAGCCCATATGGGCTTCTTTTTTTGAACTTTAACATACTTATACATATCAATTTAATTCTAGAAAAGAGTTCATAATTCATAACGCATAATGCATAGTTTAGGATAAATTAGCTCGCATTGCTTGCTAATTTGAGCTTATATGGAGGCAAATCCTCCAAACCTCCTAAATAATTAATTCAATTAAAGTTATATAAAATTCTTTATTTATTGCATATAAAAAAAACGTCCATAAAAGAACGTGTTTTTTGTATAAAAGTATATTTAAATAATATCTTCATCTTTCAACTCCAAGAATTTTAAGATCTATGCAGAGCCAACTTGGAGCGTGCCGACGGAGGGCTCGAAATAGATCTTAAAATTCTATTATCTTCTAAGCTGGTTTACCATGCCCCACATTTCATCAGCAGTTGTTATTGCTTTGCTGCCTAACTGAAATGCTCTCTGAGCAGTTATCATATCTGTAAACTCCTGTGCTATATCTATATTTGCATTTTCAAGAAATCCTTGTCTTACAGAAACATCTGTCTGTCTGTAAACTTGAGCACCTTCTGAAGGTACATAAAGATTGTCTCCTTTTGCTATAAAGCCAGTACTTCCTACTGCATTATATACTGGAAGTTCAGCTACTTTTTTGATACCTCCATTTTCGCTTAAAAATATTTCACCATCTGTATTTACTGTGAATGTATTCTTATAAAACTTTGTATTATTTTCGTTATATCCCTCCATAAAATTAAGCTGTATCTTGTTTCCTGATGAATCAACAAGTTTGCCATCCACATCTACCTCAAAATTTCCTGCTCTCACATATGCATCTTGTCCATCACTTGTTTTCACTCTGAAGAATCCTTCCCCATCAATAGCAAAGTCAGTACTTATTCCTGTTTGAGTAAGAGTTCCCTGCTTATAATCACGTACCCATCCAGTAGTCCTTACACCAGTTCCAGTATAAGCATTCTTATCACTAGTTGGGTATCCCTGTCTTTCAAGTGTTTCACTAAGCAGATCCTTAAACTGAACATCTACCTTCTTATATCCTGAAGTTCCAGAGTTCGCTAAGTTATTTGAAATTGCATCTAATTTTTCCTGATTGGCATTCATTGCTGACTTACCATTCCATAATACTCTAAACATATTTACTCTCCTATTTTAATTTATAGTTAATAATGTAGAATGTATAATTATAGATGGACTTCCCTGAGGGAGTCCTAAAAAGAGAGAAAATCTCTCTTTAAAACACTTTTAATCATATATTTCAAAGGTTTGAATACAGAGACTTCATTAGATTTTGTAAATCAGCCTGCTGATTTAGTCCTTAATTATACATTATTCTTATACCTTACCGATTTGTGTTGCAGCCTTACCTAAAGTATCATCAACCATCTGCACCATTTTCTGATTAGTTTCAAATGCTCTCATTGTTGACATTAAATCTACCATTGTATTAGTTAGATTTACATTAGATCTTTCAAGATACTTATGTTTGATATTAGCATTGTTTACTGCCAACGCATTATTTCCTCTATAAAGATTATCGCCCATCTTTGTAAGATTAGCATTATAATCATTAAAATCTGAAATTGCAAGCTGATATCTTGGTATACCATTTAATACAATATTATTGTTTGTATCAAAAGTAATTTTAGAACTTCCAAAATTCATTCTAGTAATAGCTCCAGTATTAATATCCCTTCCCATTACATAGTCACCATTGTCTGTAACAAGATATCCTTCATTATTAATATTGAAGTGTCCATCTCTAGTATAGTATGTGTTATTACCTCTCTGTACTGTAAAGAAACCTCTTCCTTCAATCGCAAAATCAGTATCTCTGTCGGTACTTGATGTTATTCCCTGGGTAAACTTAGTATAAGTTTCGTCAATTCTTGTACCTAAAGTAATTTCTCCAAGTTTATTTGTAACATTCTTTCCTCCAACAACTTTATCTCTATTCTGCACCATGACTTCCTTAAAAGTCTTAGTCTTTAAATCATCTGCTTTGTATGCAGTAGTATTAGCATTTGCCATATTATTTGTGATAACATCCTGCTTTGCTTCAAGCGCTATCATTCCTGAAACTGCTGTATAAAGACTTCTTATCATCTATTTTTTCACATCCTTATCAAAAATAACTTTAACTTCATCACGATATATCATTCCATATTCTCTTGCTTTTTCTTCTACTTTAGCCTTAGATAAAGCATGCTGCCTATCAGACATAAACATTACGGAAGTACCTATAATAATGCCAATACCTATTCCTATAAGCACTTTTCTATCGCTTAAAAAATTAAAAATATCCTTTAATATTTTAATATACCTTTTATTAATAATACTTCCCCCTTTCCTAGTCCTGTAAGAGCACATATTTCATCATCAGATTTTCCTTCTTTAAGAAGTTTTTTTATCTCTTCTGATTTTTTATCATCGGTTTTTGGGGGACTTTTTTGTTCATCAACCCCATTATCTATTTTATCGTACATTACTTCACTTTTTTTAGTTATTTCTGATATTTGTTTTTTTAATTCTTCAATTTCTTTTTGAACTTCTGTTATATTTTCAGCGTACTCTTTTCTAATCTCACCAAGCTTTATATCATATTCATTAATATTATCCTGGCGTTCCTTAAGAACTGCTGTAAAACTGCCGCTATTTTCTTTTTTAACTGCATTAACATTAAAGACAATAAGAATTATTGCTATTAAAAATAAAATAAATGTAACCATTTCTTTTACCTCTTTATCTAGAAATGCATCTTTTTAAGAGTATTTCTTAAATTTACTATTGCTCTGCTATGAAGCTGACATACTCTTGATTCTGATACATTAAGAACTTTACCTATTTCTTTTAGTGTGAATTCTTCATAATAGTAAAGACTAAGTACTGTTTGATCTCTTTCACTCAGCGTTGATACTGCTTTCTGAAGTAGCGTTAGTTCTTCTTTTTCTTCAAGAAGTTTTTCAGGGCTTGGACTGAACTTATCTTCAATCATTCCTTTAAAAGAAATTTCCTCATCTTCTGAAAAGATTGTATTTTCTAGAGACATTATTGATATGTAATTTATGTAATTCTCAATTTCTCCAATTTCACTATATGTCATGTTCATAGCTTTAGCTATTTCTTCCTTAGTTGGTTCTCTCATCAAGGTATTTTTAAGTTCATCTACTACTGCATTATATTTATTTAACTTATCCATTGCACCTTTAGAAATAGGACTATTTTTTCTTATTTCATCTATCATTGAACCTCTTATACGAATAGATGCATATGTTGAAAACTTCATTCCTTTTTCTTCATCAAATTTATTGAATGCATCCATTAACCCAACCATTCCACATGACACAAGTTCTTCAAAATCAAGATGTTTACTTTTACCAAGTATAACACGTGATGCTATGTATTTAACTAATGGAATGTATTTTTCTATTACTTCTCCCTTAGGTAATGACTTAGTAGACATAAGCTTTTCCTCCTTAAATTACCTCATTATGTTTTCTCATTATCTGAAAAACTAATTGAATTATCTTTTCTCTATCCATTTCACTAATATCTATGAATTCTACCCCATAAGTATAATCTCCGTTATCATTTGTGTTTCTTCTGACAACTTTGCTTTTTATGAATATTTCATTATCATGATATTTAAGTCTTAATGTTATAAGTTCTTCTTTTTCTATTTTATCTGCTGTTCTAAATTTTAATCCGCCACCACTTAAATCAATCATTGTGGCATTTTTAAATGTAATACTACTGCTATCTTCGTTAATTCGATACTGTACAGATTCCAAGTAACTTACTCTGACAAAATTTCTTCTTTGTATTCTTTCTATATCATATGGTTTTCCTAAAGTAAGTAGTCTTACTGCACCATCTGCACTTCTTTTTATGACCTTGCACTTAAAAGAATATACTCTATCTCGTTCTCCATAATACACTATATGAGTTTCTTCACCTATTTCTAAAGGAAGATATTTGCCCTCTGAACCTGGAAGATATATTGATATACTATCATCTTCGACATCTTGTATCTTACTTTTATAAATTTCTTTATTATAGAGAACTTCAATATTATCATTAATTTTTATTTCAAAATTAGCCATATTAACTTTCCTCCTTAAGAAAAAATGTTAAATATCTTTTTGAATAAACCAGTAGCTCCACTGTGATTATTTTCACCTTTTATTCCTACCAAATTATCGGCTATATCTATAATACACTTGCTCGCACTGCAGTTTGGATACTTAATTGAGAAAGGGACCTGGCTTCTTACTGCCTGCACAAGTTTTTTATCCTCAAAAATCTGACCTAAATAATTTATCTCTAAATTTAAGAATCTTTGTACCACACCCTTAAATTTTGAAAACGTCTCAATACCTTCATCATTTTCTAAAGTCTTGTTAATAATAATACTAGCATTTTTCTTAATATTAAAATGATCCACAGCCTTTAGTAGACTGTATCCATCTGTAAGGGAAGTAGGCTCTGGAGTTGTGACTAAAATAAGTTCATCACAGCATGCAATAAATGCTAATACACTTCTATTAATCCCTGCTCCTGTATCCATCAGGATATAATCAAATTCATCTAGGCTTTCAAGTTTATCAAGAAATACTTTTCGCTCTTCTTCTTTTAAGTCTTCAATTTTATTAAGTCCTGATCCTCCTGAAAGAAGTTTTATTCCTTCAGGTCCATCACAGATAACATCCATTATGTCCATATCATTGGAAATTACGCTGAACATGTTGTACTTAGGGTATATACCCATAAGTACATCATCATTGCCCATACCGATATCTGCATCAAAGACAAGTACACTTTTACCCATCTTTCTAAGCTGTATGGCAATATTGACAACAATGTTACTCTTGCCCACACCGCCTTTGCCTGACGTTATTGTTATTATCTTAGCCTTCTTTTTATACTCTCCTTGATTTTCAGCTAACTGTCTTAATTTCTGTGCTTGATCTAACATATGTTATCCTCTCCCAATGATAAATCTATAATCTTTTCTTTTGAAAGTAATTTTATATCATCTGGTACATTCTGTCCTATAGTAAAGAATTTAACTGGCTTATTGCATTTAAATAATATATTTATGATTGAACCATAAACTGTAGTTTCATCTAGCTTAGTTATTATTACATTTCTGTAGTTTAAAGATTTAAAACCATTTATTATTGGTTCTATATCTCTGTTTTTTGTTGTAGAACTTATTACAAGACTTATATTGTCTGTTTTCACCTTATCAACAAATGCTCTTAATTCAGAAATCTGCATTGTATTCTTACTGCTTCTCCCTGTTGTATCAATAAGAATAACATCGCAGTCTTTAAACTCTTCCATAGCTTCATCCATATCTTTTAATGTTATTACTACTTTAAAAGGAATATTCATTATCTCTGCATATGTCTTCAACTGTTCAACTGCACCTATTCTATATGTATCAATAGTAATTAATCCTACCTTCTTCTTATCAATAAGTGCAAGTTTTCCAGCAAGCTTGGCTATTGTTGTAGTCTTTCCTACACCTGTAGGTCCAACAAGTATCATCTTGCCGTTGATTTCAACATTTTCTATATCTATCTTGTCACGAATTATACTTTTTAAGTTATCTATATAATTCTCATCATTATCATCAAACTTATTCTTGTATTCTGCTACCATCCACTGAATAACATCATTATCATAATCATTGTCTTCAAGAATTTTAGTTATCTGTTTTTCTGATTCTGATATTTCAATAATGTCTTCTTTATGAGCCATCTTTTCGATAATGTTTTTCATATCTTTCATTTCTTTTATAAGTTCAGATGTTTCTATATTGTCTTTTTTAAATGCTGAAGCTTCTTTCTTTTCTTCAATTACAGTTCTCTGTTTAGGCACTTCAATATTGCTTACTTCAGACTTTCTCTGAACAGGCTTATTCTTAAGTATTTCCTGAACTTTATTTTGAAGTGCATTATTCTTATTAACATTGAGGCTTTGTGGTTTTTCTGAATTTTCAACTGCAGCTGTTACTTCAATCATCTTTGAAGCAAATAATCCCTTGATTCCAGGCTTTCTTACTTTTCTCTGACTGATTATTATAGCATTACTGCCAAGCTCATATCTTATTCTTACCATGGCTTCATTCATATTATTAACAATATACCTTTTGATCAACATTATATACCTACAACTCCCTCATTTCTAATTTCTACATCATTAGGTATTTCATTCAATGAAACAACCATAATATGTGGGAATGCCATCTCTATCAATTTTCTAAATGCCGGTCTTATATTTGGTGATACTAATATAACTGGCTGATTATTATAGAAGAAAACTGACTCTGTAACACCTTTAATACTTTCAAATATCCTGCTTGTAGTTTCAGGATCTATTGCTGGGAATGATCCATGTACTGACTTCTGAAGATTTGAAGCTATTAATTCTTCTAGGTCTGTTGTAAGGGTTACTACAGTAACTGCCCTATCTTCATTTATAATTTGATTGCATATCGTTCTTGCAAGCGCATATCTTACATATTCAGTCAACACTTCAATATCCTTAGTATTTCTTGAATTATCAGCTAATGATTCAAATATTGTTACGATATCTTTTATTGGAACCTTTTCTCTTAAAAGATTCTGTAATACCTTTTGTATTTCACCTATAGACATTAAATCAGGAATAAGTTCTTCAACAACAGCACTGTATTTTTGCTTTGTATTATCAACAATATCCTTAACTTCCTGTCTGCCAAGTAATTCATATGAATGAGCTTTTATTGTTTCAGTAAGGTGAGTTACCATAACTGTTGTTGGGTCAACTACTGTTAATCCCTTAATTTCAGCATCTTCTCTCTGGTCCTTATTGATCCATACTGCTGCTAAACCAAATGTAGGTTCAACTGTCTTGATACCTGATATTTCAGCATTTTCTCCACTTGGATCCATACATAAAAGCATATTAGGCATAAGTTCAGATGATACTATCTGAGTACCTCTTATCTTAACTACATACTCATTATTCTTAAGCTGCAGGTTATCTCTTATTCTTATAGGCTGTACAACTATACCCATTTCAATAGCACACTGTCTTCTTACCGAAGAAATTCTCTGCAGTAAATCTCCACCAGCTGATTCATCTGCCAGCGGTATCAGACCGTATCCAATCTCGATTTCAATAGCTTCAACTGATATAAGATTAAGTACATTTTCAGGTTCCTTGCTTTCATTTTCAATGACAGCTTCTTCATGCTGGACCTGTTCCATTTCAATCTTTTCCTGTTCAGTCTTATATAATACATAAGACAATCCGCCAGCCCCCACAGCACATGCAATGAATGGGAACTTCGGCATACCAGGTATAACTGCTAAGAAAAATAATGCTGCTGAAGCAATTCCTAAAACCTTAGGGAATCCTGTAAGCTGTCTTGCAAGAGTACTTCCTAAGTTTTCTCCTTCACCATTTCTTGTAACTAGAATACCTGATGCTGTAGAGATTAATAATGAAGGTATCTGTCCCATAAGACCATCACCGACTGTAAGCTTTGTATATGTAGCCGCAGCAACTGAAGCTGTCATTCCAAGCTGCGTCATTCCAATAATAAGACCACCTATTATGTTTACAAATGTGATAAGAATACCAACTGTCGCATCACCTTTTACGAACTTAGACGCACCATCCATGGCTCCATAGAAATCTGCTTCCTGCTGAAGGTCTGCTCTTTTTCTTTTAGCAGTAGGTTCATCTATAAGTCCTGAGTTAAGATCGGCATCTATACTCATCTGCTTTCCTGGCATTGCATCCAGTGTAAATCTTGCTGATACTTCTGCTACTCTTCCTGAACCGTTTGTAACAACTATAAGCTGAACAATTACAAGAATTAAGAAAATAATTATACCGACTACGTAATTACCACCAATAACGAAGTCACCAAATGCCTGTATTATCTGACCAGCGCTTCCGTTTAAAAGTATCAGTCTTGTTGACGATACGTTAAGTGCCAGCCTAAATAAAGTTGTAATCAACAATAGAGTAGGAAATACTGACATCTGTAATACATTAGTTGTGAATACTGTCATCAAGAATATAACAACAGCCATAGTTAAATTTAAAGCCAATAGTATATCAAGCATAAGCGCAGGCATTGGAATAATCATCATTAATACTATAAATAATATACCAATTGCTATTATGATGTCCTGATTTGCTTTTATATTCAATCTGTTCTTATTAAACACTCTTTTTTCTCCTCTCTAATGTTTATTCTGCATCTTAAAAACAATAGCAAGCACTTCTGCTACTGCCTGATACATTTCCTGTGGAATTTCTTCATCTATTTCGACCTTATCATAAATAAGTCTTGCAAGAGGCTTATTTTCAATAATAGGTACTTCACTTTCCTGTGCTTTCTCCTTTATCTTAAGTGCTACAAAATCTGCACCTTTGGCAACAACCTTTGGTGACTCCATCTGTCCTTCAGTGTATTTAAGAGCTACTGCGTAATGAGTTGGGTTAGTTATTACTACTGTAGCATCTGGAACAGCCTGCATCATTCTTCTTGATGCAATTTCCCTCTGCTTCTGCTTTATCTTAGATTTTATCTGAGGATCACCTTCAGATTGTTTGTACTCTTCTTTAACTTCTTCTTTTGTCATCTTCATATCTTTTTTGTACTTAAATTTCTGATAAACAAAATCAAGTATAGCTATTACTACTATGACAAGCGTTATCTGCTTGAAGATATCTACAACAAGAGTCTGCATTTCCTTGCCTATATCAGGCATATAAACATTACCGAACTGCAAAATTGTATAATAGTTTTCCTTAATGAATAAGTAACCTACATAGCTGACTACACTTACTACGGCAAGGTTTTTAATAAGGTCTACTAGACTTCTCATAGAGAACATATTCTTTAAGCCGTTTATGGGATTCAGTTTTGAAAATGAAGGTTTAAGTCCTTCTTTCGTAAACATGAATCCTGTCTGAATTATGCTGGCTATTATTCCTGAAACCATGATTATCAGTGCCATTGGTAAAAATGCTTTTGCCATCTGGAGCATTGCAGTCATAATTTCATGTGAAATAAATAATTCACTAAAATCTGTCTTAAAATTCTTCGATAAATAATATACAAGAGTATCTCTTAATACCTTTGCAATAGAGCCGCCTAAAACAAGAATTACAACTGTACATGCAGCCAGTGTAATTGCAAGTCCTAAGTCTTTACTTCTGGCTACTTGTCCTTTTTTTCTTGCATCGCTTAATTTTTTAGGTGTTGCCTCTTCTGTCTTATCATCTGATGCAAATATAAAAAACAGAGGCATAACCATCGGCATCGCATTATATATTCCTTTAAATGCATCAGGAATATTATTAAATGCTGAAACTATAAAATTAATTATTACAGGAAGTCCGACTATTACACTTATAACTCCTACAAGTATTTTTATCGGCATACCTAAAATCATAACCTGTATCTGAGGAACAGTTCTTGAAATAAGACCAAGTACCACATCTGTCATCAGTATTATAAAAGTAATTGGCAGTGCTATCTTTATTCCAATAATAAAATACTGAGTAAAATCATTAAATACTGCGCTTATTGTCTCCTGATAAATTATGCTTTTGCCCATCTTTACGACAGAATAACTTTGAACAAGCTGACCAATAACAACATGATGTACATCAGTAACAAAAAATATTATTATTGCAATCCAGTTAATTAGTTTTGCAAACAAGGTATTTGTACTTTGTGTATTCGGATCATACATTGACAACATTGAAAGTCCAATATGTATATCCATTAACGATCCTGCTAAACTCATCACATAAAAAATTATTGATGTAACAAATCCTAAAGTAAGTCCTGTAACAACTTCATTTATGCAATACATTACAAGCATATATGTATTATTTATTAAACTTACTGAATTATAGTCTACAGTATTTATTAATATATACGATAATATCATTACAAAAAATATTTTAAATGTATTAGGTATTCCTTTTGCAAAGAATGATGGTATTACCATAAAAAAAGTCGACATCCTTAGAAATACAAGAAATATTGCTAAGAAATATAATGTATTTACCAACTTCTTTCCTCCTAATGAGTAAGATTAGCTATTATGTTGAAAATTCTTTCTGTAAAAGCCATTAAAGTATGAAGCATAAAACTTCCTAAAAATAAACCTACAGCAGCAATTGCAACTAGCTTTGGAACAAATGTTAAAGTTTGCTCCTGTATCTGTGTAGATGCCTGAAATATACTTATTATTAGTCCAACAAGAAGTCCAACTATTAAAAACGGACCTGATACCTTTAATGCTACTATCATAGCATCTTTTATTATTCCTATTATCATACTTTCTGACATTACTATCACCTCACATAAAACTTGCAACAAGTGTCTTTACCAGTAAATACCATCCATCAACCATTACAAATAATAATAGTTTAAATGGTAATGAAACCATTGCTGGAGGTAACATAAACATCCCCATTGACATAAGTACACTCGCCACAACCATATCTATAACAAGAAATGGTAAGTAAATCAAAAAACCTATCTCAAATGCTGTTTTCAATTCACTTATCGCAAAAGCTGGTACAACAACACTCATTGGTATATTATCTTTTGTTAACTTGCTCTGGTCATACTTTCCTGCTTCAAGAAATAGCTTAAGATCTTTTTCCCTTGTCTGCTTAAGCATAAAGGTTCTTAATGGCTTGCTACCTCTTTCTATAGCTTCTTCTTGTGATATCTTGCTTTCCATATAAGGCTGAAAAGCATTAGTATTAATTTCAGTATAAACAGGCTTCATTATGAATATTGTTAAAAATAACGCCAAACCTATAAGTATCTGATTTGGTATAGCCTGTTGTGCACCAATTGCACTTTTCAAAAACGAAAACGTTACTACTATTCTCGTAAATGATGTCATCATTATCAGAAAAGATGGTAGTAAAGTAAGAATAGTCATCAATATAAGTAGTTTTATATCTGAAACATAATCTTTTGCTGTGGCCTGTTTACCATCTACTGAAATATTTACATTGGGCAGCACTGACGTTGAGCTGCTACCTGTTGTTGGCGCTGCACTTGCCGTCTTGGTCATTACAGTAAAAACTACTCCTGCCGAAACAACAATCAGTAGTGTTAATATCAACACTCTCCATTTTTTCTTCATAAATATCTTTCCTTTATTTTTTTAGATGCAGCTTTTTCATTATTAGATTAGCTGCATCATTATATTTATTTAGCATTTCCTGTCTTGCATTTTCAATATCCTGCTCTATTGCACATATATCATCTTCAGAAAGCTCATCAATAATATCTGACTTTCCAGCAGCATATGAAATCACATATCCCTTATTTCTAATTTTTACGATAACAATATAACTATCCTTTGAAATCTGAGTTCTATCAAGCACCTTTATCTGCTTACCAGCTCCAAGAGTACCTTTTTGTTTATTTGCAAGCTTAGCAAGAATATAAATCATCAGAAGGATTACTATTAACGAAAACGTAAATTTCAATACTAAGTAAAACATTATCTTTCCTCTATTGAATAATTAAATCTTGGAAATATACATCAATTATCCTACCCTTAGTTATTTTCTTATTTAACTCAGTTATAAGAGCCTTTTTAGTAACATCAATATTATGTTCACCACTAGACTTAGACGCTGGTATGAAATCCTCAGAAGATTTAGATTGTAAGAATTCAAGCCCTACCCCTCTTATTGCTGGTTTCTGGCTTTCTAATTCTGTTACAAGATCTTTATTATCTCCATCATAACTGATGTTAACTGTAGTCTTTAAATACTTGTTTACTTTAGTATCTCCTTTAAGATTTAATAAATATTCTCCTAAATCAAAATATGCAATATTTTTTACTTCCTTTTCTACAGCAGTAGCTGGAGCCTTTTTCTGAGTTAATATATATACTCCACCACCTGCTCCTAAAGCAACTATTATTACAACTAAGATAATAATTATAAGATTTTTACTATTTCCACCACTAGATTTTTCTGCATTGTTTTCTTTCTTTGCCATATTATCACTCCTCATTACTTGTTAGTATAAGAATATTTACTCTTCTATTTTTAGCTCTGTTTTCAGGTGAATTATTAGGTACTAATGGCCTATACTCTCCACATCCCTCAGATGAGAATCTGTTAGGAGTAAGCCCCTTTGTTTCCACAAAATATCTAAGCACATTAGTCGCTCTAAATGAAGAAAGATACCAGTTATTTTCGAATTTATAAGTATTAATTGGAAGATTATCTGTATGCCCTTCTATAATGATTTTATTAGGCATAGTGCTTATTAAGGAAGATATCTGGTTCAAAATAGGTATTGAGTCTGGCAGAAGGTCTGCTTTGCCTGATTCAAATAGTATAGTATCTTTTAATAGAAGTGATACTCCTCTTGCATCTTTCTTAACATCAACATCATTTGCTAATGAATTTTCCTTTACAAACTTAGTTACTTTTTCATACATCTGATCTTTAGCATTTACTGTTTCAGCCTCAGTTGAATCCCCATCTTCTCCAACTATTGGCACTTTGCCGCTATAAAGATTATCTTCTAATATAGAATTAGCGTCATTACCAGAAAATACATTCTGCATCGCCCTACTTAAAGCTTTTAACTTTGAAGTATCAGTGCTGGCAGTTGTATAAAGAAGAATGAAGAATGTTAATAATAAAGTAACACAGTCTGAATATGTACCTAGCCACTCATCTCCACGAAGTTCATCGCCACTATCTTTTTTCTTTCTCCTAGGCATTCTGACTCACTCCTTCACCACTAGCATTTGAACTTTGTATTTCTAATCTCTCTTTTGGTGATAAATAAGTCATAAGTTTTTCTTCAACTATTCTAGGATTTACACCTGATTGAACAGCTAATATACCTTCCAGCATCATTTGTCTTATATTTGACTCTTTCTCACTCTTAATTGATAAGTTCTGTGCAAAAGGATTAAGCATGAAATTCGCCATAAGTGATCCATAAAATGTAGTAATAAGTGCTTTTGACATACCTGATGCTATTGTTGCTGCATCAGACATATCTGCTGAAAGCATCTGTATAAGCCCTATAAGTGTACCAATCATACCAAAACCAGGCGCATATGCGCCCCATGTCTTAAACATATTAGATGCAGCACTATGACGTGCTTCAGTTTCATCAATTTCAAGTTCTAATATTTCTCGTATTGTTTCAGGTTCTATACCATCAACAACCATTTGAAGTCCTTTTTTCAAAAAAGCATCATCTATTTGATTTATATCATCTTCCAATGATAAAAGTCCCTCTCTTCTTGCTTTTTTAGATATTTCACCAAACTTTAAAACTATATCTTTTCCTGAATCTGCAGATAAATTAAATGATTTTGATAATGCTTTTCCCATTACTTTAATATCATCAATACTATATGTAATAAGTAAAGCAGCAAAAGATCCACCTACTGTAATAAAGATTGATGGAATATCAAAAAAGATCTTAAGGCCTTGTCCTCCCATCATGGCATTCCCCATCAACCCAAGACCGACTACTATACCTATAAAAGTTAACGAATCTGTTTTTTTCATTGTATCCACCACCTATAACTTCATTGTATAAATTTTATTTTTATATTGAATTACTTTTCTAACTACTTCATCTGCTGTTTCAAGCACTAAATATTTTTTATTATTTACCAGAGTTATGACGGTTTCTGGTACCTCCTCTATCTTCTCAATATGTTCAGCATTTAGTACAAACTCTTTATTGTCAAGCCCTGTAACCTCAATCATATTACTCCTCCTATATCTGTACAATTAAATCTTCATAATTCTTTTGTTCTAACATCAGTTATTATTTATTATTAATATCTTAATGTTATATACAACCACAACCATATAATGGAGTTGAATAGCTCTATATAACATAGGACCGTCATGTACAATGATCAGATTTCAATGATCATTGCAATTATTGGTCCTAATATTAAATTAATTATCTCTTAAGGTTGATTATATCCTGTAGGATTTCATCACCTGTATTAATCATCTTACTACTTGCCTGGAATGATCTTGTTGTCGTAATCATTTCAGTGAACTGTTCAGCAAGATCAACATTTGAAACTTCAAGCATACTCTGTTCAATGTTACCAAAAGCACCAGAGTTATCGTCACCAGCAGTTCCTATACCAGCTTTAATTATAGCTGCACCTGAGTTAGCTGACTGACTGTATAAGTTGTTTCCATTTTTAGTAAGACCTTCTGCATTCTTAAAGCTTGCAAGAGCAATCTGTCCAACTGCTGCAGTTGCACCACCTTCAAGTTTACACTTGATAACTCCTGATTTTTCTATTGTAAAAGACTGAACTTTTAATGTTTCACCAGTTGCAGGATCTACTACTGAATCTGGAATCTTTAATGTCTTAAGGTTTCCATCATAAGCTCTTACATCAAGTGCCCCATTAACAAATGATATAGTTCCATTTTCGTTAATACTTTGAATTGGAGTACCGCCAGTAGTTGAAATACTTTCAACGTTATTCATCTGAGTTATGTTACCTGTTACTTCCTTAACTGTCTGGTCTATTCCTTTGTTTTGTAATGCAAGGTTTATTGCACTCTTAACACCATTAAGTGTAACTCTTCCTGCTGTAACAAAATCTCCGTTTATTGTTATTGTCTTACCTGTTGTATCAACATCTGCAGATGTCTGAGTTCCAGCACTTATATTACCTACTTTAATAGTATAGCCATTTAAAGCAGAACCTTCTGAAAATTTAAAACTCATACCCAAAACTGATCCTGCAGCCACTGGAGTTGCATTATCCTGTCCCCCCATTATAGCTGAAGAAGAAAGTCCTGATATTGGTTTCGCAGAACCTGATAAATTTATCTTATCAGCATCTGCTAATTCACCATTGCTTAAAAGATGAAGATCTAAATCATTAGCTTTCTCCTTAATTCTATCATTAATTTTCTGTTGAAGAACATCAATATCAACATCCTGATCCTTAAAGTTTCCTTTGATCATTATCTTGCTTACCTTTGCATTAGGTTTTGTACCTGTTGGTACTATTTCTGCGTCTATTGTCTTTGAGTCAATATCTACTATCTGTACTTCTACACCGTTATACATTGTACCCTTAGGGAATGATAAACCAATTCCACCAACTGATACTGTATCAGGAGCTGATAAGTTTACTCCGTCTGCTACCTTCACAGAACTGTTTGTAAGCTTTGGAGGAGTAACAGAACCATCCTTAGGAATAGTAATAGTATCTATCTTAACATGACTTGTGATGTCTTCTCCTAATTTATCATTGATTACCTGAGCTAATTTTCCTTCATCTATAGTAGCATCTTTAGCTTTTATCTGAATTGTCTTAGACTGCTTATTTACAGAAACTGTGAAATTATCGGCATCTGTTACAGTACTATCTACAGCAAATGATATTGAATATCCATTTAATACAGCTCCCTTTTCTCCACCAGCTACTTTACTAAATGTTACTTTAAAGTCATTAGCTCCAGTTGCCTCTTTTGGTTCAGCATAATTTGTTCCTGAAGTATTAGCTGTAGCTGATAGACCAGAAATTTTAGATACTATCCCAGTACATTTTACAGTCTGCTTTATACCTTCACTTCTTAATGCTGCATTTACTGCATCTTGTAAATTATCTGCAGTAGTAGCCCCTGCTTCAACAAAGTTACCATTGATAGTAATTGTTTTTTCGTTTTTATCAACTTTAGCAGTAGTTCTGCTATCATTAATCTTTCCTATTTGAATTGTATAATCATTAAGCTCACTTCCTTCAGAGAACTTAAATGGTACACCCATTATACTTATTGAATTAGGTGCTGTTGCATTTGATCCACCACTTATACTTTCAGTAGCAAGTCCTTCATATCTTGGAACGTCTCCTGAAACATCAACTCTCTGAGAAATTCCTGCTGCAGATAGTTGTTTGTTGATTGCAGCTGTTAGTTGTTCAGGCTTTAATGATGAATCACTAGAAAAATCTCCATGGATTATTATCTTCTTTTCTGCTTTATCTATTGTTGCATCAGTAGCAGTACCTTTACCAATATTTCCAAGCACCACTTTGTATCCATTAAGCTGAGAACCTGGTCCAAATCTGAAGTCCATACCAGCAGCACTTACAGTTGCTGAAGATGATCCTGTTGGTAACTGTGTATTATCATCATTAGTTAATGAGTATCCAAGCACTCTGTATCCATCTGATGTAAGGAGATTTCCATCTCTATCTAATATAAAACTACCGTCTCTAGTGTACATAATTTCTGAACCTGAGCTTGATAATGACTGATCTGATATTCCATGAGAACCAGCCTTATGACTTACTTCTAGTGTAGTATCTTTATGTATTTCTGGTCCTTTGCTTACCATAAGAAACTGATTACCACAACCATCATCAATAGCAACATCAAGTGATCTGTTTGTTGTCTGAAGATTTCCCTGTGTCATTATAGTATCTATACTTGAAAGCTGAACACCAAGTCCAACCTGAGAAGCATTTCTACCACCTTGTGATGATGTTGGTGCTGTAGCACCATTTATATTCTGAGATAACATATCTTTAAACTTAGCTGTTGAAGCCTTAAATGCTGTTGTTCCAACATTTGAAATATTATTACCTATAACATCTAGTTTAGTCTGATTGGCTTTCATTCCTGAAATACCTGAATACATTGATCTTAACATAATATATTGACCTCCATTTTTTAAATTGTTCTGTTTCTGTCATTCCACAGAACCTAGAGCTTCCTAAAATTAGGTCCGGCTCTTTTAGTTTTTACAGTATTACAACACTATCAATGTTTGTAAATACATTTTCTTTTGCCCTGTCTTTATCCACAGCTGTTATTATCGTATTGTTTTCTACACTGGCTACAATTGCCATATCTTTATAAAGCATTAATGTATTTTTTGACCCCTTCATTCTTGCTTTATTCAACCCACTTTGTATAGAATTAAAATCTTCCTTTGTAAACTCTACTCCGTTAAGTCTTTGTGCAGCATGATTTGATATAGTATAACCTGCATTCTGTTTTCCAATTTTCTTGTTTAATACATCACTGAAAGAACTTCCTGCATTTTGATTTTGATGAATTTTTTTTTGTGTAGTAGTAACTCCGTAGTTATTTACAGCATAAACTTGTCCATTAATTATCCTGTAACTCATAGTACTTACTAACTTTCTTCTTTACTTTCTGAAGTACTGCTATTTTTTCCATCAAAATCTCCAACTTTAGTTATCTTATCCATAGTAACTGATATTATCTCTTTAGTTGAATCAAGTTTAACTCTAGCCTTTATTACTCCATTTTCTTTGATTACTCCTAAAACATTTCCAGTAAGATAGTTATTGCTGCTATCTTTATCGCTAAGTTCAACATTCTTTCCGATAAATGAAGTTCCAAGTAAGAATGAAGTATTTCCATTTATACTTGTTATTCCTGATAATGAGTAGTCTGGGACTGTTACTACAGAAATAATATCTGAGATATCAAATGTCTTTTCTATATTTTCATTATTTTCATTTACTATCATGTGAATATTTGTAGTGGTACCTGATTTGCTTATTGACTGAATGATTCCAGTATAAGGTATTCCATTTGAATCTGTAGCCCTCACTGTACATCCCTTACCAACTAATGAGTAATGTGCCTGATCTGTCATTGTTGAGTTAAGATTGTGAAGTTGTTCCATTGTAGTAAACTGTGCAAGCTGAGTAACATACTGAGTTGAGTCTACATTCTGAGTTGGATCCTGATTACAAAGCTGTGCTGATAATATCTTTAAGAAAGCATTCTTATCCATATCTGATCCTGCTTTAACTATCTTTGTACCTCTATCAGTTCGAGACACATCGCTAGATTTTTGATTATTATAAATCTCTGCTAATGTTGACATATTATCTCCTTTCTTTTAAACAAATATATTTAATCTTGCTATTCCTGGCTTTTCATCTTCCTGAGTTTCATCATCATCTGAAGCATACATTCCATTATTATAATTATCATTTTCTCTGTTGCCATGCTTATTATTCTGTTTTGACAACTCTCCACTGAAATCACCATTTTCCCTGAAGAAAGTAGTATCTTCGTTATATAATGATATATTAACTTCAGTTACCTTAATATTTTCAGTATTTAAGACATTTTTTATTTCCTGGGAATTAATCAGATTATAAGTTTCTTTATTTGCAGTATGAATATTTGCCTTTAGAGTATCTCCTTCAGCAACCATTCTTATTGTTATTTCGCCTAAAGTTCCTGGATTAACTTTAACAGTTAATTCTTTGATGCTGTTGTTCTGCATAAACTTAACTGACTTTATTATATCTTCGTTAATTGTTGCTCTATTTATTGATGGCGCTTCCTGTACTTTTACTAAGTGTGAAACCTGTTTGAAATCTCCAGTAACTCTATTAGCAATTGCTGATAACTTATCATCTGTCTTATTATCTAAAAGCTTGTTTAATATCTCGCTGTCATTACTATTATCCTGATAATCAGCTGATGAATTATTATCTGATGCAGCTTCATGTTTTGCACTAATTTGCTGCCTAGATTCTACTACAGCTTCTTTTACTTTATCAAGCTGCCTAGATTCTACTACAGCTTCTTTTACTTTATCAAGATGAGCAGACATCTCTAAATGATTGTCAGCCTTCTGAGATAGCTTTTCTTTAATAGCTTCGAGAATTCCAACTTTATCTGCAATTCTACTTAAAATCTGTTCAATCTTTTCTTTTGTTTCAGCTTGTGAAGAAGCTTTAATTTCATTTAGTAGATTCTTAAAATCATTTAAGATATTTTCATCTATAACAGCCTTACTGTTGTTATCAGACAATGTATTATTAAGACTTTCAGATACTGCCTTAATTAATATATCAATAATACCAGTTTTATCATTTGACTGTATAAGGCTTGCAATATCTTTATTATCTACCATTAATAGCTTTAACGATTCATGATTTTCCTTACTATCAGAACCATTCTTTATTAGACTCATTATAAGGTTCTTTAAAGAATTTTTCTGCTCTCCTGAAATCAAACATAATAATTGATTATTATCTGTTTCTGAATCAGTAGTTTCAATATTTAAAGTCTGCTTGATATCGCTTGTATTTAATAGACTTGAAAGCAGTGATATTATTTCTTTTACTGCATCATCGACTACTTTTTTATCCTTATCAGACATTTTTTCGTTCTTAACAGCAGTTTTGTCAATCTTCATGCTTTTACTACCATCTTCTTTAGAGACACTTCCCTTTGAATCTGTAGTCATCTTCTTTACATCATCTGTACTTTCCTTATCAACAGTCTTAGTATTATTTTTCACATATGATTTGCTGTCTCTTTTTAGATCTTTAGTATTTGCAGCTTTTGTGTTATTCTGCATAGAAGTATTTTGTAAAACGTTGCTGAAGCTTTTTGATAAAGAATCTGATTTTGAATCGTTCTTTACAGATGATTTTACTGAAGAATCTTTTATAGATACATCTGAAGTATTTATACTGTTCATGTTCATATTATTCACCTCCTTTCAATAATCCATTTTATTCTTTCTTAAAGTATGAATAAAGTGCAAGCTCATCTAGGACTACCTGCTCTTTTCTGTTTTCTTCCTTAATAAACTGATCATATCTTTTATTCTTGATAATTTCGACTGTCTTCTTTTCTTTCTGTTTTTCAAGAAGATCTCTTCTTCTTCTTTCAAGGTCATTTTTTTTAACTAAAAGTTCTTTTTCCTTCTGTTTAATGACTCCTGCTAATGAATTAATATAATTTCTTTTAATCTTCTGAAAAGCAGCACTTTCATTTTTTCTTATAATCTTGTACTCATCATATTTTTCATTAAGATTTCTCAATTCACTTTCTGCATTGATGACAGCCTCCTGACTGTCTTTAAAAAGCCTTACGCTTTCTTTTTCTTTATCTTCCCTTATTTCAAGGACTTTCTGCAAATCAAATTTAAATCTATTAGCCATAATTTATCACCTAAACATGCTAGTCAAAGTTTCAATGGTCTTTTCGTATGGTGCCTTTTCGTCAATTTTCTGCTTTAAGAAGTTATTAAGAGAATCATTGAAGTTAATTGCTTTATCTATTTTCTTATTACTTCCTTTTGCATAAGCACCGATATTAATAAGATCTTCTGACTCTTTATATGTTGCTAAAAGATCTCTTGCTTCTGATGCTGCATTCTTATGTTCCTCTGGTGCTATGCTTGGCATAAGTCTTGATACTGAGTTTAAAACATCAATTGCAGGATAGTGATTCTTATGAGCCAACGCTCTTGAAAGGACTATATGTCCATCAAGTATACCTCTTACCGCATCTGCAATTGGTTCATTAAAATCATCACCATCAACAAGTACTGTATAAAATGCTGTTATAGAACCTTTTTCAGATGTTCCTGATCTCTCCAAAAGTCTTGGTAGCTTTGCAAAAACTGAAGGAGTGTATCCCTTTGTTGCAGGAGGTTCTCCTATTGCAAGTCCAATTTCTCTCTGAGCCATTGCAAATCTTGTAACTGAGTCCATCATAAGAATTACTTTCTTGCCCTGGTCTCTGAAGTACTCTGCTATAGCAGTTGCAGTAAGTGCTCCCTTGAGCCTAATAAGTGCAGGCTTATCAGATGTTGCGCAAACAACTACTGACCTTTTCATCCCTTCAGGTCCAAGATCTTTTTCTATGAAGTCAAGTACTTCTCTTCCTCTTTCTCCAATCAGCGAAATTACATTAACATCAGCTTTTGCTTCTCTGGCAATCATACCTAAAGTTGTACTCTTACCAACACCACTACCAGCAAATATACCAAGTCTCTGCCCTTCACCACATGTTAAGAATGCATCTATTGCTCTTAAGCCTGTAGGCATGATTTCCTTAATTCTCTTTCTCTTCATAGGATCAGGTGGATCATTGTCAAGATTATAATCTTCGCCAAACTGAATTTTACTTCCATCTAGAGGATTGCCAAGACCATCAATGATTTTACCAAGAAGTTCATCGCTGCATCTTACGCTAAGTGGCTTGTTTTCAGGAACAACTCTGCATCCTGGAGATATACCTACAAGTTCACCAAGTGGCATAAGAAGTACAGCGTTATCTCTAAATCCTACAACCTCACATTTTATTGAATTATTCATTTCATTATATATAGTACACAATTCACCTACAAAAGATTTGATACCTTCTGCTTCAATTGTCAACCCTATAACTTTTGTAACTTTTCCTTCAGTAAAAACTGTATTAGTTTCACTGATCTTCTTTTCCAATTTTGAATAATCAATATTTATCATAATACCACCACTACAATATTGCTTCTTTAATCTTGTCTAATCCTGTCTGTATACCAACTTCTGTTCTGCCGTTATCTCTTTCGATTACAGCATTGCCTGGAGAAATAGTTTCATCACCAATTACAAAAATATTTCCTTCAATAGCATATATAACTTTCCACTTATCAACTTTAGCTTTTAATTCATCAACATGAACTTCATTGCATCTGATAATAAATGTTTTAGTATTTTCTGCACCTTCTATAGCCTTCCTTACCATGTCACTAATTCCATCTGGAACTTCAAGCTTAGTTTTAAGCACTGCTTCTGCTATTTTTATTGATAAATGAATTATTTCCTGTGTTTTTTCTTTTAAATATTCCTCATAATCATTATTAGCATTATTAAGTATGTTCATTGCTTGACTGACTATGTCAGCTGCCTGTGCTTTGGCCGCCTCAATATTCTTATCATATGCTTCTTTATATCCATCTTCATAGCCATTCTGTTTACCTTGTGAATAGCCCTTTTCATAAGCATCTTTTTCTATCTGGACTGCATTTATATTAGCTGCATTTATAATACTGTCTCTTTGTACTTTAGCATCATTGACTATATCCTCACCCATCTGTCTATATCTAGCTATTACTTCAGGAGTACTTTCCATATCCTGTTGTAATACCTCATCTGCATCTTCAAAGTCAATCTTTCTATTATATTGTGTCATAATGGTTTTTTCTTCACCTTGAAGAACACTGTTACTTTTTATAACACTATACGATGATTGCATCTTCTCCACCTCTTGAAATTATGATTTCACCAGCATCGTCTAATCTTCTGATTATACCTACAATCATCTGCTGAGCCTTTTCTACATCCATCATTCTTACTGGTCCAAGGAATTCCATATCTTCTTTTAATGAAGCTGCAGCTCTCTTAGATTGATTTCTAAATACGCAATTTGCAACTTCTTCTGAACATCCCTTAAGAGCAAGTGATAAGTCTTTAGTTTCCACTTCTCTAAGAATTCTCTGAATAGATACATCATCAAGAAGAATGATATCTTCAAATACGAACATTGAACTCTTAACTTTATCTGCAAGTTCAGCATCTTCTCTTTCAAGACCTTCAGTAATGTTCTTTTCAGTAGTTCTATCAACTTGGTTGAGTATTCCAACAAGCGTTTCAACTCCCCCAATTTCAGTAGTTTCTGTTCTGACAACGCTTGAAAGTTTTTCTTCAAGTACTTTCTCTATTTCCTTAATTACCATTGGTGATGTATTGCTCATTGTTGCAAGTCTATATGCCACATCACTTTGCAGGTCTTCTGGAAATTCAGCTATTACCTGTGCAGCCTTATCTGGCTGTAAATAGCATAATATAAGTGCTATAGTCTGAGGGTGCTCATTAGATATTACATTTAATAATTGATGCGCATCTGCCTTTCTTGCTATAGAAAAAGGTCTATACTGCTGAGTAGCTTCTGTTACTTTTTCAAGTATCTCATCAGCCTTCTGCTTGCCTAATGCTTTTCCTAAAAGTACCTTTGCATAATCAAGTCCACCTTCCTTGATGTAATCCCTTGCCTGGTTTATAACAAGGAATTCATCAAGAATAGATTTTCTTTCTTCTGAACTTACTGATGAAATATTAGCTATTTCATAAGTAATCTTCTGTATTTCATTTTCAGGAAGTTTCTTTAATATAGGAGCAGATGCTTCTGGCCCTAGAGTAATAAATAATAAAGCTGCCTTCTGCACTCCAGTTAATTTTTTATTATCCTTAGGCATAGTTATTTATCACCTCTCACTTTCATTTAACCAAGACTTAATTACATCGACAACCTGATCTGGTTTCTCTTTGGCATACTTTTTAATTTCTTCTTCAACATGACTTTCTTCTGTGTCATTATCAAAATCAATTGATTTGAACTTAGCTTTTTCCTTTTCCAAATCATCACCTATTACTGTATCTATAGTACTTTCCATTTCCTCTTCGTATTCATCTTCTTCGTTTTTATTTTTCTTAACAAGGAATATTACTGTTCCTATAATTAAGATTAATAAAACCGCTCCTACTATTCCAAGGATTGTGTAAAGTCTAGTCTTCTTAGCCTTCTCTTCGTCTGCATTCATCTGTTCAACCTGCTTTTTAAGTTCTTCCTTCGCAGACTGATCAAATGCCATACCAGCAACGCTTATCTGATCTCCTCTTTCCTGCTTATATCCAATTGCAGAAGATACTAAATCCTGTATTGCCTGTGTTGTTGTCTGATCAAGTGTTCCATCAACAACTACTGATGCTGTCACTCTCTTGACTTCACCTGGTGCACTTATTGTCTTAATTTCTGTCTTTCCTACTTCATATTGCGTATCCTGTTCATCTCTTTGCGAATTTCCATTATTAGCATTCGTATCATTAATAGTATTGCTCATATTATTGTCTACTGGACTTTCTGTTGTAGATGTTGTTCCAGCATTATTCTTATCTCTTATTGTTTTCTGACTCTTAATTACTTTATTAGGATCAGGAGTCACTACAGTTTTCTGCGTAGAATCGAAATCAAGATCAACATTCACTTTTGCTTTTATCTTATCTTTTCCTAAAACAGGTTCTAATAGTTCATTAATGCTCTTTTCAAGTTTACTTTCGTAGTTTGTTTCAAGCACTCTCTGCTTATCAACCGATTCAGAATCTGCTACTTCTGCTGTTGATGTTCCATCGCTATTCTCAGTATATAATCCTTGTGATAACAGCTTCATCTTATCATCAACAACTTCAACATTAGATTTTGGAATATTCTTAGTTGCCCCTGACACTAAAGACATTATTGACTTAACTTGATTTTTAGTAAGTTCCTTACCATCCTTAAGTTTTATTGTTACTGCTGCTTTACCAGGAGTTTTATCTGTAACAAAGACAGAATCATTAGCTTCTGTAATATGTACTCTTGCTGTTTCAACTTCCGAAAAACTCTTTATTGACTTTTCAAGTTCACCTTCAAGCATTCTCTGCTTTTTAATTTTAAATTCTTCATCTGTCATACCAAATGAACTTTGTGAATCCATAAGCTCATATCCACTGCTTCCACCTGTAATTTCAGGAGCCAACTGAAGTCTCAATTCGCTTACAGACGATGTCGGAACAAGTATTTTATTTCCTTCAACTTTATAATCTATCTTGTCAGACTTTAATTTTGAAACTACAGTCTGTGCATCTTTGTCTTCAAGATTTGAAAATAACACACTATACTTATTCTTACTGCTACTGATAATAAGTGAAACTATTCCTATTATTAAAGCAGATATAGCTACTATTAAAACTATTTTCACTGGTTTTTTTAACGCTTTTACTTTATCCCAAATAGCTTTCATCTTTTCCTTAAGCTTGTCCATTAAAAAGCCCCCTTAATTATAACTGAATTTTAGATATTTCCTGGTAGGCTTCAACTAATTTGTTTCTAACCTGAACAGCTAATTGTAAAGACATCTTAGCTTCTTCTGTTGAAAGAATAACATCATTTATGCTGACATTTTCATCACCAGATATCATCTTATTAGTAAGTGTATTGGAATCAATTATTTTGTCATTTACATCATCAAGTTTTGATTTTAATGTCTGGCCAAAGCTATTGCTTTGAGCAACTTGCTCTGTATTCTTATTTGTATTTATTGCACTAAATATTTCAGAACTTGGTACAAATCTATTAACTATCATTTTTTATTCATTCCTACTTTCCTAATTCTAAAGTTTTACTAAACATGCTTTTCTGAGCATCTAATGTATCTACATTTGCCTCATATGACCTTGTAGCTGCAATCATATCTGCCATTTCATTAAGGACATTCACATTTGACACTGTAACATAACCATCTTCATCTGCATCAGGGTTAGTAGGGTCATATTGCTTTCTCAAATCAGTTTTATCCTCTTTAATCGCAACAGCCTTTACTCCATTAAGTTTTCCTGCCTCAGTAAGATTCTGCTGAAACGAAGCCACTTTTCTAACATATCCATTAGTACTTGCATTAGCTATGTTTGAAGTAATTGTATCCATTCTAAGTCTTTCAGCAGAAAGACCACTTGCACTTATTCTCATTCCACTAAATAAACCACTCACTTCTATCTACCTCCGTTAATAACCATCTGTGTCATTTTAATTTGATTATTAGCCTGTGTTATCAGCGCATTATACATCAATGTATTCGCTGCCTGATTTGTTTTTTCAACTTCAAGATCAACATTGTTTCCATCTGATCTCATGCTTGTTGAATTATCTTGAACCACTTTAGTTTGTCCATAATCAAGCTTTGATGCACCATCAACATAACCCTTATTCTCAATTTCGCTACTTACATCTTTTAATGTATCTTCAAAAGAAACACTAGATCTTTTAAAGTTTTTTGTATTTATATTTGCCATGTTATGAGCTATAACTTGTCCTCTTAAATTTGCTACATTAAGTCCTTTTTTTATCAAATTGTAAGTATAATCTTGTGAATTGATTCTATCTATACCCATATATACCTCCGTAACAGCTTTAATTTCTATATCTTTAATGATTTAGGCATAATTATAAAATTTTAATCATATTTCTATTATAATACATTTAGGAACTTTTTTGTATATTTTCGAACTTTTTTCATGCAAGTTTTTACAAAAACTGCAACGAAAACTATAATATAATAAAAAAACTGCCTCTTTTCGAGACAGTAAACAACCAAAATAACTCATTACACTTAATGCCATAATGTGTCAATATTATGCATTTATTAATAAAGTAAAACCAAAAACATTTTCGACACTGTCCAACATATTTCTTGTATTAAATATATCGCATTTTTCGACAGTAGTACATTATTATGTGTTTTTCCCACAGTTATCACATAATTTGCTAGAATATTCTCAATTATTAAAGTTTTATTAAATAAATGTAAAAAAGCTGCTCATACAGAGCAGCCACATTATCAAATAATGTCATTATAAAAAACATATTTGTGTAACTGGCTGACATGGTTTATCACTTTAGTCCCTATAGCTTTGCGCCATTAGATTTCTCTAACTTTGCCTATTCGATTTTTATAAATACATTATATCATGTTTTTTAATTTAAGTATATATTTATTTAACTCTCTCTAAAATTTTTAGTGCATCTTGCGGTAAGTTGTTGCTCTGTGTCATCATTGCTATCGAAGCATTTATAAGTATATCGTTTTTAGAGTAATTAAGCATTTCTTCAGCTAGATCAGCATCTCTTATAGAACTTTCTGCATTTTGTAATATTGCCGAAAATTCTTCATTATTCCCAGAAACACTTTCAAATCTCTGTTGCAGCGCACCATATTTACTTCTAATCTGCAACGCTTTAGTGAGAGCTCCATCAGCTATGTCTAGATTCTTCTGTAACTGTTCAGGACTCCCCATAACATCTATTTTATCTAAAGGTGTGCCATCTTTTCCTGTTAATGTACTAGTATTAACTTTATACATTGGAATCTTGATATTTTCGCCAACGTTTGCTCCAGACATCATATCATAATAAGATGGATTATCTATAGAATCACAATACTTATCATCAAGCAGTTTTACGCCATTAAATTCAGTATTCTTGGCAGTTGTATTAATATGAGCCTTCATAGCATCTATTTCTTCCTGTATTGACTGTTTATCTATATCAGTATTTGTACCATTAGCCGCCTGTACTGAAAGTTCTTTAATTCTCTTTATTGCAGTTGTAATAGAATCCATTGCCCCATCAACAGTCTGCATCATTGATGCTCCATCCTGTGTATTTCTTCTTGCCATTTCTAGTCCTCTGATCTGAACTCTTAAAAGTTCACTCTGACCAATCTTAGTAGCACCTTCCTTTGAAGAATTTATCTTCTGTCCCGAAGTAATTCTACCCAAAGCAACTGATCCATCTTTTAAATCCTTGCTATATTTTCTATATAAACTTAAAGATGCCAAGTTATGACTTAATCTCATTTTATCACTCCCAAAATTCAACATTCGCTCATGTATATTTTATCGGTATAAATTCTATATACTTTAACAATATCTTAATCAATTTATTTATGCAATTTCAATTTTTCTGCCACAAATAAATGGATTCAAACAATTCGAATCCATTTATTTAATAATCATTTATACTTGTGCTATTTAATTTTTTAACAAAACGCTCATATATGGCATAGTATTGTATTTATGTTCTAACATATTTCTTTCTATAGTATATTGATACTCTTTACTATGCTCTACTACTTTGGAAAATTTTTGAATAATGTCAGTAGCTATTTGAGGAGTAATACCATCATTATATAAAGCCACACCAGCTAACAGCATCTTAATCATACTATAGTTTATTACTATCATCATGTATGAATCAAATAGATTTCTAGTAGAACTGTACGGAAACACCATTGCAAATACATAATTCACCAAATAATTCTCTAATATATGAGAATTCATTTTCATAAAAGGTTTATATTGTTCTTCAATTGCCTTTTTATAATTATTAATTACCAGTTCAGCTTCTGCTCCTTCTACGCAGCCAATACCCCTCAAAAATTCCTCAAAATATTGCATATATTCTTCACTGCTTACTCCCATAAGGAGTTTTTTATCTACCATTTCTTTAAGAAATCTAAATTGAACCGTATAATTGACAGGCATATCATCAATAAGCTCCACCAAAATACCACTTTTTATGTATCCTTCATATTGATCAATGACTTTTAATACATCCGTATTTTTATCGCAATCAGTCATTTTCTGAATCTTATCACACAATAACCCCAAAATTATCAGCCTGTGCTCAATTGAATATTCTCTATTCTGTAAAACAGATATTGCAAAGATTCTCAAATCCCACATATACTTCACCAGCACATTCCCAGTTACTTCTCTTGTATTTATGTTTTTATTATTATACTCAATATCTATTTCCTCAGTATACTGATCAAATTGCATTTTTTCTTTATTAAGAAGCGCTAATTTAGCAGCTTCAGGGCAAGACATTGTTAACGACTTTTCAAAACACCCATCAACCAGATTAATAATTCTTGGGTACACTTTGCACACCACCGATAACCCATCTATCCCCAATCCACTTTGGATCATACACAATTTACTTTCATCTTGAAAAGGGCATTTTCCATTAATCATTTTAATTTTAGCAAACCTATCGTTACTCGTACGCATATTTCTATTTCTTGTAACATACTTATCAATTTTTAGAGACAATTCACCTCTTTTTAAATTCTTATATTTTTTATATGTAGCGCGGTCAATCTCAATACGCCACCCCTTGCAACAGCTATCTTCACACCTTTCCGCTATACATTGAAACTTTCTAACATATTGAGGAACCAAAATCTTCTTTTGCAATTTATTATTACTCATAAAACCTCACATCATTTAATTTTATTTATACATTAATCTATTACATTTATATCTAACATACTTTTCGATATTTTTTATGCATTCTTTATACTTTTCGATATTTTTTATGCATTCTTTATATTTACCAGTATTTTTTGAATATGATTTAATTTTGTTGGCAGCACACAAAAAAGAACTGCCATATAAGCAGGCAGTTCTTTAAAAACTTATTTAATTCTAAAATTATCTTAATAATTGAAGAACGTTTTGTGGCTGTTGGTTAGCTTGAGAAAGCATTGCCTGAGCAGCCTGGTTAAGGATGTTGTTCTTAGAGAAGTTCATCATTTCCTTAGCCATATCAACATCTCTAACTCTTGATTCAGCTGAAGTTAAGTTTTCAGATGAAGTATTTAAGTTGTTGATTGTATGTTCTAATCTGTTCTGAACAGCTCCTAGCTTAGCTCTTTCAGTAGATACTTTTTCAATTGCATTATTAACAGTTGTTATTGTACCTTCTGCAGCCTTTCTAGTTGAAA
>NZ_VULX01000069.1 GCF_009696465.1 Inconstantimicrobium porci | reverse complement strand
CTCTTAAGCCCCCATATCTAATTGGACAATAATGACTAATATAAGTTATACTAAATATAGTAATTATTGGAGGAAAGTTATGAAGGGAAGAAGTTATTCAGAAGAATTCAAAGAACAAATATTGCAAGAAGTTAAAGAGGTTGAAAATGTTTCTTTAGTAGGAAGAAAACATGGGATATCTACTAGTACAATTTTTAATTGGATAAGTAAATCTAAAAATAAAGATAAAATAGGTGTTAAACCGGGCCGAAAAGCTTTAGTTGAGGGAAAAAATAATGAAAACGAAATAAATGAAATTACTCAGGAAAATGATAAATTGAAGAAAATTTTAGGAGAAAAAGACTTAGAAATAGCCATTCTTAAAGATCTATTAAAAAAAGCCAACCCTCAATTAAAGATAAAATAGAAATAGCACAAAAATATATAAATGCTGGATATTGTATATCCTTAGTATTAAAGATATGTAAGCTTAGCAGGTCGACATATTACTATAATATTAATTACAAAGTAAAGGATGAAGATAAAGTAAAACCCGCAGGGCGTATGCCAGTAGGATATTCTTTTACAACAGATAACAAAAGAATATGTGATGATGAAATTAAAGAATATATCATGGAAGCTATAAATGGTGATGCTCAATACTATGGATACAGAAAAATAACATATTATTTAAAACGTACTTATAATTTAATAATCAACTGCAAAAAGGTTTATAGGCTTTGTAAAGAATTAAATATTCTTAGAGATCAGAGAAAAATATATCCTAAAACTAAGAGAGTTCTAGCGTCTAATAGGACTGTTACTTCTTCTAATCAAGTATGGGAAATTGATATAAAATATGGATATGTTCATGGTGAGGATAAATTCTTTTACACTTTAAATGTAATAGATGTTTTTGATAGAAGTATTATAGATTATCATATGGGATTACATTGTGAAGGAAAAGATGCAGCCGTCCTTATAAGGCGTTGCCTTATTAAGCGAAATTTATTTGCAGAGAATTGCTCAAAACCTGTTATAAGAAGTGATAATGGTTCACAGTTCATAAGTCACATATTTGAGGATACTTGTTCTAGGCTACATATCGAACATGAGAGGATACCAGTAAAAACACCTAATAAAAATGCCCATATTGAGTCATTTCATAGGATTTTGGAAGATGAATGCTTTAAAATAAATGAGTTTCAAACATATGCAGAAGCTTATAAAATAGTTAATGAATTTATGATTTTTTACAATGAAAGAAGATTACATTCAAGTTTAAACTATATGCCACCAAAGGAATTTTATACTCTTTATCTTGGAGAGCATCTAGATAAAATTTGCATAAAGATATAATATTGAGAAAAAAGAAGAATTTAATAGATTTTGTCCAATATAAAGGGGTTAATCCG
>NZ_VULX01000068.1 GCF_009696465.1 Inconstantimicrobium porci | reverse complement strand
TTTTGGTGATTAATTTGAGCTTAGGAAAGATAGCAAAAATATTTAAAGAAAATTGGGATGAATTTTTATATTTATATGGACATAAAACGAGAGAAACAGTGAAAAGGGAAGTTGAAAAAATAATAAATTGTGGTGACATAAATAACGGATATATAGAATTTAAATGTCCTACTTGCGGAAATTCAAAAAAAGTTGGATTTACTTGTAAAAGTAGATTTTGTACATCTTGTGGAAAGATATACGTAGATAATTGGGTGGAAAGTATGCTTTCAAAGTTAATAAAAACTAAGCATAGGCATATGGTTTTTACTATTCCCGAGGAATTACGAGAAGTGTTCCAAAGAGAAAGATATTTACTTGGTTTGCTTCCGCAATGCGCAGCAAAAGCTGTAATGTCATGGCTTGAAGAACAAAATAAAAAGGAAAATTATACACCAGGAATAGTATCGGTCATACATACCTTTGGAAGAGATCTTAAATGGAATCCACATGTTCATATGATGGTTACAGAAGGTGGCATGGGAAATAATAATGGATGGAAGAATATAAAATATTTTCACTATGAGGCTCTAAGAAAAAGGTGGCAAAAAATTTTATTATATGAGTTAATCAATAAAAGCAAATACAAAAGAAAAATGAAACAACTTAAGAATAAGATATATGAAAATACTAAAAACGGATTTTATGTGCATGCTAAAAACCAAATAACTTCGGCTAAAGCAGCAGCGAAATATGTTGGAAGGTATGTAGGTCGTCCTGTAATAGCAGAATCAAGAATATTAAATTATGATGGACAATATGTAACATATAAATATCGTAGACATGAAGACAACAAAGAGATTATAGAACGAATTCATGTCATTGAGTTTATAAAAAAATTGATAATACATATACCAGAAAAAAACTTTAAAATGGTGAGATATTTTGGAGTTTATACAACAAGAAATAAACAAAATGTTAACTTGATAAAAATGTTTGAAAAAAGGATTTTTGATTTAAAAAAGAAATTGAGAAAATGGGAGTATAGAATACTAGCCAGCTTCGGCGTGCAACCTAAGCAATGTGAAAAGTGTGGGAGTATGATGAAATTTCATGATATTGTTTATAAGAATTTTGGATCGGTAAGAGAAAAATTAAAGAAAGAATATGAAAATGATATAAAGGAAAAATTGGAACAAGAAATAGAAAATTATGCGATATTTAAAGGTATAATTTATGGTAAAATAAAAGCAATATCAACATAATATGAGGTGAAAAAATGAATAAAGAAAATGATTGTATTACATATGTGTGTACTGTATGCAAAGTTAAGGAGGATATTCCAAGGGAAGCAGTGGAGTACTTTGATGAGATGGATCAGAGTAATATTAATGAACCACCGTGTTTCTCATGCGAAGCATGTGGCGGAATAATGAGACCTCAAAATTATAAAGGTGTATATGGAAAAACTTATACATATTAATTAGATTAACAATCAGAAAACCAGCATTACAGAGTATCTGTAGTGCTGGTTTTGATGCGTAATTTTAATTTATCTCCCGAAGGGAGCGTGGCGTAGCCACTTTTGTTCT
>NZ_VULX01000067.1 GCF_009696465.1 Inconstantimicrobium porci | reverse complement strand
GATTCTGTGTTATGATTTGGGTAATTCATAGTGATTATCCTCCTTGTTATTTTGGTTTCGCAACTTAATTATAACACGGGTAATCACTATGGATTTTTTATTGGTTCAATTTCATTATACAATTAGTCAAATGTTTTTATTTTATTATATTTTGAAGTTTTTCTTAAAAGATATGTTGTGATAAAGTAAAGTTGTAACATGAGTACCTAATAAATTATAATTTTATTATGAAAAGGGGAATGGATTATGGTACAACATTTTGAGGAAGAAGCAAAAAGAAAAATAGTAGCTCTTCATGTTGAAGGGAGAACAATTAAAAGTTTAGCTGATGAATATAAAGTATCAAAGGCTAGTATTTCAAATTGGGTTAAACAATACCGCAGCGAATGCCAGACAAACCAGGATTTAAAAAGCGAATATGATTACCTTGCCGAGAATAGGAAACTTAAGAAACAGCTTCAGGAAATCCAGAAAGAAAATGACTTCTTAAAAAAAGCAGCGGCATTCTTTGCGAAGGAAATCGATTGATGGTTTATCGATTTATTGACGATAATAAACAGCTCTTCGGCGTACGATGGCTGCTTAGAAGATTTAATATCTATCCTAATGCCTACTATAACTACAAAAAGGCAAGGAAACAAGCTTATACCAATCAAAAAAGGTCTATATATTCTGCAATAGAAGAAATCTATCAAAAAAATAATGGTGTATTAGGCTATAAAAATATGAAAATATTCTTAGAACGTAAGCATATATATTTAAGCTGTCAGACTGTCCACAAATACATGAATACTGACTTGAAGCTATATTCTATAGTTCGTAGAAAGAAGCCCTCTTACAGACATGGAAAAGCTTACAAGAAGTTTCCTAATCTCTTAAATCAAGATTTTACAGCAGGCAAAATCAATGAAAAATGGTGCACTGATTTTACTTATATTACACTTACCAACGGTCAAAAAAGATATAACTGCTCAATCATAGATCTTCATGACAGGTCCGTTGTTGCCTCACTTAATGGCAAAGAAATCACATCTGATTTAGCCATAAGAACAGTGAAAAAGGCTTTCGCCGCGCAGCATGTTACTAAACATAGTGGTATATTGCTTCATAGTGATCAAGGAACTCAATTCACGTCAAAGGAGTTCGTTACTTTTTGTAAAGGTAACGGTATAAAGCAAAGCATGAGTAAGGCTGGTTATCCATATGATAATGCACCTATGGAACGGTATTTTAACACACTTAAAAATGAACTTATAAATCTAAAATATTATCATAATGATAAAGAGCTTAATTCAGATATTGATAATTTTGCATACGTCTGGTACAACCACTTACGTCCACACTCATTTAATAATGGTCTGACACCATTCGAAGCAAGATATAAAAAAAATTAGGTCAAAGTGTTACAAAAACACTTGACCACAACAATCATTGGCCAGCAGACGGTATTGAATTAACCAAAATAGGAAATAAGGTCATAGAATACTTCCAGAATCATTCTACAAATAACTGGACTATATATGTAATACCAGCAGCTAACCCAGATGGATTATCAGAAGGTATCTCTAACAACGGGGCAGGAAGATGTTCAGTAGTTGGAGGAGTTGACTGTAATAGAGACTTCCCAATAGGCTTTACTCCATATGGAACATCAAGAAATTGGACAG
>NZ_VULX01000066.1 GCF_009696465.1 Inconstantimicrobium porci | reverse complement strand
TGGAGATACATTCACTATTCATGGAAGCAATGTTTCAACTAGAAAGGCTGCAGAAGGTACAATAACAACTGTTAATAATGCAATTGAAAAAGTATCTACTGAAAGAGCTAAGCTAGGAGCTGTTCAGAACAGATTAGAACATACAATCAACAACTTAAACACTTCTTCAGAAAACTTAACTTCAGCTGAATCTAGAATTAGAGATGTTGATATGGCTAAGGAAATGATGAACTTCTCTAAGAACAACATCTTACAACAGGCTGCTCAGGCTATGCTTGCTCAAGCTAACCAACAGCCACAAAACGTTCTTCAATTATTAAGATAATTCTAGAATTAAATAAATTATTAAAGAACCATTTCGAAAGAAATGGTTCTTTTTTTATTTATTTCTATGAGAATATATAGAAATTTTAGGCGGAAGAATATGAAGGTAATAGGCACTATAGTGATTTAATATGTTAATTAAGTATAAATAATATTAATTGAGAACTTATTTACGACACGTAATTACATAATAAACTAATTTTGATCAATAAAGGAAATTGAATTCTGGCATATATTAAATATTGCTAAAATATTAATGGAATAATTAGCAATAAATCAAAGTAAGGCGTATTCTACTATTAATATAATAAAATTATAAAATAAACAGAAAATTTGTTAAGGATATAAAATTATAGTCGAAAATAATACTGTAATAACTAGTTTTTACAAATTAAATGATAAAAATTACAAGGATGTAGTTTAAACAACCAGGGAGGAAACAAAAATGATAATTAACCACAATATGAATGCGTTAAATGCGCACAGAAACATGACAGCTAACAATACTCAGGCAGGAAAGGCTATGGAAAAACTTTCTTCAGGTCTTAGAATAAACAGAGCAGGAGATGATGCTGCAGGTCTTGCTATATCTGAAAAGATGAGAGCTCAGATCAATGGTCTTGATCAAGCTTCAAGAAACTCACAGGATGGTATATCACTAATCCAAACTGCAGAAGGTGCTTTAAATGAAACTCACTCAATTCTTCAAAGAATGAGAACTTTAGCAGTTCAGTCTTCAAGTGATACAAACGTTGCAACTGATAGACAAGCTATCCAGGCTGAAATGGATCAGTTAAACGAAGAAATCAACAGAATATCAAAAACAACTGAATTCAATACTCAGAAATTATTAGATGGTAGCTTTGATGGTAAGTTCCAAATAGGGGCAAACGAAACTCAGAACATGGGATTATCTATTGGTTCAATGAGCGCTAACAGCTTAGGATTAACTGGTGGAATTACAGTAGTTAAAGATTTAGATATAAGTGCAGCTGCTGGTAAGATGGCAGATGGAGAATATACTTTAAAGGGTACAAACATAATTGACTCAAAGGGAAATGCTGTAGCTAAAGTTGATGGTGGAGCTATAAAAGATCTTGCAGACGCAGTTGTTGTTGATGCTACAGGTTTAGAAAAGGTTTCATTAAAAGAAGGTGCTTCTATAACTGTTAAAGCTGGAAAGATGACAGTGAACAATACAAAAGCTGATTCAACATTAGCAACTGGAACTTATAAATTCTCAGGAAAGAATGTAATTAAAGATGGTGAACTTATAGGTGAATTAGATAATGCTACTATAACAGCAGCTACTAAGATAAAGACAAATGATGGAAAAGAAGTAACATTTGATGCTTTAGGATTAACAGCAGCTAAGTTAGTTGATGGAGATACATTCACTATTCATGGAAGCAATGTTTCAACTAGAAAGGCTGCAGAAGGTACAATAACAACTGTTAATAATGCAATTGAAAAAGTATCTACTGAAAGAGCTAAGCTAGGAGCTGTTCAGAACAGATTAGAACATACAATCAACAACTTAAA
>NZ_VULX01000065.1 GCF_009696465.1 Inconstantimicrobium porci | reverse complement strand
TATAAATGCTACAATAAATATGTAAATAAACGATCGTTTAAGAATGCATGAAATTGTTTTTATAAGTTATAATTATTTCATAAATTTTTGGAGGTAATTATGCTTATAAAAACTAATATTTATAAAGAAATAGAAATAAAAAAATTGGAGGATCTTCCTAAATTAAAGATTCTTATGGAGGAAAATAATTTGAAAGTAAATAAAAGTCAAATTGCTAGAGAGCTTGGAGTTGATCCTAGAACTGTAGGGAAATATTTAAATGGATATACTAAACCTTCTCGTCGAAAAAGGAAATCAAAAATTGATGAATTTGAGCCCATTATAAGATCACTTCTTAGTAAGGATTCTATTCAAATATTCTACTACAAGAGAATTTTATGGCAATATCTTAAAGATAACTATAATCTCGATTGTGCACAATCTTCGTTTAGAAGATACATATCTAGCAAACCTGAATTTAATGATTATTTTAAAAGAAGGCAAAAAGGTCATATATCTAATAATTCTACAATGCGATATGAAACTGGTAAAGGACAGCAGGCTCAATTAGATTGGAAAGAAAACATTAATTTTGTATTAAAAACTGGTGAAACAATAAATGTTAATATATTTGTTCTTATTCTTTCTTATTCAAGATTTAGAGTTTACAAGCTTTCTTTAGATAAATCTCAAGAAATATTATTTTCATTTCTAAATGAGGCATTTGAGACATTTGAAGGTGTTCCTCATGAATTATTAACAGATAATATGAAAACTGTTATGGATGAAGCTAGAACAAACTATAGAAAGGGGAAAGTAAATAATAAGTTTCAACAATTTGCTGATGATTATGGTTTTAAAGTTCGCCCCTGCATAGCAGGAAGGCCGAATACTAAAGCAAAAGTAGAAGCTCCAATGAAGCTGCTTGATGAAATAAGAGCTTATAATGGACAACTTGATTATGAAGGTCTTGTAAGACTTATTGAGAATTTAAATAATAGGATAAATAGTTCTTATCACACTGCAACTGGAAAAATTCCAATTTTGCATCAAAAAAGAGAAAAAGATTTCTTACTTGCACTTCCTACGGAACAAATAAGAAATCAATACAAAATTACCACTACTAGTGTTAAAGTCAATCGCCAAAGCATGATTTCATATAAATCAAATCAGTATTCTGTACCACCAGAATACATAGGTAAAAGACTAAAATTACAAGTATATGATAACCAACTACATATATATTGTAACACAGATTTGGTTAATATTCATGATGTAACAACTAAAAAATTAAACTATCATGAGGATCATTACTTAGAAATTAGTTCTTCTACCTTTAACTGCAAAGATTATGAGATGGCAAAAATGGCAAAAAACAACTTAAATATGATAGGAGAAGTATACAAAAATGAATAGTACATATAATCAATTAGTAAAAAATTTAGAATACTTAAAAATGAAACAAATGATTACACATCTTAATGAGGTTATTGATTTTACAACAAATAATAACTTGTCATTTGTTGATGCTTTAATAAAACTTACAGCTTATGAAATAGATTATAAAGAAGCAACTATGATAAAAGCAATGGTTAAAGTAGGAGCTTTTCCACATAATAAAGAAATCAAAGACTTTGATTTTGATTTTCAACCAAGTATTAACAAAGAGCAAATACTTGATTTTATATCATTTCGTTTTTTAGAAGCTAATGAGAATATTGTATTTTTAGGTTCTAGTGGAGTTGGCAAGACGCATTTAGCTACATCTATTGGAATCGCTGCCGCGAAGCGAAGATACAGTACATATTTTATTAAATGCAATGATTTATTACAGCAGCTTAAAAGAGCCAAGCTTGAGAATAGATTAGATGCAAGGCTGAAGCATTTTAGTAAATATAGATTACTAATAATAGACGAATTGGGTTATCTTCCTATTGATAAAGAAGATTCCAAACTATTTTTTCAGCTTATAGATAAAAGATATGAAAATAAAAGCACAATATTAACTACAAATATAAACTTTAATGCATGGGATGATATTTTTCTAGATCCTATAATTGCTAATGCTATTTTAGATAGAATACTTCATCATGCACACGTAGTTTCAATTACTGGAAATTCATATCGTTTAAAGGATCATATGAATTTCGAAGAAGAATAAAAAAACTACATTCTTAAATGATCAAAAATTTACATGATTAACTTGACATTTATA
>NZ_VULX01000064.1 GCF_009696465.1 Inconstantimicrobium porci | reverse complement strand
AATACCATTTCCATACGGAGATTTCTCTACTATCATCTCTCTTTCAAACTCTACAAAGCTAAAAAAAATGTTTCTTATAAGTTTGCTAGCAGGCGTATTATCCATAACTCCAATATTTAATATATGTACTTTAATACCTTTATTAATGAGTTCCTCAACAAGCGCAGTTCCCTGCATCATACTCTCACAAATCTATCCAGCTTAGTACCATTAACATCTCTCCATACTGAAGAGTATTAAGTAGCTTATTGAATTCTGGTCTATCTGATTTGTTATCACTGAATTTATCTTTATAAATAATCTCTGCTACATTTTCTTTTAGAAGCTTCTCCTGACTTTCCAAACTTTTTCCATTATGTGCTTGTCCTTTTGTGCTTACTCTTGCATATCCATAAATCATTTAATTAAATCCTCTCATTTTCCCACAATGTTTTGACATTAAGTTTTGACACCTGTGTATACATTGATTATTTGTTAATATTATACCAGTATCAATACTTTTAAGTTTTGGCTCTTTTTTCGTTGTTAAAATATTATAAAAAAATGATTAAGATTTCATTTATGTATGATAATCTTAATCACTTTTATTTTTTAAATGTAATATACATTAGAACTTAGTAAACTTTCCATTGTAGACAACATAGCCTGACTTTGTGTTTTTACCCTTATTGGTAGAATAAACAACATGAAGCCTTCCATTTCTTCTATATAATGGAGTTGCATGCTCCCAAGGATCTAATGAACCTAGTACACTACCATTCTGGTCATATACTGTTTCAGAAGTTGAACCGTTGGAATATTGGTCTTGGTAATAATAACTTATACAGTTTGTAGCATTTTTAACGTATCCACTTCTTACACCGCTTGGAGTAGGATATTCTACTAACGCCAGTTGCTTTGTATAACCTACATCTAATACTGTCATGTTATCTCCTATAGATACATATCTATCAGGAATACGATTTCCATTAGAATCTCTTATATATAGAATATCATTAACGCATTTTGCGTTATTAGGATAACTAAATCCTGCTGATGAATGCGATGGTGTAGATGGCTGTGATGGTGCTGGCTTATTATTACGTTCACCTGCCCATTCATATCCCTTTATAAATATCAAAAATTTTTTTAAATATCCATTAAAGGCTAATCGAGCAGCATAATCATTTGCTGCGTTACCTTTGGAAAATCCGTATTTTAATACTCTAAAACATTCTGTAAAATCATACGTATCTGAAATTTCCACAAAAAGATTTCCATTACTCTTAAATGTCCCTTCTATCGTAAAATGTTGCATAGCATAATATAAATCTGGTATATCATCTGCTGTAAATTCAGCTCCTTCTTTTCTGTAAAGTCTTGAATCTCCCTTTTTATAATCGCTAATCCACCTTGAAATTATTGATTTATAAACCCTGGATTGTCTAACTTTTTTAATCACGTTTGAATCATTATAGAATGTTAAGCTTTGTCCATTTCCATATCTTGCATGATACATAAAATCTGCACTTATATCCCATCCTTTGTTTCTGCAATAAGCTATTCCTCCTAACCAAATTGTATCATTGATATCCTTATCATAAACTGGTAAATCTGACATAAAATTATCTCCTTTTTATTTTTAATATTTATCAAGCTTGATAATATATAGAGATAAATTATCTTTAGTTTTGTAAACATATCAGTTATAATTTATTTAAATAGGATATTTTTAGGAGGTACTATGAGAAGAAAACATATTTTTTTTACATTACTTCTATCTTTAATTTTTATAGGATGTGACACAACTGAATTAATTCCAATGCCTAGCAGAGATGATTACTCGTATACTATTAATAATAAATATGAAGTAGATAGAGCCAATCCTAGTAATATTATTTTATGTAATACGAGTACTCGAGACATAATTATCGAAAGTAAAATATCTAAAATTGGTTGGGATGAAAATTTTATAATTATAAAGCAAATAAACCCATATGACAATGGTATATCAAATAAAGGTGATAAAGATATTCCATATGAAAAAAAGCTAACAGAACCACCAGTTGGTAGATTTTTTTATTGGATAATTAACTGTAAAAACGATAAATGCTATGGTCCATTTAGTAGCGAAAAGGATTTCAGTAATGGTTGTAAAGAACTGAACGTATCTAATAACATAAAAATAGAAAATGTTGATAATTATCTTAAAAATAAATAGCCTCACTAAAAAGTAAATTAAGGGGCTGTCGCACAACTAATTAGAAATTAGTTGTGTAGCGGCTCTTTTTTCGTGCAAAAAAATAAATCCTAAACTCAAAGAGAATAGGATTTATGGTAAAATATTCTTATGAATCAATATAATATTTTACAAAAAGATTATACAATTTATCGCAAACTTTATCAATTAA
>NZ_VULX01000063.1 GCF_009696465.1 Inconstantimicrobium porci | reverse complement strand
GATTCTGTGTTATGATTTGGGTAATTCATAGTGATTATCCTCCTTGTTATTTTGGTTTCGCAACTTAATTATAACACGGGTAATCACTATGGATTTTTTATTGGTTCAATTTCATTATACAATTAGTATTGACAAAAAAATGTATTGATGTAAAATAAATATTATAATTTCAAAAATAGGGGGTATTATGATGAAAAAAGTTGTAGGAATAATTAGTATTGTATTATTTGCAATAGTCGAATTTCAGTCATGTGCTGCAGGTATAGGAAACGCTATTCAGAATTCAAAAGAAGCGAGCGGAAGTGCTGGATTAATACTTGGATTTGCAATGCTCATAGCAGGAATATTATCATTAGTATCTAAGCAGAATAAAGGAATAGTTATAACAGCTATAGTATTCTATGTGATTGGAGCTATAATAGGATTTGCCAATATAGGAACATTCAAGGATTTAATGATATGGTCAGTAATAAGTTTAATATTTGCAGTACTATTGTTATTACACTTATTAAAGAATAAAAGTATGTATTCTAAATAGAATTAAAATTTTATGGGCAGTGTAGATTAATTTCTATGCTGCCCTTATTTTTTTACTTAAAAATAATCGGTAGTATTAACACAATTATTGTAGCTATGCTTATATAAACAGCTATATCTATTCTTATATAACTTTTATCTTTCAATTCAATCACTTCATAAATAGATAATTGACAAAAACTAGAAATAATATACAATTTTAAATAGGAGGGGTATTATGGGATATAAACATATTGATCTAACGTTTAGTGAAGGTAATGAAAAGGAAATGGAATTGTATAAATTTATAGAAGAAAATTCAACATTATTGGGTAAAAGCAAATATATAAAACAGTTAATTCAGAAGGAATATAAAAGCTCTCGTAAGTAGGGCTTTTATTTTTTTCTATAAAATTTCTGAAATATTAAGAATAATTCTGGAAAAGCGCTAATACATATATAACAAAAGATGAAAAAAGGAGCAAAAAGTAAACATGATTTTAGGAATAGACATCGGAAACTACTATACAAAGATATCAATTTTATATCAAAAGTATCCAACGTGTCAGGACTTCTTAAGAGTGATCCAGTAAATGTTGGTGGAAGAGTTAAGTATCTTGGAGAAGGCCAGTTTGATACTGAGATAAGAAAAGCATATAAAGAGAGTTACCTCTATTTACTTAAAACAGCAGTACAGAAAAGTACATTAGATAAAAATACTAATGCAGTTGTAGGACTTCCATTAATGCAATACAAGGAAGATAAGCAGTATCTTATTAACCGCATTTTGCAAAGTGGAATATTGCAGGACGTAGATGTTCTTCCTGAAGGAATCATGACAGTTGATGCAGACTACGAAGGAATTGTAATTGACATAGGGGGAGGAACTACAGATATATGTTTATTACAGTTTGAGGGAAACAGAAGAAAAACATTAATGCCTTATAGCATACCAAATGGAATTCTAAGTTTAGAAAGTGACTTTGTTAACTATATTAATTCAAAGTTTGGATTAGATCTTCTTCCTGCTGATGCTGATAGAATTTTAAGAAGCGGTTTATATATAAATGGAGAACAACAGTATTTCAACTTAGATGTATACAGGGAGTTTATAGAAAATCTTATAAGCAGAATAAGGATTGAATACAGCTTAAAGACAAATAAAGTTATATTAGTAGGTGGCGGTGCATCACGTTTATATAACTCTTTCAAGAAGAGAGTACCACAAGCAGAGATAATCAATAACAGCTTCTTTGCAAATGCAGTAGCATTTGAAGACTATGGAAGGAGCATATGGGGATGAAGATAGTAGTTAGCTTTAAAGAAGTAGAAAAAATTCTATATGATCATGCAAAAGGAAAAATGTGTCCAAGCGCATATGTTAAGGAATTGATAAAAGCAGATATGGAAAGCAAAGAAAAAAGCCATGAATCCAACCGATTCAACATTGATATATGAATGGTTAGACTATGGCTATTGACTACTACGTTCAAGCTTGCTTCGTTTCACTTTCACTCGTAGTTTATGATTTCAATTTTTAAAATAGAACTAATTTAAGCTTTTTAAGACAATTATTGTTTTAACAGTTTCAGCAACAACATAAGAAGTTGCTAAACCAATCATTGCAACTGTGAACATATCAATCACCTCTATTGTTAATTCTAACCAATATTATTGATTTTATTCAGGAGGAAATATGAAAACTTACACTATTAAAGAGTTTTTGCACAAAGATGATAAAAAGGGTAGGGTAATGGCTATGATTGCAGCAGCCATTATTACGCCATCAAGAATTGCTTACGCTGATGAAATAGGAGATAAAATTAATGGTGCAGGAAATACAGCAGTATATTATATAAGGTTTTGCGGTAGATGGTTTTTTATAGCTATTTGCTTTATAGAATGCATTAAGGCAGTATTAGGAAAACGACCATCTGATATACCACCTATACTTATTAAATACGGACTCGGCTATGGATGCTTTTGCTTAGTAGTTGGGGTATTTGATCTTATAGATAAAGTTTTGGATAGTGTAAAGTTTCGTATGAAAAAATAAAGAAGAAATATTTCTTACTTATTTTAGAAATATGAACTTAATCTTTCATTTGATTTTTAAAATTGAATATAGCAAATAGGCCTTCGGTGACGGAGGC
>NZ_VULX01000062.1 GCF_009696465.1 Inconstantimicrobium porci | reverse complement strand
ATAGGGTTTATTGAAGAATGGATGAACACTCTTCCACGTAAAATCTTAGACTACCGAACTCCAGAGGAGCTTTTTGAAAAGTACCTCGATGAGATCTATGCAGCTTAAAAATTCAAGGGTTCAAATGGAAAAATAAAATTAGTTCAATTTGTTATTGCAATTTATTGTTTAACTTAAATTTTATGTGGAATGGAATTATAATAAAATGATAAGTAAATTAAGAATAAGGGGAGAAGTAGTATGAATGATTTAGAAGATGAGTGTAGATATAATTTAAGAGTCACAGGTTTAAGAAAAAATGTTGAAAAGTTTATAAAGTATTTTAAAGCTAATTATGTTAGAATTAAGAATATAGGTAAGACTTTTCCAAAGTTTTATTTTACGCATAACACTGTTTATAGTATTAAGAGACAGAATGGAAATGGTAAGCAATTATTTGCAGAGATTAGAGGAACTTGTTCTAGTGATATAGATGAGTCTTTATTAAACTCATATGAGGTAGTAGGTAAAGAATTAAATAATAAAGATAGAAGATTAAGTAGTAGAGGTACTGATTTAATTGAAGTTTCAAGATATTTAAATCTTAATATAAAAATTGCTAGTATAGATACTGATGAATGTTATTTGATAAATAAAGGTAGATTAAATATTTTATCTTTAGAAGATGAGAAGTTAACAGAAAAAGATTTTTTATTAGATTCTTATATTGATGATATAGTTTATGGAACTTATATGGATTATGATGATTCTTTTATGTATTAAATGTTATGAAGAGCAGTTAGGTAATGATGATAAAATTTAATTATATGTAAGCATTTTTGGTTTTAAGATTAGGAAAATAACTTAATTTTAAAATCTTAAATAGATATAATATAATGAAGAAAGAAAGAAGGGGATGATTGGGATGAATGGGTTATAGAAGATAAATAACTAATTAATTTAAATATTATGTAAAAATTATTAAAGAAAACTATTTCAATGGGGGATAATTAAAATGAATAAAAAAAGAATAAGTTTATTATTAGCAACTGTATTAGCTACATCAATGGTAGCAACAACAAAAGTAGATGTAAAGGCATCTGAGGTTAAAGTAGGACAAGAACAACAACAACATGACGCGTTGAGTATAATTTTTGCGGGCTCAAGAACATATCAGGAATTTATCGATCAAGTAGGTTCTAAAAGTGCTCAACAAATTTTTGAAAAAGGAGATGGGGCTTACTATCATAGTGAAGAATTTAAACATAATGTTCAAAATATGCCACCTATATTTCATGAAGTTACAGAGTCAGCAAAGGATCTTATAAAATTAGAAGAAAAATTGATAGAAAAGAGAAACTTAAGAGATGCCTTAACAGATGCAGTATCTAGTGCAACAGTTGCTGAGAAAGAAGTTTTACAAAAAGAATTAGATAAAGCTGATAAACAGTATGTGCAGGCTTGGAAAGATGAAGCAGCTAAATATAGTGAATTCACTGAACAAAAAGAAATATTAAAATCTCGTTATTCATTCGCTTACGACTTCTTTGGACGTTATGCTTTATTAGAGTATTTACATTATGGTGCTTATGCAACTGACCTTAGAAATCAGTTAATAGCAAATAAAGAAAATTTACCTAAGGTAATTCAAAAGATTAAAGATAGTGCAAAGCCATCAGAAGGTAAAGGTGAAACTACAAAACCATCAGAAGGAACTAAGCCATCTGAAGGAACAAAACCATCAGAAGGAAGTAAACCATCAGAGGGTACAAAACCATCAGAAGGAACTAAGCCATCTACTAAACCATCTGAAGGAACAAAACCAGCTACTAAGCCATCAGAAGGTACAAAGCCATCAGAGGGAACTAAGCCATCTGAAACTACAAAACCATCAGAAGTTACTAAGCCATCAGAAGGAACAAAACCATCAGAGGGTAAGGGTGAAACTACAAAACCAGCTACTAAGCCATCAGAAGGAACTAAACCATCTGAAACTACAAAACCAGCTACTAAGCCATCTACTAAGCCATCAGAGGGTAAAGGTGAAACTACAAAACCAGCTACTAAGCCATCTGAAGATGTTAAGTCTTCAGGAGATGCAGTTAAGCCTTCAAATACTGTAACTAACTCTTCTAGTGCTAATAGAGGTGTAGTTAAAAATCAAAATACTAAAACAACTACTAAGAAGTCAGATACTGCAAAAGTTACTTCTGTAGGTGTAAAAGTACTTCCAAAAACAGGTGGAGTAGAGTTACCACTTGTAGGTGGAATATTGACAACTTTAGCTGGGGTAGCTATTACAATTAGATCAAAATTCAGAAAGTAAAAAGATTGGGAGTGCATAACTCCCTTTCTGATATTTATATATTTTATAGGTACATACCATATAGGAGGGAGTTATTAATAAATGATTGAAGATAAGAGCTATGAATTTGTTAGAACAGATAAACTTAATATGAAACAGATTTCTATTTTATCTAAAGAGGTACTTAATAAAGTTAATATTTTTGGGTTTAAAAATAAAGATTTATTAAATAAATTATTTTATACAAAACTAAATTTATGTAAAGATTATTATTTTAGTAAACGGTAAATAATGCGTACCTGTACAAAAAAATAAAGCTGCCAGCGATGGCAGCTTTTATCGGTTAGTTTTTCTACATTCTTGTGGCAGTTTATCTGACCATGGTAGAAGATCATCTAAAAATT
>NZ_VULX01000061.1 GCF_009696465.1 Inconstantimicrobium porci | reverse complement strand
CCAGATGGATTATCAGAAGGTATCTCTAACAACGGGGCAGGAAGATGTTCAGTAGTTGGAGGAGTTGACTGTAATAGAGACTTCCCAATAGGCTTTACTCCATATGGAACATCAAGAAATTGGACAGGTACAAATCCATTAAGTGTAAATGAATCCAAAAAACTTCATGACTTTATAGCAGGAATTAAGAGTAAAACATCTGGACAAACTGATGTTATAGATCTTCACGGATGGGAAGGCAGTACAATAGGAAATGCTACAATATCTCAATGTTTCCAGAATCAATTTGGATTTGCTCATAATTACAACGGCACATATCAGAATGGATTCCTGATAACATGGGCACATTCAATAGGCTGTAATGCAGCATTAATTGAACTACCAAGTTCATGCTATAGTCCTTCAGATGCTGTGAACGGTAATTATGCAGGTAAAGTAATAAATGCAATAACTGCAATAACTGGCACAAGTGGAGGCTCAGCATCAGGAGGAAGCAGCACTGGTGGTTCTTCATTAACTGATGTAAATTGTACTGCAACAGGTACTGTTATTAATGTTCAGTCAAATCTTAATGTAAGGAAAGGACCTGGAACAAATTATGATTCAATAGGAAAACTGTATGGTGAAGATACAGTCGATATAGTTGCTGAAAATGGAGAATGGTACAAAATAAATTTTGGTTCTGGATATGGATATGTAAGTAAAAAATACATCCAAACTTCACCAAAAAAAGATCCTACGCCTGTTTCTCCTGATGGAAAGAGTTTAGATAAAGCATTATATGATTTTAATTCACTTTTAGGTAAATTAGGATTTAAAACTACAGTAAAGGCTGATAGAACAGCTTGTACTATTACAACTCCTCTGTATGTAATAACTGCATCTATTGGATTTTCAAGTGAATTGTCAGTAGGTAATAGTAACTGTCCTTTTAGTGCTGAATTTTCAAATGGCAAAAGTTCACTTTCTGCATGTATTCCAATTAATCAATATGCTAATATACAATCAGAATTAGGCAGTATGGCAGCAACTATAGATTACGGAAATACATCTATAAAAATAAATCCTGATCAGTCTGTTGAGATGGAAATATCAGTTCCACTAGTAGGTATTTATAAGAATTCAAAATTATACTGTAACATAAAAGTTGATTTAAAGAAGCCATTAGCTGAACCCGAGGTTGCTAAAAGTTATGCTCCTGTTTATTCAGCATATAAAGCTATTACAGCTTATGCAGAGAGAGGAATAGATATAATGAAAGAACATCCAGTTGCTACTACAATTGTAGTAGGTGTGGCTGTTGGAGTTTTTTGTATTGTTATGTTCCCAGAAGCTACAACTGCAGCAGTAACTGCAATTCTTACAAAATTGTTTACTACAGCTAATAATTATTTGCCTACTAGGTTTTAGATAAAACTAATAATACTTTTACGAAAGGATATATTTACTTTCATGTAAAAATAAGCTAAAATAATATCAAATATTATTTTAGCTTATTTTAATGAAAGGATGTTAATTATGAATATACAATTCATAAATACTTTGGAAGAAGAATTATTACGGTGTGACCTAGATTATCTTAATAGAACTAAGCGTAACAAATTAAATATTATTTTTTGTGTTGGATTATGTATTATAAGTGACTTATTAGTACACTTAAGTTATAAAACTAACATATTAGAATTGATCATTGAAGCAATAATAATAATTGTATTTATAATCCTATATAAAGTAAATATATTGCTTCGTATTTCAAAGATTATTGTTAAAAAACATAAAAAGTATTTACAAGTAAAACATATAGCATTAAGTGAGCATACTTTACTAATTACTATAGGATCAAAAAAAATTTCTGAACCCATTAATAAAATAAATAAATATATAATTTATAATGATAAAATTTACATAAAATTTAGCTACACAGATTCACTTATTATTCCTAAAAGAGCTTTTGATAATAATATGTTTGATGAATTTATTGCACTTATACAGAAAAATACGGTTACTAACTCAAAAATAAATACCATGCAGCAGACTGCAATAGATAAGAGTTTTGCAATACTACTTTATGAAAATTATAAAACTTTTCGTATACTTCGCATAATAGCCGTAACATCACTAACTTTTGTGATTTTCATGTTATCTATGCTGTCAGCTATAGCATTTAATATACCTTCTGAAGTTTTAGTGCCTATGCTTATGTTTAATATACTAGTTTCTTTATATGTAGCACCTAAAATTTATGACAGATTAGGACCAATATTACATGAAGCTAAGAAACTCCAATCATATTATAAATTCCAGAAGAATTTAGTTATAAAAACAGATGGGTTAACAGGAAAAAATATATTGATTCCATGGAATGATATACAAGTCTACAGAATTATAAATAATAGTATTTTCTTTATAACAAAAGATGATTCTATTATTCCTGTATATATTATGAATAACGAAGAACAAAAAAAAATAATTAGATTACTGAATATTAATGAAGTTAAAAAAGGAAACAAAAAGGATTTTAATTTAAAAAGGTTATTAAAAGCAAATTAAATCAAAAGCACCTTAAGTAGAAATTTGTACAGATTTCTACTTAAGGTGCTTTTGATTATTTCAGTTATTTTTGTAACATTATAAATACCATTTCCATACGGAGATTTCTCTACTATCATCTCTCTTTCAAACTCTACAAAGCTAAAAAAAATGTTTCTTATAAGTTTGCTAGCAGGCGTATTATCCATAACTCCAATATTTAATATATGT
>NZ_VULX01000060.1 GCF_009696465.1 Inconstantimicrobium porci | reverse complement strand
GGACAAAAAGGTCAAGCTACAAAGGGCGCATGGTGAATGCCTTGGCATCAGGAGCCGATGAAAGACGTGATAAGCTGCGATAAGCTTCGGGTAGGCGCACATAGCCAGTGATCCGGAGATTTCTGAATGAGGAAACTCACATGGGAAACCCCATGTATCATATAGTGAATTCATAGCTATATGAGGGAAGACCTAGGGAACTGAAACATCTAAGTACCTAGAGGAAGAGAAAGAAAACTCGATTCCGTAAGTAGCGGCGAGCGAACGCGGAAGAGCCCAAACCGGAAACTTGTTTCCGGGGTTGCGGACAGAACATAACGTAAGATGATGATAATCGAACATGGCTGGACAGCCAGACCACAGAAGGTAATAGTCCTGTAGATTAAATTTGAGTCTTATAGTTCTGATTCCAGAGTACCACGAGACACGTGAAACCTTGTGGGAAGCAGGGAGGACCACCTCCCAAGGCTAAATACTACCTGATGACCGATAGTGAAGCAGTACCGTGAGGGAAAGGTGAAAAGAACCCCGGGAGGGGAGTGAAATAGAACCTGAAACCGTGTGTCCACAACCGATCAGAGCACCTTATGAGTGCAATGATGTGCTTTTTGTAGAACGAGCCAACGAGTTACGGTATGTAGCGAGGTTAAGTACTTAAGGTACGGAGCCGAAGGGAAACCGAGTCTGAATAGGGCGACTAGTTGCATGCCGTAGACCCGAAACCGGGTGACCTATCCATGGCCAGGTTGAAGCGAGAGTAAAATCTCGTGGAGGACCGAACCACGTTGATGTTGAAAAATCATGGGATGAGCTGTGGATAGCGGAGAAATTCCAATCGAACTCGGAGATAGCTGGTTCTCCCCGAAATAGCTTTAGGGCTAGCGTCGGATATGAGTAATGGAGGTAGAGCACTGAATGGGCTAGGGGGCATAGCGCTTACTGAACCTTATCAAACTCCGAATGCCATATACTATTAAGTCCGGCAGTCAGACTACGAAAGATAAGTTCCGTGGTCAAAAGGGAAACAGCCCAGATCGTCAGCTAAGGTCCCAAAGTGTAAGTTAAGTGGAAAAGGATGTGGGATTTCTAAGACAACTAGGATGTTGGCTTAGAAGCAGCCACTCATTAAAAGAGTGCGTAATAGCTCACTAGTCGAGAGATCCTGCGCCGAAAATGTCCGGGGCTCAAACTTACCACCGAAGCTACGGCATCAGTTTTACTGATGGGTAGGGGAGCGTCGTAATCGGGCTGAAGTCGTACCGTAAGGAGCGGTGGACTGATTACGAGTGAGAATGTTGGCATTAGTAGCGAGATGTGAGTGAGAATCTCACAGGCCGAATACCTAAGGTTTCCTCAGGAAGGTTCGTCCGCTGAGGGTTAGTCGGGACCTAAGCCGAGGCCGAAAGGCGTAGGTGATGGACAATCGGTTGATATTCCGATACCACTATTAATCGTTATTATCGATGGAGTGACGCAGGAGGATAGAGTGTGCTAGCTGTTGGTGCTAGTCTAAGCACTTAGGGAGTCAGGATAGGCAAATCCGTTCTGGCAATTCTGAGGTGTGATGGGGAAGGATCCACGGATCCGAAGTACTTGATTCCACGCTGCCAAGAAAAGCTTCTAGAGAGAGAAATAGTGCCCGTACCGCAAACCGACACAGGTAGGTGAGGAGAGAATCCTAAGGCCGGCGGAAGAATTACAGTTAAGGAACTAGGCAAATTGACCCCGTAACTTCGGGATAAGGGGTGCCTGTTTAATAGCAGGTCGCAGAGAATAGGCTCAAGCAACTGTTTAGCAAAAACACAGGTCTCTGCTAAAGCGAAAGCTGATGTATAGGGGCTGACGCCTGCCCGGTGCTGGAAGGTTAAGGGGAATACTTAGCGCAAGCGAAGGTATGAACTTAAGCCCCAGTAAACGGCGGCCGTAACTATAACGGTCCTAAGGTAGCGAAATTCCTTGTCGGGTAAGTTCCGACCCGCACGAATGGCGTAATGACTTGAGCACTGTCTCAACTGTAAATCCGGCGAAGTTGTAGTACCAGTGAAGATGCTGGTTACCCGCGATTGGACGGAAAGACCCCGTAGAGCTTTACTGTAGTTTAGCATTGAGTTTCGGTATTGTCTGTACAGGATAGGTGGGAGACTAAGAAATCAGGGCGTCAGCCTTGATGGAGTCGTCCTTGGGATACCACCCTGACAGTACTGGAATTCTAACCGGGCGCCATGAAACTGGTGACGGGACATTGTTAGATGGGCAGTTTGACTGGGGCGGTCGCCTCCTAAAATGTAACGGAGGCGCCCAAAGGTTCCCTCAGAACGGTCGGAAATCGTTCGAAGAGTGCAAAGGCAGAAGGGAGCCTGACTGCGACACCTACAAGTGGAGCAGGGACGAAAGTCGGGCTTAGTGATCCGGTGGTACCTCGTGGGAGGGCCATCGCTCAACGGATAAAAGCTACCTCGGGGATAACAGGCTGATCTCCCCCAAGAGTCCACATCGACGGGGAGGTTTGGCACCTCGATGTCGGCTCGTCGCATCCTGGGGCTGAAGTAGGTCCCAAGGGTTGGGCTGTTCGCCCATTAAAGCGGCACGCGAGCTGGGTTCAGAACGTCGTGAGACAGTTCGGTCCCTATCCGTCGCGGGCGCAGGAAATTTGAGAGGAGCTGTCCTTAGTACGAGAGGACCGGGATGGACTGACCTCTGGTGTACCAGTTGTCTTGCCAAAGGCACGGCTGGGTAGCTATGTCGGGAAGGGATAAACGCTGAAAGCATCTAAGCGTGAAGCCCACCTCAAGATTAGATTTCCCATAGCGTAAGCTAGTAAGATCCCTTGAAGAACACAAGGTTGATAGGTCAGAGGTGTAAGTGTGGTAACATATTTAGCTGACTGATACTAATAGATCGAGGGCTTGACCAA
>NZ_VULX01000006.1 GCF_009696465.1 Inconstantimicrobium porci | reverse complement strand
TTAACTTTTAATGGAGAAAGTTATAGATACCGACAGCAAAAAGAACATCTATTAGGCCTTAATAATAAGTCTGTACAACAGTAGCAATTATAATATCACCCGCAACTGAAAGCAGGTATTATTTTTTTATTCTAAGTGGTACACTTTTTAATTAGCAAGGTGGTACACTTTCTTATTGACAAAAGCATAGATTGTTATTAGATTACAACATATATTTAATTAAATATTAAAGAAGCTATTTAGCTATGTTTTTGCGCTAATTAAATTGAAATAGGGCAATATAATATTTGTTATTAAAACATGTCAACACAATAAGTATAATAATTTATCTTGCACAAAGAAGTAAAAAACTATATAATTGTAATTAACAAAAATTTACAATTAGAGAGGTTTTAATATGAACGAGATAAATTTAAAATCACTTAATAATGAAAATCTGGTTAATGGAATTATAAATTGTAAGCATTTTAAAAAGAAAATTAATTACAGAAAATTGGAAGTAGAAACATGTTTGGGAGTAGTTCATATTCTTAATGCAGGAAATAAAGAGGGAAGGCCAGTTATTATATTTCATGAGGAAAACAGTACTTGTGTTTATTGCCTAAATCAGTATAAATCTTTGCTTAATGATTACAACGTTTATGTTTGTGATATAACAAGACAACTTGGTTATTTATCAAAGCATACTGATAGTTATGGTGAATGGGCATCAGATATTATAGAAGGTCTTGGCTATAAAAAAATGATTTGTATTGGAGAGTCATTTGGGGGCCAAGTCATCATTAAGCTTATGTGCTTTAGTCCCAGTAAGATAATAAAATCTGTACTTATTTCGCCATATGGTATTATTAAGGTTCAGAGATTTAAATTATTCTTTCATAGTATGATACCTAGATTCATATATAAATTAACTAAAAAGCAGAAATTTTTGTATAAATCTATTAATGCTTTTGTTTTATGTGATGGGAGTAAAGAGGAATGTAATGAATTAAGCAAGAAAGTTTTTAATTATGTTAAACCTTCTGCTGCTTTTTCAGAAACTATAAATCCGTATGATGCTGCTATGTGTCTTTCGCCAACTTTGGTTTTTGCGGGAGAAAAGGATCTTATATTTTCTTCATCGAAGCTTTTAAAGGCTGCAAAGGATTCATTCTTTAATAGCAGTATATACTTAATTAGAAATTGTGCGCATATTGCTTTTTTATCAGATAACGTATGTAGAGAAATTAATAAAGAAATCATAAAATTTCTTAAAGAAGATGATGATGTATCAGTAATAAAATATAAAGATGTGGTAGGATAAGCATCATGTAATTATGGTATATGCACTATGCATTTCTTTATGCTATAATGTTGTCTTAGAGGTGAACATTATGGCAAAAAATATTTCGATTTTAGGATCTACTGGTTCTATAGGTACACAGACATTAGAAGTTGTCCGTGATTTAATGAATATAAATGTAATTGGTCTTACAGCTAATACTAACATAGATTTAATTGAAAAACAAATTGATGAATTTAATCCAAAAGTTGTAGCTATTATGGATGAAGATAAGGCAAAAGAACTTACTGAAAGAGTTAAAGGCAAGGATGTAGAAATCTTGAGTGGACTTAATGGCCTTGTAAAAGTAGCAACTCTTGATGAAATTGACACAGTCGTGACTTCTGTAGTTGGTAATATCGGACTTAAGCCTACTTATGAAGCAATAAAGTCTGGCAAAGATATAGCTCTTGCAAATAAAGAAACTCTTGTTTCAGCTGGTAAGCTTATTACAGATGCAGTTAAAGAATATAACGTAAAAATGTATCCTGTTGACAGTGAACATTCTGCAATATTTCAGAGTTTACAGGGCAACAGCGGTAATAAGATAAGGAGAATACTTCTTACTGCTTCAGGTGGTCCATTTAGAGGTAAGGACAGAAATTATTTAAAAAATGTAACAGTAGAACAAGCACTTAACCATCCAAACTGGTCAATGGGAAGGAAGATTACAATAGATTCAGCGTCACTTATGAATAAAGGGCTTGAAGTTATTGAAGCTAAATATCTTTTTGATGTTGATGTAAAGGATATTGAAGTATTAATACATCCACAAAGTATTGTACATTCTGCTGTAGAATATGAGGATGGAGCAGTTATGGCGCAGATGGGAGAACCAGATATGAAGGTTCCGATACAATATGCGCTTACGTATCCAAAGAGAATTAAGAATGATTATCCTAAGGTAGATTTTGGCTTTAGAAATAGTCTTACTTTTGAAAAGCCTGATATGGACACATTCAGATGTCTTTCATTAGCATATAAGGCTCTTGAAATTGGTGGAACAATGACCACTGTACTTAATGGAGCTAATGAAGTTGCTGTAAGTAGATTCTTAGACAACGATATTAAGTTCCTTGAAATTGCAGAAATTATTGAAAAGACAATGGAAGCTCATACAGTACAGTATGATTACACTATTGATGATTTACTGGAAGCCGATAAATGGGCTAAAGAGTATGCATCTAAAATAGTTATAAAATAGAAAGATTTGGGCACACTAATCTATACATATTTTATTATGGTAGAAAGGTGTGCTTTTCTATGAAAAAAGTTGTTATTATTGGCTCAGGTATAGGGGGGCTCTGTACTGCCGCCAGGCTTTTAAATGAGGGATTTGATGTTACTATAATAGAAAAGGAATCTACAATTGGAGGAAAGGTGAATGTAAAGTATGAAAAAGGCTTTAAACTTATTGATGAGGGTAATCTGACATATTACCCAAGCTTGTATATTTATTATCCAAGTGCAGTGGATGATACTTTATGCAGTGATAAGAATGATACAGTGATGAACATAATGGTGCGTGGGCCAAACTTAAAGGTTAGCAGGATTAAGTGGAATATAAGTGAAATTCAGAATTACAGAAATGTGGTGATGGATACAGTCACTAAAATAGAAGGCCTTAAAGATATTGAAAAGCACATTAAATTTGAAGGCTACCTAACACCATATGATCTTAGAGACAGATTTAATTCATATTATGGAACAGCATTTGGTCTTTCACCTGCACTGTATCAGAGTATTTATTTACGACCACATTTAAAATCAAAGGAAATAAGCAACCTTTATTTTATAGGTTCGTCTACACATCCAGGTAATGGCGTTTCGATTATAATTGATGGGACTAAAGTTTTAACTAAGATGGTCATTGATGACAATAAATAATTCCCCAAATATAGTTGACATTGAAATAAATACATGTATAATAATAACTAATAACATAATATTCGGTAAGTTGATCTTATTAAGAGTGGCGGAGGGACTGGCCCTATGAAACCCAGCAACCTGAAAGAAATCTCATTTATTTTTTTCGTGGTGCTAAATCCTACAGGATTGTTTCCTGAAAAATAAGAAGATTTATTGGGGTAGTAGCCTCATTTCTATTTGCAATAAACACTTCTTATAGAAGTGTTTTTTTATTTCATAAATTCTTTGATTTTTCTACAATTCTCAGGTTTTTTTAAAATTAAGTATGTATTTATGATATATGTTCTTAAACTTATATACAAGCAAACTTATCGGGATACTATGAATTACATAATTACTTAGGGGGGATACTTTTGATAGAACTAAAAAATGTATCAAAAACTTTTGCTAAAGGAAAAGAACATGTAAAAGCAGTTGATAACGTTAGTCTCTCAATAAAGGATGGCGAAATTTATGGAATAATAGGTTTTAGTGGTGCAGGAAAATCCACACTAGTACGCTGTATTAACTTACTTGAGAAACCAGACTGTGGAGAAGTTATTGTGGATAATATTGACCTTATGAAATTAAAAGAAAAAGAACTTAGAAAAGTTAGACAGCATATAGGTATGATTTTTCAACATTTTAATTTAATGAAGTCTAGAACAGTTTTTGATAATGTTGCATATCCACTAAGACATACTGGACTATCAAAAGAAGATATTAAAGAAAAAGTAAGTTCATTACTAAATCTTGTAGAATTAGAAGATAAAGCAGCTTCATATCCATCGCAGCTTAGTGGTGGTCAGAAGCAAAGGGTAGCAATTGCAAGGTCTCTAGCAAATAATCCTGACATATTGCTTTGTGATGAAGCTACTAGTGCACTGGATCCTCAGACAACTTTATCAATATTAAAGCTGCTTAAAAGTGTAAATAAAAAACTGAACATTACAATTGTTGTTATAACACATGAAATGGAAGTGATTAAAGAAATTTGTGATACTGTTGCAGTTGTTGAAGATGGTCATGTTGTTGAACAAGGTAGTGTTTTTGAAGTGTTCTCAGATCCTAAACAGCAGATTACAAAGAAGTTTATTTCAACTACATCAAATATTCAGAATATATATGAACTTATTAATCAGAATGAATCAATAGTTCAGCTTAAAGAAAACAGCAAAATATTAAAGCTTAAGTATTTAAAGGACAGTACATCAGAGGCGATTATTCAAACATCTTAATTATTTACTAGTGTTAGCTGAAATAACTGCTGGATTTCTTGTTTGTATCCATATTGTTCCTGGTCCTTGGAATCTACAAACAAGACCTTCGCCGCCTGCTATTGATCCAAAGAATCCAGTTGCAAGTTCAGATGTATATCTCATGCTGCTGTCCCAAAGCACTAGATGATTTGAATCTACTATATATGTTTCTCCTGCAGCTACTTCTTTTTTATGGATTGCTCCATATGCAGATATGAATAAAGTACCAATTCCGCTTGCTTCCATCTGTATAAGGCCTTCTCCTGATAACATTCCATTAAAGCCGCCTGACTTTGTGTTGACATTTATGCCATCAGAAGATGCAAGGAAAGATGATCTTCCAAGTCTGTAGTTTCTTGAGCCATCCATCTCAATAACCTGTATATCTCCTAAATATTGAGGAGATAAAAGAAGTTCTCCATCAGCTTTAGCTCTGAACTTCTGTACAAACATTGCTTCTCCTGAGAATAGTCTACCAAGAGTCTTAGAAAGACCACCTGTTTTTGCTTTTATTTCGAATACATCATCCATTGACACCATAGCACCTGATTCCACAGTGTAGACCTCATTCTGCATGGCATTAATTTTAAGCATTTTGTTAGTGTCTCCATATAGTAATTCGTATTTCTGGTTCATAAAAAGTCCCCTTTCAAATATATTAACTTTAATAATTTTTAGCTATTCTTAGCAGTTCTTTAGTAAAGAAATCAATCATACCGTTAATATCGTTTATGTCGTAATAATTCTTAAGTTTCAGCTCTATTGCACCTGAAAGATTGCCCAGGCTGTGGCAGAGATTATAAAAATTGATTCTGTTTTATGAAGCTGAATTTAATGAAATTAAACTATAATATTGTCTAAGTTCCCAAGAAGTAAATGTATAATTATCTCTTGCGTAAAGACTTACTGACATTATGTTTAGTACATTTGTTATTTTATTATATATGTTAATATTGTCACTGTCATTAACTTTTAAGTGTTCAATTTTTTGTGTATTTTCTTTTGATTAAGCTATGAGGTTATAGTATGCTGATAATTGATAAAAAACATGTTTCTGTGATAATATAATTTTAGAAATCAGATTCTTAAATCATGATAATTAAAAAATATAAATAACAAAGGAGAAATGAATTATGGACAAATTACCAAACTGCCCTAAATGTAATTCAGAATATACTTATGAGGATGGAAGTTTATTAATATGCCCTGAATGTGCCTACGAATGGACTCCAGGAAGTGAAGAATCAAACGAGGATGTACTAGTAGTAAAAGATTCTAACGGTAACATTTTAAATGATGGAGATACGGTTACTGTTATCAAAGATCTTAAAGTTAAAGGTGCTTCAAACCCAATAAAGAAGGGTACTAAAGTAAAAAATATCAAACTTGTTGAAGGAGATCATAACATCGACTGCAAGATTGACGGGTTTGGTGCAATGAGCTTAAAATCTGAATTTGTAAAGAAAGCATAATTTATTGACTAAGTTAACAGGTAAATAGTATATTGGCCTTTTATAGCCAGTTTATTATTTACCTGTTTTTTTGTTTACAACTTGACAAAAATGGAAAAATATCAGTATATTGCGAGAATGAAATATATTTAGTTTTTTTAAGAAGTATATATTTAAGATACTATCTTATTGTATCTATTATGTTTTCTCTAGACTTTATATAAGCTCGTACCTCAGATATTGACAAAGTGCGAATTTTAAAGTTTTCATCTGCCATGTTCATTAACGTATCTTTATCATCATTCAATATTTCTGTAAGTGCACTATTATTTGCTGTGTTATATATTTCATATTCTGTGTATACAGGTGTCATAATACTTTTATATTGATTACATGCTGACTTCAAAGCATTTTGATCATTTGTATCAATATTAGCAAACACATCCATGATTTTATTTGCATAATCTACGTTAGTAGCTACTGCAACATTTTGAAATTTATAATACTTATTATTTGAATTAACATATATTTTTATACCTTGTAAATTATAAAGTGCCTCATTTTGTCCTTTAATAACATTAGCGATTTTTGTAGACATAGATGATTTTAATAAATCTCCTTGTTCTTTATTAAGATTTTTTTGAACATAAGAACTTACTTTACTTTTTACAAGCCCCATTTCAGCATAATCTCTATAAACGAGAGTACTTCCAGGATTTTTTAGTATTGATTTTGCATTACTGAATACTCTTGACGCATCGCTTAATTCTTTGAAAGTAAAATCAACGCCGTTCACTGTAAATTTAGTTTTTAAATTATCAAAATTCACAGAAGCTCCCTTAGATGTAGTTTCTTTAATTTCTTTTATTAAATCATTTATACTTGATTTTAGAGATGATTTATCGTTCACAATTGTGCTGGCAGTACTAAAATTCATTGTAATATCTGTTAAAAAATTTTCCACATAGTAGTTGTAATATTCTGGTTCTTTATTCCGTGATTTATCTAATAAAACATCTTCAAATGATTTATCTAAGGTGCTTCCGTTTACACTTTCATAATGATGAGAAGAAAAGAGCTTGCCATCATTATCAATGCTGTCTAGCGAATATCCTAAATGTGTTACCAATTTAATTTCCTGAGCTCCATCGTGGGATACTATATTCGAGTAAGTTATTGCCATTATTGTGTCCTTTGCTAGATTTTTTTTCATTAGAAAGTTTATATCCGTTGAAGTCGTGTGCATTTTGAGTCATGATATTGGTGTTTAAATTATTTATCATATTAACACTCCATTCAAATTGATTTATATAATAATATTCGTACGTTTATCCCATATATTTACATATAAGTATAAAGTTATGCTAATTCATGTGCTCTTTTCCCCAAATACAAAGTTCATTTAGTACTTTATATAGAGATTGGCCTCTACTTGTTGGATTATATTCTACTTTGGGAGGTATTTCAGGGTAGGATTTTCTTGTAATTAAGCTGTCAGCTTCTAATTTCTTTAGCTCTTCAGCTAAAACCTTATGGCTTATGTTGGGAATTCCTTTTTTTAATTCACCATATCGTATATGACTATTCTTTAAAATGTGCCACAGTATTATAGCTCTCCATTTGCTACCGATAACTGTCATGGCAAATCCTATAGAACAGTTAAAATCTTTTTGCCTTTTTTCTTTATCAGGAAATTCTGATATGATCTCAGTATTCATAAGTTTTCCTTCTTTCTAATTGGTAAGTATCTTACAATAAAGTGCGTACTAGTAATAATACTAAGTATGATTATAATTAATTATATGATATCTAGAATTTAAATTAATTGTCAATATTGATAATACCGATTAGGAGGAGAGTAAAATTAGAAAGTACAATTTATATCAAATAGATGCTTTTACAAAGGAAAAGTTTAAAGGAAATCCTGCAGGAGTTATTACAAATGCAGATGGACTTACAGAGGAAGATATGCAGCACATAGCAAGAGAGCTTAACAACTCAGAAACTGCTTTTATATTCTATGATGACTGCAAAGAATATGATCATCAAACAAGATTTTTTACTCCTAAAGAAGAAGTACCTATTTGTGGACATGCAACTATAGCTGCTCATTATGCACTGGCTTACGAAAAAAAATTGAAGAACTGTACAGTATATCAGAATACTAAAGCTGGTATACTTCCTGTAGAGATTATTAAAGAAGATGATGATTACAGGATTATAATGACTCAAGGAAAGATTGAATATGGAGAAATTATTGATGGGGAAAGCAGAAATGAACTTCTAGCTGCGCTTAATATAGCGGAAAAAGATATCAGAATAGGTTTTCCTATACAGATTGTCTCTACAGGTCACTCAAAAGTGATGATATGTATAAACGACAAGAATTTGTTAAACTCATTGCAGCCGGATAATACTATGCTCACAGATTTAAGCAGTAAAATTGGCTGTAATGGATACTACGTCTTTACATTAGAGGATGAAAACAGTGACATCCTTGTTCATGGCAGAATGTTTGCACCAGCTATCGGCATTGACGAGGACCCGGTAACAGGTAATGCTAATGGACCTCTTGGTGCATATCTTGTCAAACATAGACTTGTCAAAAATGATAACAAGTTATTCTGCTTTAAAGCAATGCAGGGGGAAGCTATAGGCAGAGATGGCATAATCAATGTATCAGTTAAAATTGAAAATAATGAACCTTATCAGGTAAGCGTGTCAGGAAATGCTAAGATAATCTTTGAAACTTATATTTATATATAGGATTTAGGCTTGTTTTACAGACAGAATCTGTATTGTTGTAAAAGAATGTTAATGTAGATAGTGCATAAGGGGGAAAAAAATTAAGCAGATCTAAAGTTATGTGGGAAACTATGAGATGGATAAAAGAAAATATAAAATGATATATAAAGAAGACAAAAAGAGATGTAAAGATAAAATGCGATTTTGGGCTGCTTATTTACTTAATCGTACAATTAATAGTGTGTACTATAGGATTGCTAAATTAATAGTAATCCTATTTCTTTTGACAGTAATTCGTGTATAGTAAGCGGTTTCTAAATTTTCTCAAAAATAAATATAGAAGCCTTTACAATTAAATAGAAAGCGTTTACTATAAAATTATAGTACTAAAATGTTATGGGGGGATAATGAAATGGATGAGATACAGTTATTAAAAGAAAATTTTATAAAAATATTTAATGAGGATTTTGAACATGTTTATTTTTCACCAGGTAGAGTTAATTTAATTGGAGAACATACAGATTACAATGGTGGACATGTATTTCCATGTGCTTTATCTATAGGAACATATGCACTTGTTACAGAAAGAAATGATAGAAAAGTTTGTGCTTACTCTATGAATTTTAAAGATTTAGGAATTATAGAATTTAGTTTAGATAATATGGTTAATGACAAGAAAGATGACTGGGCTAATTATCCAAAGGGAGTCATGAAGATTTTTGAAGATAATGGTTATAAGATGAAAAATGGTTTTAATGTTCTATTCTTTGGAAACATACCAAATGGTTCTGGACTTTCATCATCAGCTTCACTTGAAGTACTTACTGGAACAATAATCAATGATTTATTTGGATTTAATGTTGACATGATTGACATCGTTAAGATGAGCCAGGAGGCTGAAAATAATTTTATCGGAGTTAACTGTGGAATCATGGACCAGTTTGCTGTTGGAATGGGCAAGTATAACAATGCAATCTTACTTGACTGCAACACTTTAAAATATGAATATAGTGAAATTGACTTAAAGGGTTATAAAATCCTTATAGGAAACACTAACAAGAAGAGAGGACTTGCTGATTCTAAGTACAACGAAAGAAGAAGCCAATGTGAAACTGCTCTTCATGAAATACAAAAAATTAAGAACATAAATGCTCTTGGAGAGCTTACAGAAGAAGAATTCGAAGAAGTTAAAGATGTTATAACTGACCCAGTTAACAGAAAGAGAGCAAAACATGCAGTTTATGAAAACCAGAGAACTATAAAGGCAGTTAAGGCGCTTAAAAGAGATAATCTTGAGTTATTCGGAAAACTTATGGTTGATTCCCACAATTCATTAAGAGATGACTACGAAGTTACAGGTATTGAGCTTGATACTTTAGTTGAACTTATATTAAAGAATGACGGAGTAATTGGTTCACGTATGACAGGAGCAGGCTTTGGTGGATGTACAGTATCTATTGTTAAGGATGAATCAGTAGATGAAATAATCAAGAATGTTACACCTGCATACAAAGAAAAGATAGGATATGAGCCAAGCTTTTATGTAGTAACAATTTCAGATGGAGCAAGAAAGCTTCAATAAACTAAGGAGAGATAATTATGATTAACTATGAAATAAACAGACTTATAAATTTTGGACTTCAGAAAAGACTTATCAGTAATGAAGATGTGATATACAGCACAAATATGCTTCTTGGACTTTTAAAAGTTGATGAATTTGATACGGTTGAAGTAAATGAAAGACTTGAAACTGCAACACCAATCTTAGAAGAAATTCTTGATTATGCAGTAGAGAAGAAGCTTATTGAAAATACTGTGGTAGAAAGGGATCTTTTCGATACTTACGTTATGAACTGTCTTATGCCAAGACCTTCAGAAGTAATTGCGAAGTTCATGAAATTTTATAGTGATTCTCCTGAAAGTGCAACAAAATACTATTATGATTTGAGCATAGCTTCTAATTATATTAGAAAAACAAGAATAGATAAGAATATTGTCTGGAAGACTGTAACTGAATATGGAGACCTTGATATCACAATCAACCTTTCTAAGCCTGAAAAGGATCCTAGAGATATAGCAAAGGCTAAACTTGTAAAGTCAACTTCATATCCTAAGTGCCTTCTTTGCAAGGAAAACGAAGGCTTCTTTGGAAGCATGAATCATCCTGCAAGACAGACTCATAGAATTATTCCGTTAAAGCTTAATGGCGAAAACTACTTCATGCAGTATTCTCCATACGGATACTATAATGAACACTGTATTATTTTCAATGCAAATCATGTTCCTATGAAGATAAACAGAAGAGCTTTCATAAATCTATTATCATTTGTTGATGTTCTTCCTCATTATTTTGTAGGATCAAATGCTGACCTTCCAATAGTAGGTGGCTCAATATTATCACATGATCATTATCAAGGTGGGCATTATACTTTTGCCATGGAAAAAGCTGAAGTTGAAAAGACATATAAGATTAAAGGCTTTGAAAATGTATCTGTGGGCAGAGTTAAATGGCCAATGTCTGTATTAAGATTAAATGGTGAAAATAAAGACGAAGTTGTAGATTTAGCAGACCACATATTAACATTGTGGAGAAACTACAGTGATGAATCAGTGGAGATTTTAAGCCACACTGGCGATGAGATGCATAATACAATTACTCCGATTGCCAGAAAGAGAGAGGAAAAGTACGAACTTGACCTTGTTTTAAGAAACAATAGAACAAGTGAAGAACATCCGCTTGGAATATTCCATCCACATAGTGAAGTTCACCACATTAAGAAGGAAAATATTGGCCTTATAGAAGTTATGGGACTTGCTGTTCTTCCTGCAAGATTAAAGAATGAACTTGATATCTTGAAAGAAGATTTAGTTGATGGCGTTAAAGATATATCTTCTGATAAAAGAGTTTCAAGCCACGCTGACTGGTACAAGATGATTGTGGAAAAATACAACGACATCAATGAAAGCAATGCTGAAGATATACTTAAGGAAGAAGTTGGCCTAGTATTCAGCACAGTATTAAGCCACGCAGGTGTGTATAAGAGAAATGAAAAGGGTATGGCTGCATTTGACAGATTTGTTGAAGCACTATAAAGGGTGAGTAATATGACACTAACAATTGTAGATGTTGCTAAAGAAGCAGGTGTATCATCAGCAACAGTATCGAGAGTCATGAACGGAAATTATCCTGTAAAGGAAGAAACGAGGAAAAAAGTCCTTCAGGCTATTGAAAAACTAAAATTTATTCCTAATATGCAGGCACGAGAACTGACTATGAAGCAGTCTACTATTATTGGTGTTATAGTGCCTAGTATAAATAATATGTTCTTTCCTGAAGTAGTTAATGGTATAGAGAAACAGCTAAAGGAATATGATTATTCATTTATTCTTTCATGTACTTGTGATAATAGCTCTGAAGAAAAACGTTGTATTAATAACTTCCTGTCAAGAAATGTAGCAGGAATAATAGTTGTCGATCCAAGCACTGAGAACATTGAAGATAAGTTTTATGATAATATATCAGGCTTTATGCCAATTGTATTTATAAATGGATATAGCAATGTTAAGAATGTGTCTTCAGTTTCTAATGATGAAGCTGAAGGTGCATCTGCAGCAATTGACTACCTTATTGATAAGGGAAGAAAGAATATTCTATTTGTAAGAGGCGATGGAAGTTACTCTTATGATATTAAGGAAAAAGTATATATTGATAAGATGAATTCCATAGACTCTTTTAATGAAGACAATATAATTAATATTGGTTCAGGAAATGGAACAGAAACAGTAGATAATACTGAAAAAATACTAAAAGAGGTACTTGCTATAAGAAAAGTAGATGCAGTATTCTGCTGTAATGATCTTATGGCATGCGGTGTGCTTAATGCCTGCAATAGCCTTAACATAAAAATTAAGGATGATGTTTCAATAATAGGCTTTGATAATATAGATTTAAGTCGTTTTGTAAGTCCTAAGCTTACAACTATGGATCAGAACATGGACCTTCTTGGAATCAATGCAGCAATGCTTCTTGTTGAGAAGATAAACTGTGATAATCAGTACAGCAAAAAAGTACTACTTGATAATAAGATGGTTATTAGAGAAACAGCATAGACAGGTCATAGGTTACAGGATATAAATATTAGATATATTTATAATAAATTGAGTATGAAATCCAGCAGAGGCTGGATTCCTTTTTCTAAGAAGGAATTTAAAAAAGATTATCACTCTGTAACATTTATTATAGATAAAGACCTTAAGAATAAGACTTTACTGGCTCATCCTAATGTTAATACGATGACTGTAAGTATGGAATATAGTGACCTAATTAAGTATATTGAATATCATCATAATAAATATTACGAAATATAAAAGTGATACAATAAGAATGAATGGCATATTTGTATATAAATACGAACAATAAAAGTTATATGTAGATAAATGTTCTTGACACAAGACTATGTATGCTATAAAATGTAATTAATGATGGTCATATGACTGACGGAAGTGGAGTTACCACATGGAGTATGATCGTAAAGCAAGCCGACCGTCTGGGCAGAAAAGCCTGGATTAAAGTCGGCTTTTTTTATTAAATCGAATTAAAGGGGAGTTATTATTATGGCAAAAGAAGTTATTTTAAAGTATGGATGTAATCCAAATCAGAATCCTGCGAGAATTTTCATGACAGACAGTGATCTTCCACTTGAAATACTTAACGGAAGACCTGGATATATCAATTTCCTTGATGCATTAAACTCATGGCAGCTTGTTAAGGAACTTAAAGAAGCAACTGGCCTTCCTTCAGCTGCATCATTTAAGCACGTAAGTCCTGCTGGAGCTGCAGTTGCAGTACCAATGAGTGAAACATTAAAGAAGATTTATTTTGTAGATGATTTAAAACTTTCACCACTTGCTACTGCTTACTCAAGAGCAAGAGGAGCAGACAGACTTTCTTCTTATGGCGATTTTATAGCTCTTTCTGATGTATGTGACGAAGAAACAGCGCTTCTTATCAAGAGAGAAGTATCAGATGGAGTAATTGCTCCAGGATACACTGATAAAGCACTTGATATCTTAAAAAGCAAGAGAAGAGGCACATACAATATAATCAAGATAGATCCAGAATACAAACCAAATCCTATAGAAAGAAAACAGGTTTTCGGCATAACTTTTGAGCAGCTTAGAAATGAAGTTAAGTTTGATGACTCTATATTTGAAAATATACCTACACAGAATAAAAATCTTACTAAAGAAGCTAAAAGAGATCTTATCATATCTATGATTACTTTAAAGTATACTCAGTCTAATTCAGTATGCTATGCTAAAGATGGACAGGCAATAGGTATTGGTGCTGGACAGCAGTCAAGAATCCACTGCACAAGACTTGCAGGAAACAAGGCTGACATCTGGTACTTAAGACAGAATCCAAAGGTATTAAATCTTCCATTTAAGAAGGATATAAGAAGACCAGACAGAGATAATGCAATTGATGTTTATATTTCAGAAGAACATGATGATGTTTTAAAAGATGGAGCATGGGAATATTACTTCACAGAAAAACCTGAAGTATTTACTAAGGAAGAAAAGATTGAATGGTTAAAAGGCTTAGACAATGTAGCACTTGGTTCTGATGCATTCTTCCCATTTGGAGATAATATTGAACGTGCACATAAAAGTGGAGTTAAATTTATTGCTCAAGCTGGTGGATCAATTAGAGATGATAATGTTATTGAAACTTGTGATAAATATGATATAGCAATGGCGTTTACTGGGATAAGATTATTCCATCATTAATATATGAAATAGTCCGAAAAAGGGTTGTGATTCGTATAAATATTATGAATTACAACTCTTTTTGTATATATTTAAAAAGAATGAAGTTTCTGTAATAATTTTATCAGAATCAATAAAAAACTTTATTTATAGTGTAATTTATTACCGAATCAAATGATAAATTATGGATAAATATATAAAATTTTCTTAAGAAATAATAAATTTTACCGATAAGTATAAATATATTATTAAATTTTATGGAGATGTTGTTATGAAAAAAGCTAAGCGAAGTATTAAGAGAGATTTATTATTTATGTCAATTATCCCTAGAATTGTATTGGTGACTATAGTATCATTGGTTGCTGGTATTACTTTAAAGTTAAATATGGTAGATGAAGTAGAAGATGGCCTTAAATGTACAGTAGTTACCACTATTAACGTTTTAGAAAAAGGTTCTGAGGGAGATATTACGAAAGATTCATCAGGTAATTTAATGAAAGGTGAGTTTATACTTGGACAAGACAATAATTTAGTTGATGGAATTAAAAAGCTTACTAATACAGATATATCTATATTTTCAGATGATATTAGAATTACATCGTCCGTTTTGGATAATAAAGGTAAAAGAGTTCTTGGAACAAAAGCAGATGATAAAGTAATTGAAAAAGTATTGAAGTCTGGTGAATCATATTTTGATCAAAAGGTAAATGTAGAGGGAAGAAACTATTTTGGTTATTATTCACCACTTAAAGATAAATCAGGAAATACTATAGGTATGGTGTTTGCAGGTAAACCTTCTGCAGATGTTGAAAGAGTCGTTACGAAAAATAATATTATAATTATATGTATCGGATTAATTGTGACACTTATTGCAGGTTTCTTAGTATTTAAAAAAACTACAAAGATTTCAGATGCATTGGAAGTAGTATCAAATCATCTATTAGATATGTCAAATGGTGACCTAACTAATACAATAGATAATAAATATTTAGCAAGACAAGATGAAATAGGCCTTATAGCTAAAACATCTCAGGTATTAAAAGATAATTTAAGAAATTTAATTGGAAAAACTGCTAATGCAGTTGAACTTTTAACAAGCAATTCAACTGACCTTCAGGTGATGTCTAAGGATTGCTTTGAAAGTACAAAATCTGTTGATGCAGCTATGAATGAAATATCTGGTAGTGCAGTGTCACAAGCAGAAAATACGCAAAATGCTTCAAAACAATCAATAGATATGGGTGAATTAATAAAAGTTATATATAGTAGTATTAAGAGTATGCAAGAAAATACTGATAGTATGAGCAGTGCAGAAAGTGAAGCTGGAAGAATTGTTGAGGAGTCTACAGAATACAATAATATTACTATTGCTTCTGTAAAAAGAATTGCAGAACAAACAGATATAACAAATGAGTCTGCAAAGAAGATAAGAGAAGCTATTGCACTTATTACAGATATTGCAGAGCAAACTAATCTTTTATCACTTAATGCTAGTATTGAGGCTGCAAGAGCAGGTGAAGCTGGAAAAGGATTTGCAGTTGTGGCAGAAGAAATTCAAAGTCTTGCTGAAGAATCAAATAAATCTGCAAAAGTTATAGAAAAATCAATATCTGAATTGATCAAGGAATCTGAAACAACTGTTAAAATAATGAAAGATGTTGAGAATGCTGTTAATAATCAGAAAAACGTAATCAATAATACTAAAGACAAATTTAATGTATTAAGTGATGGTGTAACAAAATCTGTTGATGAAATAAATAAGATAAGTATTCAGACTGAAGGCTTAGATAAGATAAAGGAAGAAATGATTGATATACTTAATAATTTATCTGCAATAGCAGAAGAAAATGCTGCATCTACAGAAGAAACATCTGCATCTATGAATGAATTATCTAATACAATTGAAAATGTAAGCGCAGCATCAGATAAGTTGAAAGAATTAGCTGATGAATTAGATAAGAGTATATCAGTATTTAAATTATAAAAATAATTTAAGTTTTAAATACTTTATTTATGTATATTTTATAGAAAGGTATTATAACAATGTCTTGTTTTTTAGTTATTAAAGAAGATGATTTACTCTGTGCAGTATTTAATGAATATGGCGAAAACTGTACAGAGTTAAGATTATAATTTTTCGCCATCATTGAATTCTGCAGTTTAAGAAATTGTAAAATTACTTAAAGGGGAGAAATCAATGAAAAATTATAAATATAAAAATTTTATATTCTTTTGGATTAGCCAATCTGTTTCGGAACTTGGGAGTTCTATGACTGCTTATGCATTAATTATTTGGGCATATACTAAAACAAATTCTGTTGTAGCAGTTTCTTTTATAACATTTTTTTCTTATTTGCCGTATATACTTGGAAGTATTTTTGTAGGTCAATTTGTAGATAAACATAATAAGAAAAATATAATGCTTATATGTGATTTAGGTGCAGCATTATGTTCAATAGTAGTCTTAGTTCTTGTGGTAAATGAAAAACTAGAAATATATCAAATTTACATTGTTAATTTAATATTAGGTTTTATGAATTCATTTCAATCACCAGCAGAAGATATTGCTGTTGGAATTATTGTTGATAATGATTTTTATTCAAGAGCAAGTGGTATGAATTCATTTTCAAATTCGTTGAATACTGTTTTTACACCTGTGATTACATCATTTGTAATGTCTTTTATAGGGCTAAAAGGAGTAATAGTTATTGATCTCATAACATTTACATTTGCATTTATATTTCTTCTTTTCTTCATAAAAATTCCTGAAGAAATTAGTTCAAAATGTACTGAAGGTGTATTTAAAGGTGTTGATCATGGAGTTATGTTTTTGAAGAACCATAAACTAATTTTATATCTTATAATTTCAATAGCAGTTTTAAATTTAATTTCTACATTGACTTATGAGAACATATTGACACCTATGATTTTAGCAAGGAGTTCAAATAATTATAGTATTTTAGGCATAGTGAATGGAGTACTAGGCTTGGGTGGTATACTTGGAGGATTTTTTGTGTCTATAAAGAAATTAAACATTGATAGTAAAAAATGATTTATTATTGTGCAGCAATATCATTTCTACTTGGTGATTTCTTTATGTCAGTTGGAAGAACATGTCCGTTATGGTGTTTTGCTGCTTTAGCTGCAAGTATTCCAATGCCTTTTATAGGAGCTGGTCAGAATGTAATTTTATATACAACTGTCCCTACAGAATTACAGGGAAGAGTTTTTACTGTAAGAAATGCTCTTCAATATTGCACTATACCTATTGGTACATTGTTAAGTGGTTATTTGGCAGATTATATATTTGAACCAATGATGAAAACCCAGAATGATTTTTGTAAAATCCTACAAATTATAGTGGGAAGTGGACATGGCAGTGGAATGGCTGTTATGTTTTTGTGCACAAGCATTTTGGGGTTTATGGTAAGTATAGTAAGTTATAATATTGTGAAAAAATTATAATTAATATTCTAGGAAGGTTTTATGAAGAGGAGAATTTATTATTTAGATAAGATAAAGGTTTTATTATGTGTTTTAGTTATATGTTTGCATACAGCTGTTGCTTATGGTGCATCAGGATCATGGTTTTATAATGAAAAGAATAATAATTTAGTGGAATGTGCAGTGCTAACAATGTTTGCTGCCATTTGCCAATCTTTTTTTATGGGTTTATTTTTCTTTATATCAGCGTATTTTACACCGTCATCTTATGATAAAAAAGGATGCAAGAAGTTTTTCTTAGATAAGCTTAAGCGACTTGGAATTCCTCTTCTTATTTTTTATTTTTTTATAAATAGTTTAATAATGTATTTAGTTAGCTATTTTCAGAATGGATATAAGATATCATTTCTTAAATACTGGTGTAACCTTAATAGCTTTGGACAAGGGCCTTTATGGTTTGTGCAAGCACTTATATTATTTAATATTGGGTATATAATAGTTAGAAAATTAAAAAAGAGTACTATTAAAATAAATAAAGTCACTGATATCATTATCATGAAGTTGATTATAATAATTGCTGTAGTCTCTTTTATTGTTAGAATAATTATTCCCATAGGTAAAGAGTTCTGTGGCATGCAGTTTGGTTATTTTTCTCAATATATAGTACTTTTTATATGTGGATGTATAGCTTATAACAATAATCTTTTAGATACAATAAGCAAAAAACTTGTTAATAAGTGGTTTATTATAGCACTTATAAGTATTCCTCTTATGCCTGTTATTTTATATTTTGGAGGGGCAATAGATAATATACAGGTGTTCTTTGGTTCATTATCATGGCAATCACTTGCTTATTGCATATGGGAGCCAGTTATGTGTATGGGAATTTCTTTAAAGCTGATTACATTATATAGGGACAAATATGATTACAAATCTACTATTACGTCAAGATTAGCAAAGTGTACTTATCCTATTTTCATAATTCATGCACCTATAAATGTAGCAATAGAGTGTCTATTGATGAATGTTAAAATAGATTTATTCATTAAATTTATAATCACAGCTTCATGTACATTCGTGATAGCCTTTGTATTAAGTGAAGGATATTACATGGTAAAAGAAAAGATTTTAAAATAAATATGGGACTGGTTTAAACCAGTCCTTCATTTTTAAGCCTTTCAAGACTTTGATCCATTGACTGCTGGAGTTCATCTGTAACATAATAATATAAAGCTATCTGCATAAGTGCATTAATAGCCTGTCTGATTTCTACAGCAATATTTTCTTTTTTTGGTTCACCATGTTTCTGACGTTTTATACCACTGTTTTTCCATATTATCACCTCAATATACTTTAATCACACCACTTATTGTAAAAAATACAAATGTAATAGGAAAAGGCAGGAATTTTTTTATCCTGGCTTTAAGAATTATAATAGTTTTAGTAATTCTGTGTTTTTTAAAAGATCTCCTAATGTTACTTTATCTATTGGAACATCATTTAATCCTCCCATATGATATAGTAATTCCTCAAACATTTCCTTACCAGTACATTCTTGCAATGTTTTATTAATATAATTTCCTTTTGAATCAAGATTTAATGCGTAAGCCCATAATACTTTTACATTTTTAGGTTGGTTAATAAAATGAGGATCCTTTGGAACAACCCAGCTCATCAACCAGTTAGAATCTTTTATTGTTACAAGTCCACCCATACCAGGTTTGTCCCCAGTAATATTTTCAATATAAGGTAATACTATATTATCATCTTTTAAAGTTACAGTAAATGAAATCCATTTAGTTTTTGTTATATCAGTACAGAACTTTTCAGGATGTCCAAAGTTGTCAGCTTTCTTTGAAAGTTTTTCCCATACTGAGAAACATCCTTTATCATCAGAAGTATTAAGTACAGCTGAGTTGTTTATATCACCTCTGGTAGTATTCTCTGTCATAGATCCGTTAGTAAATAGCACAATATCTTTATCATTAACATCAATTCTAAAATCTTTAGTATCTTTAATGTAATGAACAGCAGTAGCAGTTTTTTTGTTATCATTAATGTCAAAGTCGATATCTACAACCTTACAGCCTGTCTCGAAACATACATTTTTAGATTTTAGCCAAGTAATTAATGGAAGTATTAAAGAATCATATTGGTTATATTCAGTATAAAGAATTCTTTTCAATTTATTCATACCGTCTATTAAATGCATGAATCTTTCCATATATCTTTTCATTTCTACTACTGAATGATATTTTTTGAATGCAAACATAGTGCACCAAAAATACCAAAAGTTAGTTTTGAAGAATGACTTAGAGAAGAACTGCTCAACAGTTGTTGGACCAAGGGCTTCTTCAGTAAGCAAATGAAGTTTTGTAAGTTCCATTAGATGTTGTTTGGATAAACCAAGTGATGAAAATCACACTTTTCTCCTTGATTTTGTACAAGATGACAATGTGATTCTATAGGTTCTTTAATGTTCAACTCTCTAAATTCATCAAGAACAGTTCTATTTGTGTCTGTTAATGATGGAATAAAACTAAACAAATCCATAAAGCATTCAAAATGTTCTTCTATTTCTCGGCCCCCTCTTGCAGTATAGCCAGTTTCAGCAATTCCAGCACCATCCATAGAACCTCCATAAATAGATGATTCCTCAAGTATGTGGATATTGTTTCCTTTCATGTGAGCATCCCTTAATAGAAATGCGGCGGACGCTAGAGAAGCTATACCGCCTCCAATTAAATAAGCTTTTCTTGCATCAATGTCTTTTGGCACAAGAGTGTTAATTTTTTTAGAGAATTAGCTAATGCAATTTCAGGCAGTTCGTTAGTTGACATTTTGTCTCACTCCTTTTAGATGAGTAAACAATTATTTACCATTATAATATCATATGCATACAATTATTACAAAATATGATAAAATATAATTGTTCAGAAATTAATTGATATTGTATTTTAATCAAATTTAAATGATAAGATTGGGGCGTTAACATGATAAAGAGAATACTTATAGGTACGACTAATCCTGCAAAAAAACAGAGATTTATGGAAATATTAAATGATTATGACTGCGAAATAGTAACACTGGATGATCTTAACATAACTGATGAGCCTGAAGAGTTAGGAAATACACCAATTGAAAATGCAAAAATTAAAGCAGAGTTTTATTCGAAATTTTGTGATAATGTTATCTGCCAGGATTCTGGACTATATTTTGCAGATATGGATGAAGATGATCCTAGGCAGCCTGGGTTGTACATAAAAAGAGTCGGTAATGAAGTATTAAGTTATGAAGGCATGATTACATATTATAGTAATATGGCAAAGAATTTTGGGGGAAAAGCTCTAGTATATTATAAAAATGGAACAGCTGTATTTTCAGATAATTGTTTTAAAGAGTTTATGGCTGATGATAAGACGAATAAAGCAAGAGGATTTTATCTACTTGACCATCAGATATGTGAGCCTATACCTGGTTGGCCGCTTGATAGCATAAGTCAAGATATTGAAAATCATGATAAAGAAACAGAAAATCTTTTGAGAGAGTATGATATTAAGTTCAGAAAATTTATAATTGACTCTTTTAAATTGAAAAAAATTGAAAAATAATTATAGGAGATGTTTAGTATGAAATTTTTCTTAGACACTGCAAATGTTGATCAAATAAGGGAAGCAAATGAAATGGGAGTAATCAGCGGTGTTACTACAAACCCATCACTTATTGCAAAAGAAGGCAGAGACTTTAATGAAGTTATTAAAGAAATTACTTCAATAGTTGATGGACCTATCAGTGGCGAAGTTGTAGCAGAAGATGCAAAAGGAATGATTGATGAAGGAAGAAAGATTGCAGCAATCCATAAAAATATGATTGTTAAAATTCCTATGACTGCTGAAGGACTTAAAGCAGTTAAGGTTCTTTCTAAGGAAGGAGTTAAGACTAACGTAACTCTTGTATTTTCGGCAAACCAGGCACTTCTTGCAGCTAATGCTGGAGCAACTTATGTAAGTCCATTCCTAGGCAGAGTTGATGATATTTCAATGGATGGGATGGAAATTGTAAGAACCATTGCTGAAATCTTTGATATCCACGGAATAGGCACTAAGATTATAGCAGCTAGCGTAAGACATCCACTTCATGTAATTGAAGCAGCAAGAGCAGGTGCTGATATAGCAACAATACCATATAAGATTTTAATGCAGATGATAAAACATCCACTAACAGATCAAGGACTTGAGAGGTTCAAAGCAGACTGGAATGAAACATTCAAGAAATAACTTATTTGTTGAATACGTCTTGTTTTATTATTATTATTAACAAAGGTTTTAATAATTTGTTTTAAATGCATCTAAAGAACAATTATTTTATTACGATAATAATTTTAGTTTAAAATAAGTAATTACTGGAGGTAACGTTATTATGAACGATAATGATATATTATTAGAAGCTGGCACAGGAGAAGTAGAAATTATAGAATTCGTTGTTGATAATACAAACTATGCGATTAATGTTGTCAAAGTTAGAGAAATAATTGATATGCCTGAAAGTGGTATAACAAAGCTTCCTAATCCAAATAAAGAAATTGCAGGTCTTATCTTATGCAGAAATGAGATATTAACATTAGTAGATCTTAAGTATATATTATCTGGAAGCAAAGCTAGTATGACAAACAAGGTAATAATTTGTGAATTTAATAATATAAAGGTAGCATTTAACATTGATGAGATACTAGGTGTTCATCGTATAAAATGGAGTGATATAAGAAAGCCTGATGATTTATCTGCAGCGTCATTATCAGTAGGTAATATACTTCTTGGTGATAAAGTAATATTGATGCTTGACTTTGAAAAGATAGTAACTGATATTTGTCCAAGCTGCGGAATTAGTGAAGATAGACTTGTTTCTGTAGACTACAAGGATAGATCAGGAATACAGTTAGTACTTGCTGATGATTCAGCATTAATAAGACAGCTTTTAAAGGATACTTTAACTAAAGCAGGATTTAAGAAGCTTAGAGTCTTTGACGATGGAGAACAGGCTTTCAATTATCTTCTTTCATTAAAAGAAAAGGATGGTGCTGATTTTATAAAGGAAGCACAGATGCTTATTACAGATATCGAAATGCCTCAGATGGATGGATTGACTCTTACTAGAAAGATTAAGGAAGACGATGTATTAAAGAAGCTTCCAGTTGTAATATTCTCATCTTTAATTACTGATGAATTAAGGCATAAGGGAGAATCTGTAGGTGCTGATGCTCAGCTAAGTAAGCCTGAAGTTGAAGAACTTGTAGATAAGATAGATCATTTATTAAATATTTAATTATATATCTTTTATGATTTTTTTAGCACTCTGCTGTTATGCAGGGTGCTTTTTTATGGTATAGGGAATTCATTGGAAAAGGTTAAATTATTCTTAACAAGATTTAATATAAAGTTAATATTGTTAAAATATAATTACTATAATGGAATATATTCGCTGATATGGTTTGTTATAAAATACATAATAAAACTTTTGATTGTCATACAATATTTACGACATTGATTTGGTAAAGATTATAAAAAGTAGTAATTAATTAAATAAGTGAATGATTCTTTGATTATTACATGCATTATTCGTGCTAATTAGTAAAATACCACTAAATTTAGACTTTTACAAAAATAACATTCGATGTTATTGTATAATTGTGCTATCAAATACAAATTTGATATATAAACTTTAAGGGGGATTTTAAATGTTAAATCATTCAAAAAAATGCAGCCTATTATCATTAATAGTTGCATCAGCTATGACTTTTTCATTAATTACACCAATGCCAGTAAAGGCTTCGGCAAATGATGAAAATAATGAGAGTGTAGTAAATTTGCAGATTTTATCTACAACAGATACACATGGTAGATTTTTACCATATGATTATGCAATTAATGCAGAAAACACTTCGGGAAGTCTTGCTCAGGTTTCTACAAAGGTTAAAGAACTAAGAGCAGTAAACCCAAATACTATAATGGTTGATGCAGGTGATATCATTCAAGATAACTCAGAATCATTGTTTTTAGATGGAGAGTCAAATCCTATGGCTACAGCCATGAATGAAATTGGTTATGATACTATTACTCTAGGTAACCATGAATTCAATTATGGTATTCCAACCTTAAATAAGGTTAAAAAACTTTTCAAGGCAACTGTACTTTGTGGTAATGTCTATGATAAAGATGGTACTACTTTAGGTGCTCCATATAAAGTTGTTGAAAAGGGCGGCGTAAAAGTAGGTATAGTAGGAATGGTTACACCTAACATAACAAGATGGGATGGACCAAATCTTTCTGGATGTAAAGTTACAAATTCAGTTGACGAAACAAAGAAAGCTATTTCAGAATTAAAAAAGCAGGGAATTAATACAATTGTGGCAGTTGATCACATGGGAATAAATCAGGAATATGGTACTAAAGGTTCAAGTGCTATTGATATATTAAATGAATGTCCAGAAATTACTGCATTTGTAGCAGCTCATTTCCATAATAATATTTCAGGTAGTTATTATTATAATGGAAAAGTATATTCTTCAACAAAGAAAGGTATTTCAGTTATATCAAATGATGGTACTGAAGCAACAGGAACTGTAGAGGCTTACAATGAAGCAAAAGAAAAGGGTACTGTAATAGTTGAAGCAGGAAAATGGGGACAAAACTTAGCTCAAATAAACTTAAAACTTACTAAAAATAAAGAAGGTAAGTTTGAAGTTGCTAATAAAGGTCAGGATATTACAAGTACTTCTTATAGTTTAAAAGGTGTTGAAGCTGATCCAGTACTTGTAGAAAAGCTTAAGCCATTTAGTGAGAAAGCTATTGCAGATGCCAATACACCTATCGGAACATTAAGGGATGGAGATCTTGTTCCTGAAAATGAAGTTAAAGGCATTGAACAGGCAAAACTTCAGCCAACACCAATGATTGATTTAATCAATAAAGTACAGATGTACTATGGTGAAAAGGTTGCTAATCACAAAATTGATGTTTCTTCAGCAGCAGCATTTAAAGATGGTGCTAATATAAAAGAAGGAACAATTAAAAAGTGTGGTACGGCTGATATTTATAAGTTTGATAATACATTATATGTATTAAAGATTTCAGGAAAATCATTAAAGAAGTATATGGAATGGTCAGCTTCTTATTATAATCAGTATTTACCAGGAGATTTGACTGTTTCATTCAACAAGTCTATGCCTGGATATAATTATGATATGTTTACAGGATTAAAATATCAAGTAGATATATCTAAAGAAGTAGGAAAAAGAATAACAGGACTTACTAAGTATGATGGTACACCAATTAATGATGAAGATGAATTATATCTATCATGTAATAATTACAGAGCAAGTTCACAGCTTTTATCATTAGGACCTGTATTTAAAGATCAATCTGAACTTCCTATATTAGTTGGAAAATCAGAACAGACTGAGGGCCTTGGTGATGGAAGAATAAGAGATCTTATTGGCTCTTATATTAAAGATGTTAAAGGTGGAACTATTACACCTGAATGTGATAATAATTGGAGTGTTATTGGCAACAATTGGAATGTGCAGAAAAGAGCATTGGCTGTAGCTGCTGTCAATCAAGGAGATATAAGTCTTTCTGGAATTGCTGGTGAACAGACTTCTAATAATTCAAAATCAGTAACTTGGTCAGACGTTAAAGATGTACTAGAGAAACATGGCAAAAAAGTTGTTGATGTTGTATCATTCAATGATTTCCACGGTAGCCTTGAGAATTCAGGTAAGAATACAGGAATGTCTAAGTTTGTAAATTCAATAAAAGAGTATAAAAATGCAAATAAAAACACAATTGTTGTATCAGGTGGAGATAACTATCAAGGCAGCGCTATGTCAAATTTAACTTATGGTAAACCTGTCTCTGCAATGCTTAAACAGATAGGTATTACTGCTTCAGCTGTTGGTAATCATGAATTTGATTGGGGTACAGCACACTTAACAGAATGGAGCAAGGATGGTAACTTTGATTTCTTGGCATCAAATATTTATGATAAGAAATCGGGTAAACCTGTAAGTTATGCTAAACCTTATAAGATAGTTGATATGAATGGAGTAAAGGTTGGATTCGTTGGATTAACTACTCCAGAAACAGAATATAAAACTAAAGCAGAAAATGTTAAAGACATTGAATTTAAGGACCCTGCAACTGCAGCTAAGGAATGGGCTGATAAGTTGAAATCAGGAAGTCTTCCTGAAGGAAAAGCTGATGTTGTAATAGCACTTACTCATATTGGATCATCTCAAGATTCAGATGGAAAAATAACTGGCGAAGTTGTAGATTACAAATTATGTGATGTTGGAAATTTAGATGCTATAGTATCTGCTCACTCTCATCAGCCTGTTTGTGGATATGTTGATGGTAAAGATGCTAAAGGAAAAACAGTCAAGAAACCAGTTGTACAGGGATACTACAATGGTAGATCTTTAACAGATATGTCTATAATATTTGATCCAGAAACAAATAAACATGTAGTTTTACCAAGTCTTGACAACTTATATCAGAGACAAAACACATTAAAAGATGATGCTGAAGCATTAAAGACATATAAACAATTTGAAGAAGAATTAAAGCCAACATTAAATAGAGTTGTTGGTATAACAGATACTGACTTAACTCATGATTCAAGAGGACATCACGGTACTTCTGTACTTGGAAAATGGGTTTGTGATGTAATGAAAGATGCTGCTAAGACTCAGATTGCTATGACTAATGGTGGTGGAATTAGAGCATCAATTAATAAAAGAAGTATAACTATGGGGGACCTTTATACAGTAATGCCATTTGATAATACTCTTGTTACAATGAACGTTACTGGTAGTGAAGTTAAGAAGCTTATAGAACATGGTATTTATAATGATAATATAGGTTGGATTCAAGTTTCAGGAATTAAAGTTTATTATGATAAAAATAAGGAAGCAGGAAATAGAATTTCTGCTATGTGTCTTGATGATGGAAGCAAAATTGAAGATAATAAAACTTATTCACTTGTAACTAACGATTTTATGGCTACTAATGGTGATGGATATAACTTCGATAATGCTAAGAATGTAGTTGATACAGGTGTCCCTGTAAGAGATGCAATGGTAGAAGCCTTAGAGAAACTTACTAAGGAAGGAAAACACCTAAACTACAATTATTTTGAACCTTTAATAGATGGACAAGCACCTGCTAATAATAGCGGAAATAAAAATCCAGGTACTGGAAATCAGGGTCGGGATGATAATAAACCAGGTGCTGGTAATCACGATGATGATAAGCAAGGTCAGAAACCAGGAGAAGGAACTACTACACCTGTAGTTAAACCTAATGATAATAACAACAGTAATAATAAGCCACAGACTGGAAAGCCTGCTGACAAGAACAATGGTTCAAATGGCAGCACAAAAGGTAAATCAGATAAAAATGCTGTTACAGGTACAATGCCAAAAACAGGTTCAATGGCTGGAGAAGGTGCAATGGCAGCTGTAGCAGTTGTATTACTAGTTGCAGGATGTGCTATAATAATCGACAAGAAAAAGAAAGCAGCTTAATTATTTAAAAATTAATAAGTAAATGGAGGGCGTAAGCCTTCCATTTGTTTTTGGTAATTGATTAAGAACAGTTTGTTATTTATAATTGTACATGTGTGAGGGGGTGTCAGAATTTGAAAAAAACAGATCATAGTAATACAATTCCCTTTGAGTCTGTTAAGGTTGGAATATTACTTGCCATCGTTGGCGGATTCTTAGATGCATATACTTTTGTTGGCAGAGGTGGTGTTTTTGCAAATGCGCAAACTGGAAACATAGTACTTATAGGTATCGAAATTTATAATAGAAATTTTCATAAAACATTGTTTGCAGTTGCTCCAGTACTTGCATGTATACTTGGTGTCATTTTTGTGGAAATTATAAAGGAAAAATGCCCTAAAAAACTTGCAGAAGAATCAGAAACAGTAATAATTATTGTGGAAATTATAATATTCTTTTTTATTGGGTTTATACCTAAGTCTGTTAATGATTCAATTGTAAATATAATAGTGGCTTTTGTGTCATCTGTTCAGATTGCGTCGTTTAGAAGGCTAGTAGATTCACCATATAGTACAACAATGTGTACAGGTAATCTAAGAACTGCTACACAGTCAGCATATATAGCTATAACTAAGAAAAATGAAAAAGCTTTTGAAAAATCTATAAGATATTTTAAAATTGTTGGCGGATTTTTAATTGGAGGATTTTTGGGGGCTATGATGACATCATACTTTGGAGTTTCATCGATATGGTTTGCATCTATTGTGCTAATAATTACAGTAATTGTAGTAAAAATAGATAAAAGAAAACATGCTTAGTTTAACTAATTTAATTTATTATGATACAATAGGTGTAGGTAATAAATAATACAAGAGAAGTGTTATTATTTGTTTTATACAATGTAATTATTTCAATTAGTTTAGGAGAGATATAAATGAGCATTAATAGAAATTCTAAATGCTGGTGTGGCAGTGGTTTTAAATATAAGAAATGTCATCTTGCATTTGATGAAAAAATTCAGGAATTATATAATCAAGGCTATGAAGTGCCTAGCAGGGATTTGATAAAGAATCAAAAAGAAATTGAAGGTATTAGAAAGAGTGCAGAAGTTAATAATGCATTGCTTGATTATCTTGAACAAAATATTAAAGAAGGCATAAGTACAGAAGAAATAGATAAAATGGCTTATGAATTTACAACTGCTCATGGAGCAATTCCTGCAGATCTTGGTTATGAAGGATTCCCAAAGAGTCTTTGTACATCTGTAAATAATCAGATATGTCACGGTATACCAAGTGAAGATGTGATTCTTAAGGATGGAGATATTATAAACATTGATGTAACAACAAATTTAAATGGTTATTTCTCTGATGCATCAAGAATGATAATGATAGGAAATGTATCATCAGAAGCTAAAAGGCTTGTTGAAGTTGCTAGAGAATGTTTATATGAAGGAATTAAGGCTGTAAAACCTTGGGGATTCCTAGGGGATATCGGAGCTGCTGTTCAGGAACATGCTGAAAAAAATGGTTATTCAATTGTTAGAGAGTTTGGAGGACATGGTGTTGGTCTTGATATACACGAAGATCCATTTGTATCTCATGTTGGAACAAGAGGTACAGGAATGATACTTGCTCCAGGCATGGTATTTACAATTGAACCAATGGTAAATGAAGGAACATTTGAATTATATATTGATGAAAATAATGGATGGACATCATATACTAAAGACGGTAAACTATCAGCTCAGTGGGAACATACACTGCTTGTAACAGAAGAAGGTGTAGAAATAATTTCTAAGTAGAAAAAGATCAGCAAGTGCTGATCTTTTTTTGTAATCATTATATTATGGATTTATGAGTAAAACTAAAATATATTTATATTTTTAAGTGCAATTGTTTACCAGAATAATCCAATTCGTATAAATTACAAAAATATTGCAAAATAAAACATAAAATTGAAAATTAAGTAAAATGGTTGTATAATTATATATATTAATGGGGTTATATGAAGGGAAAATAAAATGGTCAAAGTATCAAAGGAATTTAAATTAATATCTGCAATTGCTGTAATATCAGTTATTCTTTCTTTTATAGTGCATGGTAGTATTCAAGCAGAAACGTTAGTGACAACCTTTAGTGTTTTTACGGGTTCATTATATGGTGCTGCTTTAATTATGATTTATAATACAGATAATAAGTACATTTCGAAGTTTTATAAGTATTTAACAGTTGGATTTTCAGGATCTGCTATTTTAACTATATCATTCATTTTGCTATTTAAACAGGGATTTAGCAGCATTAAGGTATTAAATATGCTTGGCAAAATGTTCTATATTACTTCATTTTATCAGCCATGTACACTAATATTTTCTTTTAAAAATCAAGATAAAGAAATTAATTATCAAAGATTAATCTTAATCAATATTGTGTTTGTTCTTACAAGTTTGGCAATAAGTTATAGTGATAAAATAGCCTTTTTTAATAATGTTAAGGCTCTTGAAGTAAGTATAAATAGAGATATTGTTATATTGTTACTTGCTTCATGTTATGTTTATGCATGGTATTTGGCAAATTCAAAAAAAAGTAATAAGAACATTGAAAAAAGGATATTATTTTATATAAATAACTATATTATTTCTAGGGTTTTTATACTTATTGTTATTATTGGTACTAACCCATCTAAATCAACTCTTAGAATATTGTTCATGTATCTATTAATTCTGATAGGTGATTATTTTATGGTTAAGATTTTGGTGTCAAAAATAATTTGTCAGCCTGAACAAATAATTTATAAAGAACTGCTTGATAAAAGTAATAGTTTAAAAGAAACAGTTATAGAACTTTCAAAAGCTAAAAAAGATATAGAAGATAATGCTGAAAAATCATTAAAGGTAATTAACAATATTCCTGTTGGAATCTTAGTGCTTAATGATTCTAAAATTTCTTTTGCCAATGAAGAACTATTAAAAATGTTTAACATAGTTGATAAAAGAGTTTTAATAGGTAAAAAGTTAACCGATCTCATTGAAAATAGCAATACAGATTTTAATATGGCAATGTATCATGATAAAAAAATCGAGAAATTAAATTTCTCATTTAATAATGTGAAATTAATATGTAGTTTGCATCTGGTTAAGGTAGAGACATTAGGTGGCGATGATCATATTGCAATCGTTGAAAATCTCTCTGCAAAAATCAGTATCCAAAAACTTCATGATCAGATGGAGAGGCATAAAGAGCAGGAAGTGGTAAAGGATGACTTTCTTGCAAATCTTTCGCATGAGTTTAAAACTCCTATAAATGTAATATATTCTGCAATTCAGATGGAGGACTTAAGTAAAAGAACAGGTAATATAAGTGCGATAACAAAATATAATGATATTATTAAAAAGAACTGTTATAGGCTTATAAAACTTATCAATAATTTTATTGATGCAACAAGATTACAACAAAGAACAATTAAGACAAGTTTTAAAGCAATTAATATAGTATCATTAGTAGAGGATACCACAATGTCAGTTATTTCTTATGCTGAGAACAAAGGTCTTACTATGACATTTGATACAGATAATGAAGAAATATATGTTAATGCTGATAATCTATTGATTGAAAGAGTTGTCTTAAATCTGATTTCTAACGCAATAAAATATAACAAGGATAATGGGCATATAGATGTACTTATTGAAACAAACGAAAATGAAGCTTGTGTAAAAGTTAAAGATACAGGGATTGGTATTTCAAAAGAACATCAGAATAGGATGTTTAATAGATATGAAAGACTTGATAAAAAGCTTGCAAGAGAAAAAGAAGGCAGTGGTCTTGGTTTAAATATTGTTAAGGAGATAATTGATCTTCATAAAGGAAGAATTGAAGTAATAAGTGAAGAGGGTGGAGGTACTACAATTTCCTTTAGTCTTCCTATATTAAAGGAAGGTGAATTCAGTTATGATTATAATGATACAAGTAACTGCGAAATAGACAGTAAATTAAAATATACAGCTGAAGTGGAGATGTCAGATATAATGGAATAATAAAATTAACGGCATATAATTAGAGATTAAATTATGTGCCGTTAATAATATTTAGAGCTTTTTTATATAACATATATTCTTCGATTATAATATCATCAATAGTATTCTGCATATTTTTATTTATGGATATTAATTCATTAATATTTGATGATGCACATATAGAACTTTCAAATTCTGAAGCTGCACTGAACATATCGCTGGCTATTTTCTTTTCTTCATCTGTAATATTTAAAAGTAAATCAAATTCATTATGCAATAGTTCATTTGTATCTAATTTAAGAAGTAAATTACTGAAGAATAAATGATAGAATTGTTAGTGAATTTATCATGCTTTCAAATTTGATTTAATATTCACATTCCTCAAGGTCTTGACACAATATATGTTCTAGCATAGAGGAAGCGTTAATTGGACTTTTAATTGAGTCTCTGACTAAGTTAATCTCATTTTCCTTACTAGTGATTTTCTTTGAGCTGCTTAATAGGTCAGCTTCACCTGAGAGTATAGATGAATTTGATCTTTCAATTGAGGCTATGGAACTTATAATGTTTTTATTCTCTGAAATGAATGTTGAAATACGCTGGCTTTCAGGAGTGATTATAAGTTCATTCTGCGATGGCATTTTAAGTTGTACATTGCATCCATTTGATGTACTCTCAAGAAATTTATCATTATTTACATACATAAAGCGGCTTCTATTCCAGCAGGTATTGGTATTGTAATTGTAAATGCAACTCTTGCACCGACTACTAATGGTTGTATTACGGTAGCCATAAAATCTCCTCACTTTATATCCAAGATTTATAATGTTAGGAATATTTAATAACATTATATTGTAACTTATTAGATATAATGGTTTTTGGTTGCTATTAAGAATTATAATAGGCAGGAAATATAGAAGAATATATAGAAAAGAAGATACTAAAATATATAATTAAAAAAGGTAGTTTTTCCATACTACCTTTTAAAATATATTTATTTAATTTCTGATGTTTTTATTCTTTCAATGTGTAGAGCAAGATATCCAACCTCTACCTCGTCTACAGGCTGTTTTAATTCATGTGCTATTTTATCACATATATTTAAAGCTATATCATATGAATTCGGAAACTGTGTTTTTGTGTACTCATTTATATCAACATGAAGTTTTTCATTTTGTTTTAATCTTACTATCATGAATTTCACATGATTCATTAACCTTGAGTATGAAAGCGAATCGGTTTTTATTTCAATGTTAAATTTATCTTCAACCTTTTCTATTGTTTCTCTTATTATCATTGCAATTCGCATTGATTGTGATACGTTATCGCTGGTTAATGCTGAATGTATGTGAAGGGTAATGTAACCAACTTCATCGTTGCTAATTTCAGCACCTGTTCTTCTTTTTATAATCTCTTTTCCTTTAAGGGCTACTTCATATTCATCTTTAAATAGAGATTTAATATCATCAGAAAACGGGTTATTAACGACCAAATCCTTTTTCAATCTTTCAATTGAAAATGCAATATGATCAGCTAAAGTAACAAGTACTGAATTATCAATTTTTTTAAATCTTTTCTCAGCGATATTTAAAATTTCGCTAGCTATTTCTAGGTATAACGGCTTCATGTTATCAATTAAATCTAAAGAATTACCTTTTTCTGTTTCTTTCTGTAGGCAATAGCACTTTGAGTTTTCGATATTATCAAATAAATCATCTATTTTTCTGTTGAATCCTATTCCTTTGCCTAGAAATACTATTTCATTATCAGATCCATCTGTTGCCAATATAGCATTATTATTCAACACTTTTATTACCCTAAACATTTTCAGTTCTCCTTTTAATATTTAATAAATTTTGCCGTTTAATGAATAAATGATATGCAATAAAAAAAGGCATTATTACCAACTTTATGATACTAATGTCATCTAAATCATTTACAAAAGTACTCTGTTTTTTTCTATATTAACATTTTGAAAAAATAAAGTCAATAATTATTGTTTTATAAATTATTGTTTAAAATATAGCCAATAAATTGAAAAAGTAATAATTATTGAACAAAATAAAGCTGATTCTGGAAAAAATATGGAATATAATGTATAATTAATTATAATATTGTATTAGAGTATTATTTTGCTCTTGAAATAACAAAATAATTTATAGTTATAAATTATTGATGGGAGGAAACCATTATGCAGATAAGCTGGTGGACAATGGGATTGCCGATACTTAGAAATATGGGTATTAATCAATTTAATATGAATAGATGTATGTTTAGATTATCAACAGGAAAGCGAATTAATAGCGCTGCTGATGATCCCGCAGGTCTTGCTATATCACAGAGAATGGAATCCCAAATTAGAGGACTCGAAATGGCTAAAAGAAATTCAGAAGACGGCATCTCACTTCTTCAGACTGAAGATGGATATTTGGATAGTGTACACTCAATTCTACAGCGAATGAATGAACTTGCCACTCAATGTGCCAATGGTACATTAAAACCTGAAGATAGGAAATATGCTGATATTGAATTTCAACAACTTAAAGCTGAAATTAATCGTATTGGCAGGGATGCTGAATTTAACGAAATGCCATTATTTGATTCAACTAGAAATAGTAATATTGATAAAAGTGACAATACTATTAAGATTCATGTTGGTGCAAACAGTAATCAGAATATTTCTGTAAAAATGCATGATATGAATGCAGCTCAAATAGGTATAGGTGATGCTAAAATTGATACACAGGAAAATGCACAAAAAGCTATGGATGCTGTAAAAAATGCTATAAACGATGTGTCAAGAAAGCGTGCTGTTATTGGTGCAACTATGAACAGACTTGAGTTTATAGTTCAGAATCAGGGTAATGCAATTGAAAATTTGACATCTTATCAATCAAGAATTTTGGATGCCGATATAGCTAAAGAAGCAATGGAGTACGCTAAAAACAACATCCTCATGCAGGTTGATCAGTCTTTAGTGGCACAAGTAAATAAACAGGGACAGAACATGGTAGACATGCTAAAGAAAATGTTAGGACAATAATTGAAGGCTATAAGTATATTCTTTATGAAATGCAAATTCATTCTTTAGTAATATGAGGGCTGCAGGACATATGAAGAAACGACCTGAAGAGACCGCTGGGAACAAGGTCGGCTTCGTAATATGTCTTGTAGCCCTTTTTTTATATTTTCTTATGTAATATAAGATTAAGTTTTAAATTTTGTACATATCCTTTGTCATTTTTTTAATAGATACCTAAATCCTTTTTTTGTTCTAAAGATTGATGATATGAGTATTACACCTAGAGCTAATGAACCAGCATTTGATAATGTTGTTACACCATAGTCTATAGCTTTAATGTAGTTTCCTGTTAAGAACTGATACATGCTGTTGTAAACACCATAGCCTGGAACTAAAGGTATCAGAGCACATATACTTAAAATAGTATAAGGTGTGTGGTATTTTATCGCACAAATCTGACAGAATATGCTGAACGATAATGCTGCAATAAAGTATGCAAGATTATCACTGCTTCCAAGGTTTAAACATAGCTTGTATGCAAACCATCCTATTGAACCTGCTATGCCTGATAAAAAAAGGTATTTTCCCTTAATATTAAATAGTATGCCAAATCCATAAGCAACAAAAAATGCCGCAATCACTTCTATAATCATAATTTAATCTCCCTCTACATCATTAGTAATTGTATTACAAGAAATGTTCCAACAGCAGTTGATACTCCAACAAATAAAGCTTCAGCTGCATTAGTAAGTCCAGCAACAAGTTGTCCTTCAAGTATATCTCTTATTGAATTTGTAAGCGATAAACCTGGAACAAGCAGCATGATAGTTCCTGCAATAAGTTTGTCTATTCCTTTTATAAAACCTGCTTTTAAAAATATTATAGAGAATAGTGCAACAGCTGCCCCGCATAATCCATTTCTAAAAAAAGGATTAAGATAAGTTCGACATAGTGTTTCTGATATAAATTGTACAATTATTCCGATAAAAAATGCAGCAACAAAATCAGAAGCATTGCCGCCAAACAGTATCGTAAAAGTAGATGTTGAGATTCCTGCATAAAATAATTTCTTTTTCAAAGAGTACGAATCATCTACATCAATATCCTTTAGTTCTTTTTCACATGCTTCTATGGGAAGTTTTTCATTATAGATTTTTCTAGACAATGAATTAATTTTATGTACCTTGTTTAAATTTACGCCTCTAGAGGTTATTCTCTTGACAATTGTATGAATTTTACCTTTATCTATTGCTGTAACAACAATAGAAGTTGTAGATGCAAATACATCAACCTCTTCAATGCTAAATGATTTGCAAATTTTAAATATTGTTTCTTCAACTCTATATATTTCGCCACCACTTTGTAGCATAATCTTTCCAGCTGTCGTTGAAAAATTTAATATTCTGTCTATATCCATCTTTAAACCTCCGTATATTAATAACATCAGTATTATACATTCTTATAAAATACATATCAATAAGTAAATTTACATTAAAAATAATAAAGATTATAATATAAACTATACATTTATATGTTTATCAGGGGGATTATTAAATGATAAGAGATTTAATATTGAAAAACAGATCATACAGAAGATATTATGAAGAGAGAAATATTGGTACAGTAATATTAAAAGAGCTTGTTGACCTTGCAAGGTTATCACCAAATGGTAAAAATATTCAAGCTTTAAGATATATGATTTTCAATGACAGAAATATAAACGAAATAATTTTCAAAAACTTATTCTGGGCAGGTTATTTAAAGGATTGGAATGGGCCTAGAAAGGGAGAAAGACCATCAGCATATATAATTATGTTAAAAGATACAAAGCTTATGGATACAGGAAGTGAGGATGAAGGGATTGCCTCTCAGAGCATACTTTTAGGAGCTGTGGAGAAAAAACTAGGTGGATGCATTATAAGACATATTAATAGGAAAGAACTAAGAACTTCTCTTAACATAAGTGATAGATATGAAATAAAGCTTGTTATAGCTCTTGGTTATCCAAAAGAAGAAGTAGTAATAGAAGAAATAGGACAAGAAGATGATATAAAATATTATAGAGACGAAAATTTTATTCATCACGTTCCAAAGAGAAGGCTGGAAGATGTACTTCTAAGAATAAATGACGACTACGAAATTGTAAAAGCAAATCCTAATGACAAAGATAAGGTGATTACTGTAATTAATAAGACAACAAAAGATCTCCTTTCAAGGAAAATAAATCAGTGGGAGTATCCATGCAATGAAAATGAAATAGAGGATGATATAAAAAACGGAAATCTTTATGTATTAAAGCTTAATGGTACAATTATAGGAACATTTGGTCTTAAATCTATTATTGAGTATTTTGGTATCAACATTGATACAAGTAAAACACTTTATTTATACAGAATAGCATTAGATCCAGATTACCAGGGCAGAAAGATTGGGGCTAAAATAATAACATTCTGTAAAAAGTATTGCAGCAGCAACAACAAAATCATTTATCTTGACTGCTGGAGTGGCAATAAAGCTTTAAGAAATTTCTATTCAAGCCAGGGAATGGAGTATGTAGGTGATTTTAAAGAAAAAGATTACAGCGTCAGTGTGTTCAAGCTATAGTTGTAATAAATGGTGATAAAATATGAAGAAAATTTTGATAATTGAAGATGATGCACTACTGAAAAAATACATGAAAGAATACCTTAATGCTTATGATTATGATATTAGTACTGTAGAGGATTTTGATAATATTGAGAAGATAGTCATGAATGAAGTTTATGACTTAATACTTCTTGATATTAATCTACCTAAGTTTGACGGATTTTATTTCTTGAAATTGATCAGAAAGAAATTGAACGTGCCCGTAATTATTGTATCTGCACGAAGTGAAGAAGGTGAACAGATAAGAGGCATGGATCTTGGAGCAGATGATTATATAACGAAACCTTTTAGTATGGGTATACTGCTTGCTAAGATTAATGCAGTTCTTAGAAGAACTGAAAAAAGCACAGGCACTATATCTGAGGTTAATGATATAAAGCTAGTATATTCGAATATGGAGCTTAATGATGGTGACAGAGTTATTTCACTTACTAAAAATGAGTTTAATATATTGAAGATATTTTTTGAAAATTATAGAAGAGTTATTACGCGGGAACAACTGATTAATGAGTTGTGGGATGAAGATGAATTTGTTGATGATAATACCCTTACTGTAAATATAACAAGAGTAAAGAAGCTTATAAAAAATAATAATCTTAATTTAAATATTGAGACTAAAAGGGGTATTGGATATGTGTTATGCTGATATGATTCTTAGAACACTAAAAAAAGAAAAAGCTGCCATAATATTATTTGTTTGTGGCAGTATATTAATGAATATTTATTACACAATCCTTTCTAATGTAGGCTTTAAACTGTATCCGTTAATTATTAATATGTTTTTCCTTATTTTATATTTATTCTATAAATTTTTTGCTTATAGAAAGTTATATAAATGTCTTGAAGAAGGAGTTACAAGTCCACAGTATAACGGTGGTAAAAACTCACTTTTTGAAGATGTCATTGAAAAGGAAAAAGAAATTCATAAAAAGTATCTATCAGAGATATCTAAGCTTAATGATAGTATAAAGGAAAGAGATTTAATGCTTATTGAATGGATTCATAATATGAAGACGTCTGTCTCTGTTATATCACTTGCTACAGAAAGCATGAAAAGTAAAGAAGGTTCAGACATAAGGTATGAAAACGAGCTATTAAAAAAGAACCTGGAAAATGTTTTAAATGTTTTCAGAATGGATGAATTCAGCAGTGATTATGTGCCTGAGAGTATAAATCTTAATAGTATAGTAAAAGAAGTAGTTAATAGCGAAAAAAGCAGCTTTATATATGGAAAAGTATATCCTAAAAATAGAGTGAATAGTTCGTTAAATATTTACAGCGATAAAAAATGGCTTAAGTTCGTTATAAAACAGCTCATAATCAATGCGGTTAAGTATTCAGAAGCAAATAGTTCTATTATGATTTTTGGTGAAGAATCTGACTCTAATATTACGCTTCATATAAAAGATAAGGGCATAGGTATCAAGAAAAGTGAGATCCACAGAATTTTTGAACCTTTTTTTACAGGTACAAATGGTAGGTCTTCTGATAAGTCTTCAGGTATGGGACTATATATGGTTAAAAAAATATGTGATAAACTACACATATCTGTAGATGTTTCATCTGAGAGCGGAAAAGGTTCAGATTTTTCACTTACATTCAGAAGAAGTGAGAATTGTTAGATCTTTGTGAGATTATGGTTATTACGTGGAAGGTGCTAATTTAAATGCATCTTCCATTTTGTTTAAATGCTTAGAATATGTGTTGCAACACTTTTTTTCAATCTTACATTGGTGTAAGGTTTTGTAATAATAGTCGATTTGGATAATAAAAAGGCAGCATTATACTAAAAACATAGAGACATTTAGGAGGATGATTATTATGAAAATACTAGAATGTAAGAACTTAACCAAAATATATGATGCATATAAAGGGGCTCAGGCTGTAAAGGCAATAAATAATCTCAGCTTTACTGTAAATGAAGGCGATTTTATAGGTATAATGGGACCAAGTGGCAGCGGAAAAACAACTCTTCTTAATATCCTGTCAGGTATTGATACGTGTACTTCTGGCGAGGTACTTATTGGTGGAAAGAATATAACAGCGTTAAGCAAAGATAAACTTGCTCTTTTTAGACGTGATAATCTTGGATTTATATTTCAGGATTTTAATCTACTTGACAGTCTTACTGTAAGAGAGAATGTGGCATTTCCTCTTACGCTTGATAAAGTTAAACCATCTGAAATAGAAAAAAGGACTGATGAGATACTAAAGTATTTTGATATCTATTCTATCAAGGATTCATATCCTTACAATATTTCAGGGGGACAGAAACAAAGAACGGCAGAAGCACGAACACTTATTAAGAATCCAAAGATTATACTTGCTGATGAACCTACAGGAAACCTTGACTCAAAATCATCATTTAACGTCATGGAAAGTCTTAGAAAAATTAATCAGGATAAGAATTCAACAATAGTCATGGTTACCCATGATCCTTTTGCTGCATCATTCTGCAAAAACGTTATTTTTATAAAAGATGGACAAATTAAATTACAGATTGATTCAGATGGGGCGCGAAAGGATTTCTACGATAAGGTTGTTGAATCACAGATGATTATAGGAGGAGAGAATTAATGGACTTTTCTTCTTTAATTAAAAAGAATATTAAGCATAACATTAGGAATTATACTGCATTTCTATTTGGTAATATTATTATTCAGTGTATACTATTGATGTTTTTCACATTAGCTTTTAGCAGTGAATTTGAAAAAATACCTTCAAGCAGTGCTATCAAATCAGAATTTAACCTTATACTAACAGGCATGGTTTTATTTAGCATCTTCTTTGCTTTATATACAGCAGTTACATTTACAAAGTACAGGGGCAGGGAGTTTGGTGTTTATTATACCATTGGACTTACATCAAAACAGATAATTAAAATACTAAGCTACGAAAATATTATAATATCATTTGCATCATTTATAATTGGTACTATAACAGGTGTATTGTTTTCGAAGCTGTTCTTTATGATAATTTCATCAATACTAAAAACTAGTGAGTACACTGATTTCTTTAATATTAAGGCAGTTGTCATAGTCTTTCTTATTTCTATTGCAATATTCCTTATTTCTACTTTATATCAGCTTTATTATATAAGGAAGACTCCAATTGTCGAAATACTTAAATCAAAAGCAAAGAAAGATATAGGAAAAACAAGCTTCATTACAGGAATTATATCGTTAGTAGCATTTATAGCATCACTTATTCTTTATAAAAAATCTTTTTCAGACACAGAGTATTCATCTACAATGCTTAAAATAGGTTTAGGTGGCACATTTATATCGTTATATTTTGTAATAGGTTTTGCAATGACATTTATTGTTAAAACATTAAAGCATTTTAAACGATTCTATAACAACAATATCCTTTTTATTAATTCATTATCACACAGGTTTTATTCACTTAGAAATGTTTTGTATATAGTTTCAATAATGACATCAGGAGCTATAATATTTACTTCGCTTTCATACAGCACATATAAAAGCGTAAAGATTACTACTGATACAAAGTATAAATATGATCTTAGCTTTGTTGTTCCTTTAAATACTTCAGAGTCTAGGATAAAAGAAATCTTAAAGGATAATGATATTAGAGTAAAACAATATAATGAACTTGAAGGTTTAAATGTCTTTGACTTAAGAGTGACTGGTGAAGATTTAATCCCTCATGGCATATCGCTTGTGATAAGTGAAGATTCATATAGGAAGTTTACAGGTGAAAGTTTAAACTTAAGAGATAATGAACTGCTTTATGGCAAATTATCAGACAGCGGACTTTTTAAAAATTCAAATATACTGTTTGACTGTTCTAATGTAAAAAAAACCAGTACATTTTCAGAATATAAAAAGAAAATACCTGAAAATAAGTATATGTTCTTTGAACAGCAAAATAAGAAGTATAATAAAACATTGGTTACAAACAGCAGTGCTTCAAAGTATTTTATAAGAGGTATTAATATCACTGTCAACAATGAAAACTATAAGAAGCTTTCTAATATGTGTAATGAAGAATCTAAAACTAAAGATATTCTGCTAAATATTGATCCGTATGACTACAATTACTACAAAAAGAATTTACAGCAGGATCTTAAGAAGGAATTTGGTGATAAATTTGCTGATACACTATGTATTAAGCAGGAAGAATTTGATGAATTCTTAAAATCAAGTCAGTTTAATTTATTCACATATTCATTCCTTGGATTCATGTTCCTTATAGGAAGCTCAGCTATCCTTTACTTTAAGACTATTGTAACTTCTAGGGAAGATGTAGAAAGAGCATTAAAGCTTTCAAGACTTGGTCTTACAACAGGAGAAATACTAAAGATCTCATATAAAGAACTGGCAGCAACATTTTTACTACCGCCATTACTGGCTATACTAATTATAGGTTATTTTCTGAAGAATATGCTTAACTTAATTCCAAATGGTGAAGTACTGTTTTATAACTGCTTTCATATATTTGCATTATATGTAGCTATTCAGATAATATTCTACGTTGTGACAGCCTACAAATATAAAATCATAATAAAAGACATATAAGATATGGTATAAGGTCACAGGTTTGTTAAGTAAATCTGTGATCTGTTTCTTTTATCGTTAAATTTTTATATACGTTTATAATATTTAAATTAATTGCCCACACTAATATAAGTGAAAAATATCATTAATTTATAGTAGAGGATTTTGAAATCATGGAACAAAAGATAAATGAACAATCATTACAGGAAAAACTTCAGGAAGAAAAGTTCAAAAAGATGACAGAGTCAAAAATTCCAGGACTTATTATAGAACTTGGTATACCAACAACCATCAGTATGCTTATAACATCATTTTATAATATGGCGGATACTTTCTTTGTGGGTAAAATCGGCACAAGCGCTACTGGAGGTGTGGGTGTAGTATTTTCACTGATGGCTATAATTCAGGCAATGGGATTTACATTCGGTCATGGAAGTGGAAATTATATATCAAGACAGCTTGGTAAACATGATTATGATGATGCATCACAGATGGCATCAACAGGCTTTTTTTCAGCACTTATAGCTGGAACACTTTTTGGAATTACAGGACTACTTTTTATAAATAAACTTGTAGAAATATTGGGGGCAACAAAAACTATAGCACCTTATGCAAAGCAGTATGCTATGTATATATTAATTGGTTCTCCATATATGACAGCTTCACTTGTGCTTAATAACCAGCTGAGATATCAAGGGAGTGCATTTTATGCTATGGTAGGCATAGCAACAGGCGCTGTAATTAATATTGCACTTGATCCTATCCTTATATTTGTATTTAATATGGGAACAGGAGGGGCAGGCCTTGCAACAATCATTAGTCAGTTTGTTAGCTTTCTCCTTTTATTAAAAGGATGTACAAAAGCTGGTAATCTAAGATTGCATTTTAGGGATTTTAATCCTAGTGTAAGGCTTTATAAGGAAATTATAAGGGGAGGACTTCCATCTTTCTGCAGACAAGGCTTATCTAGTCTTGCAGTCATTGCGCTAAATTTTGCGGCAGGTATATATGGTGATGCTGCCATTGCAGCTATGTCAATAGTGAGTAAAGTAACTTCATTTTGTTATGCTGCAATAATGGGATTTGGTCAGGGATTTCAGCCAGTATGTGGATTTAATTATGGAGCTAAACTATATGGAAGAGTACGAGAAGCTTTCTTTTTCTGCATTAATGTGATAACATCATTTGTCATTGTGTTATCTATAATTTGTATTACAGGTGCACCTTATATAATTCAATTTTTCAGAAAGGGTGATATGACTGTTACAGCTATAGGTACAGCAACATTGAGAGCTCAGGCGCTTGTTTTTCCACTTGTGGGCTGGATAACACTAACTAATATGATGCTTCAGACTATAGGCAAAGCTGTAAGTGCCTCTATACTTGCTATGGCAAGACAAGGAATTTTCTTTCTGCCATTTTTAATGGTACTGTCTTATTATCTAGGACTTACAGGTATAGAAATAGCACAGACTGTAGCAGATATTGCAAGCTTTCTTCTTGCACTGGCTCTTGGAATAATTGAACTTAGAAAACTGAAATTATTAGAAAAGCATGAAATGTAGAATTTACATTATAAATTCTTAATTAATATGGTATAATAGCTTACATTGTGAGGTGAGTTGTTATGAAAATTAATGATTTAGAGAATATTATTACTAAGCATTCTTCTTCATCTATGAGAAAGAATGCTTTATGTGTTTTAAAAAGTAGCAGCATTAAATTGACTGGAAAAGCATTTAAAGAATTTTATTCTATATATGGCAGAGTAGATGATAATGATGTGTATGTTAAAATCAATACTTCTAAATCTATAATTGAGAAAGTATCATGTACATGCAGTCTTCATCGAAGTTATAACGGAAATAAGATATTTATGTGCAGCCATATAATTGCATGTCTTTATAAATTCATAAACTATAATAAAAAAGTAGCTAAAAAGAAAGTCGATAATAAAAAAAGATTAGAAAAGAATAGCAAGCCTCAGCAGATTAAATCACAGACTATAACTACTCAAAAAGAATCTAAACCTGCTACTGATAACAGATACATCAAAATAAAGAGGATTAAAAATAATGATAATATTTTTTATGAATGCAGGAAGTTTCCGTATAAAAATAAAGAGATTATTAAAGATACTGAGATAAAGGAGTATGTTTTATCCCTTGGTGACAGAATAATTAAGTTTACCTATGATTACATTGAAGTTTCCTGTAAGGCTAAAAATAAAAATCTGGATCTTTATTTTACAGTCAAAGAAGATGATGAAAGTCTCATTGTTACAACTCATAAAAAGTTACCTTTATCACTAAGTAGTGATAATGATATCTTTTTCTATAATAATGATATTTTTGTGCCAAGTAGTAAGCAGCTTAAATACTACCTTCCATTATATGATGAGCTTAAAGCTAAAAATGTAATTAAGAGGCACCTTACTATTGAAGACTTTGAGAGTATAACTGATTTGCTTTTTAAAGTAAGTAAGAATGTTGATATACGTGAAGAAGTCAGGGAGTTTGTGTTTAATCTAAGCACTATTGAGCTTAATCTTTATGATGAAAATGGTGAAATTTACTGTGATGCTTATGTAAAGTATTTTAGTAAAAAGTACAACTTGTTGGATATGCATGATAGGAAATATGAAAGTATATTAATAAAGCTAGAAAGTCACAATTTCCCAGTAAATGGTAACAGACTAAAATTTACTGGAAATGATGATGATTTGTTTAATATACTTACTAAACAGGACAGCGCGATAAATTCTATAGGAAATGTGAATTTAAGTAGCAGTTTAAGGAAGATGATTCTTGGTAATGATGATATAAGTTTAAACATAGATAACGATGATGATAGACTATTTATGACATATGATATTAAAGGATTATCAAGAGAAGAAATTCTTCAGGCTTATGAAAGCTATAAAAATGGCAACAGATACTTTAAAACTTCATCACATTTTCTAGATTTAGAGGATGATGCTTTTATCAGTCTTTTTAATATAATCGATATCTGTAAAGAAAATGATAGATTAGAAATTGACGAAGATAAAGAGTTGTATGTATTTTCTGCATCTAAAAACATTAATAAAGTACGTGGAATTGATAACTTAAATCATGTGAAAGAAATATTGAGTTGCGATTATGCGGTCCCTGATAATTTAAATGCAACATTAAAGGAATATCAGGAAGATGGATTTAAATTCTTAAAAAGATTATACAAATTAGGCTTTGGTGGAATACTGGCAGATGAAATGGGTCTTGGAAAAACGATTCAGACTATTACTTTCCTGCTGTCAGAAGAAAGCAGAAGATTTTTAATAGTATCTCCATCATCACTTATCTATAACTGGAAGAGTGAAATTGAAAAGTTTGCTCCAAGTTTAAAGGTAGGAATAATATACGGTGTTCGCAGAATTGATGTACTTAATAGCTATGAGGAATATGATGTGCTTTTAACAACATATACTACACTTAAAGCTGATTTAGAAGCATATAAAGACAAGTTTTTTGATGTCTGCATCATTGATGAAGCACAAAACATTAAAAACTATAAGAGTCAGGCAGCTGAAGCAGTGAAATCTGTTAATAGTAATGTGAACTTTGCACTTACTGGTACACCTATTGAAAATAATATAACCGAGCTATGGAGCATCTTTGATTTTGTTAATAGTGGTTATCTTGGTACAATTGAAGAATTTAAAAATAAATATTCATATAACATTGAGCTTCTTAAGAGTATGACTGAACCATTCATACTTAGAAGAACAAAGTCAGAAGTCAACATAGGCTTAAAAGAGAAGAAAGAAAAAATAAAGCTGATACCAATGACTAGAAATCAGCGGATTCTCTATAATTCATATGTTAAGTCTATAAAGAACGAACTTAGGATGAGCAAAAATAGTATATCTATTCTAACCTATCTTACAAAGCTTAGAGAGATATGTCTTGATCCAGCACTTATTGACGATGAATACGATGGAGGCAGTGGCAAAATAAATGAACTGCTTAAGATTGTAAACATGAATAAGAATAAAATGCTTATATTTTCACAATTTACTGCTGCTCTTGATAATATTGAAGAGGAATTAAAAAAGCTGGATATAAAATGTTTCAGGATAGATGGAAAAACACCATCTAAGACAAGAATTAAGAGAGTAAATGAGTTTAACAGCTTTCAAGGTGAAGCTATATTTCTTGTTTCGCTTAAAGCGGGGGGAACAGGTTTGAACTTAACTTCTGCCTCTACAGTTATACATTTTGATCCTTGGTGGAATCCTGCCTCTGAAGATCAAGCAACTGACAGAGCACATAGAATAGGTCAGAAATCACAAGTAAATGTTATTAAACTTATTGCAAAATCCACAATAGAAGAGAAGATTGTTTTACTTCAAAATGAGAAGAAGTCACTTATAAATGATATCTTATCAAGCGAACTTAGTGATGCTAATCGAATAAACAAATTATCAAATGAAGAAATATTGAAGCTTTTATTTTAATTTTGCCTAATTGATAACAATTTAGTACAATAATAGTAAGAGGTGACCAATTAAAATGAATGCAATAAATCACTTTAAAACAATAACTAATCATAAACTTCTTGTAATGAAATACTGCTTTAAGGTAGGTCTTATTAAGCAGGGACTTCTGCATGATTTATCAAAATATACGCCTGTGGAGTTTTCTGCAGGTATTAAGTACTATAAGGGTACAGTTAGTCCTAATGGAATACAGAAAAGAGTAGAGGGGTATTCTGCGGCATGGCTTCATCATAAAGGTAGAAACAAGCATCATTTTGAATACTGGATAGATTATGGACTTGATCCTTCAAAAGGTCTTATAGGAATGGATATGCCTACAAAATATGTTGTAGAAATGTTCATAGATAGAATGTGTGCTTCTAAAAACTATCAAAAAGAGAATTATAGAGATGATAGTGCACTTAAGTATTATGAAAGAGGCAAAAGTCATTATGTTATGCATGAGAATACAGCAAGGCTTCTTGAGAAGCTTTTAAAAATGCTTGCAGACAAAGGTGAGGATTATACTTTAAATTACATAAGAAAAGAAATTCTGAAGAATGCGTAAAGTTTAGCATTCTTATTTTTATCTTTATCACTTAAAATCCAAGAAAAGAATACAAGTTTCTCTTAAATATTTTTTGTATAGCTAACGAGTTGTAATTTATATTAAAATAAAGGAATTAGCAAGTAGAACAATTGCTAATTCCTTGTTTGGTATATATTGTTTCTATAATTGTCATTAAGACTTGTACAAAAAATTAATATCTAATTAAGCATCCCGATGCTACTATTCCTGCACCAACTGTCCATAAAATGATATAATCCTTTAGCTAATGTATTAGAAAGTCCTTTTTCAGGAAAAGTTATATATTTGCTAAATTTGTTAAATGAGAAAGTTGAATTGTCAATGTAATCACTTATGTCATTTTCTTTATTTTCGAGAAGTAGTGCACAACCAGACTCAGCAAAGTTTGTATATGTAAGTGCGTCAGTAGGATCAGCATTTCTGAAAAGCTGATCTGCTCCTACAACTAGAGCATATCTTATTCTTTTGTTACTTTTCATTGTTCTAGCAACCTGGTCAAGAGCAATGATTAAGCCTGTACAATTTGCATTTAAATCATATGCTACACATCTTTTGCTTAATTTTAGTTCATTATGTATTTTCATTGCACATGTTGGAGATAGATACTCTGGTGTTGTGGCAACTGAAACAATAAGATCAATCTTGTCTTTGTCTATATTAGATGCTTGTACTATTTTTACAAAATTTATATTATCATACATTTTACTAATTGTTAAGCTATATGTAAATATATGTTTGCTTGCAGTTGTTTATAATAAAAAAAGCAGGATATATGGTAAATTGAATGATTTAAGAAACATTTTAGCAGCATATGTAAATTTATGCGCTTTAGTGCCTGTTGTATCCTGCATATAAATGGCTTATAATATAATAAATAGTAATAATTGAAAGAAAGTGATATGATTGAACAAAATGATTAAGTTTGCTGCAGCTTTTACATTTGCAGCTTTTTTGGGCGTACAAGATGTACAAGCTATCGAAGTTACAAAAGAATATATTAACAAAAACCGATCTTATCAGAATTTAAAAGCAATAGGTGTAGTTATCCACGATACTGATGCACCTGGTGGAACAGCACAGAATAACAGGGATTATTTTAATAATAATTCTGTTGATGCATCTGCTCACTATTTTGTAGATTGGAATAAGGTTATACAGACTATACCTGAAAATGAAGTAGCATGGCATGCAGGACGTACTGCAAACCATAAGTATTTATCTATTGAGATATGTGTTCCATCAAAGCACAATGCTTATCAATTTAACAAGGCATATAATAACGCAGTTGATCTTACAGTGGACATGTGTAGAAGATATAATTGGAAGGTATCAGACATATTTTCGCATGAATGGTGTTCTCTCAATTATAAAGAAACTGATCATACAGACCCAGTTGCGTATTTTAGAGAATATGGTAAATCAATGGATACTTTTAGAAAAGATGTAGCTAGAAAATTAAGTGTTGCTGACAATAATGGTATTAGCGATAGCGAGGTATCTAAAGCTGCTAGCTATCTTGGAGATAATGCAAGAAAAGTACAGTATTTACTAAACTGTTTTGGATATAATCTCTATATTGATGGACAGTGCGGTAGACGTACAACTCAGTGTATAGGGTATTTACAGACAAGACTTGATATTTATCCTGATCATCTTTTTGGACCTAAAAGTATTAAAAAGGCATTAAGTCAACTTGATATAGCAGAAAGAGGATGTAGATTCATAAATGAGACAAAACTAATACAGTATATGCTTGGTGTAACGCCTCAGGATGGTATATTTGGTAACAAAACTTATGCAAAAGTAGTTGAGTTCCAAAAGAATCATGGTATATATCCAGATGGTAGAGTAGGATTTAAGACATTCACCAAATTATTTGAGCAGAATAATGCTGTTGTAGCTCCAAATCCTGGAACAAATAACAAGCCTGACAAGCCAGCTAAGCCAAGTCAGCCAACTATACCAACTCGAACAAATCCAATGGATAATAATGCTAGAAAGGCTGCTAATTATCTAGGTAATAAAATTACTAAAGTTCAGTATCTTTTAAATTGTTTTGGATACAATCTTAATGTTGATGGAAATTGTGGAAAACATACAGCTCAGTGTATAGGAGACTTACAAAAGAGACTAGGTCTTAATTCAGATTATCTTTTCGGGCCTAAGAGTTTTCGTAGAGCGATTAATAAGTTGGATATAGCTGAAAAAGGTTGCAGATACACAAATGAAACTAGACTTATTCAGTATATTCTTGGAGTGACACCAAGGGATGGTATATTTGGTAACAAGACTTATGCAAAAGTTGTTCAGTTTCAAAAGTCTCATGGTATATGGCCAGATGGAAGGGTTGGAGTTAAAACATTTAATAAAATGCTTATATAATTTATTAAGGATATCTTGCTATGTAAGATATCCTTATTTTTTATACAAAAAATATATTTCTGTTCCATAGTTCATTTCCTTTTCATAATTTTATATTAGGGCATCTATATAATGTTTGTTAATTATAAAAATATTAAACGAAAGAAGATGAAAGAGTTATGAAGGTTTGTATAGGTTGTGGACATTGTTTGTATGGTGCTGATACCGGTGCCAGGAGCTATTTAATTGAGGAACAAGAAACTAGAAAGGTACAGGATGCAGTAATTAAATATTTAGAGAAAGACGGCATAAATGTAAAAAAGGCAAGAATCGACCAGGCTGCCAGTGTAAGTGAATCTCTCTCTTACAGAGTTAATGTATCAGATAATTGGGGAGCAGATCTATACGTTGAAATCCATCTTAACAGCGGCGGAGGTCATGGTACTGAAACTTTTTGTATTGGCAATGGTAATGGCAGAAAATATGCAACTCAGATAGTTAACAGTATTGCAAAATTAGGATATACAAATAGAGGTGTTAAAGATGGCAGTCATCTCTATGTTGTTAGAAAGACACTGGCAAGTGCAGTGCTTGTTGAATGCTGTTTTGTTGATAGTCAGTCTGATGCTAATATGTGGAATGCTGATAAGATGGGTAGAGCCATAGCAGAGGGAATATTAGGACATGATGTTAGCTCAGATGACGAAGTGAATGTAAAGATCGCAAATGCTTACCTAGGTACTAAGCTTAACATTATGAATGTACAGAAGTTATTACAGTTATGCGGATATTCTTTTTTCACAATTGACGGAATTTGTGGAGCTAAGACTACGAATTATATAGGTGATTTTCAGAAAAAGAATGGCTTAGGTATTGATTACAAGTTTGGACCGAAATCCATTGGTATAGCACTTGATATAATCATGAAGAAAGTAAAATAATGAATTAGGGCAGCATGCAATAATCTGTGCTGTCTTTTTGTATATGTATTTATTAAATTCATCAAAATCACCATAAATTTTTTATATAACAAAGTGGTCATCTGTTAAAAGATGTCCTTTATTAATTCCGCGTTCTTTCTTTCATTTCATCATTAACATGATAATCCTGCTGAGGTAATAGACACCAAAATAAGCTTTATACAAGGAATACTAAACGGACTTGATAAGCTTAAATCTAATGCATTTTTAAAGTTAATGATTAAGAAATATTGTAGCAATAAGACCTTACAACAGAAATACAGAAGTATTATTCTTAGAACAGCTGGAGGAACTTCTGAAAATGGTAAGGTTCCAGTTGTGTTTGCATCAAAGGATGAACAGATTATACAAATAGAAGTAGATGTTAAGGACTTTGATGGATCTATATTGAGCTATATACTTGTTGATGGATAAGAAGCTGGAAAAGAACAGCTTGCAGAAGAATCTCAGGCTACTTTTGACTTAAAAGGTGATATTCTAAAGAAAGGCAAACATAAAGTTGAAGTAGCACAATTTGAAGATGATAAAACAGATGGTAAAATATTAACTATTGTACTTTTTTGTCTAACATTGTACAATGTAAATATGTTCTAGAGCTTGTATTAATTTTCTAGATTGAATTATTCTAATGGCTCTATTACTTAATCATACAGAGTAGGTATTTGTGCGTTAAGTGTCAAGGGAACGGGAAGTTGTCTCTTGAACGAAAGACGATTTAGTCTGCGGTACAAGTATTGCATTCCGCTGTATTTAAAAGAGATCTCTCTTTTAGTTCGGCAATCAATATTTATACTTTTTGAAATTATTTTTCAAAGGCTGAATTACAAATTTTAGAATGATTCTAAAAATTATTGAAAGGAGAGATTAATTAATGAAAAGACTGATGATTAATGTAGCATCATCATCAAAAGAACTTGCTAATGTTAGAAACATGGTTTTATGTGCTCTTCTGATAGCAATTAAGCTTGTTATTGGACTATATTCAATAGCAGTAACGCCATATCTTAAAATCAGTTTTAGTTTTCTGGCATCTGCAGTAATCGGAATGATGTTTGGTCCAGTTGTAGGAGCTGCATGTGGTGGCATAACTGACATACTTGGTTATATGATAAAACCTATGGGGCCATTTTATATTGCATTCACATTTATTGCAGTTATTTCAGGTTCGTTATATGGTTTTCTATTATATAAAAAGAAGATAACTCTTACAAGATGTATAATAACTGAGATAATAATGATGGTGTTTATAAATCTTATTTTGAATACTTATTTTTCAAGTGTGCTATATGGCAAAGGGTTTATGGCAATAATATATCCTAGATTTATAAAGAATTTATGCCAGCTACCTGTTAATATAGCTATGCTTTATACTGTTTTAACATTTGTAAATAAAATAACTAAATCAAATAACCTTTCTGTATAGAAGCTTTTATTCAAGTTTTTTGAATAAATTATAGGCCTCCTGGGAAATATAAGTATATATTTTCTCAGGAGGCTTTTATATGAATGAAAATAAAGCTATAATCGAAAAACTTTTATGCAGCATTTTGTCAGATGCATTTGAAATAAGATTTTGGGATAATACTGTAAAAAAATATGGAGACGGAAAAGTGAAGTTTACAATCATCTTTAATGAAAGTATTTCAATTGCACATATACTTGAAAATCCTTCTGTTACACTGGGTGAAGCATATATGGACAAAAAAATAGATATAGAAGGCAGCATAGAAGATCTCATAATGTCTGTATATAAAAACAAAAGTAAGTTTCATCATTTTAAGGGGATGCATCTTGATGTAATCAGAAATGCAGTCGACAATCTTAAATCATCATCCTCTTCAAATATCGAGCATCACTATGATATAGGTAATGATTTTTACAAATTATGGCTTGATAGAAATATGATCTATTCCTGTGCGTATTTTAGAGATCAGTCTGATTCTCTTGATTTGGCACAGGAGAACAAACTTGAATACATATTAAAAAAGCTTAATCTTTGTGAAGGGCAGAGCCTACTTGACATAGGATGTGGTTGGGGACAGCTTATAATCAAAGCAGCAAAGAAATATAAAGTTAAAGCTTTGGGAGTAACTTTAAGCAGGGAACAGTACGAAAAGGTGCAGTATAAGATCATTGAAGAAGGATTAGAGGATCGTGTTTCAGTTAAGTTATGTGATTATAGGGAACTTAAAGATATTAGCTTTGACAGAATAGTCAGTGTTGGCATGGTTGAACATGTTGGCAAACATCATTTAAAAGAGTACTTTAGTAGAATTGATGATCTTTTAAATGATAAAGGTTTGTCATTGTTACACTGTATAACAGCTAAAGATCATGGCTGCAGCAACTCATGGATTGAAAAATACATATTCCCTGGTGGATATATACCGGCAATTAAAGATATAGTTAAATATATTGCTGAAGAAGGCTTTGAGATATTTGATGTAGAGAATTTGAGATATCACTATGCAAAGACTTTGGAAATATGGTTAAAAAATTTTGATGAAAATATAGAAGTTATAAGACAGACTAAAGACGAAAGATTTATAAGAATGTGGAGGATGTATTTAGGTGCTTGTGCAGCGTCTTTTAAATGTAGTAACATAACTATTCATCAGTTTGTATTCACTAAAGGTATTAACAATGAACTTCCATGGACACGCGACTATTTATACTAATATTTTATGATTATTGTTAACAAAGGGACTTGTAAATAAATTGCAAGTCTCTTTTTTGATAATGTATAATAATTATCATGTAGAATAATACTGTATAGTAAAGTAATTGCAGGAAGAGGGTATTGATTATATGGGAGAATTTAGATTGATCGGTGTAGGAGCTACAGCTGAAGTATACGAATATGATAAGAGAGTTTTGAATCTGCAGTCAAATTTAAACGATGACTTTAAAGGTGAACTTATTGAAGATTTAAAAAGAGAGATAAATAACTATGAAAATTGATAGACTGCTTTCAATAACAATTCACTTGCTTAACCATAGGAAGACTAGTGGAAGAAAACTTGCAGAACATTCCAATAAATTCGTATCATGGCGATGACTTTCATTTTACTACGCTTAAGCAAATGACAGATGCTATAAATGGCTGTCTGTATTGTTATAATATTAAGGACTTTGTGAGAATGACAATAATAAATAATGATTCAAAAGAAAAAATAGGTACTGTAGAGATGTTTAATAGAGGACAAGCTGAATGCTATGGGGTTCATGGTGTACTTAGGATTGATATTAGAAGCAGTTTTGAAAAGGAGAACATAATAAGTTCAATTCTTGATATTGTTGATAATAATTTCTATGAGCTGTTTAATGTTGATTTTATTATGACGAAGGCCGTAAATGATGCTAATGAAAGGATAAAGGCATTAACTAAGAGTGGTTATAAAAAAGCTGTAAAATTTGAATTGGAAGATTATTATTATAAAAAATGTACTAATATTAGATAATAAGTAGTATAATAATAGTGTATACTTACATTGTATACAATCTATCAAAAATGATGGGGGAATGAACTTATATGGACGACGCGCTCTCGGTTTTAGGAATGCTGGTATTTAGTTCAGCAATAACTACATTCATTTTATTGAAATGGATGACTAAAGACCCTGAAGTAAATGATACTAAAGAAATTAAGAGATAATTAATAAAAGGCGCAGAGCTGACTTCAATTTCAGTTTCTGCGCCTTTAATGTATATGATATGATATAATACATTCATATAATAAAATCAACTTGAGGTGATTTAATGCCAAACATCTTTGATGGACTGAACAGATTGTCACACGAAGAACTTATAGATAAAATAGTTATACTTGAGTCCGTAAACATTAAGAATTTTTCAAAGCCAGTGTTTCAGTCTGTGGGAAAGAAAATAATTAAGACAGTTAATTTTTTAGGAGATAAGCTAGGAAAAAACCCTAATATTAAAGAAATCGAAGTTAAAAATGTATGTGACATAATGAGAGAAAAAAAGCAGGAATTGAATTCTCTCAGTATGAATACTTTGAATGAACACCTAGTTAATGCATTGATAAATAAACTAAAATTAAATAATTTCAATATGTCTGATGATGCACTTTCTGCTTATGTAATTGGTGAAGCTGCAAAGCTGTATGATCTTAGCGACAATATGACAACTGCAAATAAGGCTGATTATATTTATAATCAACTTGAGAATCCATCAGAGCTTGCAAGGATAAAAAGTAGCTTTACATCATTTAATCCTATAAACGGCAGTAGAAAGTTAAATAGGGAAATTCTCAGTTATATAGTATATAGTTCTATTCTTTCATTTGGAAAGTGTTTTACTCCAGAGAATAAGAGTCTTCCTAGTTATGTAGAGGGTGATGAGGAACTTAAGAAAAATAATGAAGATGATGATTTTATATCCTTTAAGAATTATGTAAAGGAACTTAAAGATAACGCTGATTTCTATGATGAGAAGATTAAAGAGCTTATTGAAGATATTAGTGATCAGAAATCAAAAATAGATGGTTACAAAGCATCTATAGAAAATTCGCAGTTTAAGATTGCTGAGTACAGGAGAGATAAGATTGAACTGCAGTCTATAATCGATAAAAAGAATCTAGAAGTTGAATCAGCAAAAGCATCAGTTATTAATAGCGATAATCAGCATAAGATCAATAAAATGGAAGATGAGCTTGACGATTTATATGATGAACTTGAGTTTACCAATGATGAGATATCTGCACTTTATGAAAAGATAAAGGACTATGATACCGAAATTCCAAATGCTGAAGATAACATTAGAAAGATTGAAAGTAACATAGAAGAGGTAAAGAAAAAATATGAAATTGCAGCAAAAGAATATGATTCTGTAAACTATAATTTAATCCTCATAGAAGAAAAACGTAAAAATAATTTAAAAGAAAAGTGGTCTGCATTTAAAAAATGTCAATTTGATGATATCATCTTTTCTGTATTATGTATGCTGAGATTACGTCAAATCTATGAAATTGAAAGGGCACTAGTAGAGCTTGAAAGCCTTAATGATTATACATCTATCAGTATTGGCACAATATCATATAACAAAGCTGACTATGAAAATATAAAGGTGAAGATTTCAGAAGATGGGACAGCACGTATCATTTATAAGTGTCCAGCTAATATTAATGAAAAAATTCAAGTTGCAGGAATAATGATAGAATAATTTAAAATATATAAATTTTAAAACTCTTTTTTTTAATAACAAAGAAATTGCACTTAAAAATATCGTTTTTAATACCATAAAGTCTTGAAAATAAGGGTTTATACATTTGTGTAAAATAGTGACAGAATGTGATTTCGTCCTTTAGTTATCAAGAGGGCGAAAGACATATGAAGAAACGACTTGGAGCGTGTTGGGGCGGATTCTTCGTAATATGTCTTTCACCTTTTTTTGCATTAAAGTTTATTAAGCGGGTTAACTTTTACTGCATTTCTTATCATATCATTATCAGTATGAGTATAAATCTGTGTTGTTGAAATATTTTCATGCCCTAAAATTTCTTTGAGTACAAGTATATCTACCTTTCCGTATTTATAGAGTAGAGTAGCAGCAGTATGTCTAAGTTTATGTGTAGAAAGCCCTTGCCCTGATATTCCAGCATTCCTAAGTTGTTTTTCAACAATTTCCTGAACAGTGCGTTTTGCAATTCTATTTCCTCTTTCTGAGATGAATAAAGCTTCTTTTTCAGTAGGCGAGGATAGAGAGTCGAGTTTTGCTTTTCTATCAGGTAGATATGCTTCAATGGCGGAAAGTGAAGATTCGTTAAGATAAACAAAACGCTCTTTATCTCCTTTGCCAATGATCCTTATAGTATCGTTCTTAATATGAGAAATATCGATGCTACAAAGCTCAGCTAGTCTTAAGCCACAGTTTAAGAATAGTGTAAGGATGCAGTAATCTCTCGTATAGTTACGGCTTTTAACGCTGTCTAAAAGATTCTGCGCTTCAGCAAGATCCATATACTTAATCTTTCTTTTACCTATCTTTGGATTATCAAGATCGAGTGAGTAATCAATATCGATAACTTGAAGTTTTCTATGCAGAAAAGAGAAGAAGGCCCTTAAACTTGCTATTTTCCTAGAAATAGTAGCACTACTGTTTTTTAGTTGTTTCTTTGAAAAGACTAAGAAATCGTACATTTCAGTTAGAGTGACCTGTTTATAGAAATCATCCTTAATATCGCTAACATTTATTTCTTCAAAATGAGTATTTTTATCACATAAATTTCTTTGTATTTTTAAAAATCTAAAAAACATCATCAGATCTCTTGAATAACTTAACGTTGTATTCTCAGAAGAACCTTTGACAGAATCCATATAAGTATTAAATGCTTTAAGTCTTAATGGATATTCGCTTTTTAAATTTGTATCTTTAATATGATCCTTGCCCATTATTTCACCACCTAAATAGCATTATATCAGATTTTGTATTGTTTGATAAATATGATTTGATTAAACAATTATTATAATAGTATAATAATTGTTATAATATTATACCTTAAATGTGTAATATTAACATTATAAGTAGGGGGATATTTTTGAAAATTAAAAAAATCGGTATTATCTTTGCAATTATAGCTGTATTATTTTTATGCGTAAAAGGATTTATACAGCCTACAAATATTGCTAAGAGGTTTCTAAATGTTGAAATATCAAAGTATACTAAATATGGTTCAAGAGATGTAGCTGACAAATTTAATACAATGTCACGAAATGTACAATCAGTTATTAATAGAGATACAGAAAAGTACAGAAATAAGCCAGAATATAAAAATGTTGCAAGGATATATAGGAAAAATTATCATGAGGCTAAAGCACTAAAACCTATTCAGTATTATAACGGAAGTGATAGGGTATGGTTTAAAGGACCAAACACTAAACCAAGGGTGTTTAAAGATGTTACACTGCAAATGACATTATCGAGAAATAAACAGTCACTTTCTAATCCTCAGATGACAATTCATTTTGATAAGCCATTTAAGGCGAATGGTGATGACTTTAAACAGATGCTGCCATGTGCTACAGATGAACAAGTTGATTATGATGAATTAGATAAAAAACTCTCTGACAAAGGATTTTATAAAGATGAGAAAAAAACTGTTGATATTAAAATGAAAAAATGTAATTTAAGATTTTATCATCTAGATGATGCTGTAGGTGTATATATTACATTTTAAAAAATACAATAATAACAAATAAGGGGAGATAGAAATAACATAGCGCATAATATAGATTATGCGCTATGTTAGGTCTAAAATGAAAAGAGAAGTGCAAAAAATCAATAATTACTTCTCTTTATTGTTATTTCTTTATCTTGCTGTTTTGTAGATAAAATTATTAATCAAAAATAATTTTATCTTTAATTTTTTCAACTTTATCTTTCAAATTATTTTTTTGAATAAATGCAATTAAATATTTATAACATTCTTTATCGTACTGTATTTTGCTGCAGTTATATAATTCATCTGTTATTTTCTTGAATTTTTCACTGCTTAAATTTTTATGATCCTTATAGATGATGAAATTTTCATCTTTTATAACAGTAAAAACACTATCTAGTTTGTTTAAGCTTAAGGCGTTACAAACTGGTCTTATGTCAATATTTTGGACACAAAAAGTCAAACTTTTTTATATTACACTTCTAGCCAGTAATTCACATTGATCTGGAGTCATGTAATTAATCGAAGAGTGTAGTCTTTTTCTATTATACCAACCTTCAATATATTTAAATATTGCTATATTAGCTTCTTCGAAGGTACGATATGTAGTTCTATAGATTTCTTCCTTCTTTATTGAAAAGTGGAAAGATTCTATGCATGCATTGTAATATGGACAACCTTTTTTACTAAAAGATTGTGTAATATTAAATTCTTTACACAGTTGCTTTAAATCATTACTAATATATATAATATCTCCTACCCATTTTTCATTAATAGATGTAGTTGTAAAATCTCTCTTCAAAACGTTTTCCAAACCTTCTGCTACTTTTTTATTTGAATGCGGTTTGTATTTTTTTACTGTTATTGCACAAAGCCCAAGTTCAGTCATTCTTCTTTGAACTCTTTTCAATGATACATTGAAGCCTTTTAATTTAAGTATATGGTGGATTCTAGGAGCACCATAGATGCCTTTATTAGCTTTATATATACGTATAATAGCGGATTTTAATTCTTCATTTTAACCTCTTTTCTTATTGGCAATAGTAATGATATATTTTTTAATATATCATTACTGAAACACGTACATCTCCTGAATTATAATTAACACCAACAACAGTATGTCCATATCGCATTGAAGCTCCATGGATAACATCTTCACTTGCTTTCTTCTCTAGTTGTTCAATATCGACTTTTTCAGTAGCCACAAGATTGATGTACTCTTCAAAAAGTGTTCCTTTAAGTTTATAACCATTCTTTTTAAGATCTTCAAGTTTACAACTTTGACTTATACTACCACCTACAGATTCAACTTTTCTAGTGCTGTTTGGTAAATCCGCTAGGGTAAACCATGCGTTATTATTTTCATATATTTTTTTTAGAATATGTTATTAATATAATAATTTATTAAAAAGTATTATAGGTATAAAGTAAAAAAATCAGTTAAAATATTTATATTAAAAGGACACTTTAATGTGTGTCCTTTTAATATTTATAAGCAGAATTATTCTAAGCTGATTTATATATACCAATTAGATGGATTATTATCAGGTGAAAGTTTTACTTCATCATTATTATTTTTGTTTGTATAATTTATAAATGCTCCAAATAATGCTATTGCAAACACTATGCCTACGCAATTTGAAAAAGTTGCTGATAGTCTTAATCCTTCTTTAGCCTGGAGTATATATGAAGATGTTACTGCAGACATAAAAACCGCAGGAAGTGAACAAATCCAATGGTGTTTTTTAGCTTGGACAAGATAAGATGCAGCAGCCCAAAGCATAATCATTGCCAAGGTTTGGTTGGCCCAGGCAAAATATCTCCATATAATATCAAAATTAATTATAGTTAATAAAGCTCCTGCAGCAAATAATGGCACAGCTATTTTAAATCTGTTTACTATCTTTTTCTGGTCCATCTTGAAACATTCTGCTATTGTTAGTCTTGCACTCCTAAACGCAGTATCTCCAGAAGTTATAGGACATACAACTACACCAAGTATAGCAAGGACTGCACCGACTTTTCCAATCACTGAATTGCATATTGTATTTACCACTGCTGATGGGCCTCCATTAGAAAGAGCTGAACTTAATCCTTTAGTACCTCCAAAGAATGACATTGCTGCAGCAGCCCATATTAATGCCACAATTCCTTCTGCAACCATTGCTCCATAGAATATTTTTCTTGCATCACTTTCTTTTTTAACACATCGTGCCATAATAGGTGACTGTGTTGCATGAAATCCAGATACAGCACCACATGCGATTGTTATAAATAGAAAAGGAAATATCGGTGTACCTTCAGGATGTAAATTAGTTAACTGAATTTCAGGAATATTATATCCCTCGATTAGTATTCCACCAGCTACACCAAAGGCCATCACAAGAAGACATATACCGAATAAAGGATATATTCTACCTATAAGCTTATCTATTGGCATTAATGTTGCTAAAATATAATAAATCATTATAATAACAACAAATATCCATCTGTTCTGCCCTGTAAGAATTTTTAGAAGATCTGCTGGACCTGTTAAAAATACTACTCCAACTAAAACAAGTAAAATGACAGAAAAGCCAATCATTATAATTCTTGGCCATTTACCTATATACTTACCTACTAGTTCTGATACTGTAGCACCTTTATTTCTCATTGATAAAACACCTGTAAAATAATCATGAACTGCTCCACCAAATATGCAGCCGAAAACTATCCATAAAAACGCTGTTGGTCCCCACAATGCACCTGATACTGCTCCAAATATTGGCCCAAGACCAGCTATGTTCAAAAATTGTATAAGGAATATTTTAGTCCAGCTCATAGGTACAAAGTCTACTCCATCATTCATTGTAACTGCTGGTGTTTTGTTTAAGTCATTCGTACCAAATATCTTGTCTACAAATTTACCATAGATAAAATATCCTATAATTAATAAACATAATGAAACAAAAAATGATACCATTAATAAACCTCCATATACGCAAATAATACTGTAGCTGTAATTAACTACAATACATCATATGTATACATTTACAAAGATATGCTGTGTATCTATATCACAAAAAATTATAAATAAAGTGTAAGGAGTGTGTTTTTCTCTTTACACTTTTTAGAAGGTAAATTATTGTAAAGTATAATGTATAACTTTATTGATAATCATCCTTTTCTCCAACCTTATCTCTCATTATTTTTACAAATTTAGAGGCAGACTTGGCTAAAGATTCAATATTATCACTTGTTGGAAACCTGTTATTATTTATCAGAGCAACAAGTATGTCTTTAATTTCAGAGTCACTCATATAATCACCAATTTTATATATTTATTCTCTATATTATATAAATGACTGATTTAAAATGACACTATATTATATATATGTGTCATATTATTTATGTACTTTGTATAGTTTTTTTGTTTTGAATAAAAACATAAATATTGTAAATAGCAATATTCCTTTAATAATGCTTGTAACAGCATCACTACCCATCTTTCCTACAAGAAGCATATCCGTCATATTATAAGCCATCTGGATAAAAGATGTCCCCATAATAGGAAGTGATAATTTTAAAAGCTTTTCAAGGATACTGCCCTCTGTTAAATCTAATCTTTTGCTCATTAATCTAGCCCCCTAATATTAAGTCTAAGTATAATTGCTTTTTTACCATACAAAGAATAAAAAAACTACAATGCAATAGACTCTATAATAATATAAAAAACAGAGATAATTTTAAAATTTTCTCTGTTTTATATTAATGCATCATTTGTAAGACAAAATTCCTTGTAAATCCTCTCCATGTTCATAATATCTTCAGTGAGGATTTTGATTGCTTCCTCTTCTCTTTTGCTTACAATATCCTGAAATTTTTCTTTTTTAAATGTTTTAACTACTTTTTCCCTATATGCATTGCTTTCTTTTTCCTTACGTGAAAACTTATCAGCAATTGAACTGAAGAAGCCTTTTTTATCTTTGCTCTCGTCATAGTTTTCTTCAAGCATTGTTGTAGCATAATATAAATCTTCTTCTCTAAACACAAGTTTTGTGATCTTCTTTTTGAAAAATTCTATATCCCTGAACTTATTTGCAGCATCAGTTCCATATTTAGTTGTAATTTCTGTTGATAATTCTAAACTCAAGCTTTCAAGTGTTGTTAAAATACATTCATTTATTTTATTATATTCATTAGTCAATAGTTCATTAGCATCTTTTAAGTTGTCTATAGATTTCGATTTATTCTTATAGAAGCTGTATAAATTTTCGATTTTCTTACCTTTAGTACTTGCTAACAAAAAGAAATTTACCAATATATCATCTCCTTTTCTCATACTAAATATCATAGATACTTATTATACTATATTATTTATCATTTGTATAATTGCATTAATACAAAAAAACTTCTAAAAAGCACTATACTTTTCAGAAGTTTTTTATATAAATTAGATATTAGTCCATAGTAAGAGTAATGATATTTGCAAATGCTAGAACAGCTAGAACCACACCAATTGCAATTCTGTATATAGCAAATACTCTCATTGGTTTCTTTTTTAAGTAGTCTATGAACTTTTTAATTACCACAAGTGATACTACAAATGATACTATGCATCCAAGAATTAATGCCACCCAGTAAGTTGAGTTCATGATTGAATAGTCAAACTTTAATAAGTCAAGACCACTTGAACCAATCATAGCAGGTATTGCAAGGAAAAATGAAAATTCAGCACATACAGATGTAGCTAAACCTCCAACCCATCCACCAACAATTGTTGATGAACTTCTTGACATTCCAGGCCATACAGCTAATACTTGAAAACATCCAACTATTAAAGCCTGTACTGGTTTTATCTGATCTATATCATCAGTTCTATCCTTCTTATTTTTATAAATTGTTTCAACAACTAGAAGTAAAATACCTCCAACTATTAATCCAATTACAACTGAATTAGGATTGAATAATTTCTTTATTTTCTTGTAACATGTAAGACCAACGATCATCATAGGAATAGATCCTACTATTACATTAATTCCAAATCTGAATCCAGTCTTATCTTCTTCAGATATTATTATTCTCTTTTTATGTCTTCCCTCTTTGAAGTTTCCTTCAGCAACGTTGCCAATAAATTCAATAACTTTGAACCATATATATCTGAAAAACTGTATTACACTTGTATATATCTTTTTCCAGAACAAAACAACAACTGCCATAATTGCAGCAAGCTGACATACTACCTCAAACATTTTGGCAAATTCACCGCTAAAATTAATAAGCTGTCCAACTAATATCATATGTCCTGTAGAAGATACTGGTATAAACTCTGTAAGTCCTTCTACAATTCCTATAATAATAGTCTTTATTATGAATATTAAGTCCATTATTTACACTCCTTTATAAAATCATATGTCTATTTTATAACAATAAACTCAAAAAAGATAGTTTTTTTATATTAAAAATTTATTAAACATGCGATTTTAGTCATTTTATGAGTGATTTTACAAACGTATTTATGACAATTTTACAATATATTATATATGTTTTTCGGCGATATTTTTTATTTTATTCATAATATCATCATATAAAGCAAGTAATTCAGGTTTTGATACATTCTCAAAATTATTTTCTATTATAAATGCATTACATGTCTTCATCTCTTCTTCTGCAAAATAATATTAACTCACTACCCATTAATATTTATTATATCACTATATATTTGCAATAATAATGTACAAAAGTAATATATAGTAACAATATTATCATCTAATATTTACTTTTCCATATTCATATTATTAAAATATAGAAATATATTAGGAGATAAAATGAAATTACAGAATTCATCTAGTATGAATGGAAAACTTAATAACAATAAGGATGAGATTAATGTTAAACAAACGATAGATGATTATTTTAAACTACAGTCAAATGCAATAATTAATCTGAAACAACCACATTTAAAACATATCTGTAGTGAAAGTCTATATTTTGTTCTTCATGAAAATACTGAATTGCTTATAAATAAAATAAAATCATTTCACAGCAGAATTATATATTATAATGTAACAACCGAGTTTTGTAGTCTTACTTTTGAGAATAATACATGCACAGCGAAAGTAAAATCTAAAGAAACTCTGAAATTTGATAACGTAAGTAAAGAGACATTAAGAATTAATCTACATGAATTTGAGTTATCTAAGATTAAAAATAAATGGATAATATTCAAGGATAAAGATTTAAATGTTAATAATAATTATTCTAATAGAAACAGTCAGGAACAACATATAAGGAATAAATTATCTCTAGAAATTCAAATAGCCTTATTTAGAGATCTTATTGAGAAGAAAAAAACAGATCTAATGGTAATTCCTAATGATGATGATAGAAATCTTAACAGAGGAATGATGAGACTGTACCAAATTGAAAACTGGAACAAACGTCCTAAACAATGGGGTGATTTTGATAATATGGGGGGTGACTGCACAAATTATGCATCCCAAGTTTTATATGCAGGTGGTGCCCCTATGATTACCGTAGGAAACTATAAATGGTATTATTATGGATATAACAACAGATACCCTTCTTGGACAGGTGTTGAAGAATTCTATGATTACTTAATAAACAATAAAGCTGATGGTGTACATGGTATAGAAGTCCAGTCTGTTAATGAACTAAAAACAGGTGATATAATACAGATGGATCTTGACGGTGATGGTGTCTTTAATCATACTTCAGTAGTTTGTAATCCGTTAGGATATAATGGTGTTCTGCCGACAATAACTTCACATTCTTTGGATAGATTCAATGAGCCGATACTAACTTTTAATTTCACTGATATCAGATTGATACATTTAAGATGATCTAAAGTGATTTTTAACTATATATAAAAAGAGCTGTTACAGAATCGGCTATGATTCTACAACAGCTCTTATATATTTAAAATGCACCCGCCTAAAGATTTAGGTAGTTACATATGTTATAGATGCGCATCTTTCAATGCTTATCTATACTATAATATATGCACATTAATCATTTGTGGCACAATAATGAAATGAAATTTTATACTTTTCTTCTACAAAATCTATTATTTACTCTTATCTTCTTTTACCAGGTCATTAGAAAATCCTGACCTGTTACCTTTATATTTATCTTAAACATCTTTCTAAATGCGCACATAATACTGTTCAAGTGCATACCAATATGGACTGAAATAAGAACTAGTCCAAGATATGCTGATGATATGTGTATATTAGTCCAGAAATCAGTATTTCTAGCTGTAACTGAAGTAAGTATTGTTTTTGATATTAAAATTCCACTTACTGCCATGATTATCATATCAATAAGTAGCGCTACTGCTAAAAAATACATTACTTTAACTCTTGTTCTAAGTCCATTTTTAAATATTCGTTTAGATATATTTTTAGTAAAAGCATAATATTATCGGGAATTTGTGACAGGTAATTGATAAAAATATGTGATTTATGTGTGATATTAAATCTAGTAATGGTATAATTATTATGTATTTCATTACAATACTGGTTGATACTTCGATAGATATTATAAAAAAGCCTTGGATTAAAATTATTTGATATCTTAGGAGGATTATATGTATAAAGGTAAAATAACAATTAAAGAAACTGACGAATCAGATTCAGAAAACAAAAAAGCATGGAATCTTTACTATAAGCTAGGTTTTAAGGATAAGAAGAGGCCTGATTTTCTTCCTGACTGGGAATATAACACATATCTCGAGATAACTGAGTACATGCTAAATTAATTGCACAAAAAATTATTACAAAGAACGAAAAAGAGGTACACATCTTACATAATATGTGTACCTCTTTATATAAGTATATGAGTAGAATACCTAAATACTATAGTATCAGTAGTAATTGAGTAGAAAACTAGAATCTTAAGTCTCTTTGTCCGTTTTCTATTTGTTCTAAATGATGCTTAAGTTCATTTCTAACACTTTCGTTTTCTATCTTTTCAGCTTCTTTAGCAATTAATTTTAATCCCTTTTCCTTAGTGTCTTCTTCTGCATAATCCTGAAGATATTCATCAAGTGTCATTAGTGCATTTGGAGTACAGCAGTTTCCTATCTGAGCCGATTTAACTAGTTTCATGAACCTATTTCCTGTTCTTCCAGACCTATAGCATGCTGTGCAGAAACTTGGAATGTACCCAAGTTCTATTAGCCAGTTAATTACCTGATCAACTGTTCTAGTGTCACTGACATCAAACTGTGATGAGTTATCATGTTCATGATCTTCCTTGTGATAATATCCACCAACACTAGTCTGTGATCCTGCACTTATCTGTGATACTCCAAGGTGTAGAACCTTTTCCCTTGTAGCTTTAGATTCTCTTGTTGAGATAATCATACCAGTATAAGGGACTGCAATTCTAATTATTGCAACTATCTTCTGGAATATTTCATCTGAAATTGCATTGCTAAATGCTTTTGGGTCTATATCATCTGCTGGACGTATTCTTGGAACACTTATAGTATGTGGTCCAACACCGACTGTTGCTTCAAGATGTTCTGCATGCATCAATAATCCTACAAGATCATACTTGTACATATTTAAGCCGAATAGGACTCCCATGCCTACATCATCAATACCAGCTTCCATAGCTCTGTCCATAGCTTCAGTATGGTAAGCATAATCATGCTTTGGACCAGTTGGATGAAGCTTTTCATAACTTTCTTTATTGTAAGTTTCCTGGAATAATATATAAGTACCTATACCTGCTTCTTTAAGCTTTCGATAATTTTCAACTGTAGTGGCTGCTATATTTACATTTACTCTTCTTATAGCACCATTTTTGTGTTTTATAGAATATATTGTTTTAATACTTTCCAATATGTATTCAATTGGATTGTTTACAGGATCTTCACCAGTTTCCAGTGCTAATCTCTTGTGACCTAAATCCTGAAGTGCAATAACCTCTTTTTTTATTTCTTCCTGAGTCAGCTTTTTTCTTGTGATATGATGATTCTTACCATGATATGGGCAGTATACGCAGCCATTTATGCAGAAATTTGATAAATATAATGGTGCAAATAAGACAATTCTATTACCATAGAACTTTTCTTTTATATCCATTGCAAGATTAAACATCTTTTCTTTTTCATCTTCTAGATCGCACTCTAAAAGCACAGCTGCTTCCCGGTGAGAAATACCTTTACAGTCTTTTGCTCTTTCTAAAATGCTATCAATAAGCTTCCTATTATTTTTGTTCTCTTTCGCATACTCAAGAGTTTCAAGTATTTCTTCGTGGCTGATAAATTCTTCAGCCTTTTTAGACTTTTTGTTGTACATTATCATTCTCCCCTTACTGAAACTCATCCTGAATGTAGACGGCAAAAAACTTATTATTTTATTTTTGAATACATTGTTTTAACATTTATTCCTTTTACCATACCAAGTTTACCAGATAAAGAGCTAATTATATCATTTGGAGCATCAAGCACCACGCTTATAATGCAGACATCTTTTTTATGATATGGAAGCCCCATTCTACCTATTATATACTTACTATAAATATGAAGAATTTCATTAAGTTTTTCTGTAGCGTTTATATCTTCCACAATTATCCCAATTAATGCTATTCTATCATCCATAATCAAATCCTCCATTACGAAATAATTAAAAAATCTCTGCGCCAGGCTCAGAGATACAATATTACAAAAATAATAATTTTATCTACCATCGCCTTATTACTTGGGACAAACCCTTGTATACTTCAGAACGATTATTTTATTTTTAGCTACATCATTAAATAGCTGTAACTATTATCTTTAATCTAAGGCAAACCTTAAAAATCAGACAACATAAGTTTACTTCACAATTCACCTTATGTTAGTTATTTTCATTTAAATATCTAAAATGGAAACTATAATAGTGAAGTAAATAATGTAAAAGCATCGCCTATCATAGGAGGCCATTCAATTATGGCATTTTGTAATATTATTACAAAACCTATTACAGTAGCTCCTGTCAACAAACCAAAAAATCTCTGCTTTTTAGACATAAAATCACCTCCTTACACATTTTCATAGGAATGTGAAGCAGTCAAGTATTTATACTGCAAACGTTTCATTTTCATAAATAAAATATCAATATATGATAAATAACAATATTTCCTATTGTTCTTATCAGCCATATATTTTATTAAACTATTTATATTATCATAACAACATGTATATGTATTATAATACCTATACATCGTATCCAACATTTTGCTTAGATGAAGAATAAAATCATAATCTTTTGCCTGCATACAGTAGCGTAAAGCAATTTCGGTATAAAAAATAGCCTTTTTGTCGTTTATATTATAATATAATTGTGCAATTTGTATATATGCATGCTCTTGCGTAACAAAATCATATTCATTAATATGTTCCAACATTAAATAACATATGCTAAATGACTTATTAACAAATCCGGTGGTATATAGTATTCTGGCTTTTAAAATTAAACCAGCAACATAATTATAAGAAGTTTGATAATCCTTATATTTTATCAACATTTCTTTAATGTACATCCAAGAATTATCAAAATCCTTCAAAATCATATAAGTATTAGCAAGATGATATAGTGTTTCACTATATATGAAATGATCATTCTGTTCAGAACTAAATATTTTAGCCTTTTTTAAATATATTAATGTATCATTATATAAGTGCATTTTTAATGCACAGGCACCAAGTCTATAATATATATGAGGTGTTTTGTTATAAAATTTCAAATAAGCGACTTCTTTTAGCACCTTGATATACCAGTTTGATGCGCTTTCATAATGCTTGTCTATATATAACTTGTCAGCTATATAAATATTAGTTTCATACATTAAAAAAAGTAGATTCATTCTCCTAAAATAATTACTGAAACGTTTTAAAACTCTTATCGGTATTTCCTTGTTTAAGAGTTCTTCATCAGGATCAATTATTGTAGTACGTTTATTTTTAAGCTGTTGCTCTAAATAATAAAAATACTGCATATCAAGATCAAGTTTTTTATATATCATTGTATATAGCTCCCTAAAACCTATTTTTAATTACATTATACACCCATATTATATTGATTCAACTATATTTTTACATTTTATTCATTTTGTTTCATTTTTTATTTTTTAATATAAAAAAGAATTATGAGTCCAACCCCAAAATTCTTTACTTTTGATTAGAAAGAGTTAAAATGTTTTTTAAGTTATTTGCAACAAAGTTTATAAATATCTTATAATAAGAAATCCTACTAGAAAAATTTCTACAAGAGATAATATATTGCTTTAAATCGCGCATTGTAATCTTCTCTAGATCATATCTCTTTATCTTTTGATAAAGAGATATTAGCATTTTATATGAATCAATCTTAACTGAACAATCATAACCAGTATCACATGATATTATATTGTTCAAAATAGATATTGCCTCATCATACATTTCTTTTGTCTCATATATATATGCTTTTGTCTTCATTGTCTGAGATAAAGAGTTTTTATCTGAACTCTCTCTTAAAGCATATGATTTATTATTGTATGTTTCTGCATTTTTATAATCTCCCTTTTCAATATATATACAGGCAAGATTGTTATAAAGGTATGCTGTTGTTTTATCGATATGTATATCTTTTAAAAGATTTTTATATATAGATATAGCTTTATCTAACTGCTTAGAGAAACATAACAATTTGCTTCGCAGCTTTTAGCATAAACATAATAGCTGGTGTTCTCTATACTAGAAAAAATATTGAGACTTTTTTGGATGCAATGCAATGATAATTCGTAATCTTTTGATTTACCCAATAGATAAATTAAAATAAATCTTCTTAAGCTCATCAAGATTGTTAAATTTTCTTGCTGTAACTTCTGCCTCATCAATGCTAATCTGATTATTTATCTTACTACAATAATAGTCCATGCTCTGTTTTTTATTTTGAAAAAATCCCATTTACTACGCTCCTATCAAAATTTATAAATCCATTATACCATATATTAGCATATTGTTACATAATTTACATTACTATTTGTAATCATGTTATATATGTTCTAGTTCAAAAACAAATTCATAATATACTATAACAAATGCAAAACTCAATACATAATATATCTTATGTATTGAGTTTTACAACGGCGTATGTTATACTAATTTCAATGGTTTTGACATAATATATTTTTAGATATGTAAGCGTCTTTTAAATAAGTATATTTTCAGTAAGATTAAATAGAAAATAATATATATTTTCTTTTACTAATTATATTTTTATGTAAAAATAAAGCAGTATTTATATATTATACAAGTGCCTATTTTAACGGAAGATTTATTTCGAATACAATTCATATCTAGTAAAACATAAAATGTATTACGTTCAAAATCAAATATACGTGAAAATGAAACGAGCTTAAATATGGAATTATTATATAATTTTAAAGATTATTTGTATGACAACGAAAAAAGTGAAAAAACAGTATCTTCATACATAAGTGACATAAAACAGTTTTTCAAGTTTTATTCTGGCAAAGTGTCAGATATAGACAAAAAAGTAATCCGACAGTATACCGCATATTTGCAATCAAATTTTGCCATTAAAACAGCTAATAGAAAACTAGTTTCTCTTCACCAGTTCATTGAATATTTGAATGAAGAGGAAGAAATGAATATATCAGTGAAGATAAAGCAACTAAAAGTTAGTAATCAGAATTTTATAGATGTTATGATTGAAAACAGTGATGTAAGAAGAATGGTCAAGGCCGCTGAAGAAAAAAACGATATCAGAGCAGTTGCCATAATGTATACTCTTTTCTACACAGGAGCCAGAGTATCAGAACTTCTGCAAATTAAGGTAGATGATGTTGATAGGAATTCAGTATATATTCTTGGTAAAGGAAATAAATACAGAGAACTATTAATTCCCAAAAAATTAAAAGACGTATTAAATGAATACAAAACAGAAAGGAATAAAGGTATCCATAAATGCCCTAACCTCTTTGTTGGCCAACGTGGTCCTATTAATAGGCAGACTGTACATAATATGCTAAAGTATTATGCAGGACAAGCTCATTTTATTGATAAAACACTTGTTCATGCCCATTCATTTAGACACCTATATGCTCAAAACCTTGCTAAGCTTCATGTTCCGCCAGTAGTAATCAGTCAGCTTCTTGGTCATAGTTTGAATGTAACCGGGTTGTATATGCAGAACAGCAAAAAGGATTTGCTTAAAATAATAAATAAAATGGATATGAAAGATAACTTTTAGGAGGTTTTATGAGTAGAATTAATGATTTAATGATGAATATGTTAATATTTGAAGAGGGACACAACCGTAGAACTAATCATATTTTAAAAGTATATGCTTTAGCTAAAACCATCGGTGAAAATGAAAATTTAGATAATGATACTATGGAAATAATACAGTGTTCTGCTATTCTTCATGATATAGGTATAAAATTATGCAAAGAGAAATACGGACTTGCTGATCAAGTTCATCAGCAGCTGGAAGCACCATTAGAAGCAGAAAAAATACTAAAATCATTAGGATATGAAAAAGAATTTATAAAGAGAGTTAGCTATCTTGTAAAAAATCATCACAATTATAACATTATTGATGGCGCAGACTATCAGGTTTTAGTAGAAGCAGATTTAATAATCAATGCCTTTGAAGAAAACTGGGAAAACAAAAAGATGCAGAAAGTAATTAATAAGATTTTTAAAACAAAAACAGGAACCGAACTTGCAAAAAGAATGTTTCCCAATAAATTAGAGCAATAAAAGTATGAAGCAATTTACTTCATACTTTTATAAAAGATTATTATATTATTATCCAAGATAAAATAAATATTACTATGAATTTTAAAATAAATACCTCATTTTAAAAATCACTAGTAAACCTGCATTCAGGGAAATTTCTACAGCCCTTAAAATAACCATATTTACCTTTCTTTTTTACAAGTCTACCACCACAATGAGGACATCTAATTATATATGACTTTTCTCTCTCTACCTTTCTCTGAACTATTTTAGAATGCTTATTGCGAGCTTTTGATGAGCGAATATTATACTTATATATTTTATCCCTAATTGATATCAAGTTAGACTCTTCTATAACAATTTTATTATATGATTTTATATTCTTCTTAAGATTTTTAAAATTTACTACATTACAATTATCATAGCTGTCTATTTCAAGTTCACACTGATCAGAAAATGCTACAATTGAAATAAAGCATTCCATTTTTATATTGAGAAACTTTTTAAGTCCCATAATATGTGCATAATTCTGCTTTATAGGATTTCTGAACTTCACAAACTTACCATTTACATTCTGATACCAATATCCTGAATTTTCTGCACCAAATACTCTGCCATTGTAATTCTTTGTTTCTATAACAAAAATACCATATGTTGATACTACTATATGATCAATCTGCGTATATTTTAAACCCGAATCACTTTTCACCATTATGTCATCAATAACAATATATTTATTCCAAGGAAGACTACGGAGTATTCTATTTACTTCTTTTTCACCCTTTATTCCTTTGTTTTTAGCTGAATGATTTATTTTATATCTACTAACCATTATAAATATCATTGTTGAAAAAATAACTATATATTTCATGCGTATTACCTCAATTCAAAGGGATTATATCATAATGATATTTAAATTTTCTAGTACTAAAATATTACCAATTACCGCAAGCAAAAAAAGCCTGTCGTAAGCAGGTTATACTGCTAAAACGACAGACTTTGTTTCACATTGTGTATATTAATTTATTAATTAGATTGCTAGTGATTCAGCATCAAAATCATCAGAAGCATTTTCTTGTTCTTCTTTAAGAAGTTTCTTATCATATACCTTTATGAAAGGAAGATATATTAACAATGCTAAAACTCCATTAAATAATGCTAATAATGCTGCTCTAAAATCTCCAGCTGTTCCGATGAATGCACCTATACCGATTGGTGATGGCCAAGGTACCTGTGCTAATATTGGGCTAACAATGTGTAATTTAATTGCCCAGTAAGCAGTTGAAGCACATGCCATTGGAGCAAGGAAAAATGGTATTGCAAGATATGGGTTGTATATTATTGGTAAACCAAATATCATTGGTTCGTTAATGTTAAATAATGATGGCACAACACCAGCACGTCCTAATACTTTCAATTGTTGTGATTTAGCTAAAAATGCTATAAATATTGTAAGTCCTAATGTAGCACCAGATCCACCCATAATTACAAATGAGTTTTGGAATTCACCAGCAAATGGAATATTAGCTCCCTGCATATTAAGCTGCATGTTTGATAAAATTATTGGTGTTAAGAATGAAGTAACTATATTAGCACCATGTATACCAACAATCCATAATGCTGAAATAAGGAAGTATATTACTAATATACCACCCCAGCTATTTGTTAATTTGCTTACAAAACTAAATGGTACTGCAATAACTTTGAATATGTCTGTTCCTAATGCTATGAAAGCACCGTCAATTAATAATACTATAAATGCTACAGCAAATGCTGGAACTAGTGCTGTAAATGATCTAGACACACCTGCTGGAACTGATTCTGGCATCTTAATTACTATATTGTGTTTTACACAGAATCTGTATATTCTTACAGCAATTACAGCCATTATTATTGCTGTAAAGATACCAGTAGTTCCAAGACGAGTAACACCATCTCCACCGATATTCCAACCGTTAACTATATTAGTATCCTTGCTTATCTGAGTGATTAATGACATTTTTCCATCTTTGAATAATAATTCAGGAATTGTCATGAAGAATGCAAACATAGAAAGTAATGCACCGTTTAATGGATTAAGGTTTAATCCTTCTTCTTCTGCAAAAATATTTGTATATTCATATCCAATAACTAAGCAGAAATAAAGTGCTAAAATACCCATTGTACATTTATTTGCTAACATGTATAAATCACTTATACGGAAGAATGTACTATCAAAAAACGGCTTTAAGAATTTCATTGTATCTGGCAAAATATTAAGTACGAGGAACATTGATCCTACTATTGTAAACGGGATTGTTGCCATACCAGCTGCCATAACTGAACGTACTACTTTTAACTGAGATATTTTGCCCATAGGGCCCATAAGATATTTTTCTAACAATCCAAATACTTTATTATTTTCCATTTTATATCTCCCCTTATTTCATTTTAATATTTTGTTTATATTGTTTAATATACTTAAATTGTTTATCACTTTGATTTTTAATTTTATTAAGTCTATTTAAGCTAATCAAACATAGCACAGCACCAATAACATTGATAAATAGAATAAACATATGTGATTTTGTATTATCAACCAGGAAAGGATATAGTTTTTTAAATATTGGTGTAAATAAAGTAGCAATATAAACTATATTTTCTATCAACATTATCTTATAAGTTAATATTGTCTTTCTTGCGTTATCTATATGAGAACTGTACATAGTACATTGTTCCCAGACAGCTCTTATTATGAATACAAGCGTTAAACCTGGTACTACAGCACCAACATTTTTACTAATTATTAATGAACATAACCAGTATAAATTTGTGAAGAAAAACACAGCTGTCACATATCTAATTAAGAGAAATCTATTAAAATACAATGTTTTTAAGCTTGTCTCTTTTCTACTTTTATCTAAATTATCTTTTGCCATCCTATTCATTGCTTGATTCTCCCGTTTACTTTATTTATTAAGCTTTTTATATACTTCTAAGAATTCAAGAGCTAGTTCTCTTAAAGTCATAGTTGTCATTAAATGATCCTGAGCATGAACCATTATAACTTCCATTACTATTTCATCTCCGTTAGCATAGTTCTGAAGTAGGTTTGTTTGAGATTTGTGAGCTTCAAGAAGTTTTTCATTTGCTTCATCTAGTTTTTTTGATGCCTCATCAAACTTACCATTTCTCATTAAATCTAATCCCTCATGAACTAATGCTCTTGCATCTCCACTGTGTAGAATTATTTCGAATGCTATTACTTGTAAATCATCTCTTGTCATATATATTTCTTCCTTTCACTACTTGATTAATTGCATAAATTTTTCTTCAAATTCACTAAAAGTATTACATTTTAAAATTTCATTCTGAATACAATCACTTTCAATCATTGAAGCAATTGCGTTAGTTATATTTCTTAAATTAACATTCTCAATTTTTGATGGCGATAATAAGAATATAAATTTTATATCATTATATTCATTTTCCCAATTAACTCCACCTTTGACTATTGCAACAGCAATTTGCGTAAACTTACCTACTGCTTTAGCAGGATGTGGAACTGCAACATGCTTTCCAAAAACAACAGAGCTCATTTGTTCTCGTTGTTTTATTTGATTAGTCATTATCATAGAATATGATGAATCCTCATTAGCTTGAAGTTTTTCCACCAACTTATTTATTATATTTTCTTTTGAATCTGATCCATCTATAATCAAAAAAGAGTCTTTATTAAAAAATTTATCAAACAGTTTAGATCTTTCATTTAAATCTATTGAACTAACATTTTTAGGTTTTTCTATATTTCCAGATGTTCGATAATCTATAAATGTTTTGATATGACTAATATCATTATTGTTTAGAAATACACTTACATGAATAACAGGAACATTAAAAACAATTGTATATAAATCAATAGTTGATACAATAAGATCTATTCCTTTAAGTTTTTCATTAGTAATTTCATAATAACCAATTACATCTACAACGTTTATGTGTTGACCGAATTCTTTCTTTAATCTAACATTAAGCATTTGACTACTACCATATCCAGTAGCACAAATTACAAGAACATTAAACTTCTTTGTGTTTCTAAATCTTTCTATAGCAGCCATAAAGTGAAGACATATGTAAGCCCATTCCCCATCAGAAACATTATAATTCTTGAAAATAGACATATCTTTTAGATATTTTTTTGTTAATAATAATATTTCACCATATTTTTGTTTAATTTCTTCTAGTAATGGATTTTCTAAAATAACATCATGCTGAAGTCTTTTGCACAATGTATAAAAATGAGATATAAGTCCTTTAATAAGATGTTCATCATTTTTTATCAGATATCCTGTATCTTTTTCAATTCTATCAAGTATACTTATAAGTTCTTTAGTAATTTCCTTTTCACTAGTAGAAGATTTTTCATCTAAACTTTTAGAAATACATTTAACTTTTAAATGAAGAGCAATATAATAAGCTTCTTCTTCTGGAATTTCAATATTTCCACTTTGAATGATTCGCTTTAAAATATTACCTGCAACTTCTAATTCTCTGCTACCTTCAACTGATTTATCTATTTCAATTTTAGATAAACTAAAGCCGCTTTTTATACGTTTGATTAATAATGCAATGTGCAAAACAAGATTCTGAATAATATAATCAGATAATCTAAGACCTGCCTCTCGACATTCATCAAGAACTATAATAGTTATTTCCTCAAAACTAATACCATCTAGGAACAATGTATCACCAACATATTTGTTTATTGAAACACTAAAATTATTACTAAAAAAATAATCCATGATAAAATGCCTTTTTTGATGTTCATCGCCTTTAATATACACACCTTTTTTTACTTTACTTTCAACAGATAAGTTGTAAGGCTCAAGAAGCTTTCTTATTTCAGAGAAATCGTTTGAAAGAGTTGAGCGTGATACATAAAGTTCATCGCATAGATCATCAAATAAAACATATGCATCTTCAAACAGTAATTTATTTAAAATATGATACTGCCTGTCTTTTGAACCCTCTAAAACTGTTTCATTTTTTTTCAAAGAATCATCTGTATTTTCTTTCAAAAAGGTGTTAAAGTCAGGTTCATTGTTTATAAATAACCTATATCCACAACCTGTTTTAGCAATAATATCAGCTCCATTGTTCTGTAATATAACCTGCAATCTTTTAATGTAGCTGCGCACAGTACGATCTGATAACTTCAAATTTTCTGCTATATCCTTGCTTGTTAATAATTCACCTTGATGTCCCACAAAAAAATTCATTATCGTTCTTTCTTTATTGCTTAACACTTAAACACCTCTCCTTAAAACTAAAGATTATTTTAAAGTATCAACTATAAGCTTTGCCATCTTTTGAATTCCCATTGGTACTGGGATGTATGCTTGTGGTGGTATATTCACAACTGGCTTGCCAACTTTTTTACCAGCTTCTTCGAATTTTGCAAAATACATTCTAGTCTGAGGGCTTATTAAGAATAAATCAAAATCGCTTGTTTCAATCATCTTAGTTCCTTCAGTTGCTGATACTGCATCTAATACAATATCTAATCCCTTACTCTTGAAAAATTCAGTTGTCTTTTTTGCCATTAGTGATGATGACATTCCTGCTGCACAAATTATTAATACTTTTTTCATATTTATCACTCCAATATTTATAAATTATAACACAAAACACATATACTTCATAATTTTAATTTAATATTACATTTAAGGAAATACAGTGTTAATTAGTACTTTAAAACGACTATTTCCACTCTAATTCCTCACCATTAGATTTTATTACCTGTTGATACCAGTAAAATGACTCTTTTCTTGATCTTTCTAGAGTTCCATTTCCTTCATTATCTTTATCAACATATATAAAACCATAACGTTTTTTCATTTCTCCTGTTGAAGCAGATACTAAATCAATACATCCCCAAGGAGTATATCCCATTAAATCAACTCCATCTTCATCTACAGCTTTAATCATTTCTTTGATGTGAGCTTTTAAGTATTCAATACGGTAAGTATCATGGACCACTCCATCATCACCTAACTGATCAATAGCTCCGAATCCATTTTCGACGATGAATAATGGAAGTCTGTACATATCAGTAAACCAGTTTAATGCATATCTAAGACCTTCAGGGTCAATCTGCCATCCCCATTCAGATGCTTTTACATAGTCATTTTTAACTAAATCAGTAGCTTCATTGTAATCAAATGAATCGTTTCCTTCTTTATATTTAGTAGCAAATGACATATAATAGCTGAATCCAATGTAATCTACACAGCCATTCTTAAGGTCTTCTGCATCCTCGTTAGTGAAATCCAAATTAATATTTTTTCTCTTAAGATACTTTTTAATATGTTCAGGATACTCACCATGTACATGTACATCTGTAAAATAATAACGCTTCTGCATTGCTTTCTGTGCCATAAGTACATCCTTAGGTTTGCATGTAGCTGGATAAACAGGACACATTGCAATCATACATCCAATTTTAAAATCCGGATTTATAGCATGTCCTATCTTTACAGCTCTTGCGCTAGCTACTAGTTCATAATGAGCTGCTTGATACATTATTGCTTCACGATTTTCTCCTTCTTTATAGGCAATTCCTGAATTAGTGAAAGGAGCAAAATCGGTTTCGAAATTAGCTTGGTTATTAATTTCATTAAATGTCATCCAATACTTAACCTTATCTTTATATCTTTCAAAGCATGTTTTTGCAAATCTTTCAAAGAAACCAATAAGTTTACGATTACGGAAACCACCATATTCAGTTACTAAATGATAAGGAAGTTCGAAATGAGATAAAGTAACAACTGGCTCAATTCCATGTTTTAAACATTCATCAAATAAATCATCATAAAACTTTAACCCTTCTTCATTTGGTTCTAATTCATCACCATTTGGAAAGATTCTTGTCCATGCGATTGATGTTCTGAAACATTTAAATCCCATTTCGGCAAAAAGTTCAATATCGCCTTTGTAACGATGATAGAAATCAATGGCTTCATGATTAGGATAATATTCGCCACTCACGATACCATCAGTGATTTTACGTTCTACACCGTTAGCTCCTGCTGTCATTACATCTGCTACACTTATTCCCTTGCCGCCTTCATTATATCCGCCTTCTAACTGATGTGCAGCAACTGCTCCACCCCAAAGAAAATTCTCTGGTAATTTTGTCATTAATATCTCCTCCTTTATGCCAAGTTAAATTTGGCATAACGTTTCACTTAAGAAAGAATAAATCATTTTCTTGTTAAATGTTTACATGAAAGTTTACAATAAAATTTCAATTGGTTTATTATTTCTTATATCTATATAATACACACTTTTTCCGTTTATTTGAATACTGTCTTTTTCCGTAGTAAAAAGGAAAAAAATCAAAGGTACTGTCGGATTGTTTATGACAGTACCTTTATATTATATTGTTTCTAAATAAATCTTTAAATATTTCGCTAGCTAAAACATTGCTTATTATTAAATTTTCGCCAAATGGGTTTATTACCATACCTTCATTATTCTTAGCCTTTGATAATGCGTCATTAATATTAATAATCATACCGTTCCATTCATCTTTACTATATGATTTTTCAAATTCTAGCCAATCTGTAAACAGTGGCACAAAAGCTTTTTCTTGAGAATTTGTTATCAATGCAAAATTTATTGTTGTTCCTTATTAATATTGAAATGCCACATAATTCATAAAAGGATAATTAAAATTTATTTATAATAACAGCTTTTACTACATTTACCCTCTAATATACTCTGCTTAGTTTCTATAAGAAAACTTTCTTCATTATGTGCTGAATCGAGAATATCAAGAGATTTTTTTAGGTTCTTAATATCTTTTTCCATAATATCAATAAAGTTTCCTCTACCTACTACTTTAAGATGAGTAACACCAGCTTTTTTAAGCTTCATTAAAGAACATATACCACAGCCAGTACTACCAAGTATATAATTATCATCATTAAAGTCTGAACTGTAATCCTCCTCATCAACAGAAAAAGAATAGTATTCTTCCATTCTTTTATCAACTAAAGGAAAATTACTACACTTTACATCAATCTTGCAAAGTTCATATGGCACTTTACAAAGATGATGCAATTCATCACAGTGCAAAGATGAACAGAAAGCACCAGTATAGTGACATCGTTCATTTAAAATGAATGCTTCATATTCAATGTTACTATCTCTATTATCATTTATAATTGCTTTCATATCTTCAATTGTATTTTTTCTATGAAAAATGTATCTCTTTAAATCAAACTGATTAAGGAATTTGACAGCCAGCCTATTTATTTCAGCACATTCACCACTTAACTGAATTGAACACTTAAGTCCTTTTTCCTTAAGATATACTATAAGTGAGAGATCAGCTATAATAAATTCAGTAAATCCAATATCAATAAGCTTTTTCATAATATCAGCAATCAACTCATACTGTTCCTCTATATAATATAGGTAATTTAAAGTAATAGTAACTGGCACCTTACATTTTTCTTCCATCTTCTTCAATATCTTCATATCCTCATAGGAATTTATTTGTACGTTATAATAAAGTACTTCCCTTCTATTTAAAGGAAATAAATTTCCATAAGTTTTGTTCCATTCATAAGGAACGAATCCACAGAATACCTCATCAGCCCCTGCTTGTACAAGTCTAATATAATCATCAATACAGCCAAGTCCTGCAACTATTTTCATATGATAATTATCCCCCTCTACATAAAGTTAAACACTATTCTGTCTATGCCATTATCAACATAATCTTTAAGTAAATAAAATTCTTTCAGCAGTGTGTCATCAAATGAAAATAATGAGTTATATATCCCTGCCATCTTTAAATGCTTAGGATAGGCAAAAGCATAATCACTACAGTATTTAGGACAGTTTATTACAAGCATCTGATTACCCCTATCCATATTTGTACACATTGCGTATAGTGGGCAAAACTGAGATGTATTTGTTACATAATAAGGAATATGAATACTATGCTTACCCTTTGCTATGTTCATTTTATATCCGCAGCTTTCGTACTCGTACCTTTTTATTAATAGCTTATTAAGGAATTGTGAATAAGTTTCACTATTCAGGCTATTATCTGCCATCAAATCTTTATGATTCTTATAGCCATTTTTATACTTAATACGTGGGTCCTTTTTTCGTTTATTAAGAAGTACACCTAGTACCGGAGTTATATAATCATCCTTATACTCTATTAGATTCAACATTCCCCAGTCATTTATTACCAGTTCTATGTTTTTATTATTTTTAACGCACCATGAATAAATCTCATCAATATCCGCCTTAGTCTTATTAATTAGGCAGTCTCTTAAATAAGTAAAAGACAAAGTTACTTCAATTCCTTCATATACAGCCTTGTCCATAATTTTCAACAACATATCTATATCAGGAAATAAATTATGGCAAAATTCATTGCCAATATAAATCCTTGAAATCTTATTTTTAAATAGTGGATGATTTCCAATATAATTTTCATCTATATAGTAATCTAGAAACTTATCAATTCCAAGAGCTAAATACTTCTTATACATATTATCATTATGTAATGACACTGCATAATCCACTGAAGATAATACTGTATCATCATAATCTTCATAATATATGTCTTTCATCCATTCTCTTTTCATATCATCAAAAAAACTATAGAATTTATAATCCTCCTGTGATGGATAATTCACCATCTCTTGTGAAAACTCACTTTCTGAACCAAAAGTCTTTAATGTAACGTATTTAGAGTAATTATTTAGAATCTTCTTAACATTATTAGAATAGTATTTGTCATTTATTTCGAAACGATAAATTTTATAAAATTCAGTATTTTCTTTATTTAATAATTTAAAATCATTTATTACAATCTCTTCATAACGGTTTTCACTGAAAACATAAAAAGCAACTAGGATTGATGCAATACCACCAATATCTTCATTTAACCTCAAAGATATTCTATCAGATGCTATGTCAAGAATCCTCAGTTCTCTATCACCAATAAAACAAGTTACAAGTCCAGACGGCAAAACACAGTTTTCATTATTGATCATAAAATCACCTACACTAAAATATTATACCTTCATTATATAGCATATTTGTTCACTATAGCATAAATAAACACACAATAAATAAAAAATAAAGCAAATAACATATTTTTATCTATATTATTGGCTCTATTTAATCTATTTTTGTGTAATAGCATTATATTATATTTTAAACATATTCCGCTGTTATACTTTCATTGTATTTTTTTACTGCACTTATAGGTCCTTTATCTGTCCCTGACCTTCACAATAAGGGCATCTGCCTTTAGTAGAGTTAAAGCTGAAGAAGTCTGCATCCATATTATGTGATACTTCGTAATCAGTCTTTGCAAATACTCTTCTTATCTTATCAAAAAGTCCAACATAAGTTGCAGGGTTAGAACGAGGTGTTCTACCTATTGGATCTTGTGACACATCAATAACTTTATCAATACTTTCATAACCACTAATGTCTGAATACTGCCCAACTAAATTATCACAATTATTAATTTTATTCTCTAGAAGAGGCTTAAGTGTTTCACTTATAAGACTACTTTTGCCACTTCTACTTACTCCTGTAAAAACTATCATCTTATTTTTAGGAATTTTTAAAGAAACATTTTTAAGATTGTGATGATATGCCTGCTTTATTACGATATAACTATCATTCTTTTCCTTATCTTTAAATGAATCAAAAGATATTTCTCTTAGTTTTTCCATCATACATCCTCCTCTAATATCTTACCTGAACTTTTTTTATTACTTTATCTTCATCATCAATTTCTTTATATTTTTTGCAATCTGAATTTTATTGTATTCCATGTCCTCTCTCCCAAGAAGATGCTTAATTTCAGCAAGAGAAAAACCGACGTTCTTTAAATGCTTAATAACAAGAATAAGCATAATCTGCCTATTATAATTGAATTAGATAATCACATCTATTAAAAAAGACTATACCAGAATTTTATACAATTCTAATATAGTCTTGTAAGTGTTAAATATAGTCTTTACTATCTTAAGAAACCTGAAATTACCTGCTCTTCTGCTTCTTTTTCTGTCAATCCTAAAGTCATAAGCTTAATAAGCTGTTCTCCAGCAATCTTACCAATTGCAGCTTCATGAATAAGTGCTGCATCTGTACTATAAGCTGCAAGCTGTGGAGAGGCAATTACTACTGCATCATCCATGATTATAGAATCACATTCTGTATGACCTTTACATTCATTACGTCCATTTAGCATACTTATAAAATGCTGATTGCTCTTTTCCTTTGCAACGGCATGACTTACTATATTACAACTGCTGTCCTTTCCTTTAAGATCTGCCTTGAACTTAGATTCTGCATGCTGAACTCCTGTAGTCATAATTCTTTCATTAACATTTAAACTTGCACCATCAGCAAGATCTGCTTCAACTACTCTTAAAGTATCATCTATTCCAGCAATCTGTGTAGTTTCCATTTCCATTGTTGCACCTTCACCTAAATGAACTATAGTAGTGGGATTCATTAGTCTTTTACCTTGTCCACTTCCTTCACCAAAGTGTTTTTCTATATAATGCACTTTAGAATTTTTCTCAATATAGAAAGTATGAATTCCATCATGCTGGCTGTCTACACTGCCACAATTATGTATGCCGCATCCGGCAACTATTGTAACATCGCATCCTTCACCTATATGAAAATCATTATATACATTATCCTTCAAGCCGTTAGTTGATAATATAACAGGGATATGTACACTTTCATTGACTGTATTAGGTTGAATATAAATGTCAATCCCTGGTTCATCAGTTTTGCTTACAATAGTAATATTTGCAGAATTGTTACGTGCAGCTGGCTTACCATTAAGACGAATGTTATATGCTCCTACTGGCAGCCTATCAAGGTCTGCAATTTCATGTAAAAGTTTCTTTTCTATTGAGTCCATATTACTTTGCCTCCATTTTATCTTTTAAGACTTTACACTGAGCATTTTCTGTACTTTTTAACAGCTCATTAAGTATATTTTCACGTTCATCATATTTCTCAACAACACCGTCTTTTAAGTAAATAATCTTATCAGCAATATTTAAGATACGTTCCTGATGACTTATTATTAATATACTTTTATCATTACTCTTATAAAGCTTTTCAAAAACATGGATTAGCTTCTGGAAACTCCATAAATCAATACCTGCTTCAGGTTCATCAAAAATGCTAAGCTGTGTGTTTCTTGCAATAACCATTGCAATTTCTATTCTCTTTAATTCGCCGCCAGATAATGTGCCATCAATATTTCTATTTATATAATCTCTTGCACATAATCCTACTTCTGATAACAAATCGCATACTTCTGACAAACTGCTTTCCTTTCCAGCTGCAAGGGACATTAAATCCTTAACCTTTAATCCTTTAAACCTAACTGGCTGCTGAAAAGCATAACTCATACCTCTTTTTGCTCGCTCAGTTATTGATAGATTTGTGATATCTTCACCATTAAATATAATTTTTCCGCTAGTAGGCTTTTTAATTCCCGCTATTATTTTTGCTAATGTTGATTTTCCACTTCCATTAGGTCCAGTAATAACAGTAAAATTATTATCTATTTCAAGACAGATATTGTCTAAAATCTTTTTGTTATCCTCTGAGTAAAAACTAATATTTTTCAATTCTAGCATATAATCACCTCAAATTTCCTTTATTTATCTAATTAAACAAAGGTTATAATTACATAATGTAACAATTATCGCCGTCACTATATACTATAATATCTTAAAATTTTATTGTCAAATTCATATTATAATTGAATTTTACTGCCATTTCATACCTCTCTACTGCTTCTATTTCTCAACAGTAACGTAATCCAAAAGATTCCTTCTGATCTGATTATTTGTTCCATAATCCTTCACATAACCAACTCTTAAAATCATCTGAACTGGTGATTTAGTGTGAAGCATTTTATCAACTTCACTGCTATAAGGCTTTTCCTCTAATATCTGGCTCATGGGGTGAACTGATATACCTTTCTTTACAGCACTTAACCATATATTTTCCAAGTTTATTCCTGTTTCAATCAATTCTTTTCTGCTTGTGCCTCCTGTAATAACAAGAAAGCCTGCACAGTTCTCTACTTGTTTAGTGGTTGTATCTATAGACTGCTTAGCAAAAGAAATGCCTTTTGCACTTTTATTAGAAGTTGTAAGATAATAAAGCGTTTTTTTGATTCCCTTAAGTCCAAGCTGTTCTGCAGGTAATCCATCCTTTTTGTCTTCTGCTTCTTTATCAGAAAATCTAAGCCATTCTGCAAATTCTTCAGATTTAGCTTTATTATAAGACTGTTTTGTCATAGCTTCTATTTCTGCTGTTTTTAGGTATTTAAATTCATTATCTCCTCTTTTGAAGTAATGAGTATTATTATTAAGTATAGTTTTTATATCATCATTATTAATTTCCTTATCTAAATAAGTACTTTTATCTGTATGGCGTTTTTTAATTAAATCTAAAATAGTTTCATCTTTTGTGAATTTCTCTGTTTTAATATAACTCACTGTAACAGGTTCACTGCTGTCAGTATTAAGAATGACTTTTGTTTCATAACCATAAGCTTTAAATGACTGAAGAAGGTTAGCAGTAAATGCACCCATAGAAATATATGCTTCACGATTATTGCTATCAACTTGCTTTAAGGTACGATCTGTATCCAAATTAATTTTCAAAGTATTTTTTTTCTTATTAATACTAACTTTCCAAAGCTGGGTATTATGAGAATTTGGTGCTAACGATGCATGATATATAATATCCGAAATATCCTGAGGAAGATCTTCTACTTTCTTATTTATTTCAACATTAACAGGTTTACCCTTAAAATATGCATAAACTGATGCTGTAGCAATAACTCCTATAGTTATAAAAATACTTATTATAACTTTTTTTATTCTCAACACTCCCTTATTGATTTATATAGAAGACCAAAACTATAATTCATTAATTCTGTAGGATCTAACCCCATGCATTTGTTAATATAATTAATTTTATTGTCAGTCATTGTAATTATTCCGTAGATAGATGCCCAAAATGTATAGATTGTCTGTGGAACCTGTAAATCTCTTCGTAGTTCACCTTCTTTTATTCCTCTAATAATCATTTGTGCTATTATTTTATTTATTTGTTCACCGACACTATATGTTGCTGTATCATCAGTATTTTCTGTGTCTACTCCGATTTTACTTACAGCTATAGAAAAGTAATAAGGAAATACTTTTTGAAATTGTACAATTTCATTGCAGATATTCATATATTGAGTTTCAACAGTATCATTTTCATTAACTGCCAATTTAATTTTTTCAAGAAGGATTTTCATACTATCAAGAGCAAGTGTTGATACAATTTCATCCTTGTTTTTAAAATAAACATAAAGAGTAGCTTTACCATATCCCGACTCATTAGCTATATCCTCCATGGTTGTCTTATCTATACCATTCTTAACAAATAATTTACCTGCAGCCTTAGCAATTTTCTGCTTATGAAAACCTTCTGCGGCCTTTTTTCTGCGTGCCATCATTATTTCTCCTTAAATTAATTGAACTCTTAGTTCAATTAATTTATACCATATTCATACATTTATGTAAATATCATTTGATACTATTTGTAATTTCTTACAAACTGTCAAAATAAAAAAGGGTGAAATTGCATTCTACCATTCTTTTACACAAACGTGTAAACCCTTTATTTACAACACTTTATATCATTAATTATGTTTTTGAATGCAATTTCCTTTACATTAAAAAAACGCAGTATATAAATACTGCGCTTTTTAGCCTACTTTTCTTTATTAGTTTTATATTATTCCATGAACATCTTTATGTCGTCTTCAACGTTTGTGATGCCGCCAATACCAAAGTTTTCCACAAGAACTTTAGCTACATTTGGTGATAAGAATGCTGGAAGAGTTGGTCCTAAGTGAATATTCTTAACTCCTAAGTATAATAATGATAATAATACTATAACAGCCTTTTGTTCATACCATGCAATATTGAATGCTATTGGTAATTCATTAATATCTTCAAGTTCAAATACTTCTTTAAGCTTTAATGCAATAAGTGCTAATGAATATGAGTCATTACATTGTCCTGCATCAAGAACTCTTGGAATTCCACCTATATCACCTAAAGCTAACTTGTTATACTTGTACTTAGCACATCCAGCAGTAAGAATTACAGTATCCTTTGGAAGAGCCTTTGCAAAATCAGTGTAGTAGTTTCTTGATTTAGCTCTACCATCACATCCTGCCATTACAAAGAATTTCTTGATAGCACCAGTCTTAACAGCTTCAACAACCTTGTCAGCTAATGCAAATACTTGAGCATGAGCAAATCCACCAACGATTTCTCCTTTTTCAATCTCAGTTGGAGCTTTACACTTCTTAGCAAGTTCTATAATTTCACTAAAGTCTTTATGTCCCTTTTCGTCTCTTTCTATATGCTTGCAGCCTGTAAATCCAGCAGCACCTGTTGTAAACATTCTTTCTTTATATGTTTCCTTAGATGTAGGCGGAACTATACAGTTTGTTGTCATTAAGATTGGTCCATTGAAAGCTTCAAATTCTTCTTTCTGCTTCCACCATGCATTACCATAGTTACCTACAAGATTCTTATATTTCTTTAAGTTTGGATAGTAGTGCGCTGGTAACATTTCTGAGTGAGTATAAACATCTACTCCAGTACCCTGAGTCTGTTCAAGTAATTGTTCTAAATCTCTTAAATCATGTCCTGATACTAAGATACCAGGGTTAGTACCTACTCCTATGTTAACCTTAGTAACTTCTGGATTACCATAGCTTTCAGTGTTAGCTTTATCAAGTAGTGCCATACCATCAACACCAACTTTTCCTGTTTCTAAAGTTAATGCTACAAGCTGATCTACTGTTAATGAATCATCTAAAAGACTTGCTAAAGTTTTCTGCATAAATGCATTAACTTCTTCGCTGTCATAATCTAATTCATTTGCATGCTTAAGGTAAGCTGACATACCCTTTAATCCATATGTAATAAGTTCTCTTAAACTTCTTATATCTTCATCTTTAGTTGCAAGAACTCCAACTTCATCAGATAATGACTTTTCATCTAAAACTGAATCAACAAAGTCAACTTCCTTGTTACCACCTAAAGCAGTCTTTATCTTATCAATTAGTCCAAGCTTCTTATCTATTTCAGCATCTGATTCTGTATACCACATTGCTGCAGATGATAAATTTTCTTTATTCTTTAATTTTGCAATTAACTCATTCTTAACTCTTAATGTTTCTTTAACTCTTTCATAAAATACTGCATCATCAAAGTTTGCATTTGTAATTGTAGTAAATAAGTTAATTGTTATGTAGTTATTTACGACCTGAGAAATAGTTTGTCCTTCTTCTCTTAATCTAGTAGTAACTTCTGATAAACCTTTAGTTACATATATTAGAAGATCCTGCATTCTCGCAAGATCTGGGCTCTTTCCACAAACACCAAATTTAGTACATCCAGTGCATCCTGCTGTTTCTTGACATTGGAAACAAAACATTTTATTTTCCATTTATAATTCACTCCTTAAATAAGATTAATTTACTCGCTATGTTCATTATTCTAATGCAGAATACGACAAAAGTATGTTGCAATTGCAACACAAGTAAAAAATTTAGTTACATTATAATTTTTTATAATAATAATAAAAAAGCTGTATCAAATAATTTTGATACAGCAACTAATAATTATAATTGATCTTCTATTTCTCTGATTCTCTCATATAAATTCATAAAAGAGCTTTTCTTCTCATCGTCTTCAGACGCTTTAACAGTCTTGTACACATTTTTATTAAATGAGCCAAGCATATCTAGATTATCTGTAAATATGTAGCTTGCTTCACTTAAACTATATTGAGTCTTCTTACCAGTCACGTCCCTAACGATTATAGTATCTTCTGATTCGTTTAATTTAACGTCAGCTATAAAAACGCCTTTTACAAGATCATTTTCTGATATTAGGTGCTTTATAATCGTTAGTAATTCATGTGCTAACATATTTCTCTTTTGCAAGTTCATAATATAACTTCTCCCTTATATAATTATTTTCTCTATAAAATTCGTCACAATTAATCTAAAATGAATAATCTTATAACAGTTTGTAAGATGATTTTTATATGTAATAAACCCACATTATTCCACAAAAAAACAGGCTATGGAGTTCTCCATAGCCCGTAGAAACATAAAAGCATTATTTATCTAAACTCTTTGTTTTGATTTCATCTTTAACATGATATATAAAATCTTTAAGAGCATATTCTTTTTCTTCATCTTTTCTATTTCTAACTGAAACAGTATTGCCGTTAACTTCTTTTTCGCCGACAACAATAATATAAGGAACTCTTTCATTTTTAGCTTCTCTTATCTTATATCCAAGCTTTTCATCTCTGTTATCAAATTCAACCTTAACATCATTCTTCTTTAATTCCTCAACAACCTTTTCAGCATAGTCATTGAATTTGCTGCTAACAGAAAGTACTTTTACCTGTACAGGTGCAAGCCAAGTTGGGAATTTACCTGCGAAGTTTTCGATAAGAATTCCGATGAATCTTTCAATACTTCCGAAGATAACTCTATGAATAACTATTGGTCTATGCTTTTCTCCATCCTGACCAGTGTATTCAAGTTCAAATCTCTGTGGAAGCTGGAAGTCTAGCTGTATAGTACCGCACTGCCAGTCTCTTCCTAGGCTATCTTGAATGTGGAAGTCTATCTTAGGGCCATAGAAAGCACCATCGCCTTCATTGATTACATATGGAAGTTTAATATTTTCAAGTGCACGCTTTAAGGCACCTTCAGCCATATTCCATTCCTCATCAGTTCCCATTGAATCTTCAGGTCTAGTTGAAAGTTCAACAGTGTATTTAAATCCTAGAGTTGAATATACCTTATCTATAAGTTTAACAACTCCAATTATTTCTGATTCAATTTGTTCTGGCAACATAAAAATATGTGCATCATCTTGAGTAAATGCTCTAACTCTCATAAGTCCATGAAGTGCTCCAGATAATTCATGTCTATGAACTCTTCCAAGTTCTCCAACTCTTAATGGCAGATCTCTATAAGAATGAAGTTCATTTTTGTATACAAGCATTCCGCCAGGACAGTTCATTGGCTTTAAAGCAAATTCTTCTCCATCAATAACTGATGTATACATATTTTCTTTATAATGATACCAATGGCCTGAAGTCTCCCATAATTTTTTATTAAGCATGATAGGTGTTTCAACTTCAACATACCCAGCTTCATTATGAAGCTTTCTCCAGTAATCAATAAGAGTATTCTTTAGAGTAACTCCCTTTGGTAAAAAGAATGGGAAACCAGGACCTTCATCCATTAATGTGAATAATTTAAGTTCCTTACCAAGTTTTCTATGATCTCTTTTTTTAGCTTCTTCAATTGTGAATATGTAATGATCAAGGCTTTCTTTATCTTTAAAAGCAGTACCATATATTCTCTGAAGCATTTTATTCTTTTCATTACCTCTCCAGTATGCACCTGCAACACTCATAAGCTTAAATGCTTTTACAAATTTAGTTGATGGTATATGTGGTCCTCTACATAGGTCAACATATTCACCCTGTCTGTATAGAGAAATGTTTTCTCCTTCAGGTAAATCTTTAATAAGTTCAATCTTATAAGATTCATTTCTTTCATTCATAAGCTTTAAAGCTTCTTCTCTTGTAACATCTAATCTTTCAATTTTAATATTTTCCTTGATTATCTTATTCATTTCTTTTTCAATCTTAAGTAGATCTTCAGCCACAAATGGATGTTCAAGATCAAAATCATAATAGAATCCATTTTCAATAGTTGGTCCTATAGCGCACTTTGCATCTTTAAATAATCTTTTTATGGCCTGCGCCATGATATGTGCAGTTGAATGTCTTATAACTTCTAATGATTTTTCATCATCAACTGTAAGTATACTTACTTCATCATTCTCCTGAAGTTTGTGACTTAAATCCACAAGCTTTCCGTTTACTTCTGCAACAACAGCTTTTTTTGGGAGGCTGTTGCTTAATACTCTTGCTAAATCAAGAGCTGTAATGTTATCATCTACTGACTTCACAGTTCCGTCTTGTAATCTAATGTTCATTTAAAACACCCCTTTAAAAATTAAAATATATATCATGCCAAATATCAAATTTAAAATGCCAGCTTTATGTCATCAGAAATTTAAAATCTAACAAAAAAGCATCCGTCCCAGTAAAGGGACGAATGCATTATATCCGTGTTTCCACCCAATTTAAACTCAATATTTAATATACTAAGTTTATCTCATTAAAATAAGGACTTGTACAGCCCATGGTACTTTCGATACCTAATAAACCATTGCTCCAGGTTAGTTTTCATATAGTCATGTTTAGGAATGATTTCAGCTCACAGCCATTCCCTCTCTTTAAATTGTATCTATATTACTCTTCCTATCATTGCATATTTATATAAAAATGTAATTAAATATTAATTAATCAATATTCAACTATTATAATATTCCTATTTTCATTAAATGTCAACTTTAATAAAAATAAATATTAGCTACAATATAACATTCTAGATTAATATTATCTTTAGTAATGAAATTTAAAAATAGAAAATTTTATGTATATAATAAATATATTTGTTAATAATACTAATGTACGCCATAATAATTCGTGGCTGAACCCCAAAATTCTATACTATAAAGTGCTTTAAAACACTTATAGTAAATATTATCTTACAAAAATTTATCATATTTGTGCTGAAATATTTTTCTTAGACTTTAGATATTTTGGCACAGCAACTAGACCCATGAAAACACAAAGGACTCTATACTGCATAAAAAAAAATTTACCTAATACGTTTGCAGTATGGGGTTCTTTGTATGTCATATTGATAATTTAGAGAAATTGCATTGGAAAATATCTTTAATTTAATACAATAAAGTCTTGAAAATAAGTGGTTAAGCTTTTGTTCAAAATTATAGCAAAATGCAATTTCGTCCTTTAGTCATCAAGGGTGGAGAGAGACATATGAAGAAACGACTTGGAGCGTGTTAGGGCGGAGGCTTCGGAATATGTCTCTCCCCACCTTTTTATTCGTGGAGCTCTAGGGGAAGCCCGTCTGGATCCTGAAAGAATGTCATCTTTTTTTTAGTAAATTCATCTACTCTGACAGGTTCAGTTTCTATTCCCATACTGCTAAGTTCTGCTATTGCATCCTCAATACATTCAACTTTAAATGCAAGATGCCTTAAACCACAGGCTTCAGGTCTTGTTAGACGTTTAGGGCTGTTCTTCATTCCAAAAATCTCAAGTTCTGAATTACCAAGCTTTAAATCAAGCTTATAATCATCTCTTTCTTTTCGATAATTTTCCCTTATCACTTCAAAACCAAGCTTGTTAACATAAAAGTCTTTAGATTTTTCATAATCAGATACTATTATCGCTACATGATGTATTACATTTAGATTCATATCTAATTTCCTTTCCAACAATACAACTAAACTTGCACATTCTAATAAGCAATTAATGTTATTTAATATACTAATAAAACACTGCTAAATAAAATTTATCAGATTATTTCATGCTTGTCTAGTTTCATGTAATTTGTTCCATTTTAAACATGAAGAATTTATGATATAATCTAAATACTTTTAAATTATTTTTTATACAAAGCTAAAAATTATAAAGGCGGGATTAAATAGACATGAATGAAGATAGATATATTTATCTAGTCTTTTCGTTTACAGGTACACTTTTGTCTAAGACTATTAAATATGTGACAAAAGATGAATATGCTCATGTATCTATATGTTTTGAAGATACGTTTAAAGAGATGTATTCATTTGGCAGAAAATATCCATCGAACCCTATAATTGCTGGACTAGTTAAAGAAGATCTTTTTAATGGCGTTTTTGTTGCTAATAAAGATTCAAAATGCCTTATTTACAAAGTTCCTGTAACTGAACAACAATATAGTGATTTAAAGACTGGATTAGATAAATTTATGTCCGAGCAGTCAAAATACAGATATAATTTTGCTGGACTTCTTGCACTTCGCTGGAACATGCCACTAAAAAGAAAATACCATTATTTCTGTTCACAGTTTGTATCTGAACTTTTAATAAACAGTAATATTGCCGAACTAAAAAAGGCACCAGAGCTGATTAAACCATGTGAGCTGATTGATATTAATAATAAATTACTAGTATTCGAGGGCACAATCGCTGATTTTGCTGAGAAGGTCAACCTTAACAACGCATGCAATTAGAACCATTATATTATCTACTAATTACAAAATTCATTTCATGGTCCATGATGAATCAAGAAAATTCATTATGGACCATTGCTTTATCAACTATCCGCTTAACCTTTCACATCTGTACCAGATTAATATACGTAAATAAATCAATAAGACTATTATATATTTCTCCTTCTCTTTCTTAAGTGTAAATTGTTTACCAAACACCAAAATGATAAAATTAAAAGATTTTGCATTAAACCTTCCTTCATAAAATGCCATACTGCAATATAAATCCTGACGAAGCTGTAGCTTTAGGTGCAGCTGTTCAGGCAGCGCTAAAAGAAAGAAACTCTGCACTAAAAGAAGTCGTTCTAACAGATGTATGTCCATATACATTAGGTGTAGAGGTATCAGAAGAAATATCACGTAACCAGTTTGAACCAGGATATTTCCTTCCGATTATTGAAAGAAATTCCCCTATTCCTATAAGCCGCGTTAAAACATTATGTACTATAGCTGACAATCAAACAAGATTGCTTGTTAATATCTATCAAGGCGAAAGCAGACATGTAAGTAATAATATTAAACTTGGTAATCTTGAAATTGCTGTACCAAAAGGACCTGCAGGCATAGAAACAGTTGATATAAGATATACTTATGATATTAACGGACTTTTAGAGGTTGAAGTTACAATCAACTCCACTGGCGAAAAGAAGTCATTGATTATAGAAAATTCTCCAGGATCAATGACTGATGAAGAAATAAAAGAAAGACTTAAAGCTCTCTCATCAATTAAGATACATCCAAGAGATAAGACAGAAAATAGACTTTTAATAGCTAAAGGTGAACGATTGTACGAAGAATCTTTAGGCGATAAACGTCAATATATTTCTGAAATACTAAAAAAGTTCGAAGCTATCTTAAACACACAAGATAATAAGCAGATACAAGAAGCCCGTGAGCAAATTATGATAATGCTTTAAAATATGAAAAAAGTAATAAAATCAGTAAAAACAGTGCAGCTGATAGCTACGAAAATGATGATAATAGTCAAAACCCTGATGATGACAAAAGCTACGACAATATAATTATTCAAAATACTAATAATAATACTGATATATTCAATACTTCCTTTGATATTCATAACAATGTAGAGGACTACCTTAATGATACATATGATGAAAAAGCAGAGAAAGATAATTGTATAGACAGCTATCACACTAATTTTAATACTACAGATTTATATGAAGTAGATAACTACTATGATTATACCAATGATATTGCTATCTTCATAAATAAGCTTAATGGGTTATACAGCAATCTAAAGCTTAGAACTAACAAAGAGGAATGGAAACAATTATTAAATAATGATCTTCTTTGGAATCTAGAAACTGTTGTTAAAGTAAAAGGAATAATAATCTCTTTTATATGCAAACATAGATTTATAACAAAAGACGTAATGAACCAAATTGATGATATTCTAAAAATAAACGGTAATGAAATCTCAAACTCATATACTTATAATCAGAAGGATATAGATACTTATATAGATATATATTACCATGCTGATACAATGAGCTATAAATATATGTATGATATAAATCCAATTGATCAGGATAAATATATAAAACTTAGATTACGCATGAACAACCTGCTTAATAGCAACAAACATAATTTTGTATTATCAGAAATAAAGAATTATTTTAATACTGCAGTAAATCTTTATGATAAGGATCCTGAAATATATATGATGATGGCTGATTACTACTTAGAAATAGGTTATATTGACAATGCTTTAGAGATGTAGAGGTAATGGACTGTTATAAACTAGTAACATACTCCAGTAATACTCCTACATCCAAAGTAACTACCTTTATGCAAAAACAGGATATGATTAATCAAGACTATTGGACGCATGCTCATGGACGAATCTATTCTGGTAAAATAAATGGTCAAAGAATATTCTTTGAATGTAGTAAAAATTTGAATATGATATTTGATAAAAATAAAAGATACATCATTAAGGGTTATATTTCAACGGTAAATTCAGAAATGTTTAAATCACTTTCTACTTTTGTAGAAAAACCTGATAATTATGTGTCAACTAAATATATATCAACAAGTCCACTGTTTAATTTACCTGCTAACCAAAATACAGATTTAAGTAAATATAAAAAAGAGATGGACAAACTAACTAAAGAGCTTAATGAAAAGTACAAAGATCACAGAAATTAATTTCTGTGATCTTTTATGTTTGCTATTTTATATAAATTATTTATACTATAAATTTATTTATTTCATTATTAAGTTCTTCTATAATTTCTGAAAGATCACAAGCGGCCTTTTTAATGTTCCTGCTTGACGCACAAAACTCTTCGGCAGTTGCATCAACTTCCTCTGTTGTAGCTGCAAGTTCTTCAGAAATAGCAGTAGTACTCTGAATAGATTCTAAAATTTTATCCTTCTTTGCTTTGTTATCATTTGAAATATTTAATATATTTTCAATTTGTGGAGTTATCTTATTAAGTAGTTCTTCAATACTTACAAACGACTTAATTGTATTATTAATGCTTATATTTGTATTGTCAACCTCTTTAGATATATCTGAACTTGAATCCAGGATATTATCACAATCTAATAATACTTTAGAAATAATATTTCCAATTTGATTAACTGATTCCTTACTTTTTTCTGCTAGCATTCTTATTTCATCTGCAACAACTGCAAATCCTTTGCCGGCCTCTCCTGCTCTTGCTGCCTCAATAGCCGCATTAAGTGCTAGAAGATTGGTCTGTTCTGCAATTTCACTTATAGTCTCTGTTATGCCCTCAACTGAAGAAATGTTATCATTCATAACAGATATCTTTTGGCTGAAACTCTTAAAACTATCATCAAAACTGTTTACTGTAGTAGTTAGATTTCCAATATTATTATTACTTTCATTAAGCTTAACTTCAATATCCTGTGATATTTCAGACATATTTTTAATATTATGATTCATACTTTCAACATTATGTCCATATATCTCTATAGCATCGCTTATATTGGAAATTTCTGCAGCTTGGCTTGTATTACCTTCTGCTGATTCATGCATTGCAGAAGATATATTTTCAGCACCAGAAGTAATGTTTTCTGAAATATCATTAAGATAAACTGAATCCTTAGTTAATATACTAGTATCATCTTTTATCTTCTGTATCATTGACACAAATGCTTTTTTTGTTTTGTCTAAAGCTCTGTTAATATCGCCTATTTCATCTACAGACTTCATTTCCTTTTCATCAATTTCTTCGTTTAATATTCCTTTTGCTAATACTTCAATAGAATCTTTTAAAATAATAAGTCTCTTTCCAAGCTTATTACCTATAAAATAAATGAATGCAAGACTAATTAATACAGCTACACATATAGATGTAATTAAAACAATCGTAATATTCCTTAAATCTTTATCTGCAAATGATTTGCTAACTTCAAGTGCTATTGAATATCCATTAGTCATCGCTATAGGACAATAAGCAATATACTTTTTATTTGAGTTATCACTAAAAGTTTGTATTCCAGATTCGCCTTTTATCATTTTCTGCTGAACGGAAGCTAAATCTGCATATTTACTATCAGTTTTAGATAATTCTATAACATTTTTTTCTTTAATAACATCATCCATTGATTTAGAAGCTATTACTGTACCTTTATCATTCAATATGTATGACTGACCTTGTCCAAAATAATTAAGGTTTTTTATTTGTTCAGATAAGTAACTGCTTTCAAATGTACATGTCATAACACCAACAGGATTGTTACCATTCAGTATTGGTACTGCAACAAACATTATTTGAGTAGTTGTACCTTGAACAAATTTAGGACTGCTTACATAAGTTTCTTTATTATTAATAGCGTTTATGAAATAGTCTCTTTTTGCTATATTATTCTTGAAACCATCTGAAGATGCCAAATTACCATCCTTATCAATTATACCAATTGATCTTATCTGCAAATTATTACAGTATACCTTCAATCTATCAAACTTTTCTTCTGGTTTCTTGCTCATGTCTGAAATAAACTCATCTGATGCTATTGCTTTAGCCTGATTTAACATGCTTATAATCTTTTCCTTAACAATTTCAGAAGCACTTTGTACCATTTCATTCATATTCTGATCTCTGATTGTCCTTATACTCTTCTGAAAAAATAAAAATGTGTAAATAAATGCACCTGCAAAGATTATCACAAAACATAGTGTTAATGTTCTAATCATTTCTTTTTTTATACTCTTTTTTCTTTTTGCCATACCTATCCTCCTATTTTAACATATAGTTAAGTATATAAATTATCGTTGTTTTGTCAAGCTAAATTAAGCATTATTATGAAAATATTAAGTAATTTTTCTTAAATATATATAATAGTATAAAAAAAACGCAATTATTGTCGCTTTATAACTGCATGTTTCTCTTCTTAAAGATTCAACTGGATCAAGTTTAGCAGCCTTTGATGCTGGCATTATTCCAGCAATCATACTAATAATAATACTTGCTCCTACACCAAATAGTGCATATGCTGGAGTAATATTTACTACATTTATGCCAAATGCTTTATTAGAAACTGTATTTGCTACCATCATTATAATTGAAGATATACCTAAAGCTATAACACCACTAAATAAGCCGATAAGAAATGCTTCAGAAACAAATATTCTCTTAATATCTTTTCTTCTTGCACCAATAGCCTTGAGTACGCCAATCTCTTTAGTTCTTTCAACTACACTAATATACAATACTACGAGAATCATTATTGCTGATACTAGTAGAAGACTACCTTTCTTTATATTAGAAGATGTAATATTAGATGATATTGTTGCTACAGCCTTAACTGCAGTCTTCTTATCATTATAAGTCACACTATTTGTCCCAAGTGAAACAAGTATATTTCTAGTTTTATTTTCTTTCATATTAAGAAAAGCAAGTTTAATTGAGGAAAAGAAACTTAAGTTCTGCTTGTCTTTTTCTGCAGTATCAGCTGATACCTCTGCTACATTTATATCATCAATATCAATACCTTTTTTATCGCAACAATTTGTCCATCTGAAATTTCAATAACTCTGCTTATGAATTATTTAAATACAAAAATAAGAGAAGAACTTTTTTCTCTTCAAGATAAAAAATATAAAGATTTTCATTCCTCATTATGTCCTGGAACAGACAACATCATCGGAGTAAGGACACCTGTACTTAGAACACTTGCAAAAAAACTAAGTAAACAAATTAATGTTGATAATTATCTTAATGAAGCTTGTGATGATTATTATGAAGAAGTAATGCTGCAGGCACTTGTTATAGGCTATATTAAAGTTGATATAGAAAGGCGTTTTGAATATATGAAGAAATTCATACCAAAGATATATAACTGGGCTGTCTGTGATATATTTTGCTCATCACTAAAATTCACAAAAAAGAACTGCCAAACAATACACTATTATTCAGCAGTTTAAATAAAAAAATAAAATTATTCAGCTCTTAAACTCTTTAATAGTTTAATTTCCTTAGCATAACCTTCAAGGTCGTTTGGAGTTTCTAGAAAGAAAGGAAGATCCTTTATTCTAGGGTTATTAATTATTCTGCTGATAGCTTCATTACCTATAGAGCCCTCACCGATTTTTTCATGTCTATCCTTATGGCTTTCAAATGGATTCTTACTGTCGTTAAGATGTATTGCCTTTAGTCTGTCAAGACCTATTATTCTGTCAAATTCATCAAGAACTCCATCTAAATCATTAACTATATCATAGCCTGCATCATAAACGTGGCATGTATCTAGACATACTCCTAAATGTTCATTAAGTTCAACACCATCTATAATTCTTTTTATTTCTTCAAAGTTTCTGCCCACTTCACTTCCCTTGCCGGCCATAGTTTCAAGAAGTACTGTTGTCGTTTGTTCTTTCTTTAATATTTTATTAAGCATTTCTGTGATAAATTCAATCCCTACATCGACACCCTGCTTAACATGGCTTCCTGGATGAAAATTATAGTAATTACCTGGTACATATTCCATTCTCATAAGGTCATCCGCCATAGTTTCTGTTGCAAATTTTCTTATGCTTTCATCTGCTGAACAGCCATTTAAAGTATATGGTGCATGCGCTAATATCCTTCCGAAGTTATTTTCTTCAGCAAGCTTTAGAAATTTCTTAACATCTTCCTCATCTATGGCTTTAGCCTTACCTCCTCTTGGATTCCTAGTAAAGAATTGAAATGTATTTGCCTTTATTTTAATGGCTTCTTTCCCCATAGCTTCAAAACCTTTAGAAGCTGATAAGTGGCAACCAATTGTAAACATAATAATTACCTCCTAATATCTATTATTACTTAATATTATATAGATAAATAAGAAGATATCAAAGCACAGAATTTTCCTATTCCAGATACTTCAATACTGTATCCATATCTTTATCGCCACGTCCTGACATATTTACTACAATAATTTTATCTTTCTGTAGTGTATGTGCAAGTTTTTTAGTATAAGCAACTGCATGCGCAGATTCTAGGGCTGGAACTATTCCTTCTTTTTTTGTGAGATATAAAAATGCATCTAGAGCCTCCATATCAGTGACACTTACATATTGCGCATTATTTGTCTCATCTAAAAAAGCATGTTCTGGACCTACTCCTGGATAATCAAGTCCCGAAGAAATTGAATATGCATCTTTAATATTTCCCTCTTTGTCCTGCAATACATAAGAATACATACCATGGATGACTCCTTTCTGCTTCATCGTTATTGTTGCAGCATGTTTGCCTGTCTTTAAACCAAGTCCAGCAGCTTCAACACCAATTAGTTTTATATTCTCATCACCTATAAATGGGGCAAACATACCAATAGCATTACTTCCTCCACCTACAGGTGCAATAATATAATCAGGCATTCTTCCTTCTGCCTCCATAATTTGTATCTTAGTTTCATCACCAATTATTCTCTGAAATCTTTTAACTATAGTTGGATATGGATGAGGCCCTACAGCTGAACCTATAATGTAAAAAGTATCATTAACATTATCTACCCAATACTTTATAGCCTCACTAACTGCATCATTTAAAGTCATTGTACCTGTTGTAACAGATACAACTTCAGCTCCTAAAAGCTTCATCTTTTTAACATTAAGCGACTGATGTCTAATATCCTCAGCTCCCATAAATATTTTGCATTTCATACCAAACTTTGCAGCAACAGTAGCTGTAGCTACCCCATGCTGCCCCGCACCAGTTTCAGCTATAACTTTATTTTTACCCATTCTTTTTGCAAGCAAAACCTGTCCAATAGCATTATTAATTTTATGTGCTCCTGTATGGTTTAAATCTTCCCTCTTTAAATATATCTTTGCACCTCCAAGGTCTTTAGATATATTTTCTGCATAATATAAAGGATTTGGTCTACCAACATAATATTTCAAATAATATTCATATTCCTTTATAAAGCTAACATCATTTACAGCCGTATTAAACTCCTTCTCCAATTCATCTAGTGCATTCTTTAAATTTTCCGGTACAAACTGTCCACCAAATTGATTAAACATACCTTTCATAAATAATCATTCCTTAATTAATCTTAAATTTCATTGTAATGCAATAAATATTATCTGATCAGTTCCATAGATTTTAAGATGGCAGTGTTTAGCCTTGTATTATAATCACCACTTATTTCAATTATATTTTTAAAGCCTCTTTCTACATACATCTGTTTTAAATTAAGATACAGCCTTTCTCTTTTTTCCTGATTTCCATTTAATCTCTGACCATCAGCCACCCATTCAACATCAGGTTTTAACAATAATACAAGATCATATTTATCAGGATTAATATAACTTTCAACTATCTTATTTTCATGTCCCATATAAAGTCTGCTATAATATTGAGTAGCTGTAGCATCAGTATCAAAGAAACAGATTTTATTTGCATTTCTCATGGCATCATAATCTTGCTCAACCTGGAGATGAGTCATTCTTATAAAGTCTTCATCTGTAAAGTAATTTTCATCACCACCTAAAAATTTTTCTGCATAATATCTGCCTTCTTCTTCACTCCATGATGTATTAAATATCTTTGCAAGACTTTTTGTAAGTGTTGTTTTTCCTGAACTTTCAGTTCCAGTTATAAGAACCTTTTTTGTAAAATATGGCCTTGCAGGCCCTAGTATATAGTCCCAGTATTTAAAAGGTGACTTTCTTATTTCACTTGAATTAACATTAAAAATAGTATCATTTCTATCTACAAGATTTACTTTAGTATTTTTAAAACAATGTTTAATTCTTCTGCTGTCATCAAGATCTCTACAGTAAAATACATCTATGTGCTCTTTTACAACATCCTTAAGTCTATCAGCCCATACATTCCATGAATTTTCATCATCTCCCATGTTATTTTCATCCAGCACAACAACCTTGATGTGATCCATGTCCTGAAACTGCTGTGCAAGCCATTGAAGTCTAAGAGCAACTGGTATTACATCAATTCCATCTTCCTTGCAAAGCTTGTCAATCTTATTTGAATTATCACTTACTACCACATATAACTTTTGAACATTAGTAGCTGCTTCTAATATTGTATATAAATGCCCACGATGAGGTGGCAGAAATTTACCATAACACACCCCAACCTTTGGTAGGTCTTTCAAGTTAATTACTATATTATCTTTATCAGACATTTTAAATATATCCCTCCAGCAAATATAAATTGTCGTTAAAACAAGAAAATTATAACATAATTTCTACGGAATATACACAATTCTATATTAATATGATTATATTTAATTTAATTTTTCTATTTCTTTTTAACCACTTAGCCTCAAAATTTTTTTGTTTATACAAATAATAGCTAAATAGCTTTTTTATTATACTAAACTGTATTGATAGATATTGTTTTCATATGATATAATTCCAAACTGGAGGTAAAACTAATGAAGATAAAATCGATAAACTTTAAAAAACTTTTTATACAATTAATAATTTTCTTTCTAGGACTTTGGATTATACAATGTGGTGTTGCAATCTTCCTTAATGCAAATATAGGTTCAGATCCATTTACATTATTTACTCAGGGTGTATCAAAAACATTAAACATTACTCCTGGTAATGCAAATAGAATTATTACACTAATTATCTTATTTGTACTTTTATTATTAGACAGAAGCAACATAAATATTGGTACATTTTTATCAATAATTTGTGCAGGTCCGATACTCGATGGTATGATATTAATTTTTAATAATATTATGCCTATGAATGATATGCATATTGTTTTAAAGATATTTTTACTTGTGATTTCATGTATAGCAATTGGTATAGGCTTTTCTATATTAAAATCAGCTAACTTAGGTGTTGCGCCAAATGATATGTTAGTATTAACAATCGTAGACAAGACTAAGAAATCATACACAATAATACGATTACTATGTGATACATTTTTCCTTGTAGTTGGAATATTACTTCACGGTGTTCTGGGAATAGGAACTATAATCATATGGGCTCTTATTGCCCCATCAATTGACTTTTTCTTAGAAAGAACTACAAAATTTGTACATAATAAAATATTAAATTTCTAAAACAAAAAAACAGCTCGCATGGGCTGTTTTTTTGTTTATAATAAGTCATAAACTATTTATTAATTGGATTAACATGAACCATACAATGTTTAACGCTTGGAAAATTCTCTTCAATTGCTGTGTGAACACTTTCTGCTATATCATGTGTTTCAGTAAGAGTTTTTTCTCCATCAGCTACGATTTCAATATCAACGTACATTTTAGCTCCGAATAGCCTTGTTCTAAGAAGATCAATACTAATTACTCCACTTTGCCGTATTATTACAGATTTCATTAATGCAAGTGTTTCCTCATCACATGATTTGTCTATCATCTTATCTGTAGCATCCTTAAAAATATCATATGCTGCTTTTAAAATAAATAAACATATTACTATACTAGCAATTGGATCTAAGATAGGTAAACCCATTCTTGCTCCCAAAATACCTATAAAAGCACCAATAGATGATAATGCATCTGATCTGTGATGCCATGCATCAGCCATCAATGCACCAGAATTAATTTTTTTTGCTGCCCCCCTTGTATACCAATACATCCACTCCTTAACAGCTACTGAAATACATGCTGCAACTAATGCAAGCATACCTGGTGCCTGAAGTTTTCCATAATTATCTCCAATAATATCTTTAGTTCCTTCATATCCAATGCCTAAGCCAGTTGCAAAAAGTATTACTGCAAGAATAATAGATGCTACACATTCAAAACGTTCATGGCCGTATGGATGCTCTTCATCAGAATTTTTTGCTGCAATATTTACTCCGATGATTACAATAAAAGTACTCAATACATCAGATGCAGAATGTACAGCATCAGAAATCATAGCGCTTGATCTTGCAAATATACCAACAAACAATTTAAAGGCTGAAAGAAGCAGATTTATAATGATGCTTACATTAGACACCTTCATAGCAACCTTTTTATCAGCAATTGTTTTAATAGTTTGTTCATTATCTTGTTCCATAACAGTTACCTCCATTTCTAGATTTTAAGATAGCTCTATGGCACCTGCTTATTTTGTTAAATGTTCTATTAATTTATGGGTATAAAAAAACACCTATAGAACAATAAGTAAACTACTGTCCCACAGATGTCAATCTTCTAACATTATCTGTTGCCATTTATCCAATGGCCCGGCCCCATAAATTAATTTACCCAGCTTCAGCCAGGCTAAATTCAATTCATCGCCTGCTCAGTTGTACTGTAGATAAAATTTGCAGTGCAAAGAGTATATTATTTACATTCTATTTTAATATAATATGATTGTCAATACGAACTGTTAATACTTAGTAATAATATTTTGCTCTTGATTTAACACTATTACTCACTCGATTTCTATTTGCTATACAAGCACGCATCTTGCTCTTAATAACACTTATTAATACTCCAATAATTATCAATCATAGTGGCAACGCTCTATATAATCCTACGTTTTTATAAGAAAATATACTAGCTATAAATATACTCAATAAAAAACACTAAACATAAAAAATAATAAATTTAACTTTCTTAATACAAAAGAATCTGCACTAGATTTTATAATCAGTGCAGATTCTTTTAATATCTACTCTTTTCTATTACTGAATCAATCGTTGCGATTACTTTAAGAAGATAATCAAAATTTATATTATTAAAGAAATCATCGAGTACAATGCAGAACTTTTCATTTTCTATAGAATGGATATTCACATGAATTAGCGGATCAACCTGTTTAACATAATCACTGCATAAAGCACAGTTTCTTTCTGAATCTGGCTTTTCAGCATACCATCTGAATGACACATGCTTATCATTACTATGTATATTAGATATAAACGTCTTAATCATTTCCACCATCATAACTCTCACAAAATATTTTCTTTCATTCATCGAATATTTGCTTGATGCTAGAAAAACATCCTTATAACTTAATTCAAGCTTTTGAAATTGTTCTTTATAAATAGAATTATGTATACATTTATTTTTAAACTCTTTAAGAGCAGTATCGCACACACCATATTCTCTTATATGTCTACCTTGCCATTGCTTAAATCCATTATAATCCTTTTCTATTTCGTACACAGATTTATCACTATATGTAAATGGGATTACCGTTTCTTCAAAATAAGTTTCATTCATATTCTTACCAGCTAGTGTGATAAGATTTTTATATGTAAACTGCTTAATTAATTCTTCTGATAGGTTTATCAGATATAATCCTGTTTTCTGATTAATTGTATTGAACATATAATGTGTGTTCGAAATATCATATATATCAAGTCTTATAGAATCCACATTTGTCTCTTCCTTAATACTCTCTACAATCTTCCTAATTATAAAATTAACATTATTGGCTTGTCCAAGTCCAGAAATTATTGATGGAAGTACTATATAAAATCCGTTCTCACCATTAAAATATATCCTAAGATACTTAGTTTCGATCTTCATATTTTCTCTAAGATATTTAATTACCTTAAGTACATCATTTTGAAGATTTGTATAATCAGAGACACCTATTAATTCCTTTTTTATTTCTATATATATTGGAGCATGAAGCTTTTGACTATAATGAGAATCGCAGAAATACCATGATGTTAATACAGCTTTCTCTCTATACTTTGCTTTAATATACTCTGATGCACTGCTTGACATAAACACTTGTCTATCATTTATGATATATTTGTTAATCATTTAATTCTCTCCTATAAATATTACTTTTATTATTATATCACAAAACATGGTTATATATTTAACATTTTCCGTGTATAATACACAAAAATTAAGATCAAATAATAAATATTTGTCATAATAAAACTTTTATATTAAACAAACAGAAAATTTACGAACAAACATTCTGTAATATTATGTCATATAATGCCATATTTCACATATAAAAAGGGTTGCTTGCACCTTATAATAAAATAAAATTTAACCTCTTTAATGCAATTTCATATACATAAAAAACTGAATGATTTTTATTCATGCAGTAGTAAGATAATTTTATTTATTTTGACTTTCTTCATTCATAAGTAGATTCACTGTATAGATTTTATTTACAAAAGATATAATAATCGATCTTAAAAGTTCGCTTTCCTTTGTTACCTTTGTAGCTGTGCTTGCTGACGAGAAATTTCTTGTAAGGAAAACTTCCTTAATCTCCTTTTCAAGTTCATTACAAAAGTAATCATATGCGTCTTTTACAGGATATGTTTTCGTCTGTATATCAATAAAACTACTTATTTCAGATAATGAATATAATTGTTTAAATATACAGACTACAATAAGATACGCGATATGCTCTGTATTATATTTTTTATGTATAGGTGCTGGTATAACCTTCTGCTTAACATAATTGTTAAGCATAGTAGGCGTCAGAACTTTATCTTCTGAATTTATAAAAAGTGTCTTTAAAGTTTTATCTATATATTCGATTACCTGGTCCTTATATAAAGGTAACGAAGGCAGTTCAACATACCTAGGACAATGAAATTTAACTATTCTATCATCTTGTTGACCTTTATACATTTGCAACTCCCCCCAATTATTAACTGATATACTTTTTTATAGTCTGAACTGCAATACATCCAGGTCCTCCATGAGTCGTAAACACAGGAGAAAGTTCCATAATTTCCACATCAGCACCTTCAATTTTGCTGTTTATAACATCCTTTGCATTTTGTGCCATTTCTATATTGCAGGCATGCGTTACATAAATCATATAATTTTCATCAATTCCATTACTTAAATAGTAATCACATATTCTAGCAATTGCTTTGTTGAAAGTTCTGCATACTGTATATTTCTTAAGAGACTTTCCATCTTCCTCTAGCTGCATTACAGGGACAACCTTCATAAGACCGCCAAGTTTACCAGCAGTTTTAGATAATCTTCCACCTCTCACCAAATAATCGAAATCCTTTGGTATAAGGAACGATATTGAGGTATCGATAAGATCATTTAAGATATCAATAATTTCACTTTTACTTTTTCCTTCATTTGCAAGAGATGCAGCTATTAATGATAAATATCTGTGTGGTCCGCATAAAGTTTTTGAGTTAACCACTTCAATTCTATCACTATTATCATCCATGTTCTTAGCCATGCATGCTGAATTATAAGTTCCTGATAAGCCATCCGCCATTGTGATATTGATAATTTCATCATTCTTATACTTATTATAAGTATCGATAACCTCACCTATAGCTGGTTGAGATGACATTGGCATATGTCCTTCATTAATTATTTCTACTAATTTTCCAGTAGTAATTTCTTCATTTTCCTTGTAAGTCTCCCCATTTATTGTTATAGAAAGAGGTATAACATCTAAATTTTGCTTATGTGCATCTTCAATTGATAATAACGTTGATGAATCTGACAATATTCGAACCATAATATATCCTCCACTATTAGCTCACATATTTATGTAAATTTGTTTTTTATTCTTTGATATATAGTTTTTAATACTACATGAACTAGATTAGCACGGTTCTATTAATTTGTCAACTGCTATCTTTCTATTTTAATCTGAAGTATAAATAATTCAACTTTTGCAATCTATTTATTTATGAAATCCTATGATATAATAACTTTTGTAAAATAGATAAGCTATAATTAAACAGATTTATGCTTAGGTTTTTCATATTTTAAAATGAGAGAAGGTAATTAGATTATGAAAATTACAGTTATAGGCTGTGGAAGATGGGGATCTTTCATAACTTGGTATTTAGATAAAATCGGACACGATGTAACTCTTTATGGAAGAAGTTCATCAAAACATATGCAGCAATTTCTTGAAACAAGAAGTAATGATCTTTTAACTCTTCCAGAAAGCGTTAAGCTTGTGACTGATTTAAAAAACATTAATGATTCTGATGCAATTGTTATTTCGATAAACTCACAAGGCCTTAGAAACCTTATGAATGAGTTAGCCTCATATAATTTAAAAAATAAAATTTTTGTCCTTTGTATGAAAGGAATTGAAATTGAAACTGGCAAAAGACTATCTGAAATTGTTACTGAAAATACTAATGAATCAAATAAAGTTGCAGTTTGGCTTGGACCAGGTCATGTTCAGGAATTCTACAATGGTATTCCAAACTGCATGGTGATTGATTCTGATGATTCATCTGTCAAGGAATATCTAGTCAAAGAATTTTCAGGAGATTTGATAAGATTCTATTATGGAAAAGATCTTATTGGTAATGAAATTGGTGCTGCTGCCAAAAATGTAATTGGTATTGCTGCAGGAATGCTTGATGGCCTTAATCTTTCTTCTTTAAAGGGAGCTTTGATGTCAAGAGGCACAAGAGAAGTAGCTAGACTTATAAAAGCTATGGGAGGTAACGAACTATCTGCATATGGTCTTTGCCATCTAGGAGATTATGAAGCTACAGTCTTCTCAAAATTCAGTCACAACAGGACATATGGAGAAATGTATGTCAAAGGTGAAAAATACGATTCATTAGCTGAAGGCTATTACACAGTAAAAGCACTTGTCTCTCTTGGCAAAAAATATAATGTAGAACTGCCGATATGCAATGCAGTATACGATGTACTTTACAATAATAAGGATCCTAAAGAATCATTAGATTCACTATTTAGCAGAAAATTAAAACAGGAATTCTAAAAATATTTTTCATAACATAGTAAAAACACCACGATAAATTTATAATCGTGGTGTTTTTTGCAGCATATTATATAAGAGAAAACCATTTTAATAAATATAGCCACATAGTTATTGAAAATGAACTGAAAAATGTAGTCATCATTACTGTACTTGAACTTAACGTCCCTTCGTGCCCCATATTCTTTGCCATAACAAAGCTACTTACAGTCGTAGCTGCTCCCATCATTATTAGCAATGCAACTAGTTTATCATTTCTATATCCTAAATATACCGCAATAGGTAAAAACAAACCTACAAAAATAAAAAGCTTAAATATAGTACATGCAATAGCTGGCTTTAACTTACCAAAAGCCTTTTCTATATCAAGTGAAGCTCCTAATGCTATTAGGCCTAAAGGGGTAGCAACAGAAGATATGCTTGATACTGTCTTTTTGAAAATTTCAGGTTGCGGTAGTTTAAAACAAGACCATATTGTTCCAACAAAAAGACCTATTATTAAAGGATTTGTTATTATACCTTTAATTGTCTTCTTAAATAGGCTTTTATCAAGGCCACCACTTTGAGGTTTCATAACTGACAATACTATTACAGCTGCCATATTATATATTGGCACACTTCCTATAAGCATAAGAGGTACAGCAGTGACATCACCATATAAATTCTGAAGATATGCTGCACCTAAAAGGGCTTGACTACTTCTATAGCCAGCTTGTATAAATTCTCCTCTTATTGATTTATCTTTTAATAAAAAAGATGCTCCCACCATTATGAGAATACTAAGAGTAGTTACTACTATACCAAACAAAACATATTTACCATCCCATGAAGATGTAAAATCTGCATCTGCAATATCCTTAAACAAAAGAACTGGTAGTGCTACCTTAAATACAAACTTATTCATTTTTTCTGAAAGAACATCATCTACAATATTTATTTTATTAAATACATATCCAAGTATCATTAATATAAAAATTGGCATTGTGCCATTTAAACAAAATATCAGGTTATCCATTACCTTGATGTCACCCCTTAAAATTATTATTCATTAGTAGTTCTAAAAACAAAAAACAGCAGTTGTAATCTTATAGCTGCTGCTGAACATATAAACATAATTAAATTATACATGCTTTATATTGATATATAAATACAGTTTCTAAAATAAATTATATTTTTTATATAGGTTGTAAATATATATTAATTGTGTGTTTATATTACCAAAACGCAATTAATAATAGTCTTTCGCGCTTTTCGACATGTTAGTGTTGAAACTTTATCAACAAATATTTATTATAAAAATGGATTTTGCAAAAAAACTATACATTTTTCTATAATTTCATGTTATAATATGTCTATTATGTCGTAGCAAGCCTAATAAGCAAATTTAAAAAAGGAATGATTTTATATGAAAAAAACAACAAAAGATGCAATAGTAATTGGCTTTGCCTTGTTTTCAATGTTCTTTGGTGCAGGTAATTTAATATTTCCTGGATACCTTGGAATGCAACTTGGCTCACACTTTGCTATAGGTATGATTGGATTTTTAATAACAGGTGTTGGACTCCCACTACTTGCAATACTTGCATGCACAAGAGGTGATGGCACATTTGAAAGCATTGCAGAAAAAATAAACAAGAAGTTTGCTATTGTTTTTGCTTCAGTATTATTTTTAGCAATTGGTCCTCTTTTAGCAGTACCAAGAACAGCAGCAACTACATTTGAAATAGCAGTAAATCCATTTTTCCCAAAAATCCCTGCTGTAATTGTAATTTTAGTATATTTCTTAATTAACTTGTACTTTGTGATTAAAAGATCTACAATAATTGATACTATCGGTAAATTTTTAACACCAGCTTTATTATTACTTCTTGTAGTTCTTATTGTAAAAGGGATCGCAGCACCAATAGGAAATATCGTTGAAATTGAAACAACTAATGTATTTGCAACATCTCTTTTAGAGGGATATCAAACAATGGATGCAATAGCGGCACTTCTTTTTGCAGCGATAATCACATCAAGCATTAAGAACAAAGGATATAATAAAAAGGAAATATCACCAATGCTGATTAAATCAAGCATTGTAGCAGTTATAGGACTTGCTTTTGTATATGGCGGTCTTATGTATATTGGAGCACAAACAGGTGATATAACTACAAAAGACGTTAGTAAAACTGGGCTTTTATTATTAATCTCAAAAAATATTTTAGGTCGTATTGGTCCAGTAGTAATTGGTATATCAATGGGACTTGCATGTTTATCAACATCAATAGGTCTTATTACTGCTGGTTCTGACTTTTTTGAAACAATAACAAATGGGAGACTTAAATATAAGTATAATGCAATAGTTATATCTATAATAAGTTTTGGTGTTGCACTTCTAGGTGTTGATAAAATAATAGTATATTCAGCACCAATACTAAATTTATTATATCCAGTATCAATAACAATAATGGTAACAGCTTTCTTGACTAAATCCATAAATATTAACGCCATAAGATTAGCAGTTTATACATCACTAGTATTCTCAATATTACTACAAATACCCGGATTAAATCTGAAAATTCTACCTTTATCAGCAATTGGATTTGGATGGGTAATACCAACAATTGTAGCACTAATCTTTGGAGCAATTATATATAGAAATAAATTAACTACATAAAAAAAGAGACAGTTAAGTCTCTTTTTTTATATTTGAATATATCTCACAAAACTTTTTCTTCTTATTTTTTTGTCTTAACTCCAAAAATTATTATCGCTCCTAACAAAACTAGCACTAGTGGTATAAGATATTTTCTTATCCAGTAGAATGTTATGATATACCTTGAAGATAAAAATAGCACAATTCCTATGATACATGCACCTACATTAATAATGTTAGGCTCACCCTTTAAAATACTTATGATACTTGGAATGATTATTAAAAGTGTCCACCATCCTCTGAACATAAACTTAAACTTCCATAAAAGAAATGGATTCCATTTTACAAAGACAACTATGCCTAATACTATAATTAAAACTCCAATAATAGATAATAATTTGTTTTTCATACTACATCCCCTTTTCTTTCAATCCATTAACTAAATTAACATAAAACTCACAAACATCAAATCCCTCTATATTCTGTCTTGTTAGATCAATGATATCACCATGAGAGATTCCTCTGTTCTTAGCAGTTAAGACACCTAAAAAGTTTCCCCATTTCGCAGAAGAAACTGAAACCAATCCATCATTTTCTCCATCAAAATGTTTTGCAAACAAATACCCAAGATTTAATGGAAAACCTGCTGAAAAAACATTTTTCATCTTAGAAGCAACACTCTGATACATAATGCTGTCTACATTCTTAATTTCATCATTGAATTGTTTGCAGCTCTTTGCTGTAAGATCGTTAACACCTCCTAAAAAATCTGGGTTTTTATCACCTAGTTTTTTGAAAGCTTTATTGTACTTTAATGCAACAAATGATTTAATGCTTTCAGGAATTTTATCTAACAAAAAGTCAACATATTTGCAGCCTCTATGAGGTGTATTTATTGTTGTTAAAGATGAAACATATTCCGAAAGACCAAGCTTGCTAATAGCATATCTTGCATCAAGCCCGCCTTTCGAGTGAGCAATAATATTAACTTTTTCACACCCAGTTTCTTTTATAATTTTCATGATATTTGTTTTTAGTTCACTTGCACTTACTGCAACAGAATTTGAGGATCCTTGATTGCCATAATAAATTACTGCACCATTTCTTTCTAGCTCATTAGAAATTCTCCCCCAATAATTTAAAAACAACCAATCTCTAAAGAAAATTCCGTGCACAAGTACTACTGGATACTTTGTATTGCAAACCTCACTCTCTTTCCTAAGATTATTACGTTCAGCTTTTTTCAGTTCATAAAGATATTCATAATTAACCTTTTTACAACTAATTTTTATAATAATTAAATTTAAAATAGGAAACCAGCATAAACATAATATTAATATTCTGTTTTTAATCCCCAAATCTCTAGATGTAAAAATTAATCTAACAATACCATTAAAAACTGTTATGAATAAAACTACAACACAAATCAAAACATTAAGAATATGTATTGAGGTACATATCCCTTTATTTCTATATAGAAAAATATACAACAAAATTTCAATAATAAAAACAAAGGTTGAATCAACAATAAGTTCATATCCTCCTATCATAATGTTTAATCTCTTATTTAATTTCTTAGTCTTAAGTGGCACTATATTAATATAAAAATATAAACATATTAGAATAGCACTCATTACTATAAACAGTCCTCTATTTTCTCTATGTGCAGCATTTATTACTATAATATTCATTAGTAAAATTAATATTAAGATATTTCGTATTCTAAAGAAAATTCTTTTAATATTATCCAAAACTCTAACTCCTAACCGCAAGACTGAATTTGTATTGTTAATTTATTTATCATTACTTATATTTTACCACAGCAAAACATTATTATGTTAAATAATTCATCTTAAGACAAAAACCAGTGTATAAAATATAACACTGGTTCATTAAAGCTACTTCAATATTATAGGTTTCTTCCACAACATTTTTTATATTTCTTACCGCTGCCACATGGACATGGATCATTTCTACCTATCTTTCTTTCTTTTACAATTGGTTGAATTTTAACGTTTTGTCTCTGTACAAACTTAAAATTGCTACATGTATTGTCAGCTGTTTCTTCTTTTTCTGGCGCAAGTTCATTTGGTGTAAAACCTTTGTTTTCCCACATTCTAGTGTTTTTCTCAACGTCTTTAACAATACGTTCAAACATTTCTCTATCGCTGTTACTTCTAAAAATAACGCCAAGACTTTCTGTCTCCATTATTATCTTTTCAACTGATTCTCCAAATAAAAATCCTGTACATATCTGATAGAATACACCTACTTGGTCACAATTTCTATCAGCTGCATTTCTAATAGCATCCCTAAGTTTTTTATGAGCTGCAGTTCCATATATGTTGTCACTAAAGCTATATCCAGTAAGTTCTTCTTTTTCAGGTATAAAATATTCCTTACCTTCCTGAGACTTTAATATATCGCTTAACTCATTCTCATCTAAAACAGCATCAGATACAACATACTTTCCATTTATAGATTCTGAACTATTTACTAAATCATATATATTAAAATATTCTATAAATGATGATTTTGTAAGTTTCTCATGCTCTTTGTTCTGAGAATTGAATGTATCTGTTAATACATTTATTTCATAAACTCCACAAAGATTTGAAAATGCTCTTATATAACTGAAAACAAGATGATAATCACTAACTGTTTCCTTAAGCTTATTATCATCTAGTTCTTTACACATATCAGCCACTTCTTTAACCACAGTATAGCTTTCACCATCCATTGCAGCATAAACAAATTTACATAAATTAATTGCATCCTCATCGCTTATTTTTCCTTCAGCAATGTTCATTTCAGTCTTATTTTTATGAAATTCAACAGCATCATACTCTCTATACTCAATATAAGCAGCTAATATTTTAAGAAGATTTTCCTTATCTAATATAGCTTCCTTTAATGCTTCTATAAGCTCTGCCTTTTTCATCTTAGATATGTTCTTTACCTTGTATACTTTAGCAGTTTCCTTAAGCTTTGCTACAGTACTTTTGTTAAGTACTTCATCTAAAGAAATATAATTATTATCCACTACCTTGTACAACCCCTTAGTCTTTTATTGTTCATTCGTCAGTTCTATACTTGATTCTTTTGTATATAATAATTCCTGACATATAAAAAGATTTGCAAATAAATGCAAATCTTATCTTTACATAACTTATTATATAATAACATAAAATTTTATTTCTTGCCAGTAAGGTAATATACAGCAAGCTGAGTTCTGTGACTTAATCATCTGTTTTAATTTATCAGGAGTATGATTTTTCATAATATAACCTTTTGCTCCATTAATAATAGCCTGCTTCACAAGATCATAATCGTCAAAGGTAGTTAAAATAAGCACCTTTCCTAAACCTATTGATACAATTTCTCTTGTTGCTTCAATGCCACTCATCTCTGGCATCTGTATATCCATTAGTATAACGTCAGTTTTATTTTTAATTGCCAGATTTACAGCTTCTTTTCCACTAGCTGCACAACCTACAACATAAAATTCATCATCAAGATTTAAGATAATTTTAAGACCATCTCTTACAAAATCACTGTCATCAGCAATAATCACTTTAATTTTATCCAATTAATTCACAACTTCTTATATTCATATATCAATTTTGAGGTCAAATCAGTCTATCTTAAGGATTATATATAAATTTTCTAAAAAGGACGAAATTGCATTCTACCATTCTTTTACACAAACGTGTAAACCCTTTATTTACAACACTTTATATCATTAATTATGTTTTTGAATGCAATTTCCTTTACATTAAAAAAGTGCATTTTTAATGCACTCTTTTATTTTTTTCTTCAATCAGCTTTGTATAGATATCAGGATACTTTTCTTTTAATATTTTATCCACAGCTCTTTTATGAGCTAATATCTTTTCATAAGCTTTTGGATTATTCTGTTGTATAAAGTCAATTATTTCTTTCTTTCTGTTTTCTAGGTCAACAGCTATTAAAGCTCTATCCTTCTTGATTCTTTCTGCAATTTCATCAATATGAAGTTCTAAGTTCTCAATAAGTTCAACTTCATCAAAATTACCAAAATTATTCCATGAACTAATATTCTTATATAAACTTTCAACACAGAATTTATCGTCGCTATGACTTAAATGTTCAATAATTTCTTTTGTATATCTTTCAAAATGTTCATGTGCTCCTTCTTCTCCAAAAGCCCATTCAAGTTCACTATAAATGTGATCTTTAATTTTAGGTATAACAGGCTTTACTTTATGTTCTTCTAGAAGATATTCAGTAATCATACCTTGTGATGCAAGAGCTGAAACTATTGTAGACCTTGCAGAACCTTCCTCTATAATATATCCAATCCCAAAATCTCTCATCTGTTCATTAAGTTCGCTCATATGCTCCGTTAAATACAGCTTAATTCCTCTATTCTTAAGAGACTTATAGATAATTTCTATTCTTTCGGCTGCTGTAACATCAATACTTCCTATCCCTCTGCCATCTACAATCACACATTTTGTATCTTCCTTAATGCTGTTTTCTATATCTTCCTGGAAAAGCTTGATATTTGCAAAAAACAAATTACCACCAAATCTATAGATAACAGTATTTTTTATTGGTCTAGCATTACTATTGCTATCAAGACTGTAAAAACCTTTCATTCCAGGAACAACACCAAGAAATGTTCTTACAGGATTACTTTCTCTTATAACCACATTTGTAAAAGATAATATTATTCCAATAACAACACCGTATATTGTACCAAAGATAAGAACACCAAAAAATGCACACATAAATATGTAAAATTCTTTCTTATTAACTTTAAACAGCTTCTTAGCAAGGTCAATTTTTAATACACCTATAAGTGCATATATTACTATTGCTGTTAAAACAGGTACAGGGAGATATGCTATAAACTTAGAACCAAATAATACTACAAGCATCATGGTTGCCGCTGCACTTACAGACATCATCTGTGATCTTCCACCATACTGCTCACATAAAGATGTACGTGACACACTACCATTAAGAGGACACCCTCCGCACAAAGCAGACACTAAATTAGCACAAGAAAAAGCATATAGTTCTCTATTATTATCAATCTTAAATTCATTTCTCATTGCATTATTATTTTCAGCAAGAAGCGTCTGTGCCATAATAACAGCAGCTACTGCAAGACTTGTCAGCACAACATCTTTTACATGATTAACATGTAATAAAGATAAATCAATATTAGGAATTGTAAGACTTACTCCTGGAAGCATTTTTATTCCTAATTTGTCTAAATGAAAGACTGATTGTATTACCGCTGATAAAATCATCACCACAATAACCATCGGGAATTTAGGAAGAAACTTCTTCGATACAAGCAAGACTGCTAAAGTTACAAGTCCTAAGACAAGTGCATAAACATTTACCTTTTCAAAAGCCCGCTCAATATATACAAGCAGTTCAAAAAGTTCACCAGTTACGGCTTTTGATCCCATAAGCTTAGGTATTTGCATTAAAATCACTGTAAAGGCTATACCTGTAATAAATCCACCCATAACAGGCGATGAGATATATTCAACAAGATTTCCAACCTTTAATACTGCGAAAATAAACAGCCATAATGCTGTAAGTACAGTCATTAAAAACACAAGCGCTGCAGCACCATCTGACTCAAAAGGTATTCCAGTAGTTGCAAGAAAACTTCCAACAAGAGCTGCAGGTGCTGCATCAACACCAAAAACGAATTGTTTTGATGACGATATCATAGCAAAAACTAAAACTGGAAGTATTGAGCCATATAATCCATATATGGCAGGCAATCCAGAGATCTGTGCATACCCCATAGCAATAGGTATTGAAACAAATGCAATTATTACACCACTGAAAATATCATTGCGAAGATTCTGCAATTTATAATCTTTCAAAGTGGGAAACAAAAATTTCATATTATCCCTCCATTTTCTTTTGTATAAAAATTAATATTATTGTTATTATATTAGAAAATATAATATTGTCAAATCTTTTCTTAAAAATGTTTGTGTCAAGTAAATGTTGGCAAAAATATATCTTTTTAAACTTTTTATTAATTATCCATTATTTTACATATAAATTGTATTTTTTCCCTTCCCTATAAATCTATTTTATGTATATGATAAATCTCCAAAATCTTTTAATCCACATAAATTTCGTATTACTTTTCGACCTAGTGTTACGGCAGCAGAGCTGTACGGTATTGATGCAGTCTTCAGTGGATAAATATCAGGTTTATTATTACCAGCATCTACTTTT
>NZ_VULX01000059.1 GCF_009696465.1 Inconstantimicrobium porci | reverse complement strand
GTATTGATTGGTCTTTGCAATTCTTTGGCAATTTTATATGCAGAGCAACCGTCTGCAAGGCGTATTTCTATAGTCATGCGCTCTTTGAAATTCAAGTGTTTATTTTTACGTGATTCTGTGTTATGATATGGGTAATTCATAGTGATTATCCTCCTTGTTATTTTGGTTTCGCAACTTAATTATAACACGGGTAATCACTATGGATTTTTTATTGGTTCAATTTCATTATACAATTAGTCATACTAAAATAATAACGTATATATGTTTTTACTTTACCATTACGTATTAATTAAAATTTTCAAATCATGCATGTCCTGCATAAGCAGGATTTATTTTATTACATATCTATATATGTATATGTCGAGTCATCCCAAAGTTTTGATAAATCATTTTCGTATTCATTAATTATTGCACTAACTAAATTTTCAAATATATTTGAGTTATATTCTTTTGAACCTTCCTTATAAAATTGAGCAATTTTAAATATAAGGCTATTTGGTATTTTAAAATTAGTAACACTTTCATTGTTTTCATTGACTACAGTAAAAGATAAATCTGTTTGTTTCATAAGTTTATTTATACATTCTCTATCTTTAATATTAAAATAATCAAACCACAATGAATATATAAGATCATCATTATCATTGAATCTAAATAATAATGACAAAATTTTAAATCCATCTATATTATATATTACCGCTCTCGTCTGTACCAAAGGCAACTTTCCTATTGCGGAAAGATAAGCATCTGTATCTTTAATAAAGAAGGCTATATAAAACTTTTTAAAATCTGAATTTGGAATACATTTAGAATAGCATATAGTATTGATATCTAATTTTTCTGTTATTTTACATTTCATAATAAAACCTCTTTTCTTTTTATTTAATAGTGATATAATATTTATATAATAAAAAAATAATATTATTATAATATAAATATATTAAGATTAAGGAGTTTAAATTATGGATAATACATTAAAAGCAAAAAATAAAACTAAAACTTTTTCATTATCAGAATCTACTATAAATACTTTAGAGAAATCATTAGTATACTATGACAAGATTTCTTTGATGCCAGGTTGTACTGCAAGCTATAAAGTTGATGAAATAATTCCATCATTCTACTCTATTATTGATCTATCATTAAAAGAAATATCAAACATCTTTACTAAAGAAGATTTAGATATTATATTTAATGCCTGCAATATGTTAGTCGCAAGTTCTCCTGAAGTTTCTGCAGCATTAATAATTCATAATGTTGTTGTATTCTACAGCGAACAAAATCATATAATATTACCTGATGAATTAGAAGATAAGATTCTACATCTAACATCAGCACAAGCTGCTGCATTACAACTTGCCATTAAAAGTTATTGGTATGATTCAAATAAAATCATCATAGATTCTTTATCAAAAGAAATCGAATAATTAAGGGCTTCGGCCCTTAATTATAATATATCTTCAGGATAAGAACCTTTCCTTAGTATATTATAAGTATTATAGTTTTCAGAATACATAACATTTAAAACTTCATACTTTTCTATAAGTTTTTTACTTATTTCTTCTATTTCTGCTTTTATAATATCATCTTCAATATCATAACAAAATACATAGATAATATTATCAGAAGTCATGATTGTAGCATTTAAACCATGACTATCATCAAGATAGGTTATTGATAAGTTCTCATTTTCCATTAACGTGTACCTCCATTAATCTTCATAACAAATTATAAAATTGTATAATTGTTTAGTAAAGATTAGCAAAAGTTAGAAATATATGATAATAAGAAAGCCTGATACTCAGGCTTTCTTATACTTTAAAAATCTATACAATTTGAAAATTAATTATATCTTTTTAATTCATCATTAAAAGTATTTTATGGACTTTGTGAATTCATGGTCCTTAGCCACTCTTCTAGTTGTTGTTTTAATCCCTTTTCTTATAGCCTGTACCATTTGTTCATTAAACCTCCTTGCCTTATAAGTAGCCTAACTATATATTAAATGGAAGAGGTTTTACGATAACCTCTTAGAAATGATTTAAATAGATTTGACATCATATTCATCCATAATGCTTTTTATAGATAAATATGTCTTGTCAGTAACATCTACAGCATGTCTACAACATACTGTATAACTATCTTTTCTAGTTTGAGTAAAATAATCATTATTATCTTTAATCAGTTGGTAGACTAAATGATGGGTACAATAATAAATATGCTTTGTGTAATCTGTAATTTTGACATTATATAAAATGTACATGAATATTTTCCTTTCTTTTAAATTATATTGACTTTAGTTCATATTTTCTAAGTACCACAAATTAATCATCATGTTCAAATGCATAATCATCTATTGGTCTATTAGAATATCCTCTTTGCCTCAATTCTTGTCTTGCCTCTTGTTTTATGCTGTTAGGTGTATGCTTCCCTACAGAATTTTCAAAAACATCCTTATCTGTATCTTTTTCATTAAACCAAAATCCCATTTTAATTCCTCGCTTTCAATATTTACTATATTTTATATTTCTTAATAAAAATAACAATTTGCCAGTAAGTGCTTGTTTTTTGTCCAATGTAAAGTAACGAATATTATTAAGTAATTACCTAAAATATTGGTCCATAATATAAACTTCCATTAATATTAATTTATTGGAAAGGGGCTTTTTAATAGAATGGTTTGCCCTTCAGACCACGTATAATTACTTTCTTTATTTAATAAATTAGTTTTTTTAAATATTCTGCTAATAATTAGTTAATATATTTATTATATATATTTAATTTATTAAATAAAATGGTGAAGCCCTTATAACTTTGTAATTCAACAAAACATCTCACCTCCTTGAATAGTGTAATATCGGATTAACCCCTTTATATTGGACAAAATCTATTAAATTCTTCTTTTTTCTCAATATTATATCTTTATGCAAATTTTATCTAGATGCTCTCCAAGATAAAGAGTATAAAATTCCTTTGGTGGCATAT
>NZ_VULX01000058.1 GCF_009696465.1 Inconstantimicrobium porci | reverse complement strand
ATAGGGTTTATTGAAGAATGGATGAACACTCTTCCACGTAAAATCTTAGACTACCGAACTCCAGAGGAGCTTTTTGAAAAGTACCTCGATGAGATCTATGCAGCTTAAAAATTCAAGGGTTCAAATGAAAAAATAAAATTAGTTCAATTTGTTATTGCAATTTATCGTAATTATTTTTTACAAAATCTTAAATAGATTCTATATACACAAAATCCGATTATTCCACCTAAAGTATTAAGCATTACATCTAATATATCACTTGCTCTTGGTGCATATACTATTTTTAAGTATGTTTCAATATATTGAAGTGCTTCAATTAATACTGATGTAAAAAAAGATAACAATATAACATTTTTTAGTTTTAAAAATTTTTTATATCCTAACATAGGGAGAATTATTGCTAAAGGTGATAATAGCAAAAGATTTCCTACTATGTTTATAATTGCATATATATCTTTTAAGTCATATTCTGTAATATTTAAAATGTTTAAATTTACTGTTGGTTTTATATCTATATCTAAAGGTGGTATTCTTATAGGCATTAATGTTTCACCTATTAATAAACATATATATATAACAAAAATTGATTTTAATAATTGATTTAAAATTAATTCTCTATTAAAATTAGTTTTTTTACATTTTATCACAAATGTAATAGAACTAAAAAATAATCCTAATAAAATTAAAAATTCTTTTCTTATTGCAATTCCTTGTACCATTATTAAGCATTATTCTAATAAGAGAAGTAATATATAACATTACTTATCTTATTAGGTTTAAATTCCTCCTCAAAAATAATCTAAATAACTTAAAATCAACAAAGGTATTTATTGTTAATATTGAGATTATTTAGTGATGGTGATTGTGCATGTAACCTTTTAATTTTGATACAGTACCGCTTGCTCCACCGGATGCAAAAATATAATATTTATCAGAATCTGTATCTACATTATAGTTATACCATCCTGTTCCGTATATTCGACATTCTCCATAGCTAGGATCTACTCCCCAACTTTTATAGCGCCTTAAATCTACATACATTTATCCATTATTAGAATTTGTTTCTGTTACTTGTAATGAAACTCCACCTTTTGTTAAATGATAGTAATACCCATTTTTGGAACCATTAACTGAACCAGGAATAGTATAATTACGATATGAAAGACTTACGTAGGTTCCTGAATCAGCATAGGCTGGAATTCTAATACTACAAAACAAAAAAATAGCAAGTCCACTTATAGCAAAAAATTTTCTCGCTTATTTCACCCCCCTTTTTATATATAATATTTAGTTGATTGCAGAACTCTAAAACCTTTGGTTTTATGCTGTTCTGTAATCATATATTGAAGGATTTCCCCCAGCTTTTGTTGAATTTATATATAGTGAATAAAAAAATATTACAAAGGGAGGGGAAATCCTTGCAAGCAATTAAACAATTATCTTTAACTGATATATACTCAAATTTGGATGAGTATTTTGATAAAGATAAGCCCAAATTAATAAATTTATTTCAAGAAAATATTGATTTAGAACAGTTGATACCACAAAGTTTTTTCAATCACTATTATGCCGCAACTGGGCATCCCAGGGAATATTCATTAGTATCAATGATATGTGCTCTAATTCTTAAATCAATACTTTCAATTACTGACACAACTTTATTACTTAATATTCTAAATTTAAGTAGCGAATTACGAGAATTCTGCGGATTTGGCAATAAAGTTCCTGATGCATCACAATTTTCAAGATTTAAAATAAACTTTGAAAAAGACTTAGAAAATTTCTTTCATTCTCTTGTAGAGATTACTCAACCTATATGCCAAGAGATTAATTCTGAACTATCTAATATTTTAATTAATGACACAACAGGTATCGAAGCTTACGTTAAGGAAAATAACCCAAAGCTTTTTGACAATTTATTTAGACAAGCTAAAAAACTTGAAAAAGCTGATCCTACATTTAATGCACATAGTTTTACCTGTAGCAGAATGCCTAAACAATCCTATGCAAATGACGATATTAAGCTGTCTTACATAAATGGTCATTATTGCTACGCATTGCGTGTTTCAGTACTTACTAATGGACTAGGAATAATACAAGGTTTTGATTTTGCAGATGAACCTGATATTGATATCAGTAATGCTGATACCGCCAGTGAAGCCAAAGATGAATACGATGCAAAATCATTAATTCCAACATTAAAAAGCTTTTTTACTTTGCATGATTTCAAGTATAAATACTTTATAGGTGATGCTGGATTTGACGCTGTTGATAACTATAAATACCTTGTAAAAGAACATAGCATGATTCCTATAATTCCATTAAGACGAGTGCCTTCATTGCCCAAACCGGGATTCAATGAATTAGGTATTCCAACATGCCCCAAAGATAATTCACTTACTATGAAATTTGATGGAATAACTCGTGAAAAAGGACGTGCTGATAGAATAAAATGGCTTTGTCCTAAATCAAAAAAGGCACGTATTAATGGTAAAACAACATATACTTTATCCTGTGACAATCCATGTACCGAATCGCGTTGCGGCCGAGTATGCCAAATCCCTATAAACAATGATTATAGAATGAATACTGCTGTTCCAAGAAACTCAGATTTATGGACCACCCTATACAAAATAAGAACAATTATTGAACGTGCAAATTTCATGGTTAAATATCCTATGACATTAAATTATACAAAGCTTTCAAATACTAAATCATTGAAATCCGAATTTATTATTTCAGCAATAACACAGCAGATTGTACTTTTAATTTCAAATGCAATAAATAAAACAGAACATATTCTTTCAATTAAGAAATTAATAGCTTAAAAAATTAAAATTTTTAGGGCCTAGTTAGAGTACGCTCATTTTTAAATAATGAAAAAATATACCTCGTATTAATCACTTCATTTTTCAATTAAGAGTTCTGCAATTCACTAATATATAATATTACATTATTTGAAAAAAGTAAATAATTTACTTTTGGTTCTGTTAATTGTAATAAATGAAAATATTTAAATAATTTATTTTAATAAATAAATTTTAAAAAATAAGTTTATTAAAATGGAAAGAAATAAATATACTGCTTATGCTAATCTAAAAGTGTACCAATAATTAACTTCTGCTAAACAAAAAATGTACCACTCAACCACTCCTCCATTTATAATAAAATTGTCGACATTTTATATAAGTGGGAGGATTTTGAAAGGTGATTGAAATGGTACAATATGATTATATCAGATATCTTTATTTTAACGAAGGGCTTAGTCAAAGAAGTATAGCCAAAAAGATAGGAGTACATCGAAAGACCGTAAAACGGGCGATTGAAAATTCCGAACAAAAATATAACCTAACTGCGGTTAAGGACAAGTCTATAAACGGAAAATATGAAGATTTAGTA
>NZ_VULX01000057.1 GCF_009696465.1 Inconstantimicrobium porci | reverse complement strand
TCATGCACACGTAGTTTCAATTACTGGAAATTCATATCGTTTAAAGGATCATATGAATTTCGAAGAAGAATAAAAAAACTACATTCTTAAATGATCAAAAATTTACATGATTAACTTGACATTTATACTTCTCAACGATCAGGAGTTTTCTATGAAAAGTCTTACCGTTGAAGCAAAAAATGCTTTGTCTGATTTTGTCTATGATGTGAACCATAAGCTGATGGGCGATTTTGTTAGTATGAGTAATGATGAAATCCTGCGTTTTCAGAAGATGGAAAAGCTCTTAGAAAATAAAATCTCTCGTCGTTTCAAAATCCGCAGGTTAGATAAGGACGACTTCGGCTATCTGATTGAACACCTTTACGGACAGACAGGCACTGCCTATGAAGAGTATGAGTACCATCTATCAAAGAAAAAGCTGGATAATGAAACGCTGATTAAATACTATGACTTGATTAAGCCTACTCGCTGTTTGGTGGAAGAAAAACAGCGATATTTGAAAATCCAGCAGGAAGATGAAACCGTCTATGTAGCTTACTTTACCATTAACAGCATTGTCGGAGAACTGGACTTCCCGTCCTCTGAAATCTTCTACTACCAGCAACAGCAATTTACATTCCCGATTGATACGTCAATGAATGTGGAAATTGTAGCGAATCGTAAAGCCCTATCTACTGTCCGCAATAAAAAGAAAGAACTGAAAGACTTGGATAACCACGCTTGGCAAAGTGATAATGAAACCAGCTCCAATGTGGCGGAAGCTCTGGAAAGTGTGAATGAGCTGGAAACCAATTTAGACCAAAGCAAGGAATCTATGTACAAGCTGTCTTATGTGGTAAGGGTATCAGCAAATGATCTTGACGAACTCAAACGTCGTTGTAATGAAGTGAAAGATTTTTATGACGATTTAAGCGTAAAACTGGTACGACCATTTGGGGATATGCTCGGCTTACATGAAGAATTTTTACCTGCCAGCAAGCGTTATATGAATGATTATATTCAATACGTGACCTCTGATTTCCTCGCTGGTTTAGGTTTTGGTGCTACTCAAATGCTGGGGGAAAATGAGGGGATTTATGTTGGCTACAGCTTAGATACTGGACGCAATGTCTATCTGAAACCTGCTCTTGCCAGTCAAGGGGTTAAGGGTTCAGTAACCAATGCGTTAGCGTCGGCTTTTGTTGGTTCGCTGGGTGGTGGTAAATCCTTTGCGAATAACCTTATCGTCTATTATGCGGTGCTTTATGGGGCACAAGCAGTGATTGTAGACCCAAAAGCAGAACGTGGCAGATGGAAAGAAACCTTGCCAGAGATTTCCCATGAAATCAATATCGTCACTCTGACTTCTGATGAGAAAAACAAAGGCTTACTTGACCCTTATGTGATTATGAAAAATCCCAAAGATTCTGAATCACTGGCTATTGATATTCTGACATTCCTTACGGGGATTTCCTCTCGTGATGGGGAACGCTTCCCAATCCTTAGAAAAGCCATTCGTGCAGTAACCAATAGTGAAGTACGAGGGTTGATGAAAGTGATTGAGGAATTACGGGTTGAGAATACGCCACTAAGTACCAGTATAGCCGACCATATCGAAAGTTTTACAGACTATGACTTTGCACATTTATTATTCAGTAATGGTTATGTGGAGCAGTCTATCAGCTTAGAAAAACAACTGAACATTATACAGGTTGCGGACTTGGTACTTCCCGACAAGGAAACTTCCTTTGAGGAATATACCACTATGGAGCTTTTATCCGTTGCTATGCTGATTGTCATTAGTACCTTTGCTTTAGACTTTATCCATACAGACCGAAGCATTTTCAAGATTGTAGATTTAGACGAAGCATGGAGCTTTTTACAGGTAGCACAAGGAAAAACACTATCTATGAAGCTGGTTCGGGCTGGTCGTGCTATGAACGCTGGGGTATATTTCGTGACCCAAAATACAGACGACCTCTTAGATGAAAAACTGAAAAATAACCTCGGCTTAAAATTTGCATTTCGTTCCACTGACCTTAACGAGATTAAAAAGACCTTAGCCTTTTTTGGTGTAGACCCAGAGGACGAAAACAATCAGAAGCGATTGCGTGATTTGGAAAACGGGCAATGCCTTATCAGTGATTTATATGGTCGTGTCGGTGTGATACAGTTCCACCCTGTATTTGAAGAACTGCTCCATGCCTTTGATACCAGACCACCTGTGCGAAAAGAGGTGTAAATGTGAAACCATCAATAGTAAACAGAATAAAATCAAACTGGACGCTGAAACGTCTAGGTAAAGTGGCAATGACAGTGGCTTTCACACTTGTGATTGCCATTTTTCTTTTAGCCATGCTGGGAACGGTGGTTCAAGCTGCGGGCTTGGTAGATGATACGGTCAATGTGGCAAATGAATACAGCCGATACCCACTTGAAAACTATCAACTGGATTTTTATGTGGATAATAGCTGGGGCTGGCTTCCGTGGAACTGGTCGGACGGGATTGGAAAACAGGTCATGTATGGACTATATGCCATTACCAATTTTATTTGGACAATCAGTTTGTATGTTTCCAATGCGACAGGTTACTTAGTACAGGAAGCCTATTCCTTAGACTTCATTTCCGCTACAGCAGATTCCATTGGTAAGAATATGCAGACCTTAGCTGGTGTGAGTGCAAACGGATTTTCAACAGAGGGTTTCTATGTTGGATTCCTCTTACTCTTGATTTTGGTTCTTGGGGTTTATGTTGCCTATACGGGACTGATAAAGAGAGAAACCACAAAGGCAATTCATGCCATTATGAATTTTGTGCTGGTGTTTATCCTATCGGCTTCCTTTATTGCCTACGCTCCCGACTACATTAAAAAAATCAATGACTTTTCATCAGACATCAGTAATGCCAGTTTATCACTTGGCACGAAGATTGTCATGCCCCATTCCGATAGTCAAGGCAAGGACAGCGTGGACTTAATCAGAGATAGCCTGTTTTCCATACAGGTTCAGCAACCGTGGCTACTGCTTCAATACAACAGTTCAGACATTGAAAGTATCGGTATTGACCGTGTGGAAAGCCTGCTCTCCACCAGCCCAGATTCCAACAATGGCGAAGACAGAGAAAAAATTGTTGCGGAAGAAATTGAAGACAGAAGCAATACCAATCTAACCATTACAAAGACCATTAACCGTTTAGGTACAGTCTTCTTCCTATTTGTCTTCAATATTGGGATTTCCATATTTGTATTCCTATTAACAGGAATCATGATTTTCTCGCAGGTACTTTTTATCATCTATGCTATGTTTCTGCCTGTGAGCTTTATTTTAAGCATGATTCCATCATTTGATGGTATGTCAAAACGAGCCATAACAAAGCTCTTGGTACTATGTCAAGAAAAAGTACAAATTAAATTCGGATAAATTATATTATTATATTTTTTATAGTTAACATGCATTTTTTATATTTTCTGAGTAATATTTATCTTCATATTCATTTGGGGATAAA
>NZ_VULX01000056.1 GCF_009696465.1 Inconstantimicrobium porci | reverse complement strand
GAGATTTATCATATACATAAAATAGATTTATAGGGAAGGGAAAAAATACAATTTATATGTAAAATAATGGATAATTAATAAAAAGTTTAAAAAGATATATTTTTGCCAACATTTACTTGACACAAACTATGTGTAAAAATAATTACACACATTAGCAAAACAAGTGGTATTATATACTTCTTTCTCTTATAATATATAATCTGCCACACTATCAAAAACACATAAGGTATAAGTGCAGTTATAAAAATCCTAGGAACATTGCCTTCTGAAAAACAAACTCTCATATTATCAGGAAGGAAAAAATACATAACGGCAATTATTGCTCCTAAAGCTATCCTGTCCTCAATAATACCAAAAATAAGCCATCCACTTCCTCCGATAATAAAGCTTAATCCAATAAAAAGCACATAAGCATTAAGAATATTTCCACCTTCGATAAACTGCATAAGTGCAAGTACGTAATGTGCCATTGGAGGCCAGTATCTGAAAAGCTGCTGCCCGTTATACCATAAATCGGTGTACAAAGGGTAAATGTCACCACTATTTATCGAATTATAAAGCACATTTGCTTTAAATAAGTGTCCATAAACATCACTACCTTTAGGATAATTACCACTATACTGCATTACAATCATTACTATTAAAGCAGCGATAATGATAATCAAAGCTGCATTTATTATCTTCAGATTCCTTATAGCTTTTAAATATCTCAAATTATTCTTTTCATCTACATTTATTTCTTCTATTTTATCTTCTGTTTCTATAATTAACCCTCCCCGTTAATAATATATGTTCTTGTTGGAATTTCACTTATTTCAAGTCTTGTAAGGATATAATTATTTTCTCCCAAGATTATTTTTAAATTCCTATAAAACTCCATTCCTATATTTTCAATGGTGGGAATTATTTTATCAAAAGGCTTTATTCCATTAATATATCTCTTATTAAACTGCTCAAGATATGATTTTATGGTATCTTCTATTTCATCATACAAAATAAACTCCTGTTCATTATTTATCACAAAGACAGTAATACTTATATTATGTGAATGAATATGCTTCTTTTCAAAAGTACTCTCAATGCTATGCGAAATGTTTATATTAAATTTATATCTATATTCACTTATCATTTGTATACACCTATCTTTTTTATGTTAGTATAAAGTTTCTTCACACTTTTCACTTTAAAATTTATTTATATATCAAGATTTCGAAAGTTTATTCATATAAAAAAGGTTTCAATACATATTGCGAAGCCGACCTCGATCCCTGCGGTCTCTTAAGGTTGTTTCTTCATATGTCCTGCAACACTCAGATTACTAAAGGATGTCATTTTGCGAATTCAATCATAACGTATTTATTCATATATAATCAATATCGAATTAAAACTATTTAATAACTTGTAGGCTTTATATGTATTATTCCAACTTTTTATGTAAAATACATCATTCTACAAAAAAAACTTAGAAATTAAAGTCATATTCTTAATTTCCAAGTTCTTTAATATTATTGTATAAAAAAACTGCAAGACATATTCCGAAGCCGACCTCGATTCCTGCGATCACTTAAGGTTTTTTCTTCATATGTCTTGCAACACTTAAATTACTATAGGAAAGTATATTCCTTCAACTCTATCTTCTCCATCAAAGAAATAAAATCGTAAATAATCCTGCACTGCAAATAATCATTACCAGTTACTTTAACATCCTCCTTATTTTTAAAAGCGATGTTAAACTTAAAGTTTCCATAGCAGCCTATATGATCTTCAAAATCATATTTAGTTTCCAGCACATCTCCTGCAAAACGGTTATAAATCTCAGTCATGATGTAACTGCACTCATCTTCTGATAAATCCCTGTCTATCATCTTAACGTAATCGTTATCTGCAAAGTCGCTGTTATTAAGCAGTTCATCAATCTTGTCCTCATTTTTGACAAAATCATCAACTATGCTGTATCTGCTGTAGATATAAAGCATTCTGTACTTGTCACCTATTTTTCTTAAATACAGACATTCGCCATTATTAAGTGAATATGCATTATATTTAAAGCCAGTAAAATCATACATTTTATAAGATTTTAAAGAATGTTTATGAAATTTAATCTTATTGTCACGCTGTATAAACTTGTCCTTTAAAATCTTAAGTTTCTTCTTTTCCTTCTGCTGTGCATCTTTTTGTAAAGCTTCAACTTTCTTATCATATATTTCTTTATTAATCATACTTCTGTAATTTTCTTTAGTTACTAATTTAAGATTTTCCTTTTCTTCAAGTGATATTTTTTCATTCTTAAATGCTTTCTCAATGTACGAAAAATATTCTTCTGTATTCTTTATAGGTTTATAAGTATTATTGCCACCATATGCTCCCCCCACATTTACCACTTTATTGTGAAGAAAATAAAATCCATCATTCTCAATATTAATTCCTACTTTATCATAGAAATCCCATGGACTATTATCTACAGTAAATAACGCTAAAAAATTATTATAATTTGGTTCTTTGTTAATCCCAAGCAGCCCTTGAGGATCATTTACTTCCTTTCTGCTGCCTTTTTCTTTTGAGGTATTTTTACATTCTGAACTCTTTTTAAAAATATTCTTAATTTTCATAACCATAACCTCAAACCCTTTATAAAATTAAAATAATTATTCCTACTTTTATTATATCATTACGTACGCCAAAATAACCCATAAATTTTATTTTTTATCTCTACTATACGTTATATATATATTATCCATTGACTAATTAAAATCTATAAGTCATGTTCTGAGGTTCGTAGAAAGAAAGTTCATGTTTCTTAGACAGTTCCATTACCTTTTCATATACTTTTTCAGCATTGTCATATGTACATCCTATGATAACAAATCCAGATCCTCTGCTTACTTCAATGTTCTTAACTTTTTCATTTAACTCTTCCTGAAATTCATCAATAACATCTATATCAAATGTAAGTGATGTATCGCCTTCACAAATACTTTCATATATATAATTTGCACTCATTGAACTCTTAAGTTCATCACAATTCCACACTGCACAGTACCATTCCATAACTCAACACTCCGTTTCATAAAGTTAGTGTAAAGTTTCTTCACACTTTTTCCTTTAAAATTTATTTATATATCAAGGTTTCGGAAGTTTTTTTGTATAAAAAAACAACGAGCCCCTAATTTCATGTTAAAATTGAATCTCCTAGAATACAAAAATAAACACGAAAGGATGTCGTTATTGTGGATTCAATTATAACTTATTTACTAATATATAATCAATATCTAATTAAAATTATTTATCAACTTATAGGATTTATTGCTCAACATATTCCACTTAAGCAAATGCAATTTGATGATTCTAACAGTCCTAAATATCAAAAGTTCAAAGTTGATAAACTTCCTATAATCAAACGTTTTGAGCAGGTTGATTACAAACTGCTTTTAGCGTATTACAAGCATAAATATAATAAAATTATCAAACCCGTCCAAAGACGTAACGGTAAAACTATATCCCACAAAATTGTCTGTCCTAAATGTGGTGCAAATCATGAATATATTTATGATAACAACGGCAGTAAAGGCCAATATCAATGTAAAGTTTGTGGCACTACATTTAAAGAGTCTAATTTTGTTACAAAACCATTAGTTCTTAAATGTCCATACTGTGGCTCGACACTTACGGAACATAAGGAACGAAAACACTTTAAAATACATAAGTGCACTAATGATAAGTGCTCTTATTATCTTGCAAATTTAAAGAAACTTGATAAAGACATAAGCCATGCTGAAAAATCAAAATATAAGCTTCGCTATATTTATAGAGAATTTACCATAAACTTCTTCAAGATGGATTTATACTCACTTCCTGAGTGCGCTACAGGTTTTAGTTTTAAAAAGTTTAGTCCTCACATAATGGGATTATGTCTTACTTATCATGTTAATTTAAAGCTTTCTACAAGACAGACTGCTCATGCTCTAAAAGAAGTTCACGGCATAGATATATCTCACACCATGGTTGCCAATTATGCATTAACAGCTGCTGCTGTTATAAAGCCGTTTGTAGATACTTTTGACTACAAACCATCAAAGATTCTATCTGCCGATGAAACCTATATCAAAGTTAAAGGTATTAAGCACTATGTGTGGATTGTAATGGATGCTTGTA
>NZ_VULX01000055.1 GCF_009696465.1 Inconstantimicrobium porci | reverse complement strand
GCTGAGGAGTAAAGTTTTGTTGGCAAAATCGTAGATTTTGACAAAACTTATATCTGGTTATGATGTGTTTTTGGGTTACACCCCTTCCCATTCCGAACAGGATGGTTAAGCCAATTACAGCTGATGGTACTGCATGGGAGACCGTGTGGGAGAGTAAGTGGTAGCCAGGTTAGTTTAATGAAAAAAGTCATTGCATATTGCAATGACTTTTTTAATGTATAGGAAATTGCATTTTTAAATATGTTTTTAATATCATAAAGTCTTGAAAATAAAGTGGTTGCACGTTTGCGTAAAAGAATGGTAGAATGCAATATTGTCCTTTAGTCATCAAGGGGGAGGAAGACATATGAAGGAACGACTTGGAGCGTGTTAGGACGGAGGCTTAGGAATATGTCTTTCACTCTTTTTTATTTCTAAATATAAGATTATAATATAAAATTATACACAGGATATGAAAAATAATCCACAGGGGTTAGGGTGAAGACAAATTAAAATGTGAATAAATAAATATTAAGGGGAAAATGATTGTGGAGAAGATAATCGTAAGATCAATATATAGTATTATATTTTTGCTCATAACATTTATCATAAGTATATGTTTAATTTGGTCTAAAAATAATAGCTTAATAGGAATAATAGTAATGGGTGTACTGATTGCTATAATGATTGGTATAAGTAAGTTATTATCTAAACTGGGGAATGTATTGAATCGTAAAACAGTAAATATTATATTTATGATTAGTATGGTTTTAATTATAGTTATACAGCTTATTTCATCATATAAATTGGCTGTTTTTCCTTCATGGGATTTTGGCATAGTATATAATCAGGCAGTAAGGCTGGCTGAAAATCCATCAGCACCTATTTCTGAATATTTTGCTAAATACCCCAATAATATTGGATTGTGCTATATATTATCAAAGTTATTTAGAGTGTCAAATATCTTAAATATAAAGCATTATTTAACTATGGCCCCTACGGATTAATTAAATATTATTAAAAAAAGTGTGTTTACATGGGAAGATGGAGCTTATTATGCAACACCGTTATTAACCTTGGCTATAAAACCTAATAAATTGCATCAGTTTTTCACTTATCAAGGTAAGTATTATCCTTTATATCATTATTATACTTATGGATATCATTTAATGCTGCTATGTTTGCTATTGTAAAAGGTATCGACATCCTAAACTTGATTCAGAATTAGTTCTATATATGGCTTTTGCAGGATTAATACTGTTCCTTTTCATGTGGGAGAATACTCCTAGATATGTATTGCATTTTATGGGCATAGCTATTTTGGTGAGTGCTAAATCAATAGTATTTATTAGTAATAAAGGAAAATAAAAAGCTAGTTATTGTCAACGTATATTTTTTAAATAAACGTTGACAATAATTAAAAAAATATATATAATAAAAAATGTCTTGAGAGATTATGGCTCGATAGCTCAGTCGGTAGAGCAGAGGACTGAAAATCCTCGTGTCACTGGTTCGATTCCAGTTCGAGCCACCAAAATACTTAGTAATTATACTAAGTATTTTTTTATGCAAAAATATATTATAAATTAAGCAAATAAGTAATTCTGCTGCATAAAAATATAGATAAATGGGAATGTTTAGAATGTAATGAAAGTATATATAAAAAGTTATAAAATAACTCTTTACAAGATATAAAAAAAGTTATATTATAATAATATAATCTATATAGTTTTTAAGGAAAGTAATAAATTTGTAAGATTTAATTAAGCTTTCCGTAAGGATTTTATAAGAAGCAACAAGTATAATCTAAGTATAGAAAGTTGAATGTATTAATTGGGGGTTTTAGAATGAATGAAAAGTTATTTAATTTAGAGCTTACAGAGGAAGAAACAACAAGCTTATGCATGGGTATAGCTATTGGATCAGGAGCTGGAATAATTCTTGGTGCTATGTTTAATAATGTCGGATTACTATTTGCAGCAGGGGCATCTGTTGGTGTTGTTGGATCTGTAATGTACTCATATTACTTAAGATATAAAAAGAGTGTTAAATAAAAAAATTTATTCTGATAATTTCTAATATAATTAAGATAAAATAAAAACTAATAGGATTACCTGTCCCCCAGGTATTCTTATTAGTTTTTTGTTTTTAAATATTTTCAATTTGCCAGTCTATAGGTGCCTTGTTATTTTTAATTAAAAAAGCATTTGTTTTAGAAAATGGTTTACTTCCAAAGAATCCTCTTGATGCTGATAGAGGGCTTGGGTGTACTGATTTTATTATGTAATGCTGAGGATTTGTAATAAATTTTTCTTTAGAGATTGCATTGTTGCCCCAAAGGATAAAGACTATTGGATTCTGGCGTTGATTTAATAGTTCTATAATTTTATCAGTAAAAGTTCCCCAGCCAATATTTCTATGTGAATTTGCTTCTCCAGCACGAACAGTAAGTGAAGTGTTAAGCAATAATACACCTTGATCTGCCCATTTCTTTAGGTAGCCGTTATTTGGTATGTAGCATCCTAAATCAGTATGAAGTTCTTTATAGATATTAACAAGTGATGGAGGTATTTTTACATCAGGCTGTACTGAAAAGCTTAATCCATGAGCCTGCTGAGGACCGTGATAAGGATCCTGACCTAGGATTACTACTTTTACATCTTTATAGGGTGTAAAGTTAAGGGCGTTAAATATATCGTACATATTAGGATATATTGTATGGTGTCTGTATTCTTCAATTAGAAAGGTACGAAGTTTTTTATAGTAATCTTTTTCAAATTCATCTTTTAAAAGGTCATACCAGTCATTTTTTATGTTTACTGTCATTTTTATATCAACTCCTAGTATCAATATTTTTTTAATAATTCTGTTGAACTTATATGTATATTCTAATTAAGTAAAATTAAAAATAAATGTTAATGATCATTGCACTATAGTAGTTCTATTAAGTAAATTATAGTCTAAAAATAATATATTTCAAATTATAATAAAAATACGAATTAAATAAATCTATAAAAAGAAACTAATATATGGGTGATACTTTTTGGATAAAATAAAACAAATTATAGAAAATCTGATTAAATATCATACAAGAACTATGATTATTACAGTTTTAATTGTGTCTGCATTTATAATTATAAAAAATAAAGTACTAAATAAGGCTTATAAGATGATAAAAGCTATGATTCGAAAGTCTGTTAACAAATTTGATGATAAGGTTATTGCAGCTATTGAAAAACCAGTTCAATGTGCATTTTTTGCGCTAATATTGTATTTTTCATTGGTGTATTTATATAAGCAGACTGGGTACATGGAGATATTAGAGTTTGCTAATAAAGGGTTAAAAGTATCTATTATTTTGTGTTTCTGTTGGGTAATTTATAATTTTAATTTGGAGAATTCTATTCTTTATAATAAACTTGAAAAAAAATGCATGGATAAGGATAAGAAAATTATATTTCCTTTTATTTCAATTGTTATTAGGATTTCTATAATAATAATTATTATATTAGTGATAGTGAAGGAATTTAAGCTTACAGGCTTCTTTACAGGACTTGGACTTGGAGGACTTGCTATAGCATTAGCTGCCCAGGATACGCTGTCAAATCTGTTTGGGGGGATGATTATAGTGCTTGATAAGCCTTTCTGTATAGGAGACTGGATCCAAACAAATGAGATAGAAGGAATTGTTGAAGAGATTACATTTAGAAGTACAAAAATAAGGACATTTGCTAAAGCGCTAGTTACTATTCCTAATTCTAAACTTGCCAATGCGAATATTACAAATTGGGCACAGAGAAACAGAAGAAGGATTCATTTTAAAATCATACTTTCGCAGGAAACATCATCAGAATCACTTCATAATTGTGTAGATAGAATAGAGAAAGTGATTAATAATACAAAGGGGATAACAAAGGAGCTTAACATTATTAATTTTGACGGATTCACAGATGAAGGGTATGAAATATTTATATATATGTACACTGATGTTATAGAATATAAGGAGTATCAGAAGATGAAAGAAACTGTGAATTTCAAGATTTTAGAGATACTTGAAGATGAGGGTGTACACATATCAGTAAGAAATAATATTAAAATTTTAAAATAGAAGGTAAAAAAAGTGTTGACACATTTTAAAAATCATGATAAGATTTATTTCGTTGTCAGATAAGACAGTTGATCTTTGAAAATTAAACAGAGGAAATTAATAGTTTATACAAACTTTTTATTAGACCAGCAATTCTTTTAGTAATTAAGCTAAGATTAAGCTAAGCAATTAAACTTCAAGGCTTACAAAGATAGTT
>NZ_VULX01000054.1 GCF_009696465.1 Inconstantimicrobium porci | reverse complement strand
ATTCTATCATCCTCATGGGGATAGTATACCCTTTTTTGAGTCACTTTATTAATAAAAAACCTAACTTTTCCAAAATATTTCTCTATATCAATATTAAATTTTTAAAGATCAATTATGCTCATGTCTAAAAATTATTCTTCAAAGATTAAGAGGAGAGTTTTTTCTTTATTAATTCCATATGTAATGTGGCAGATTATTATAGCGATAAAGTATGTACTTCAAAATGAATACACTTTTTCAATAAAGAATTTTATATATAGGACTTTTTATTTAGTTACCTGGCCAATAGATGGCCCAATGTGGTATGTCTATGCAATATTCCTATTAGCATTAATATCACCTGTTTTCTTATTAATGTTTAAGAATAAAAAGGTAGGCTGGTGCATGGTCCTGATAATAATTGTTTTTTTGAGAGCACAGGGAAAATTTAATATTCCAGTATTTACTCGAATAGCTAATCACGGATATGTAGGAAATATTATATGGTATTTTCCTTCATATTTAGTAGGTGCTTTTTATGGAAGGTTTTATGATGAATTAAATGAGGAAAAATCATTAGTATATGTATTATCACTTTTGTTTTTAGCATGTTTACTTCAGGGAGTTTTACCTGGAATATTTTACGATATAACAATTAGAATGATGCCTATTATGAGCTTGTTTTTATTACCTGTTATTCCTTCACTTAAGGACAAATGGGTATATAGACTTACATTTTTAATGTATGCAATGCATCAACCTCTGATAGCTGATGTTAAACCACACATTAATAATTTATATAAAGTGGTTTTAATGCCGGATTCGGTGAGGAATATTTTAACAAGAGTTATAATACTGGCCATTGATATTGCTCTTGCAGCAGCGATATATATTGTATTAAAGAAATTTGCACCAAAGGGATTGAACGCATTGACTGGTAGCAGAGACTAAAGGCTGTATAAAAAGAAAATTCTTAAAAGTAACACGAGATAAAGAAAGTGGGTTTAAGGTGAATGATATGGAGATTATTTATTCTAAAGTAGATGAACCAAAGAAGGACTGTGCTTTACCTGTAATGTTAAGCGATGAAACAATAATGCAGCGTAAAGAAAAAGTATTAACAAAGATGCAGGAAAGAAAACTAGACAAGCTTGTTGTATATTGTGATGTAGAACATGGGAATAACTTTTCATATTTAATAGGTTTCTTTACGAGATTTGAGGAAGCTCTATTAGTAATTGATAAGAGTGGGGAAATGAAGCTTGTTTTGGGCAATGAAAATCTTAATAAATGTTCTAAAGCAAGAGTACAATGCAGTCCTGTTCATGCATCAGTGCTGTCATTGCCTAATCAGCCAGACAGAAAGGATAAGTCTTTTAAAGAACTGTTGAAGGAAGCAGGAATTAGTGAAGATTTAAGGGTAGGACTTGTTGGTTGGAAGCACTTCACAAGTGATATAGAAAATAACCGTCAAATATTTGATGTGCCATCTTTTATTGTTGATAGTATAAGATATATAATCAAAGATGAAGAACTGCTGACAAATGAAACAGATATATTTATTGGTGAGAATGGTATTAGAACAATAAATAATGCTAATGAAATTGCACATTATGAGTATGGTGCAGCCCTTGCATCAGACAGCATGCTTGATGCTATGAATTTACTTGAAGAAGGTGTAAGTGAAATGGAACTCGGAGCTATGCTTACACAGAGTGGACAGCATACAAATGTTGTTACAATTGCTGCAAGTGGCGAAAGATTTATTAAGGGTAATATGTTTCCTACAGCTAATAAAGTTAAGGTAGGAGATACAATTTCATCAAATAGATATAATTCCACATATGCAAGGTATGGGTGGAGTATGCGCTGAAAGCACAGTTGTGTTAGCGGATAAACAACTTAAAAATAATATTAAAACAGAGTATCCAGAAATGTGGCAAAGAATGAAGACGAGAATTAGGTATATACGTGAAAACTTAAATATTAATATATCAGATGATGTATTACCAATGTGCAGTACTGTGGCTTACTTACGTCCATATTTGTTTGACAAGGAAAGAGCATTAATAGTAAAACGATAGTTATTTCAATATAGATTATCTTCAGAGCAGAAAGCAAATCTTGAAGTTGTATACATAATAGATTATAGATAAGGGAGAAGATTTTATATATTTAGTATCTTCTCTCTTATTTTATAGTCTAGGGAATTATACTCAAAAAGGTGAATTGTTAATGCTGCTTATATGGAATGTTGAAGCCTGAATAATTTCTAAGCTTATTGCCAAGAATCTTTCCTTCGCCAGCAGGAATAAGGTATTTATATATTTTATAATCAAAAGTAGGTTCTTTAATAAAATCTATACTGTTATTTGTAAGCGACTTTATCATTTCCAGGTTTGTTTTATTATCTTCGTAATACTGTTTTTTTGCAATGTAGTCTTTTTTTAATTTCAAATATACAGGATCATCTGATTCTATATCTTCTTCATTAAAGAAGTGCTTTGGAAGAATTTCAAAAAGTTTATTTAATGATATGTTACAGAGAAAATACTGGATTTCACCAGAAGATTTTGATTTGCGTGGTACTTTAAATGTAACATAATCGCAGAAGCATTCTGATGATGAGTGTCGGCCACCGCTTTCAGTTATTTTGTCATTGTTACTTATAATATACCTGTCACCAGATTTGAATATATTTCCATTAAAGACCTGAATTTTATCCTCTAAAAGAAGCTTATAAACGTATCTACTTATATCTGGTTCGCAGGAACTTGAGTATCCTGAACCATTATAATATTTAAAATATAGATCAAAGAGATTATTAAATGACAGGTTATCAACTGAAAAACTTTCAGAAGGGTTTTTACTTATCATTTCAGCAATTACTGATCCAAATGGTGTAATATTCAGTTCCATCCTGGAGGCTGATAATTTAATTAGGTTTTTGCTAATCAGGCTTTTAAGTGCATTTACTATATTATAAGAATTTGAATCATATTGTGACAGAGAGATATTATTATTTTCGTAAGACTTTAGATAATAATATCCTAGAATATTCTGCTCAAAATCAGAGAGTGAGAAATTACTCATATCCTTTGGAAAATAACTCTCCATATAGAAAGTCTCCTTTACTAATTTATAGATTAAAACATAGTAGTTTTGCCATCGCAGGATTTAGAAATGCATGAACAGCTATTTTCTGTTGTACCACATACAGTTGATTCTTTTGGGGTACATCGTGGGTCACGTGCAAGAGTTGTATTATCTTTCTGGCGATCTCTAAGTTCTTTAAGTGGGCTTGGAGCTGTCTGATATCTGTAATCCTTATGTTTGTATTTAATTCTGCAGTCAATAACATTATGACTAGCAACGCATGATATATCTCGGTTTACTATATTCTGATATTTATAGAAGTTTGCTGATTCAGGCAGGTCATGAAGAGGTACAACACATAATCCCTGCTGAGTATTGCCAGTTGTTGTAGCAATAACATCACGAACATATCCGATATTAGGCTGGAGAACTAAAATTTTTGGTAGATCGCCATCAGGAATAACCTCATCCCAGTCTTTCTTTTCATATTTATGAAGTAAATCTTTTGCCTTATGAAGATGAGTGATTTCCTGCAGCAGACATTCTTCCCATATGCGTTTTATGCGGGAGTGGCACTCTGTCTGAAGACAAGAGTAATATAGGTAACACTCAGTATATTCATGAAGCAGCAGTTCCTCCAGCCATGTAGCTCTTGTATCTTTCAAGCTTTCATACTGGCTGACATGCTCTTCCTCAATCATACCTATTTCCTGATAAAGTCTTCGGCCTACATCTGATTTATTATATAGGTTTGCAACATTCATATAATAGTTCATAGTTTGTTGTTCAGCTGCAGTAATTATGCCTATATTAAGTTTGGTTAATGTATCAACTTTATCATTATTAACATAAGGGAAGATGCTATCAAGAGGATGACGGTGTTCAGAGATAGTTGGTCTTGCTGGCATTATTTCTGTATAGCCCCCAACAAGTTTTTCTGGATGAATTCCATATTCAATATCTAACAAGTTAGAGTACCTGTATAAGTGGTCAAAATCTTCAAGCAGCGCAAGGTTAAGTGCATTTTTAACTGTACAATTACATTCATTTTTAGCAAGCACTGAAGTAAGATCTACTGCTAGCTGTTCATAGGAAATAGTATGCTCAAGAATACTTTCATCTTTAGGCTTCAGACAGCTTATACGTTTCTGCTGCTGTTGTTCAACTCTTCTTACAAGTGCAAGCTGTTGCCTTAGTTCATTGTCATAACAGTGTCTTGAGAAGTTTCGGGAGAACCACTGAGCTTCAAATTCAGTACCATTCATAAGGATGATTCTACATTTTGTGTATGGGTCAGTATCATGTTTGTCATAAGGTCTCGGATTAAGAGATTTCCAATCTAAGAAGGTTTTTTCAATATTTATTGGTTTTTCTTCAAAAGGATTAAAAGTTGTCATATTTTTAATTCACCTGTAAATTCTTAATATTACAAATTAGTATATGAGTAAAAAATAAAAAAGTGATAAATTGCAATAACAAATTGAACTAATTTTATTTTTCCATTTGAACCCTTGAATTTTTAAGCTGCATAGATCTCATTGAGGTACTTTTCAAAAAGCTCCTCTGGAGTTCGGTAGTCTAAGATTTTACGTGGAAGAGTGTTCATCCATTCTTCAATAAACCCTATGTTATCAACACTATAATCAGATATACGCTTTCCCTTGGGG
>NZ_VULX01000053.1 GCF_009696465.1 Inconstantimicrobium porci | reverse complement strand
TACTAAATCTTCATATTTTCCGTTTATAGGCTTGTCCTTAACCGCAGTTAGGTTATATTTTTGTTCGGGATTTTCAATCGCCCGTTTTACGGTCTTTCGATGTACTCCTATCTTTTTGGCTATACTTCTTTGACTAAGCCCTTCGTTAAAATAAAGATATCTGATATAATCATATTGTACCATTTCAATCACCTTTCAGAATCCTCCCACTTATATAAAATGTCGACAATTTTATTATAAATGGAGGAGTGGTTGAGTGGTACATTTTTTGTTTAGCAGAAGTTAATTATTGGTACACTTTTAGATTAGCATAAGCAAAAGCGTTTATAATTTTAACAATATATAATCATATATAAATTATGAATAGTAATAATTCAAAAAAATCATTTTTTATAAAACATTTGACAAAAAGTAAAAAAAGATTTTACAATAATTATAAAGGTTTATATTGTAAATATTTCAATAATATTGATTTGGTACTGACTTTCAGGCTGGATTTAGTAATATTAAGTAATATTGTTGTAGGCAAACTTCTATATCTAATAATAAGTTACCTAATAAAGTAGCTGATTATACTATAAATTAAACGTAAGTTATCCAGGATAAGGTGTAGAAAAAATTTTGTAAATTAAGGTAGGAGATGATTAATTTCATGTATAAATATATATTAAAAAATAAAGTATTATTCTTTTTTAATATTGTATTGATAATCTTATGTGCAAGTACTGAGATTGTAAAGGCGTATTTGTTTAAATATTTATTAGATTCGGCTACAATATCTACTTATGATGATTTTATATATGCTGTGATTTATTGTATCGGATTTTTAATAATTTCTTTTACAATATATATATTATCTGATTTAGTAGATATAAGGATAACTAAAAAATCTTTAACAAATTTAAAAAATAATTTATTTAAGTCTATTTTAAAAAAAGATATTACTACTTTTAATGGGAATAATACATCTAAATATATTTCAATGTTTACAAATGATATTAATATGTTAAATGTTGACTTTTTTGAAAATATAAAATCCTTAATATATTATATAACTGTATTTATTATGTCTTTTTTCGGAATATTAAGCATTAGTTACTATTTCATTATAAGTATATTAGTTTTAGGTTATATTCCAGTGCTTATTAGCAACTTATTTATGAAAAAAATAGCAAGTTTGAAGAAAGATTACTCTGATAAACTTTATGAGTTTACGAATAAATTAAATGATATGATGTCTGGATTTGAAATAATAAAAAGTTTTAATCTTGAGCACTTTTCCAATACCAAATTTTCAAATATAAATACAGATGTTGAAAAAGCTAATTCAAATGTTAAATTAATAGAATCATTACTTTCAAATATAAATTCGATATGTTCATTGTTTCTGTTTTTATTTAATATGTTATTAGGTGTGTATCTCATAATTAATAAACAGATTACTGTTGGTGCATTGATTGCTACCGTACAATTAATGAATAATATAATAAATCCATTAGGCAATTTAGTTGAAATAAAAAATAAAATTAAATCTATAAATTTAATTTATAAAAATATAGAGGATGAAATAAATATAAAAACGACTGATCAATTTGATTATGTAGAAAAGAATATATTTTGTAATAAAATACAATTAAAAAATGTATCATTTTCATATGATAAAGATAAAGTTATTCTGAAAGATTTTTCTTATACATTCCTTAAAAATAAAAAATATGCTATAGTAGGTTCTTCTGGTTCAGGAAAATCCACTTTATTAAAATTGATTTCTAAATACTGTGTAAATTATGAAGGAGATATATTCATCGATGATGTCAATTTAAAGTGTTTAAATTACAAAAACCTAAATACTTTAATGTCATTAATAAATCAAAATATTTATGTTTTCAATGATACTATAAAAAATAACATATGTTTAAATCAAACATATGTTGAAAATAAACTTTCTAATACTTTTAAACAGTCAGGTCTTACAGAGTTTGTAGATAATTTGCCATTAAAAGAAGATACAATGATAGAGGAAAATGGAAAAAATTTTTCAGGAGGAGAAAAACAAAGAATTGCTATTGCAAGAGCATTAATAAGAGATACCCCTATATTATTAATAGATGAAGCAACATCAGCATTAGATAACATAAATAGATATAATATAGAAAAAGCCATCTTGAATCTTCCAAATATCACAAGTATATGTATTACTCATAATATTAATGAAGAACTTATGAAAATGTATGATGAAATAATAGTTCTAGATAAAGGATCTATTGTTGAAGTTGGGAAATATACTGATTTAATAGCTCAAAACGGTTATTTTTCTAATTTAATTTCGCAAGTTCCTAATAATGAAGCTATGTCAATGTAGTAACTTATTTTTTATTGTTATATTTAAAATATGTAAAAAATCATTCTTTGTACGACTTCTTTTACTATCTAGTAGCACATGTATTTTATACTTACGAAGGAGACCAAATTATCACTAAAAAATCAGCCATCAATATATGGAAAATATGTAAAAGCGGTTCAAGCCTCCTTCATCCATTTTTTTGTTGCTTTTAATCTATAAGATTCTCCATTCATATCTACCATATATGATTTATATGTAAGCCTATCTGTCATGGCTGCCGCCATTACCGGATCAGTAAATACTTCCCCCCATCTATCAAATGATAAGTTTGTCGTTATTATTGTGGATTTCCTACCGGTCCTAATTGATAGATTAGTAAATAATAATTCAGCTCCTTCCTTATCAGATGATATATATCCAAACTCATCGAGAATAACCAAATCGTATCTTTCTAATTTGTTTTGAAAGGCTCTCAAGCTTTTAGCAGAGCGTAATTCTTTTAATTGTGTAATAAATAAGGGCACAGTTGCAAAAAATACTTTATATCCACTTAAACATGCTTTTATACCTAACCCAATTGCAATATGAGTTTTGCCGGTGCCACTGTTTCCGGAAAGAATAACATTCTGTCCTTTTTCTATGAAATCTAATGTATCCAAAATGCCAAGTTTCTTCTGAGCATCTTCAGGAAGCTCTGCAACATCAAGCTCCTCAAGATATTTCTTATATGGGAAGTTGGCTCTCCTGATTCTGCTTTTACGAAGTTCTTCCTGTTTGTAGTCAAACTCTTTTTGAAGCAGTTTATAGATAAATTCTTCATAGCTTATGTCTGTCTCATTAGCACTTTTTATCTCGCTTTCTATAGAATCTTTGAATGTAGATAGTTTAAGATATTCTGAATACTCATGTATTCCCTTTAGAAATATCTTTCTGTTATGATCTTTCATTACTGCATACCGTCCTTTCTTTCAGAAAGCATTTCGGTATAGTTACGTAAAAGATTCATGGAGTTATCAACAATATCTGATTTGCTATTTAAATATTCATTATAGAAATCAGCTTCATTATTTCTCTGACACACAAATTTGATTTTATCTAAGCTTACAGAAGTAGGTGTTATTTTTTAATAACTGATATACTTCTCTGGACTTTATCAAGTCCAACATCACCTATCAGCTGCAAAAGCTCTATAAAATCTTTCTCTTTGTTCTTGAAATACATATTATATATTTGTGCAATGCTCTTATCTATCTGCTTAAAAGCACAGCTATTTATTAATGCATGTGGTTTTCTTTGCAGTGTAGTAAAATAATGATTAAGTTCAATAATCCATTGATGCTGGCTTGGAGATTTTTTATGATGCGCAATTTCTTTGTCTTCAAAATACACGATTATGTCATTAGAATATATTTTGCATTTAAGTATCTGGTTTACAAAACGGTCCGGCACGGAGTAATGACAGTTATCCACAACTATTGTAGAGAACTTATCAACTCGAAGCATCTCAAGTCTTGCAGCTTCAAACTTACCAAATGTAGGAAGAAGCGTGCTTTTTTCTTCATTAAACATTTCTTTTGGTGATTTTTCTTTGTTTGCTGCTTTTATATCGTTGATTTTTTCACAGATACTCTGTAAATACTTATTTGCATCGTCTAATGATTGAAAGCTATCTTTATGGCTAAATGCCTTTCGTCTGACAACTTCAACGCTTCTTTCTACATGACCCTTCTCATTTCCGGATCGTATATTACAGAATCTAAAATTAAACCTATAATATAGAGATAATTTCAGAAGATCTTCAGTAGGTTCCTTTTCTGTAAGTGAAGTGAACTTTTTGACAGCTGTTTTCATATTATCGTAAACAACAGTAGCGAAGGAACATCCTATATATTCAAAGAAGTCGCTGTGCGCTTCAATAAAGCATTGAGACGTCTGCTTTGGGAATAACTTCGCCCACCTATAGTTGCTGTAAGCCGAAGTGAATACAGCCATCTGATACTGCCTTAGTATTCCTCCTTCTGTTTTTAATTTGACTGTTCCCCAATCAAACTCAACAACATCTCCAGGCAGATATTCCTGTTTTATATAGGCTTCTTGAACTTTGTACTCAATTCTGTTAATAACTCGTGAAACGGTCGGATAACTTACTTTAAAACCTTCTGATATTAGTTCTTCATAAATATCCTTTTTCTTTTTTTGTTGTTTTGATAGACCTGTTAATCTTTTTGTTTTATTTTCATCTAAGAAAAACTTTATCCTATCGACAAGTTCTTCTGTTGCCACTTTACGAACTCTTGGAGATGATTTGTATTTTGGTTTATCTGTAAGCCTGCTGATTAGTTCCTGACGCTTTACATCATCATTGTAATCTATTCCTAATTCTTTTAATTCAGCTTCATAATCATTAATATACTTATCTACCGTTTTCCTAGCAAAGCCAGTTTCACGGGATATACATCTCTTTGATTTTCGATCCCTTATGTACATGAGAATAATGTCTTGCTTATTCATCAAACTTATCACCTTCTGCAACTCCTTAATACATAATATTATTTCCAATTTATTATGTGTTTAAGAAGTATTTTCTATAAGAGGTGGCCTACTTTTTAATGAAACTTCTGGTCTACTTTTAGCTTACCCTATACACATATATTAAATATTGGAGTTATGGATAATACGCCTGCTAGCAAACTTATAAGAAACATTTTTTTTAGCTTTGTAGAGTTTGAAAGAGAGATGATAGTAGAGAAATCTCCGTATGGAAATGGTATT
>NZ_VULX01000052.1 GCF_009696465.1 Inconstantimicrobium porci | reverse complement strand
ATCTCCTTTCTACAGTTTTGAAGGTGATAACGGCCGAGAAATGAATCTGAAGTAAAATCTATTTCATCTCAACAATTTAAATGGTTAATGGAGGGATTGGCTATAGAGCAGAAAAAAGCTATTAAAATCTAGAATTTTTAGATGATCTTCTACCATGGTCAGATAAACTGCCACAAGAATGTAGAAAAACTAACCGATAAAAGCTGCCATCGCTGGCAGCTTTATTTTTTGTACAGGTACTCATTATTTACCGTTTACGTTATTAATATCATTTACTAATTATTGTATTTCTAAAATGATAGATATTTAGTGATATCCTTCTAAATATATCCATTAGCCAAGTTTCCTGAAATACTCCTCTTTGGTGTACATGATTCTCCAAGTCCTATAACAATCATCTTAACTCTCTTATTTCTTCTATACTAAGCCCAGTCTTAGCTGCAATTGTTTCATTATCTAAAACATCAAGCAGATTTAATGCCATGGTTCTTTTCATTTCTTGAAGTTCATTCTTTGCATTATCAGCTTCCTTCTTTGCATTATCAGCTTCCTTCTTTGCATTATCAGCTTCTTTTCGAGCATCTTGTGCTGCCTTTTGTGCTTTTTCTGCCTCTATTTTAGCTTCCTGTTCTGCTTTCTTAGCCTTCTCTTCTTGCTCTTTTATCTGCTGCATTTTATACTGTGCATATTTTTTCTTTGAAATTTCATCCATTATATACTTTTCACGAGCAAGATACTTCTGGTATTCTATTTCATCAGCACTAAGTTTATTCATAATCTTAACAGCCATATCGATTTCTTCCTTTCTGGATGATAATTTTTCAATAATATCTGAATCATGCTTTTCATTACATTCTTTCAAAAATACAATCCATTCTTCTAAATCATTTAATTCGTTGACATCCTTATCCACCTTAAATTTATCAAGTTCTATATAATGTATTTCTAAATCTTCTAGGAATAAAGTATTATCCTCTCTTTCTTTAATTACAAAAACATTATGATATTTATCATTTTCTTCTATTATGTTGAAATTTAAAATATTGATTACAATGCTTTTCTTAAGTTCATAATATGAATCACCTTTTCCAAGACTTTCAGCATATAATTTAGACCAATAGTACAAGCTTCTCTTTTTATAATCATCAACATCATTAATCTGCACTTCTATATCGATGTATTCATCTTTTTCTGTCTTTATTTTAATGTCCATTATAGACTGCTTATCCTTTATATATTCACGCTCATTGAAAGGATTAAGCTGTACAATTTCTTTTATCCTGTCGTCATCTTTAAGCTGAAGTATAGAATTTAGAAAATCCTTTAATATAATTTCACTGCTTTCTCCATTTCCTGCAAATACCTGCTTAAAAGCAAAATCAATTAATATATTAATAAGTCTGTTATTCATCTTTTTTCTCCTAATAATTTTATCTTTTGTTTCAGTATTTCCATAAGTTAAAGATATTATAACACATACATATCCATGTAGAAAATAAGCTGATGCAAACTTTACTGCATCAGCTCTTATTACTTTTCATAACTTCTATCTTAATTTTTCTATTTCTTCTATACTAATTCCAGTATTAGCTTTTTCTTCCTAATCTTTTATCTGCTACATTTTATACTGTGAATATTTTTTCTTTGACATTTCATCCATTATGTACTTTTCACGAGCAAGATACTTCTGATATTCTATTTCATCAGCACTAAGTTTATTCATTTTCTTCACCTGATTTTTTTATCTTTTGTTTAAGTTATTACCATGACTATATAAAATTATTCTATTTGTTTCAATATATTTTAAATGTAATCCTTCAATACTTTGAATCAGGAATTTCAAAGGAGGTTTGGAGGATTGTCCTCCATTTAAGATAAAAATCAGCACGCATAGCAATGCTGATTTCCTCCACAATTCTAAATTTTATATATACTCTCCGATTTCATCCCATTCTTCTCTATCTCCTGCTCCTATAAGCCAGTTAAGTGCTTTGTATCTCTCAACTACAACTTTATTAATCATTCCTGAAGGTGATGGCAGTTCACGACTTGTGGTATCTGCACATGACCATTCAAGGCAGGAGATAAGATCACATTCATCTAAAAGTTCTTTGTTTGACTTTAAGTCTGCTTTCTTGACTATCTCGGAAATACTGCCACATTGTTTTAGGAGATTTATTGTTAGAGCAATGTCACAAACATGATCAGGAAAGTCAAGCTTGTCCACCCCACTCTCTGACGAAGCCATATTCCAATTCTTAGCCAATGCATTATTCGAAGTTCCCTTCGTATTCTGAGCGACAGGAGAAACGTCTTTCTTATCCTCAACTGATACATTATATAAATCTTCCTTCTTATTCTCAGACAATGCCTTTGGCAAAGCCTCATTCTCAGCTCCAGCAAGCAGTCCTAGTGCCCATTCCATAACATATATACTTTCATACTGCCATGTGTGTGCTATAAGTTCTTCTCTTGTTGGATCTTGATTACTTAGATATTTCCTTTCCTTTGGTGAAAACATCTTATCTGCATCATATTTTTTGATTATTTGACTTGCAAAATTATAAGCCTCTTCGTAATCAGCATCTTCTCTGATACGGTATTCTGAGTATGCTGAAACAATCATCAGTGCCACTGCTCTTTCTGCTATTTCTTCTGCACTCCTGCATTTTGCTTTTGTCTCATCTTCAATAACTGGATAATCTGCTGGCACATAGATATACCTGCCAAGCATTAGATTGCGAGTTCTTTCCCTTCTTGTAATCTGCTCATCACTTATTTCCTTATTCTCAGAAGATAGTTCAAATTTTTCAAAAGGAACATAGTTTAAGAGAGTGCTGTTTCCTTTATCTGAAAGGATTAATTCCATGCATCGCTTCTCATCAGGTGACTGACAGTAAAATCCGTCCTCTTCTTCTCCCCTTATCAGCATTATTCCCTGCATTTCATTTAATACTGAAGCAAATGTCTGCTCAATAAAAGCTTTCTTATAATCTTCATCACCCTCATGGAAAGAATAATTAATAAAAATCATTGATTTAGTCAGATTAATTGAATATAGAAGATTGGTCTTTATGTCAGTATACTGCGTATCAACTTTATAAAAATGATTGTATATACTGCTGGTCTGGCTCTTGATAAATTCTGCTTCATCCTCTCCCATTGACTGCGAGATTCTTTCTACTGTAATACGTATATCATCATGATGTATCTCAAAGGGTTTGCAATCCTCAGGCTTATCAACATTGAATTTCCTGCACAATACATCCATCAATTTATCCATATCGTCTTCCATACTTAAAATAAATGTCTTATCGTTATAAGATACCTCTCTCTTTATTCTATCTGTTTGTTTATTAAGCAAATTCCATAGTTCCATCTGTACTCCCCCTGAAACAATTAATTTAAAAATTAATAAACAATAATACCCGGCATTAGTTTACAAGAAAATTATACCACGTTTTAGAACTTATGTTCTGTTTTTAAAAAACTTTTTATATTTTTTATATAAAGATTTAGTGGATGCTTTAGATTACGAAGTAGGGCTTGGATTGATTTTAAGCAGAGATGCTAAAAATGTGACTGCCGAAAAAGCTGAAAAGTACATTTTCGGTTATACTAATCTCCCCAGATATTATCGCGTTGCGGGCTTAAATCAATAGTAATAACTGTCTTAATATAGTCAATTGTTTCTTTTGCTATACCTTGCACTTGTGAATACCCCACAAAAACCCCCTTTTTTTGTAATTATATCACTTTTAATAATTTCCATATATCTCTACATCCATGATACACACATAACTTTTCTCTTTTTTAAAGAACGAAATTGCCTTCTGCCACTCTTTTACACAAACGCGTAAACCCTTTATTTTCAAGACTCTATGATATTAAAAAACGATATTTTCAATGCAATTTCCTATACCATCAAAAAAAGAACTGTCTTCAAACAGTTCTTAATCAAAGTAAAATAAGTCTTCAAACTTTTTATCAAGTGCAATACAGAGGATCAGTGCTAATTTTGCAGTTGGACTAAACTGTCCAGTTTCTATGGAGCTTATTGTATTTCTTGAAACTCCCACCATCTTAGCTAGTTCAGTCTGTGAAAGCTTCTTTTCTGCTCTTGCTTGTTTTAGTCTATTTCTTAATACTAAGCTATCTTCCATAATATCTCCTACCTTACTTTGCTTTTGTGGATTTGTAACTAGCTCAGCATCTGTAAGTCCAAATTTTAATACATTACGTCTGGCATCTGCAGCACCTTTCTTGGCTATTATTTTATAGTTTATACCAGACTTCTCTATTATCTCTACAAACTCTTTAGCTGTTGCATCACTTATTGTTACATAAATTGAGTCATAAATCTCCTTAAGAGCTTCAATGTTTTCTGAAAATAATTCTTTATTCTTGCCCCTCACATCATGTATTGTCCCTAAAAGTACAAAGTTATTCCTGCTCATTATTATATAGCCCCCAGTAATTAAAATATTAAATAATTTTAATTATATAATATCACAATGACTCCACAATATAGTAACATTAATTATAAGAAACTTCAAATAATCTAACAAAAAAGAAGGTATAAAGACATATAACGAAATACACGTCGCTAACTCGCTCCAAATCGTTTCTACATATATCTTTCAACCTTTGAACTCAATAAATTATTAATTTAATTTGCTTCTAATATAATTACCAATATCTTCTGCAAGCTTCAAGCCATCCTCAACGTCTTGCTTATTCAAATATATCTTTCAAATCTATTGAAAGATCTGAAAACACACTACTTTTATATACATCACCTGTTTTAAATGTATTAGTAATCTGATACTGCCCATCAACTAGTGAATATTGAACAATAAAACCATTCTGTTCAACAATATTATATTCAAGAACTCCAAACTTCTGATAAACATACAATTTTGTAATATAGTCATGATTTGCTGTACTCCTTGATACTATTTCAAACACAATCTTAGGTGGAGTAATAAAACTTTCCCCCTGCTTTTGTGGATTATCAAACATTACAAAAATATCTGGTTTATATTTATGAAGTTCTGATTCATTTTTAAATATAACTTCTTTCTGTTCATCATAAGGTCTGCATTTACTTCCTTTGAAATACAGTATTAAAAATGAAAGAATATTACCTTTTATTGAATTATGCTTTATTGATGTATTGGATGATAATACTATTTCACCATTTTCATATTCTGCTTTTCCATTAAAGTTAGCTGAAATTTCTTCAAACTGTTCTTCAGTATAATATGAATTAAAATTATGTGGTATATTCAAAAAAATCACCTCTATACATACACTTAAATAGGGTTAAGCATAATTCTTAGCCCTTATATATCAAGGCTCTACAGAGCCAAGATTTCTTTATCACTCAAATTTTCCTGAATTATCTATGTCCGTTTGGATAATACTAATATTAATGGATATACTAA
>NZ_VULX01000051.1 GCF_009696465.1 Inconstantimicrobium porci | reverse complement strand
TTGCAATATTTGTTCTTTGAATTCTTCTGAATAACTTCTTCCCTTCATAACTTTCCTCCAATAATTACTATATTTAGTATAACTTATATTAGTCATTATTGTCCAATTAGATATGGGGGCTTAAGAGGAACCATTTTGGTTTTGTACCTGTTGGGTTCGGGTACGGTTTTATATTAACTATGAGGAATGTAAAGCTTCTTGCGAATATTGTTATAAGCTCTGTTTTATGCGTTTTATATTAACTATGAGGAATGTAAAGTTGAGGAAAAGTGCATACCTGAATTTGATGGTGGAGAGTTTTATATTAACTATGAGGAATGTAAAGTATATATAGGGTTGTCCTTATTTTCAACTGCTATAAGGTTTTATATTAACTATGAGGAATGTAAAGTCATATGAAATAGCAAATAAAATGAATTATACAGTAAGTTTTATATTAACTATGAGGAATGTAAAGTGCTCAGTAAAGGAAAACTTAAGAAGAGATATAATAGTTTTATATTAACTATGAGGAATGTAAAGTTTTTAGAAGGTGTTTAGAGTATTCTTGCATTACATGTTTTATATTAACTATGAGGAATGTAAAGCTAACATAAGTGTATCCAAAGCCTTTAGTATCCTTGGTTTTATATTAACTATGAGGAATGTAAAGTCAACAAATTTACAAGTTACTGCTACTGGTAATGAGTTTTATATTAACTATGAGGAATGTAAAGTAGTAAAGATCATCACTAAGCAGTGCAAATTCCTGTGTTTTATATTAACTATGAGGAATGTAAAGACCATTTCTGTTTTGTACCTGTGGGATATGGATATGGTTTTATATTAACTATGAGGAATGTAAAGAAAACTGATTTTCAGACACTTGAAGAAAAAGTAAGCGTTTTATATTAACTATGAGGAATGTAAAGTTTTTATTTCGTAATTCAGATTACATATATTATTATGTTTTATATTAACTATGAGGAATGTAAAGTATTGGAACAAGGCTTTTCAGCGAAAGATATTATAGTTTTATATTAACTATGAGGAATGTAAAGCAATTATTACAGATGGACAATACACATAACAAAGAAAGTTTTATATTAACTATGAGGAATGTAAAGAATACAAAGCAATAAGGCTATTGAGTATATAGTTAAGTTTTATATTAACTATGAGGAATGTAAAGTATATAAGTATTACTTTTACTATTTCCTACATTAACGTTTTATATTAACTATGAGGAATGTAAAGTATGCAGCATATCTTAATAAAAGCACTTCAAGAAGAGTTTTATATTAACTATGAGGAATGTAAAGTCTTTTGAACTTCTTTGCAGTTGGTAGTTTTGAAGAGTTTTATATTAACTATGAGGAATGTAAAGGCAGCACAAGGTGCAGTAAGTAACCTTAATGGCATGGTTTTATATTAACTATGAGGAATGTAAAGCAAGATTTGGTAAATATTGCCGACATTATCAGCAAAAGTTTTATATTAACTATGAGGAATGTAAAGGAAGATTATCTTATCGTAAAAGAAGAAGCTGACAGCGTTTTATATTAACTATGAGGAATGTAAAGCTTAAAGAAATAATCAATATTAATCACTTACAAGAAGGGTTTTATATTAACTATGAGGAATGTAAAGAGAATAGTAGCAGCTATTTTTAGAGCTTTCGCTAGTGGTTTTATATTAACTATGAGGAATGTAAAGTTGTACCACATTGGATTACTGCCATAAAAATTATTCCCGTTTTATATTAACTATGAGGAATGTAAAGCAGTGCCATGCAGCTTGATTTTCTTCGACTACTTGAGTTTTATATTAACTATGAGGAATGTAAAGAACACATTCTTGCACACATCACGCTTAAATTGTACGGGTTTTATATTAACTATGAGGAATGTAAAGATTATCGCCCATTTTGTCTTATCTCTTTGATTTAGAGTTTTATATTAACTATGAGGAATGTAAAGACAGTCCTGTCTACACCTTTTAATACTTCAAATTCAAGTTTTATATTAACTATGAGGAATGTAAAGTATTGTATTAAAGTAACAGAAGATAAAGCTATTTATGTTTTATATTAACTATGAGGAATGTAAAGTGTCTGTAGAAAAAACAGTAGGTGCAATAGAACCATGTTTTATATTAACTATGAGGAATGTAAAGCTTAAAAAGCATAAAGACAAGTATAGCAGGGAAGATGTTTTATATTAACTATGAGGAATGTAAAGCTTATATGGGCTTTATTGCATAAAAAAAGAGACTAGGTTTTATATTAACTATGAGGAATGTAAAGGAATTAAAATTTATACAAAATACAGGTACTGCAACAAGTTTTATATTAACTATGAGGAATGTAAAGAACTAGCACAAATGGAAGCTGTACTTAAAAGTACAAAGTTTTATATTAACTATGAGGAATGTAAAGTGATACTTCATAATTTTTATAGAATATTGCCTGTGCGTTTTATATTAACTATGAGGAATGTAAAGCCAATATCTGAATAAAGTCGGCTCCGTACTTTTCTCGTTTTATCTTAACTATGAGGAATGTAAAGGCTGGAAGCAGCTAGTAAAACAGGATCGAGCGGGTGGTTTTATCTTAACTATGAGGAATGTAAAGTTATAATAATAATTGTAGGGAGGAAATAAAGATCTCCGTTTTATCTTAACTATGAGGAATGTAAAGAGTGAAATAGATGTTGAAGAGTTAGAAGGATTTCAAGGTTTTATCTTAACTATGAGGAATGTAAAGATGTTGTAACTTTGTACTATTGAATAGCCCTTTGATAGTTTTATCTTAACTATGAGGAATGTAAAGTCGTGAAGCTGACTTGCGGGTGTGTAGCAATTTTCCTGTTTTATCTTAACTATGAGGAATGTAAAGACTTAGAAGGCGCAGACTTAATAGGTGCAGACTTAAGGTTTTATCTTAACTATGAGGAATGTAAAGATACAGAGCTTTACAGAGAGAGATAAGTAAAACAGAGTTTTATCTTAACTATGAGGAATGTAAAGGAGCAATTGCTCCTTCATCTTCTGACTGCATAGCCTGTTTTATCTTAACTATGAGGAATGTAAAGACGACTGCTATATTTTCGTCATACATATCATCAATTGCAAGTTTTATCTTAACTATGAGGAATGTAAAGACAGGATATGAAGAAATAGTTACAATGCAATCTAGCGTTTTATCTTAACTATGAGGAATGTAAAGTTATACGAACCTCCCAAAATACTACTTAAATAGTTCGTTTTATCTTAACTATGAGGAATGTAAAGAAAACACCTGCTGAATGGCTTTTTGAAATGGGTAAAGTTTTATCTTAACTATGAGGAATGCATGAACACTAGTGTTAGAGATACTTTTATATGCTTGTAAAGTTTTATCTTAACTATGAGGAATGTAAAGACAATGTTTCCAATAAAGAAGGTGATAAATAATGAAGTTTTATCTTAACTATGAGGAATGTAAAGTAGCTTTTGTAATAGCTTTCTGCAAGGCAGCCGGGAGTTTTATCTTAACTATGAGGAATGTAAAGTTTCTTTAGATTGCTCTAAAGCTTTTTTATTAGCTTGTTTTATCTTAACTATGAGGAATGTAAAGACATTCTTAATTAACATAGTTAAGAACTTTAAGGTAGTTTTATCTTAACTATGAGGAATGTAAAGTATTCTTCAGAAAACCATTTTCCAAACTGGTCTTGTGTTTTATCTTAACTATGAGGAATGTAAAGTCTAAAAATGCATATTCTAGATCTACATCTGTTAGAGTTTTATCTTAACTATGAGGAATGTAAAGATAAGAAGCTTTTTGTGCTTCTTCTGAATTTATAATGTTTTATCTTAACTATGAGGAATGTAAAGAGATGATACAGTGTATTGCTATATAAATAGCCTAGAGTTTTATCTTAACTATGAGGAATGTAAAGTCCCATCGCTGTAGTGCCTCCGTATATGCATGCAAAGTTTTATCTTAACTATGAGGAATGTAAAGCTCTTTCTTCAATTCCTAAAAAGTTCTTGATTCTTAGTTTTATCTTAACTATGAGGAATGTAAAGGTTCATTATCTTCACTTATAGAATTGAAGGCAGAGCGTTTTATCTTAACTATGAGGAATGTAAAGTGCACTAATTTACTTTATTTTATTTTTTATAATATGTTTTATCTTAACTATGAGGAATGTAAAGATTGTTTAACTAATTTAATTTTTTCGTATAAATCTTGTTTTATCTTAACTATGAGGAATGTAAAGATGGTTTTCGGTATTTTCTTACTATACAAATAACTCGTTTTATCTTAACTATGAGGAATGTAAAGATGGTTTTCGGTATTTTCTTACTATACAAATAACTCGTTTTATCTTAACTATGAGGAATGTAAAGATAACATTATATAGTATTCAATACCACATAACACAAGTTTTATCTTAACTATGAGGAATGTAAAGTTGATGGGTACGAAGATGTGTACAATATGGAAGTTGGTTTTATCTTAACTATGAGGAATGTAAAGATTACATAATAGCCTTCTGCGGGTTGTATCATAACTGTTTTATCTTAACTATGAGGAATGTAAAGAAAGAAATCTATGAGAATAAGATTAAGGACTTCATAGGTTTTATCTTAACTATGAGGAATGTAAAGCAGTAAGGACATGAAAGATAATTATTTTTTCTTTTAGTTTTATCTTAACTATGAGGAATGTAAAGTCAATCTTTCTTTTATCTTCGCCAAGAACGTCATAAGTTTTATCTTAACTATGAGGAATGTAAAGACACTAAAAGCGTTTATTTTCAACTTAATAGAGCTGGTTTTATCTTAACTATGAGGAATGTAAAGTTTTCCGGGGTTACATTTCCCACACAGACTTTTTAAGTTTTATCTTAACTATGAGGAATGTAAAGTATCTTTTTTTATCATTATAAGCTATTACATTTACTTGTTTTATCTTAACTATGAGGAATGTAAAGGCGAAAGTAATTCACCAGGACACATTAAGCTTAGAAGTTTTATCTTAACTATGAGGAATGTAAAGATAGGACAACGTATTCCTAACATTTTAGTTTCTTCGTTTTATCTTAACTATGAGGAATGTAAAGATAAGGTGGTATTCTGCTATGTTCTTGTAACTTAGTGTTTTATCTTAACTATGAGGAATGTAAAGGAGATTATCCAGGCAATACACATATAACAATTATAATGTTTTATCTTAACTATGAGGAATGTAAATAAAGACACGGTTAATTATGAAAATTGGGTAAGGTTAGTTTTATCTTAACTATGAGGAATGTAAATATAGCAAAGACAGATGTATAGATGTAGATAGCAGAAAGTTTTATCTTAACGTAAACGGTAAATAATGCGTACCTGTACAAAAAAATAAAGCTGCCAGCGATGGCAGCTTTTATCGGTTAGTTTTTCTACATTCTTGTGGCAGTTTATCTGACCATGGTAGAAGATCATCTAAAAATTCTAGGTTTTTATCTTCCATATGTTTTGGTATTTCAGTAAGAAGATTGGATTGTCAACACTTTTTAATACATTTTTTATTCGGTCATATTTGCAAGTCTATACTCAACTGGAGTCATATAGTTTAAAGAACTATGAATGCGTTTATTGTTATACCATAATACATAACTTCTTAATTCTAACTTAAGTTC
>NZ_VULX01000050.1 GCF_009696465.1 Inconstantimicrobium porci | reverse complement strand
GGGAAACCTATCTGATGAATAGGTATAATATTATTATTCATGTTAATATTATGCGTAAAAAAGGTAGATTCAATTACGAATCTACCTTTTTGTTTCGGCTAGTATCAAAGACTTTTGATACAGCCCCGTACTACTTTAAACTTTATTTATGGCTGCATCCACTGCATGAACTGCAGCAACCAGTACATGAACCAGTACCATTCTTTTTATTCTTATTATGTTTATATCCTATATATATAACATATGAGGCTATTAATATTCCTAACACTATTGTGGCAATCATTAATATCACTCCTTTAAACTCTAATTAAGCTTCAGCTCTCTGAACTTCTCTATCTGTTACTCTCTTTCCTGACATAACAGCTGCTGTAATAACCGCTATTAGTATTAATATTGAAAGCACTGCTCCCATAACGCTCTCGGTTCCAAGTGCAGCACCAACTACCTGATTTACAACAAGCGCTGCTAAATAAGCAGTTATTGTCTGGAATCCGATTGCAATCCATGTCCACTTTGCTGAACCCATTTCACGTCTTATTGCTCCAATTGCTGCAAAGCATGGTGCACATAACATATTGAATACTACAAAGGCAAGTGCTCCATTTGTAGTAAACATAGAAACTACCTTAGCTGATAAAGAGGGATCTCCTACTTCTGCATCCATTCCTAAAAGCACTCCGAATGTTGATACTAAATTTTCTTTTGCTACAATTCCTGTGATAGTTGTAACAGATGACTGCCAGTTTCCAAATCCTAATGGTGCAAATATTGGTGCTATTACATTACCAATAGCAGCAAGTATACTCTTATCCTCATCAACCATAGTTAAACTGAAATCAAATGACTGTAAGAACCAGATTACTATACATGATGCAAAGATTATTGTTCCTGCTTTCTTGATGAATGCTAGTGCTCTATCCCACATATGAAGTAATACGTTCTTGGCACCTGGCATATGATATTGAGGAAGTTCCATTACGAATGGAGCTGGTTCTCCTGCAAAAAGCTTTGTTTTCTTTAATATAATGCCGCAGAAAACAACCATAAATATTGCAAAGAAATATGCACCAGTTGCTACAAATGTTGAACCACCTAAAACTGCTCCAGCTATTATTCCGATCATTGGCAGCTTCGCCTGGCATGGAATAAATGTTGTAAGCATGATTGTCATTTTTCTATCTCTATCATTCTCCATTGTACGAGTTGCCATGATTCCTGGAACTCCACAACCTGAACTGATAAGCATAGGTATGAATGATTTTCCTGAAAGTCCAAACTTACGGAAAATTCTATCCATTATAAAAGCTATACGTGCCATGTAACCACAGTCTTCGAGAATCCCCATTAGTAAGAACAGACACATTATCTGGGGTACAAATCCAAGAACAGATCCAACACCATGTATAATACCATCTACTAAAAGACCTACCATCCAAGGTGCAACGCTCATAGCCTCAAGCCAGCCTCTTAAGTTTCCTTCTACAAAGTCTCCAAAGAATGAATCATTAACCCAGTCAGTAACCGGTCCTCCAACTACTTTCATTGAAAGAAAATATACTCCGAACATTATAAGTGCGAAAATAGGCAGTGCTAAAATCTTATTAGTTATTATCTTATCTATCTTATCAGATGTAGTTATATTTTTATTCTTTGGCTTCTTTAGGAATTTTGAAACACTGGCAGATATGAACTCATATCTATCACCTGTTATGATACTTTCACTGTCATCTTCATTTTCATCCTCACAGCATTTTATTAATGTCTCTATTTCATTTTTTACACTCTCAGGAACTCTAAATTTCTCTGATATATTCTCATCTCTTTCAAAAAGTTTTACTGCAATATATCTTGGATTAACATCACTATGCTGTATTTCTCTATCGACTATAGATTCAATATGTTTTAACGTGTTTTCCGCATTTTCCATCGGAAGTTTAAAGTTCTGCTTCTTTCTTGATAAAGCACAATGCTTGGCTTCTTCAATAAGCTCCTTAATACCTTCCCCCTTTAGTGCTGATGTCTCAACTACAGGGCATCCAAGTATCTCAGAAAGTTTGTTCTTATTTATAGTTGTACCATTCTTTCTGATAACATCCATCATATTCAGTGCTATTACTGTGGGGACACCAAGTTCCAGCACCTGAGTAGTAAGATATAAATTTCTTTCTATATTTGATGCGTCAATTATGTTAATTATTGCATCAGGATGATCATCAAGTATGAAGTTTCTTGTGACAACCTCTTCCATTGTATATGGAGATAATGAGTATACTCCTGGTAAATCTACTATTTCTATTTCCTTACTCCATTTTACTTTACCTGACTTTTTTTCTACTGTAACTCCAGGCCAGTTTCCAACATACTGATTTGAACCAGTTAATGCATTAAACATTGTAGTCTTGCCACAGTTGGGATTCCCAGCTAAACCTATTTTTATTGACATTTCTTTTCCCCCTATTCCTTGATTGAACTGATATTGATAATCATTATCATTATATAAACGTAATAATTCCTATTTTCATATTTATTTATCTATCAGTTTAGACCGATCTACATACCAGCTATATTATTTAACCAGTATCATCTCTGCATCTGCTTTTCTAAGTGTAAGTTCATATCCCCTTACTGTAATCTCAATTGGGTCTCCTAGAGGAGCTACCTTTCTAACAAGAATTTCGCATCCTTTTGTAATGCCCATGTCCATGATACGTCTTCTCACACCTCCAGCACCCTGTACCTTTTCAACTTTTGCTTTGCTTCCACACTGAATGTCTCTTAATGTAGCCATAAATTTGTCTCCCTTCATTACTAAATAAAAATTCTTTTTGCCATATTCTTATCAAGGGCAACTCTCGTTTCTTTAACTTTAATAATCATGTTTCCTCCAATGTCTGAAATCACTATGATATCCTCATTTGTTACAAAACCCATGCTTGATAAAAATCTTCTTGTGTCATCATTTCCTGATATTCTTTTTATCTTGTTAACTTCTCCTACAGCTGCTAATGTTAGTGGCATAAAAGTTCCCCCTTTTTTATTTTTTTATATTTCTATTTAAAGAACCTTAACTAAAGTTATTTAAATCGAAATACAGTTGCGAGTCAAATTCAAATGATATTATTTATCAACTTCATCTATATAATACCACAATATGCTGTAAATGAGAATAGCTTTCATAATATTTTCTGTATTTTTAACACTTTTATTTTTTATCACATAAATTGTATTAATATCTTGAACTTATTGAGTTTTTTATTGGTAATATGATAATATATTTATATAAATTTATATATGGAGGTATTATTATGGAAACATTTATTCCAGAGGGATACAAACCTTCTCTGGGTTTATATGAAACACAGAAGGCAATCGGTGAAATAAAAAGTGTATTTCAGATAAAACTTTGTTCTGCATTACACCTTAAAAGAGTTACTGCTCCACTTTTTGTTGACCCTTCTACAGGTCTTAATGATAACTTAAATGGTATTGAACGTCCCGTTTCTTTTGATATTCCTTTCGCAGGCTGTGATGGACAAGTCGTTCATTCCCTTGCAAAGTGGAAAAGATTAGCCCTAAAAAGATATGGTTTTTATGAAGGAAATGGACTGGTTACAGATATGAATGCGATACGTCGTGATGAGGAGCTTGATAATCTGCATTCAATTTACGTAGACCAGTGGGATTGGGAGAAAGTTATTTCAAGAGATAATAGAAATGAAACATTTCTCGAAGACACAGTTAAAAGAATCGTAGCTGCTATATGTGGAACACTAGATGAAATTAAATGGAACAATCCATCTCTTAATACTGATCTTACAAGAGACGTAACATTTGTTACTGCCCAACAGCTTGAGGATATGTATCCGGGTAAAACACCAAAGGAACGTGAAAACATATTTGTTAAAGAACATAAAACTGTATTTATTAAAAAAATAGGTGGAAAACTTAGAAGTGGAAAGCGTCATGATGGTAGAGCTCCAGACTATGATGACTGGGAACTTAACGGTGATCTTCTTTTTTATCATGAAACTCTAGGTATAGCACTTGAAATAAGCAGCATGGGCATCAGAGTAGATAAAAAATCACTTGATGAACAGCTTACAGAAGCAGGCTGTGACGATAGAAGGAATCTTCCATTCCACAAAATGCTGTTGAATGATGAACTTCCTTTAACTATAGGTGGCGGAATCGGTCAAAGCCGTTTATGTATGCTTCTTCTTGGTAAAGCACATATAGGTGAAGTACAATCTTCAATATGGGATAAAAACACTGAGGAAATATGTAGACAATCAGGTATATTACTTCTTTAGTATTTTTAAGTAAAAAAACAAAACATCTCTGAACATTAAAATGGAGTGTATAAATTAATGTTCAGGATGCTTTATTTTTTGTTTTAGAATGTAGGTTTTGGATGACAAATCCATAAACTTTATTTAAATAATATATAGATATCAAATCATTAAAAAATTTCTTTGGGGGGGATTTAATTGTCTAACGATTTTTATGATTCTATATAGTTTTAACATTGTTATTCTTTTACTGATCCTACTGTTAGCCCTCCTATAATGTACTTAGAACAGAATAAAAAGACTATCATTATTGGAAGTATAATTTTATTAAAAATTTTAAACTCTCCGCAGCCATCAATTCTAGCAGCTTCTATTAATGCATCTGGTACTGTAGAGCTTATATATTGCTTTACATTTAACTTAGAAGCTAAATCTGCATTACTTTCAGTACAGTTTATAATCATTATATAAAATGGTGCAAAACATAATATAGCAAGTAATATTAGGAGAATATATGCAACTATAGTACTTGCTTTAACTTTATGTGTTTTCTGCATCTTCTGTTGTGGATTTATCATTGCACTGCTTTGTTCCATGTTAACATCTCCTCCTAATCATATACTGGTTTTCTATTCATAATCTTATATGCTATAAATACCATAATACCTATCATAATAAATAATGCTGTTACTATTGCTGCCGCATATCCATAGTGATAATTTCTAAATGCTGTGTTGTATAGATACATAACCATTGTTAATATTGAACCCTGGGGTGAGCCATCACCATTTGTTAATACGAATGGTATATCAAACATTGTCATACCACCTATTAAAGATGTTATAACATTATAAATAACTGTTGGTCTTATTAATGGAAGAGTAATATACCATAGAGTCTGTATTCCATTAACTCCATCAACTATAGCTGCTTCAATAACATCATTAGATATAGCCTGTATACCTGCCATAAATATAATCATAGTATATCCAAACCACATCCACCAGTTAATAAATCCAACTGTAATTGGTGTTGCAATTGTGCTTTGGAACCAGTTAATTGGTGAATTAATAATATGCATTCCTAAGAGCATCTTGTTTAATGCTCCTGCCTGCCAGTCCATTATAAAACTGAAAAGAACAGCTACAGATGAACATGTTACAAGATTGGGCAAATAAAAAATAGCTCTGAAATAGCTCTGAAAAAGCTCTTAGCCTTTATCTTAGATTGAACTAAAACTACAGCTATAACAAGAGCACATATCATTTGTGGTACTACACTTATTACCCACATCAGTACTCTATTCCCTATGCTTTGAAAAAAGAATTTATCATGAAATACTGTTGCAAAATTTTTGAATCCAATTATTTTTGCCTTACCAATACCATTCCAGTTAGTTAAACTTAAATAAAATGATAAATTGCAATAACAAATTGAACTAATTTTATTTTTCCATTTGAACCCTTGAATTTTTAAGCTGCATAGATCTCATCGAGGTACTTTTCAAAAAGCTCCTCTGGAGTTCGGTAGTCTAAGATTTT
>NZ_VULX01000005.1 GCF_009696465.1 Inconstantimicrobium porci | reverse complement strand
TCAAGATTAGATTTCCCATAGCGTAAGCTAGTAAGATCCCTTGAAGAACACAAGGTTGATAGGTCAGAGGTGTAAGTGTGGTAACATATTTAGCTGACTGATACTAATAGATCGAGGGCTTGACCAAATTGAAAATGTAATAGAACTTGTATGCAATTTTGAAAGAACATTTTGTTCTTTGAGTAATAGAAGTTATGAACAAAGAAGAAAAGGAAACTCCTTCTCACTGAGTTCGAATGAGTAACTTCCGCTAAGCCAAATCGGAGATTTGGAGTAGATAAAGGATACTCTCTCAGCAAAGCTGAGGAGTAAAGTTTTGTTGGCAAAATCGTAGATTTTGACAAAACTTATATCTGGTTATGATGTGTTTTTGGGTTACACCCCTTCCCATTCCGAACAGGATGGTTAAGCCAATTACAGCTGATGGTACTGCATGGGAGACCGTGTGGGAGAGTAAGTGGTAGCCAGGTTTTCTCTTTATAAAGAGAAGATAATGTTCCGCGATAGCTCAATGGTGGAGCACTCGGCTGTTAACCGATAGGTTGGAGGTTCGAGTCCTCTTCGCGGAGCCATTTTTAAAGAAAACTGATTTAAAGATTTTTTCATGAAATCCTTAAATCAGTTTTTTTTATATAAAAAACTCATTTAAGGATTTGAATAATCAAAAAAATCCATAATGTAATTGGCGATATTTTTAATAATATAATGATATTTTGAAAAATAAGAATAAAAATATGTAACCAATTTGAAATATAAGTTTATTGAATTGTAATAAAAATTTTAAATATAAAGTATATAATAAGATTGTAATATTGAGTAAAATTAATATATATAATAATGTTTTTTTATGTATATGGAGGAACTATGAAAAAAGATAAAATATTTGCAGATAGAATTAAAAAAAGAAGAATGCTTACATTACTATTTACGATAACATTAATTATATTAGGTACAGTTATCTTTAAAGCAATGTTTAATATTAAAGCTAATAAAGACATAAAACAGGCTTCTGCTAAAACTAATGAGCAGAGTATCAAAGAAAATAAAGACAAGCAAGAAAAAGAAAAGAAAGAAAAAGAGGAAAAGGAGAAGAACAAGACTCTTCCTATAAAGGGCAAAAATTATTCACAAGTAGGACAATCATTTGCTGATGATCCAGCAAAAGTTCAAAAGATAATTAATACAGGTAAGAATGATGGAAAAAAGGTTGCTTATCTTACATTCGATGATGGTCCATCAGTAGCTAATACAACTAAGATACTAGATATACTAAAAGAGAAAGAGGTAAAAGCCACTTTCTTTATAATGGGTCAGGAGTTAACATCAAGCAAAGACGCCGATGTTATAAAAAGAGAAATTGCAGAAGGACATGCTATAGGAAACCACACATTCAGTCACGATTATCATAAGCTATATCCAGGTGGACATGTAGATGCAAAAGCATTTATGGAAGATGTAGATAAAACTAATAATAAATTAAAAGAGATTCTTGGACAAGACTTTCATACTAATGTAGTGAGAATGCCAGGTGGACATATGTCTTGGAAGGGAACAGATAAATTGGATAAGGTATTTGAAGAAAAGCAGTACTATTCAATAGACTGGAATGTAGAAAATGGAGATGCAAAGCGTGAGAAAAGAAATAGTGCGCAATTATTTGACTTCTTTAAAAATACACTTGGAAATAAGGAAGCAATTGTTGTTCTTATGCATGATACTCAGGGTAAACAGTCAACTGTTGAAGCATTACCAAGTATAATTGATTATTTAAAAAAAGAAGGATATGAATTTAGAACTATAGGATAAAGATTAATACAATGATATAATAAAGGAGTGTGTATGATAACGAAGTAGGGGGTAAATTCTAAAGTGGAAAAGATACTTTTAGTTGAAGATGAAATAAGTATACGAGGATTTTTAAAAATAAATTTTGAAAGAAGTAATTTTCAGGTTATAGAAGCAGGTACAGGAGAAGAAGGTATAAGAAAGGCATTACTTGAGAAACCGGATGTAGCAATTCTTGATGTGATGCTTCCAGGAATTGATGGATATCAGGTATGTAATGAATTAAGAAAAAAGTTTAATAAGATTGGTATAATTATGCTTACAGCTAAAGGTCAGGATATGGACAAAATAATGGGACTTGAATATGGTGCAGATGATTATATTGTGAAGCCATTCAATCCTATCGAAGTAACATTGAGGGTAAAAGCTCTTCTTAGACGAATACAAGGAGATAAAGAAGAAAAGAATGAGAATACTATTGAGATACAGCCATTCAAGCTTGATTTATATTCAAAGACTTTATATAAAAATAAATCTGAGATAGATCTTACACCTAAAGAGTTTATGCTTATGAAGATATTCCTTGAAAACCCTGGAAAGGCTTTTAGTAGAGATGAACTTTTAAATCTTGTATGGGGAATTGACTTCTTTGGCGATTCTAAAATTGTTGATGTAAATATCAGAAGGCTTAGGGCAAAGATAGAAGATAAATCTTCAGAACCTATGTATATTGAGACTGTTTGGGGGACTGGTTATAGGTGGAAGCAGGTTAAACAATGAAGAGTTTGAAGAACAAGGTAGTTCTTAGTTTTATTACTATCATAATTATTATTGTTGTTATGCTTCAGATTTTATTTATGGTTTTACTGAGAAATCATTATCGAAATAATACTGAAGCAATTCTTTTAAATCAGTTAAAAATATCTTCTGAGTTGTATAGCAAATATTATTCTTATAGAAGCCTTGAAGAAAATGTATCAAGTAATGTTGATGCGTTTTGGAACACAACAAATGCACAGGTAGAGATTTTTGATGTAAATGGAAATTTGCTTATGGATTCTATTGCTGTTATAGATAAACAAGAAGTAAAGGAGCCTCTCGATGTTAAAGAAGCACTTAAAGGAAATTCTTCAAGCTGGATAGGGAGAGAGAAGTACTATAAGGATGAAGTGCTTGCTGTTTCATATCCATTAAAAGATGGTGAAAAGGTAGTAGGAGTACTTAGGTATATTACTTCATTATCAGAGGTTAATAGTACCATTAAATCTATAACTATTTTATTCGTTGCTATAGGAACTATAGTTATTATAGTTGGTGCAATAATAAGCTATTTCCTAGCAGGCACAATTGTCGATCCTATTAAGAGTCTTACAAATGTTGCAGAGAAATATGCTGAAGGTGAACTAGATGTCAGAAGTGAACTTACTGTTCATGATGAACTGGGAAAGCTGTCAGATACATTTAACTTTATGGCTGATGAAATTGTAAAAAGGGAAAAGCTTAAAAATGAATTTATTTCATCTGTGTCTCATGAATTAAGAACTCCACTTACTGCAATAAAAGGATGGATAATTACATTGAATAGTAGTGAGACAGATAAGCAGACTTTATCAATGGGATTTGACATTATAGAAAAGGAAACGGACAGACTTACTAATATGGTTGAGGAACTACTTGATTTCTCAAGACTTACTTCTGGTAATATGAAACTTAAAAAGAGATTTGAAAGTATAGAAGATAACGTTAATTATATTAAGAATTACCTTACTCCTAGAGCAAAAAGAGAAAATGTTGATTTTCAGGTTTTCTGTCAACCTAATATTCCAGAAGTATATATGGATCCAGACAGAATAAAACAGATACTTCTTAACCTTGTAGATAATGCTATTAAGTTTAATAAGAGTGGTGGATTTGTGTTTCTAAATGTTATAACAGATAGTAGTAATCTTGTTATGACTGTTGAGGATAACGGCTGTGGAATAAGTAAAGAGGAACTACCACGTGTTAAAGAAAAATTCTATAAAGGTAAAAATTCAAAATCACAGAATGGTATTGGACTTTCAATATGTGATGAAATTATTAAGCTGCATAATGGAACATTTGATATTGAAAGTGAATTGGGCAAGGGTACAAAAATCACTGTTAAAATACCAATGATTACAGATAGGAATGAAGTTGTAGATGAACAGGATTAAAAAAGTTTTAGCATTAGTTTTTCTATTAAGTCTTTGTTTTAATGTTATATCATGCAGCAAAATAAATATTAATTCCAGTGGTGATTTTGTGTTACATCCTAAGTTAGATGGTCAGTATATTAATGGAGTATGGAAAGTAACAGATGTGCAGATACTTGATAAAAATGCATGTGGTAATATGGACAAAAGTGAACTTATGAATATATCTATAAGTTTCTGTGATAGTATGGCAACTATAGGCACTAATACGCTGATGGATCCAAAGACAAAATTAAAGAAGTTAAAGAAGGATTACTCTAATCATTATCTTTTATATAATTATGACATTGATTTTAATAGCCTAAATATTAAAGATAAAAGTGTTATAAATATAATTTCTGTATATCAGAATAATACTATGTTCTGCGAAGTTATTGCCAGTGATAACATGAATGCATATATATATCACCATGGTGTATTGTATAAAGTAGTAAAGATAAGTGATATGAATTACAAGCTTCCAGAAATTAAGAGTGATAATAATCAGCAGAAAGCAAATGTTAATCAGTATTCTAGTTCTAATTCATATAATAGTTCTACAGGTGTATTTATTGGACTTAAAGGAAGTAGATATAAGGATGATTCAACAAATGAGCTTAAGCAGGATTATAGAACATTGTGGATTTCATTTAATGATAACAAACTTAATCCAGTTCTTGAAAAAGAAGATTTATTTGTTCCTAGATTAAAAGGTTTTACTGTATTATCAGTTAATCAAAATCATACGATAGAGGGTAATTCACGTGAAGAAATAGTTTGTACTAATATTGTAAATGGTTCAAAAGAACAATCTGAGAAAAATGTTCACAATGATAACAGTGGTACCATTGCTGATAGTATGCCTAATATGAAGAGAGATATGAAGCAGAGGTACATGGATATTTTATTTGTAAGTAATGATTATTTTTCTGCACAATATTATGAGGGATATTCTTTTGCAGGAGATTATGAGCAGTTGAAGACACTTCCATTAGATAATCCTAATTTAAGTACAGGTATATCTATTGATATTCTAGGAAAGAATGCGTTAAAATCATATGAAGACTCTGTTAAAGTAATTAATACCCGTGATAAAAAAGTATATAAATCTGATCCGGAAAGTTTTGCAATGGTGAGAAAGAATGGTTACTGGGCTCTAGAAGCTAGAATAAGTGATGGCAAGACTTATCATGATTTTGATCTTAATCTTTTGCCAACTAAAAAATTTTTAATGTATGATAGGTTATGTATTGGATGGTCTGTAATAAAAGATAGGGTTCCAAATGCACTTGATGCGGTAACATCACCTACTTCAAGAATTGCAATAGTAATGACATCAAATAAACTTTTAGTTTATGAAATAAAAAATGGAGAACTTGATAGGGAGCCATTGCAGACTATAATGTTAAAAGATGGAGAGAGTATGGTTATGGCAGAATGGGCTAGTAATGAATTTACTGATTCTTGGAGTAAAGCATTTAAGTCTCACGGCAGTTATAAAGAAATAACTAATGAACATTAGTTACTATATTATGTTATGAGGAGGGAGCATTAAGGTGGAAGTAGTTAAAAAACAGCCTTTAATGCATTAAGTTTTGAAAGAGTATGAGTTAATAATAATAGGTGGTGGTGTTGCAGGAATGTCTGCAGCTATGGGGGCCAAACAAAATGGTGTTAAAGATATTTTAATCCTGGAGCGTGAAGAGAGACTTGGAGGAACAGTGAATTTATGTATTCACAATGGCTTTGGCAAGAAAGTTCTTGGAACTAAAATTACAGGCCCGGAATATGTAGACTATTTAAAGACTGATTTAAAAGCACTTAATGTAGAATGTCGTTTAAGCACTATGGTGCTTAGAATTAACCACGAAAATGTTGTTACATTTGTAAATCCTGATGATGGCATGCAGAAGGTTAAAGGCAAGGCAATTATAATAGCAACTGGAAGCAGAGAAAAGTATACTGGGAGAGTTAATATAATAAATAGTAAAATAACAGGAGTGTATGCTATAGGTACTGCACAACAGTTTGTAAATATTCATGGATATCTTCCAGGTAAAGATATAGTAATAGTAGGTAGCAATGAGATAGCACTTATTATAGCAAGAAGACTTATTGTTGAGGGCGCGCGTATTAAAGCGATTGTTGAGGAAGAGGATGAAGTGATATGTAAGAGCAGAGAGATAAAAAGCATCATAGATACATTTAATATACCAGTGATTACATCATCTGCTATTACTGATCTTATTGGAAAAGAGAGAATTGAAAAGATAAAAGTATCAGGTGTGAACTCACAGGATGATATGTATTCTAATGAAATAGAATGCGATTGTGTGCTTGTTACAGTTGACCTGATGCCAGAAACTGATCTTCTTAAAAATATTAATGTTGATATGTATACAAATGGTGCGCCAATAGTAGATGATAAGATGAGTACAAATAGAAGAGAAATATTTGCTTGCGGAAATGCAGTACATAGTTATGGTTATGCTGATGATACTACTATAGAAGGTATACAGACAGGTAAAAATGCTGCAGAGTACATCTGTAAAATAAATACTATGATGCATTAAGATGTTTTCGTATTTTGATTTATATTTTTACTAATAGAGAATATTTTAAAAGATTAGAGATATGAGAGTAGAGATAAGAGAATAGAGATAAGAGAATAGGAAGAAATAAGCTCTCTGCGCTCACTAATTTCTAAATCAAAATGGAGGCAGAGCCTCCATTTTGAAACTCCTTTGGAGTTTCATCCTTCATTATGAATTATGATCTATGAACTATGAATTATTAGAATGCTTTTTTGAAGCAGGATTTACAGATTAGTGTTTTTCCGTTATCTGCTGATATATAGTCGCCTTCTTTTAATGGCTTGCTGCATATGGCACATACGTTGGTGCTAGATGCAGATGTCTTTTGAGAAGGTGTCTTTTTTACATTTTTCTGCTGACTGTTGATTGATGGTTTGAATATTACAGGTGTACCTTTAATTTCTTTTTCTTTTATTGAAAAATCTAGTGAGTAGCAGCTTTCAGCATAAAGCTCTAGTTCAAATCGTGGATTTTCTTTATCATAATATTCTTCAGTTATTATTTTTCTTATCTGAACATCGTTAATGATTATGCCACTTTTTTCTATGCCATCAAAAATACTTTTTGTTATGTTTATTGTATCAGGGTGTCTTTTTTCACTTTTATAATATACTTTAAGCACAGCAATTAATGACTCAGTAAAAATAACATTTGGATTTTGAGCGCGTGCTTCAAGAGCTATCTGCTCTTCATAAATTGCATATCTGTCATGATAAAGTCCTGAATTTTTTGGAAGTATAGCTCTTCCCTGAGCATTAAAAAGCTTAAAATTTGACTTTGTAATGGGAGAACCTTTTACTATAATTTTTGCATAATTACTATTCATTATTTCACCTTATATTAATAAAATTGCAGAACAAACGTTCCTAATAATATATTAGATTATATCAGCAGTAAAAACAAGAAAAAGAAATTAAGAAATAATTATATTTTTTAATATTAATTGAATATAGATTTCCATTAAAGTATAATACAAGTGTTATAAATGATAAGAAAACGGGGTATATAGTATGAAAAAAAAGATAATACTTGCAATAGAAAGCAGTTGTGATGAAACTGCAGCTGCTGTAGTAGTTAATGGAAGAGAAGTACTTTCAAATGTAATCTCATCACAAATAGATATACATACAAAGTTTGGAGGAGTAGTTCCTGAAGTAGCATCAAGAAAACATATTGAAGCAATAAATATTGTTGTTTCGCAGGCCCTAGAAGAAGCAGGAGTGACACTTGATGATATTGATGCAGTAGGAGTAACTTATGGTCCAGGTCTTGTTGGTGCATTATTAGTGGGACTTCAGTATGCTAAAGGTCTTGCATATTCATTAAATGTTCCACTTATAGGAGTAAACCATATTGAAGGACATATCTGTGCAAACTTTATTCAGCATAAAGATTTAAAACCACCTTTCGTATGCCTTGTAGTTTCAGGAGGACATACGTTTATAGTTCATATGAAGGATTATGGAGAATTTGAGATAATTGGTGAAACAAGAGATGATGCAGCAGGTGAAGCTTTCGATAAGGTAGCAAGAGCAATCGGACTAGGATATCCTGGCGGTCCCAAAATAGATAAAATATCAAAACAGGGAAATGAGAATGCTATGAAATTCCCTAAGGCTAATTTCCATGACAATAGTCTTGATTTTTCATTTAGTGGTGTAAAATCTGCTGTTTTAAATTATATTAATAAAATGAATATGACTGGTGAAGAAATAAATACAGCAGATGTTGCTGCATCATTTCAGAAAGCTGTAGTTGATGTTCTTACGGAAAATGTTATTAAGACATGTACAACAAGGGATGTGCATAAAATAGCTATAGCAGGTGGAGTGGCTTCGAATTCAAAGCTTAGAGAAAGCCTTACTGAGGCAGGTAAAAAGAGAGGAATAGAAGTGCTTTTCCCAGCACCGATATTATGTACAGACAATGCAGCAATGATTGGAAGTGCAGCATATTTTGAATTATTAAAAGAAAATGTAGCACCACTTGATATAAATGCAAAACCAAATTTAAGGTTAGGTGAGAGATAAGGAGGGCTTATTTTATGAAGTTTATACCTTATTCTAATGGTCTTCACAGGCTGAAGACAAAACGAAAGAAAAATACTAATAAACTTTTTGAAATTATTATTTTTACAATGATCATGCTTATTGCTTTCGGTGCTTTGGGTCAGGTTATAATTACGAAATATACTGCTGAAAATGTGAAATCACGTGATAGTTTCGTAAGGGTTAACAATAACCAGTATCACTTTAATGCAAGAGGCAGTGGAGATTATACAGTGATATGTGACGCTGCATTAGGAAGCAGCAAAGAGCAGTGGAATAATCTTGTTAAGTCATTAGGGGTTGATTTTGATGGTAAGTTATTTATGTATGACAGATCAGGATATGGATTCAATGATTATGAAAAGATGAATATTGAAGAGCAGGCAAGGACATTAAAGATGATCTTAAAGAAGTCAGGTCAGTCTTCACCATATCTTCTTGTAGGAGAAGAGTATGGAAGCCTTGTGATGACGGCTTTTGCAAAGCTTTATCCAGATGATGTAGAGGGAATGATACTTATTAATCCACTTAATGTAGATTATTTTGATAATGATGATTATATTAAAAAGTATAGAAAACAAAAATTGAGAAAATCTATAGAATATAGAGGTTCATTTTTATCTTTGACAGCAGTATTAAATAAGCTGAAACTTACAAAAAATCCTGCAGGTGTATTTGATGGATTCTCAGATAAGGATATGGAAGATTTTAATGCTCACAGGATAGGAAGCCATTATAATTCGGCTTATTATAATGAACTTAATAATATAATAGATTTTTCTGATTCTAATAAAGCAAATTTCCAGACAAAAGAAATGCTTAAGGGAAAGCCTTTGTTTATAGTTTCAAATAAAAGCAAGTTTAAAGAGCAGCAGGAAAAGCTAAAGGAACTTACTGATGCAGCAAATCAAAATATAATAGAAATATCTTCAGATAAGGATATAATATCAGGTGATAAAAGTGAAATTATTGCCAATGCTGTAAAGGAGTTCTCGAAAAAATATTCTGTTAAAAAGAAATTAGAATCGCTCCGTTAAATTTTTTGAAATTGACATTATATTGCCATAAAACTAGTTTACTATATAAGTATAGTAAATGGACTATAAGTAATGGAGGTTTATATATATGAATAATGATGAAAATAAGGATTTTATAATAATCAATGAAAATGGAGAAAATGTAACACCAGAAGATAATTTTAAAAAACATGAAGATGAAAGTTCAAATAAGCCCTACGACAATGATAATATATATCAAATAGATAGCAGATTTGCAACAGACAGAGTGTATGATATAAGAAATAATAATAATACTTCTAATAAAAATACTTATTACTCTTCACAGGAAGAAAAGTTCGAAAATCCATATAATAACTTTAATGCCCAAAGTAGTAAAAAGCCTAAGAAAACAAAGATTAAAAAGAGCAGAGACGGATTTGGAAAAAAGATTGCTGCTATTGTATGTGGAGCACTAATATGTACTTTAGTAGGCGGAGCTGCTGGTGCAGGTGCTACAATATTTCTAAGTAGGAATACAGATGTATTAGATAGATCAAGTGTAAAAAAAGTTGTTTATGAGTCACCTAAGTTTTCATCAACGACTGGCGCTATGTCAGTTGTTGATGCTGTAAACAAGGTTAAACCTGCAGTAGTTACAGTATCAACAAAATCAATTGTGTCAGGTGTATTCGGACAGCAGGAGCAGCAGTCAGGAGTTGGCTCTGGATTCATAATTGATAAAGAAGGAAGCATTATAACAAATTACCACGTTGTACAAGGTGCAAGTACTGTAAAAGTAATATTAAGCACTGGCAAAGAAGCTAATGCAAAAGTGATAAACTATGATGCATCACAGGATCTTGCAATGGTTAAGATTACAGATTCAAATGTTAAAATTCCAGGAGTTGCCGAGCTTGGAGATTCAGAAAAGATACAGGCAGGAGAAGAAGTAATAGCAATAGGAAGTCCTCTTGGAGAACAGTTTACTGGAACAGTAACAAAAGGTATTATCAGTGCTGTAAATAGAACTGTAAAAAGCAGTGATGGCAAAACATCAAACTATATACAGACAGATGCAGCTATAAATCCAGGAAACAGTGGCGGACCATTAATTAATTCAGAAGGGAAGGTTATAGGAATAAACACTGCTAAGATTTCTGAATCAGGAGTTGAAGGATTTGGATTCTCAATTCCTATAAACACAGCTAAAGAAAGAATCTCATCTTTATCTAAGCCTTTATTAAAGATAGGCATAAGCGGTATAGCTGTAGATGAAACTACATCAAAACAGCACAACATTCCAGTGGGAGTATGGGTTAATTCTGTAGAAAACTTCAGTGCTGCAGCAAAAGCAGGTATACAGAGAGGAGATGTTATTACATCTTTTGATGGAAAGACTGTAAAGACAGTTGATGAAATTAATACAATAAAAGCTAAACATAATAATGGTGATGTAGTTAAGGTTGTTGTATCTAGAGATGGTAAGAAATTAACATTATCTCTTAAATTAGAGGTAAGTCCTAATTAATAAAGTATAACAAAATGCTGAATGTGAATCATTCAGCATTTTTTATATATAACTATAATATTATAGTTATATAAGCAATATATGAGAAATTTAAATATGAATAGCAGAATTTTAGATATGTTTTATAATTACCCAGAACTTCAATATGAAGATTATATTTTAAGAAGGCCTGGGAAAAGTGATATAAATGCAATATGCAGTATATGTAGTGATGAATTTATTGGGGAAATAACAAGGATACCTACCATAGGAAACAGGAAAGAGGCGAAAAATCTCATTGATAATTTTTATGCTAAGTATGTGATAAAGCAGAGAGTTGATTTTGTTATATATAGCAGGACTATGAAAGAAACTGTAGGACTATTTTCTATTCATAATATTTCTTTTGTTGATGACAGATGTGAAATAGGTTTCATATTAGATAAGAAATATAGAGGCATTGGTATAATGCAGAAAGTTATTAGTGGCGTAAAGAAAAGTATGTTCAATGAATATGGATTTCATAAGATTATAATTACTGTTAGTGAAAGTAACTATGCATGCATAAATATGTGTAGCAAAATTAAATTTGATGAAAAGATAAAAATGAAGGATCATTTCTTTAATAGAATAAGCAAGAATTATGAAGATACAATTGTTATGTCAATGATTAATAATTGAATAAGGTTGAACATTTTTTGTAATTTGGAATAAAATATTGACATTTCCAAATAAGGTGATATAATAAAATATGTCATATTAGCAGGGCCTGTTGGTCAAGTGGTTAAGACGTCACCCTCTCACGGTGAAATCGGGAGTTCGATTCTCCCACAGGCTACCAAATATGAAAAAGAGACTGTATGAACAGCATAGTTTGTTCATACAGTCTCTTTTTGCTTCATAATTTATAGAGAATAACCCATAGTAAAGGCGGTAATTAGCTTTGCTAATTTCTATAGTTTTAATGGAGGCAAATCCACAAATCTCTGAGATGGTGAACATTAAATGATTTTAAGGAGAACTTGTCCTCCTTATTTTGAAACTACCGTTTGAAAGTTTAATCCTTTGTTATGCGCTATGCATTAATTTTAGTCATATATAGCTAAAGTGTCTTCGTCTGTAGTTAGTACGGGTTTTGATAAAAGTGAAATTATTTTCATCTTTACGTTAATATCATTTTCAGCTGATACAATAATGTCTGAAGCAAGATTAAAGTCATCAAAATTAGTATAGACTACTGCTTTTTTTAGAAGAGTAGTATTTGTAGGTGTTTTATTGCAGAGAACAAAAGATGAACAGTTTATTGCTTCAATAATTGATAGCGGAAAATCATTATATGTTGAAAAGTCAATTGTACATATGGCTGCAGTGTAGAACACTGGCATATGAGAAAACTTTATCTTACCTAGAAAATGCACATTGTCTTCAAGGTGATTTTCAATTATAAGGTCTTTTATTTTCTTATAGTATGGTTCGCGTTTTCCTTTATAGCATCCGGCTATAACTAAGTCTATATTATTATTTTTCTTATTAATTTCTTTTAGCAGCATAATTATTTTATCAAGCATTTTTCTCTCAGTGATACTCCCAGCATAGAATATAAATGGTCTTGATATATTGTAGTGTTTTTTCAAAAAACTTAGTGAAAAGTCAGTTCCCATATTAATAAATATTGGGCTGCATTTAGGGTTTACTACTGCTATTTTATTTTCATCAGCATTGTACTCTGATATAAGTTCTTGTTTTGTAAATTCTGAAACAGCTATTATTTTATCGCAGTTTTCTAATGAATTTGGGACTATGCTAGTAAATTTATTGTAATAAGATTCATCAGTAAACTTTTTATGTTTAACAGGGTATAGTGAATGGATAGTACAGATATATCTGCAGTATTTTTCTTTAGGAATACTGAATCCATTATTCGGAGAGTGGTAAATATCAATACTGCTTTCTTTTAAAAAGCTGACAAGATCATCATAATTTGATGAGGTCCTATCTATATTTAAAGGAATATAATTTATGTTCTGCAGACGAACAAAATATTTTTTTAGGGGAAAGTTGTCCCATACAGTAAAAACCTGTGTGAATTTGTTACTTGAATTTATAGTTGATAGAAGTTCACGTGTATATGAAAACATATCTGTACCGCTTAATTTTGAAGCTCCTATACCATCTATGCATATTTTCATAAAAATCCTCCTACATATATTCTTCATCAATATTAACAATTTCTTTTACGGATGAGATTGATGGTTCTGGCTCTATATTAGCAATAGATAAAGCTTCCGTATCTATTGTATTTTTTTTAGATGATGATTTCCTAGAGTAACATATGGCAAAGTTAAATTTAGCTTCTATGATTCGTTTTTCCACAGGGTATACTGCTGCAGATATAAGATAAAGTTTATAATCAAGCAAATCATGTGGCAGTACACAGTTCAGCATTAAGGGATAATTCTTTGTTATTGATGAGCGTCTGTTATCGTCATTTATAAAATCAATAGAGATATCTTGATATCCGCTAATATATAAAATTTTATAATTCTTAAATGAGTTTATCGATATATGCGATGATGAATAATCAACTGATAACCTAATTATATATTTTACAGAAGGATTTTTTCTTTTTATGAAGAAGAAATTATTATAAGGCATTATTGATATGTCTGTGAAAAAATCCTCGCTGATTTCATCAAGAGGTGTTATGCCGATATACTCAATATTATCTTTATTCATAAAAGCTCCTTTTAATTGTTCATAGTATAAATATATTAATGCATTAAAGTCATATATGTATATTATGAAAATAAAAATAATAAATACATTATATATAGGTTTTATTTTAAAATTAAATTATGACAGTAATATTAAGTGTAATGACAAGTGGGGATAAAATATGAAAGGTAGGGGAATTATATGAAAATAGTTGAGAATGCTGAAAAAGTAGCAAAAGAAAGGATTATTGGCACAGTTTGCGACATACTTGATAAAAGTGATAATCCAGAGAAAAATATTAATAGGATTTTTGGACTTATAAAGAAACTATCTAAAGATGAAGATTCTAAGAGAGGAATTGCTAATGTGCAGAGCTATTATAATGACATGCCATCAGTACATGAATTTATCAATGATATATTAATAAATACTAATAAGAATTGTCTAAAAAAATTCTTTACTAATTTTTTAGCAAATGCTATATGGAATGGTATTCCTAAAAGAGAAAAGTGGATGGAAAAAGAAGATACAAAGATTCCATTTGTATTGTTGATTAGTCCATCAATGAGATGCAATAAACATTGTACAGGCTGTTATGCAGCAAATTATCCAAAGGATTCAGGGCTTAAATATGAAGAGGTTGATAAAATAGTTGGGCAAGCGAGAGAACTAGGAATACATTATATAGTCGTATTAGGGGGAGAACCTTTTTTTGTAGATTATATGTGGAAAATATATGAAAAGTATTCTGATATTCAATTCACTCCATTTACAAATGGATCCTTAATAACAGAAGAAGTGGCTGAGAAGATATCTAAACTGGGTAATGTAATGCCAATGCTATCACTTGAAGGATTCGAAAAGGAAACTGATGCAAGAAGAGGACAAGGCACATTCAAGAGAGTTATGCAGTCAATGGATTTCTTGCATGATAAGGGTATTCCATTTGGTGTATCATCAGCAACAGCTAGAAATAACGTTGATACAGTTACTTCACCAGAATTCATTAACATGCTAATAGAGAAGGGTGCAAGAATGAGCTGGTATTTTATTTACATGCCAGTTGGTGAAAAACCAGATCTAAATAATATGCTTACCCCAGAGCAGAGAATTGAACTTGGAAGAAGGACTAGAAAGATAAGAACTACAATGCCTTACTTTACTATTGATTTCTTCAATGATGCTCCATATGTTGGTGGATGTATAGCTGGCAAATATTATTGCCATATAAATGCTGATGGTGATGTAGAACCTTGTATTTTTGCGCATATAGCAGTTGATAATATAAGGAGCAAAGACTTAATAGATATTTTCAGAGGAAACTTATTTAAAACTTTAAGACACAGACAGCCATATAATAAAAATATGTTAAGACCTTGTATGATGATTGATAATCCACATGTAATTAGAGAAGTTGCTTCAACATGTAATGCACACGCTACAGATCCAAGTGTTGATGCAATGCTTCATGATGAGGAATTCCAGAAGAAGATTCAGAAACTCGCAGATGATTTTGCACCAGTTGCAGAGGAAGCTTGGAACAAAGACTTTAATGGAAAAGGAAATGAAGAATTTTCAAGAGGCTAACATTATATATTTATATGGTTATAAATATATTGATAAAAAAGACCATGGCATAAAAATGCAGTGGTCTTTTTTGCTAAAATTCACTATTATGAAATCATAAGAAGGCCTTATAATTGTATTTATAAGATATTCTAGTGTATAATCAGATATAGTAGATATAGTGAAAGTGGTGACGATGTGAAGCGTTTGATTTCTATACTAATGATTTTATTTTTATCAGTAAGTTTAAATGGATGTAGCTTATTTTCATCGTTTTTCGAGGATAAGCCATATGGCCAGTTTACTATATGGGCTGATGGAGTATATTATCCTTATTTAAACGATGTAGCTAAGAAGTTTATGCAACATAATAAGCTTATTGAAATAGAAGTAAAGCTTGTAGATTCAGAAAATTATATAGTTAAATATCTTAAAAATAAAGTTAATAAGAGCGTAGATATGCCTTCAGCCGTAGTGCTTAAGGGTAGCAGTATGCTTAATGTATACAAAGACAATAAAGATTCTTTTAGAAACGTAAATAGTGAGATTTTTGAATTAAGCAGTAGTTATACTGAATCAAGAGTACATGAAGTTAAGATTAATAAAAACATGTACGGTATACCTTTATCAAGTAGTCCAATGGTGCTTGTTATTGATGAAAAAAAACTTATTGAGTATGGTTATACAAAAGAGAATCTAAAGACATGGGAGGATGTATGCACTGTAGGAAGTGAAATATATTCAAAATCTAATGGTAAAGATGTGTTATTTAAGATGAATAAGCAGCAGTGTATAGAATTGTTTGAGATTCTTGTTATGCAGCTTAAGAATAATGATGAGTATTTCTATTTAAGTGATTATAATTCTACGATAAGTCGTGCAAAGCTGATAATTAATAATCTTAAGACGAAACATGCATTACAGATTACCGAAAAAAGTTCAAATTCTGTGGCAGGTATAGGAACATATAAAGATATTATTGAATTGTCAGGAAAAAATAATGATAAGGAATACGTTGTTACTAATGTTCCGGCTGCTAATATTGGTGGAAACACATTTGTTTCTGGAGAGGGAAGTAATCTTATAGTTACAGAACAATCTGAGAATATATCAGGACTTGTGCAATTCCTAAAATATTTAAGCACTGATAAAAATGCTATAGAAGGATTGAAAGAGTATAATATATTTCCAGCTTTAAGAAATGTCTATAATATAAAATTATTTGATAAGAAATATAGCGCTTTTAAGGACGATAAAGTATTATCAAGATTATCATCAATTGCACTTAAAGAAGACGTAGTTTACAATAAGATGGAAATAGTAAATTATATTAAAGATAACTACGATTCGCTTATTGGAAAGTAAAACAAAATAAAAATTATATATTGAAATTTATCTCTTAGGTCAAAGGTCAAAAGTCACAGGTACAAGGTAAGGAAATAATTCATGTGGCAAGCGCATGAATAAATATTTAACATGGAGGCAACGCCTCCAAACCACTAGAATGTTCAATTTTAGAGGTTTGGAGGTGAAACCTCCATTTTGAAACTACAGAGGAGTTTCATCCTTTAGTAATTCAAGGGCTGCAAGACATATGAAGAAACGACTTGGAGAGACCGCAGGGAACGACGGAGGCTTCGGAATATGTCTTGCAGCTCTTTTTTATTCTGGATCCTTAGGTGAATTTAAGACTTCTGTGTATACTTTTATTGTATTTAAAGCTGTGTTATGCCATGAAAAGTGTTTACTTCTCATAAGTCCTAAAAGTTGATACTGCTGTTGTAGTTCTATATCATTAAGTAGTTTAACAATAGATTCTGAAAGTTGGGATTGTGAGGTTGGATCTATAAGTAGTCCACAGTCTGAAACGACTTCGGGAATAGAAGTTGTATTGGATGTTATTACTGGTGCTCCACAGTGCATAGCTTCTAAAGGTGGAAGCCCGAAGCCTTCATATAAAGATGGGTAAATAAATGCAGTACAGCCATTATATAGAATAGGAAGAAGATCTTCGTCAGCATATCCTATAAAAAGTACGTTATCATCCATATTTATATCACTGCAGTATTTTTTTAAGTTTAATCCCTCATCCTTTAATGATCCAGCTATAAGCAGTTTAACTTCTGACTTAAGGCTTGACAATGATTCCTTTAGGGAATCTATAATCATCTTTACATTTTTTCTTGAACTGAACCCACCTATATACAAGATGTAGTCTGTATCAAATTTATATAGATTCTGTATTCTTTTTTTACATTTATTTTTATTAAGTAGTTTATATTTTTCATTAGCCGCAAGTGGAGTTACATATATTTTTTCTTCAGGGAAAGCTGGAAAAAATTTAAGTATATCTCTTTTGGAATATTCAGAGACGGTTAAAATACCATCACATAATTCTATTATTTTGGGCATTGATTCAAGAAAGTTTTTCAGATAGCCTGGTCCAACTGTTTCTGGAAGGACATAAGGTATAAGATCATGAACAGTTACTATTTTTTTGCAATCTATAGATTCATTAAGCCCTATTCCATTCTGGGGTATATGATATAAATCTATGTTATTATTTTTTAGGCTGTTAGGTATATATATTTTATCAAAAAAATTTGTGTGCTTTTTTGATAAAATCATGTTTTTAATTCTGTTGTTGCTTATATTTTTATAATCTTTATCACACCAAAACAGGAGATAATTATAGTCTACGCTGATCTTTTGAATTTCATTTATTATATTTGAAGTATATGTTCCTATACCGCTTCCTTTTGCCCATGTAACACTTCTTGCATCAATTGCAATGTTCATATAAAAATCACTCCATAAACTTCTCTATATTATTATTATTCAGTAGGTAAAGATTTGTGAACTAAAATAAAAAATATACATATAATGTATATTGATTGCTTTTTGGAGAAATTAAAATGAAAAAGGATGAAGTGCTTTCTATAATAAAAAATAATTATGATATTTCAGCATCAGACTGCATAGAACTGAAAAATATTTATAAGATAAAGACGGATAATGGTTCATATTGTCTTAAAAAGATACAATACGAACTTCCACATCTGAAATTTATTCTTGGGGCAATGAATCATCTGCAAAAAAGAAATTTCGACAGAGTGCCAAAGTTTGTAAGGAGCGTTGATGGCAAGGATTATATAGATTTTAACGGTAAATATGCGTATCTTATTCCCTGGATAAATTCCAGACTTAGCAATTATGATAATCCTTTTGATTTAAAGAAGGCTGCTACAAAGTTGGCGGAACTTCATAAATGCAGCGAAGGATTCTGCCTTAGTAGAGATATGAAACCAAGAAATTACTGGTTTAAGTGGCCGGAGATTTTCAGGACAAGATTAGATGAGATACTAGATTTTGAAAAGCGGATTAATCAGAAGGCGCATAAAACAGAATTTGATAAATTATTTTTAAGCATGATATATGATGAAATAAAGCGTGGACTGGATGCCATTGAGGAACTTAAAGGCAGCGGATATTATGAGTACATGGATAAGGAAGTTATGAAATTGTGTTTCTGTCACCATGATTATGCACATCATAATGTACTTGTGGACAAGAATGGGAAAATAATAATAATTGATTTTGACTACTGTATATTAGATAGTCATTTACATGACTTATCTTCTTTGCTTATAAGAACAATGAAAGACGGAAGATGGAATATTAATACTGCAAAATTCATATTAAATAGTTATAGTGAGAAAAAAATAGTAGAAGGCTTAGAAATTCCTATTATGTCAGCGTTTATTAAGTTTCCTCAGCAGTTTTGGCAGGTCGGAATACAGTATTATTGGGAAGAACAAATGTGGGGAGAAGAATTTTTTATGAAAAAATTAACATCATATAAAGAAGATATCATAGATAGAGAAGAATTTTTAGAGGAATTTAGAAACTTTAAGTATAGGAGTTGATGTTTAGTGAATTTAATTGAAAAACTTCTAAGCGAAAGACAGATAGATTATATTGGTAGCGAGTCTTTTATAAAACAGCAGTATGATGAGGAAAAGATAATGAACCAGGTAGATATCATATGTAATTTTCATAAGAGTATGCAAAACATTGATGGTGAGTATCTTATTGCCCTTCAGAGCAATATAGGTAAGAAGATACAAAAGCTTAAAGTTCAGGAAAAAAGAAATTACAGATATTTTGAAGAAGTGAGACGTAAAGGAGCAAATGACTTATTTGATATGATTCTTGTAAAATGCTGCAGCCCTATGTTCGAAAACGCTGAAAAAATACTTGCTCATTTTGATGATAATAATTTTTATATGAAATTAATATATAGGTCTATGAAAAATAATGAGGTATGTCTAGGCGATACTAGTCTTGAAAACTTATATTTTGATAACTGCTTATGTATTAACAGCATAAAGAAAATGTCTCTTGATATGATTGAATGGGACATTATAAATCTTGTTACAAAATGCAGAAGAAAGAATATTAAGTATGATGAACATAAAGTTATTGATAAATTTCTTCAGAATGAATCATTAGATGACACTAGTTTTGAATTTATCAATCTAATTCTTGATTATCCTTCAGACTTTATGAAACTTTGTGAGAGAAAAAGGGAGAAAAGAAAAGAGTATTCAATAGAATATTATACTAAAAGACTTAATAACTATATTAAGAGAAGAGACTTTAAGTAATGTATGGATGGAGGGTGATAAATTTGAATAAAGTAAGGTATATGTATAGAAAGTATCTTACTGAATATGATTTAGATACTAAGTTGTTCGATTTATGGGGGATTGATGTTGATGATTTATATCCTTTAAGAAAAGTATTTATAATTAGGAGTGGAAAAGATAAATATGTTTTAAAGAATATAGACTATGATAAGAAACGCTATAGTTTTATAAATAATTCTATAGATTATGTACGAAGAAATTATAGTTTTTTGATGTCAAATAAGAAGTCTGTATCTGGCAGAATAGTAGAAGAGTATAATGGGAAATACTATGTTCTTGTAAATCTTATTGAAGGACGGGAGTGTTCAGTCGAAAATCCTATGGATTTAATGATTGCGTCTAAAGGGCTTGCTCAGTTTCATAAAGCAGGAGCTGGTATAGAATATGTCTCAGATAAAAGCGATGTAGATTATAAAAATATAGCTCACAAATTTACAGAAAGAATAAATATGCTTACAAGTATTAAGAATATGGTTGATATATATAAATTTAAGAATTATTTTGATGAAAAATTTTGTGATAATGTAGATTCATGTATACAGACAATGAAAAGATGTATTGAGTATATTACCAGGATTGACATGGATAAAATTAATAATAATAGGGATTCTATAGTGTTTTGTCATAATGATCTGGCATATCATAATATTTTAATAAAAGACGAGAAGGCTTATTTTATTGATTTTGACTATAGCAATATAAATTACAGAGTTAATGATATAGCACAATTTATAAATAAGAGTATAAAGAATTCAGACTACGATATAAAAATGTATAAGACTATTATTGATAATTATGAAGAGATTTCACCACTCCTAGATGAAGAAAAGCATCTGCTTAAGGTGCTTTTAAGTTATCCTAACGATATTATTGAATTGATATTTAATTACTACTACAAAAAGAAAGATTGGAGTGAAGAGGCATTCAACTCTGTAATGAATCTCAAGCTAAGTCAAGAAAACAGCAGAAAAGAATTTATAGACAAGTTATTATAAATATTTAATCAATAAGCTGAAAAAGATTAGAGATATGAGATTAGAGATAAGAGAATAGGATGAAATTAGCTCGCTAAGCTTTAATGGAGGTGCTACATCCAAACTACTGAAACCACAAGCTTTAAAGAGTTTTAAGTGGAATGTGTCCACTTATCTTGAAACTCCCTTGGGGGAGTTTCATCTTTTTCTCTTCTCTCTTAGTTCTACTCTCTAATCTATTTTGGTTTATCGTGCTAATGTATTTTTGTATGCTTCTATGGTATCGTATGCTGTCTTTTTCCAGTTGTATTTCAATGAATGCTGGAGACCTTTTTCGATTAGTCTTTCTCTTAGTGAGCAATCTTCAAGCACAGTGCACATTGATTCATAAAGTTTATCTGTATCATTAGGATTTAATAAAACTGCGCTGTCTTTTAGTATTTCTGGGAGTGATGATGTATTTGATGCAATTACAGGAGTACCACAGGCCATAGCTTCAAGAGGGGGAAGACCAAAACCTTCGTAGAATGATGGATAAACAAAAAGTTTTGCACAGTTGTATAATGAAGGCATATCCTCCATTCTTATAAATCCTGGAAAAATTACAGAAGAATCGAGATTAAGATCTGAAACTCTTTTTTTATATATGGAATATGAAATACCCTTCTTGCCCGCTATCACAAGTTTTATATCTTTTTTGTACTTGCTTTTAAGAAGAGAAAAAGCATTAATAAGTGAAAGTATATTTTTTCTTGGGCTAAAACCACCTACATAAAGAATAAAATCAGAATCTATTGAATATCTATCTTTTATAGCAGATTTACAGTGTTCCTTTTCTAAAGGCCTATAGCAGTCTTCTGAAGCTAGATAAGTTACAAATATCTTGTTTTTAGGATAATTAAATTCTTTTGCGATATCTTCTTTAGAGAAATTTGAAACTGTTATTATACCGTCACAATTTTTTATTATTTCAGGCATGATATTATTAAATATCTTAAGGTATCTGTCAGAACATGTCTCAGGCATCCTTAAAGGTATTATGTCATGAAGTGTTATTATTTTTTTGCATTGAATATAGTTTGAAAGGCCAACTCCATTCTGTGGGACATGATAAATATCTATATCTTCATCATGAAGTATATTAGGAATTTTAACTTCTTCCCAGAAGTTTGAATTACATTCTTCTGCTGACTTCATCTGAGAAAAGTTGTTTCGGAATTTATAATCAAATCGTACATCTTCTGGAAGAAAGACCTGATACTTATTTAAAAAGTCTATTTGATTAAGATTGTTTATAATTTGATAAGTATAAGTGCCTATGCCTGTGCCTCTATACCATTTTGCGGCTCTTCCATCTATAGCAATATTCATATAATAAACCTCGTATAGTGATTACATATTATTATATTTTAGAATGCATAAAAGTGTTAATAAATAATTTTTGCACATATAAATATACGGGAGGTGACTGTTTATGATGAGAGAATCAGAGATAGAAAGACAGTTTGGTATGAAAATATTAGAGCTAAAACCAAAAAGGGGAGTATACCATGCAATTACTGATAAGGGCGATAAATGTGTTAAAAAACTTAATTATGGACAGCAGAAAGCAGTATTTGTGTATGGAGCAAAGGAGCATTTAATTAACAATGGATTTCCATATGTAGATAAATGTGACCTTGCTTTGAACGACGATCCATTTGCTACTGTAAATGATGATTTATATACTGTATCCTCATGGATAAGAGGCAGGGAATGTGACTTTCATAATATAGATGAAGTCAAGGTTGCAGCGAAGACTTTAGCAAGAATGCATGAATGTTCAAAGGGTTATGATCCACCTGAAAACTCAACTTTAAAGACAGACATAGGAAGATGGCCTAAAACAATGGAAAAAAGGATAAAGTCCTTTGATAAGATGAGAGACATGTGCAGGAAGAAAAACAGTAAGACAGACTTTGATATGGCTTACCTTAGAAACATGGAATATTATAAAAACCTTGCAAAACAGGCAGTAGATATAATTAATGAATCCGATTATTTTGTGCTTAGTGCAGAAGCTGAAGAAAGCAAGGTATTTTGTCATCATGATTTTACTTATCATAATATCATAATGGGAGATGACAGTAATGTCTATGTTGTAGATTTTGATTACTGTAAACGTGAAATAAGGGCCTATGATATTTCTAATTTCATGGTAAAGGTACTTAAGAGAGTTGATTGGAACATGGAATTTGCAGATGCAATTCTTGAATCATACAATGAAGTAGTACCACTTAAAGACAGCGAATATAGAGTTATATATGCATTCTTAATGTTCCCTCAGAGATTCTGGAGACTTGCTAACAAGTATTACTACAATAAGTCTAATATACTTCAGAATAATCTTGTCAGAAAAGTTAACGATATAGTTGAAGAAAGAGATTCATATACAGTCTTTATTAATGAATTTAAGAGGAAATATGGTCAGGAATAAGTATATTGTATTTTATAAAAGAGGCATTCATTAGGAGAGCCTCTTTTATTTTTACTCTAATTGATAATTAAGTAAAAATATCAAAGCCTATTTTAATGGGAATGAATAATGTATAAGGTATAATGTATAATTTGGGATTGAACTCCCTTTTGGGAGTTCTAAGCCAAGGCATAAGCGAACATACCATCATTTAGTTTCAGAGGTTTGGAGGTGTCCTCCATTAAATGCAGAAATTCATGGAGCGTAGTCCGTGAATTTCTTCCTAAATTATACAATACACATTATTGATTAGTATGTGATATCGAATAGAAATGTAGAACTAAGCTGATATGAACGTATAAAAAAGTTAAGCATATAATATTACAGATTGATTATTGTTTGAAGAGGATAGTATGAAGATTGGAGATATAGTTGTAAGAAAATCATATGGCAAGGATATTTCTTTTGAAATAGTAGATATAAAACCAGGAACTCCAAATACTTATGTACTTAAGGGTATAAATATAAGAATAATTGCAGATGCTAATGAAGAAGATTTAGAAGAGACAGACGATATACTGGCAGGCAAAAAAGATAAGATTTTTAACAGCAGAATAAGTGATACTATAAAAAGGATAATTATATCAAGAGATGATATGAGGTCATCAAGAAGTTCAAGAGATGATAAAGAGCTGACAGGTATGAGGTATGTGAAGACAGGAAAAATAGAACAGAAAAAAGAACTTTTTTTTGGGAGGCCGGGAAAGATACTTCATGTAGATGCAGATGAGGGATATCTTAATGCATGTTTAAAAGTATATAAGGAACTTAATCTTGATGCGGTGGGTGTTCTTGTTAATGAAAGTAAACAGCCTGAGAAAATTGTTGATATAGTTAAAGAAGTTAAACCTGATATAGTGGTTCTTACTGGACATGATGGTTTTTTGAAAAGTTCTTCTGATTATTTAGATTTAAATAATTACAGAAATTCTAAATATTTTATCGATGCTGTTAAGGCATTAAGAAATTATAATTCCAGCTATGATGAACTTGTTATTTTTGCAGGGGCATGCCAGTCGTGCTATGAAAGCATACTTGATGCCGGAGCTAATTTTGCAAGTTCTCCTAACAGAGTATTGATTCACTGTCTTGATCCGGTATTTGTATGTGAACGTGTTGCGTATACAAGGATAGATAAAGTTGTATCTATGGCTGATGTGCTTGAAAACACAATAACAGGTAATAAAGGCATAGGAGGATTGCAAACGAGAGGAAAATACAGAGAAGGATATCCTAAATCACAGTATGTTGAATAATATTTACAGAAAATTAACATTGACAAAGCTTTTTTGAAATGATACAATTAAATATTTATTTGACAAAAACTATAAAATGTTATATTATGTATCTTATGAAAGAGGGTGTTTAATGTGGAAAAGACAAGAACATTGTGTTCCATCAAACATGATATTGAAGGACACATTGGAGAGAAAGTTACACTAAAGGCAAATGGAGGACGAAGAAAAGTTTTGATCAATAATGGAACTCTTGAAAGTGTATATCCGAGCATCTTTGTAGTTAGATTAGATAATGACACCCAAAGAACAGTGAGCTTTAGCTATTCAGATGTATTGACAAAAACAGTCCAATTGGTTTTTGCAGGTTAAATCTTGATGAATTATCATCAAGATTTTTTTTATTCAAATTTTATTAAAAATTCATCTTAAATTTGAGCAAAAAAAGAAAGACGGTGGGTTGCCATCTTTCAACTATGGTATAAAAGGGTATTGAGAATTTATGAGAGGTTATATGGTCAATAACCATTTATTATATTACGACAAGATTATGTATATGTCAACATTTTTTTGAAAATATTTTGTAGAAGTATAGAAGAATTTTAGATTTAAAATGCAGCACCATTAATTCAGAATTTAGTAATAATAACAAAAAGCATTCAATATATATTAGTAGTAAGATTTTAAAGGAGGTATAGCTATGGAAAATATTGATGTTGTTAGAGAAAATATTAGTTTCGAGCAGCTATTTAACGAAGGCAATGGTGAGACTGTTCTAAAAGGTGAATATCTTATTCCAGACACACATCCTGATGTTTACAAAGTGCTGGCTGTTGACTGTAAGCCATATATAACTAATAAGGAAATATTAAAGGACAAATTGCTTGTAGAAGGGGAGATACAATATAATGTAATGTATTTGGCTAAGGAGGATGAAACACTCGGGGCACATAGTGTTACTTATAATGATAAGTTTTCAAACTATATAGATATAGCTGGATTGGAACATAATATGGTATGTGAAGCTGAATGCGATGTTGAACATATTTATGCAACTATTATCAATGAAAGAAAGATAAGTCTTGATGGAATATGTGATATTATCTATGAAGTGTACAAGACTGACACACTTGATTTAGTAAAGGATATTGAAAGTCAGAAGAATGTTGAAATGAAGAAGAAAATAGAAACATTTGATAATATGGTTGCTAGCAAAGAAATTGATCTTCAAGGCACTGAAAACATTACTATAGGTACAGAGAAACCAGAAATAGATACTATTTTAAAATGTGTGGGGATGATTCATAAAAAGGATGTTAAAGCAGCTGACGGAAAGATAACATGTTCATGTTTTGTAAAGTTTAGTATTGTTTATAGAGCAAAGGGTACAAGAGATTTGTATACTGTTGATGAAGATATTTTTATGAATACTGATGAAGATTTTGAGAATACTTATCCAGATATTTCAGTTCTTGATTCTTTTGAACTTGATAAGGCAGACTGTGATCTTGATAGCGATGATCTTGGTGAGCAGAGAATTATTAATTTAAGTGCAGCTGTTAAGGCTAAAATTAAGATATATGATAAGACTACAATAGAAATTCTTGATGATGCTTATATGACTGATAAAGTAATTGGAATCAAAAAAGATGATGTAAGTCTGGCAGCACTTCTTGGAGATGGTAAGTCAGAAAGTATTGTTAAGGATAACTTATATCTAAAGGAAGAAGATTCTGTACCAGTAGAGATAATTAATACTAAGGGAAAAGCAGAAATAGTTGATAAAAAGATTGAAGATGGCAAGATAAAAGCTGAGGGATTTGTAAAGATTGAAGTTATTTACAGAACTGATTCTGAGGATTATCTTAATATGATAACAGGTGAAGTTCCATTTAATGCGAATATTGATATTAATAATGTAAAGCTTAATACAAAAATAGTTGTAAAGAGTTTTCTTGAAAGTATACAAGCTGCCATTGAAGCTAATACAATAGCTGTAAAAGTAACTGTTACAACAACTGCCAAAGCATGGGGAGAAGAAAACAAGAACTGCGTTACTGACGTGGAAGAACTTGATGAAGAGGTTCCTAAAAAGAAAGCATCAATAACAATATATACAGTACAGTTAAATGATACTCTTTGGGATTTAGCAAAGAAGTATAATACTACAGTTGAAAATATAGCGAAAATTAATGAAATAGAAGATGAAAGCTATATTGAGGCTGGCAAAAAACTTATAATTCCAGGAAGAGCACTGATCTCTTAAAGTATTTTGAATAATTTAATGTATTAATATAGGGTTACTTGGTAAAAAATATAGGCGGGAGTTTTGATGTGAATTAAAACTTCTGCCTATATTTTTTATACTGAATTTTAGAAAAATGAATAATTATCTAATCGGTTGGATAAAATATCAAGAGTTAGACTGTGGGGTGATGATTTGAATATTGCAGCAAATAATCTAATAATAATCGGAGGAGCAGAAGACAAAGAAAAAGGAAAAGAGATTTTAAGGTATATATGTTCTAAAATAAATAAAGAAGAAGATACTCTGGTAGTGGCAACTGTTGCAACAGAAAGACCAAGAGCTGCTAAGACGAGATATGAAAAAGTGTTTTCAAGTTTAGGTGTAAAAAAGATAAGGATACTTGATATAAATAATAGGGAAGATGCTTACAAAGAAGAAAATGTTAATCTTATTAAGAAAGCAGCAATGATTTTCTTTACTGGCGGTGATCAGTTAAGAATAACTAGTATTCTTGGAGGAACACCAATATACGATGAAATAATAGAAGCAGGAAATAGGCAGTGTTATTTTGTTGGGACTTCAGCAGGTGCATCTGTTATGAGTGGAACAATGATTATTGGAGGAATGGATGAACAGTCTCCAAGAAAATGCACGATTGAAATGGCTCCAGGATTGGGACTTATTAATAATGTCATCATTGATCAGCATTTTTCACAAAGGGGAAGAATAGGCAGGCTTTTAGCGGCAGTAGCACAGAATCCAGAGATTCTTGGCATAGGAATTGATGAAGATACAGCTATACACGTAAATACTGAAGGCATTTTGAGGGTAATAGGAAACGGAGCTGTGTATGTGGTAGATGGGACAGAAATGACTTATAGTAATGTTTCTGAACAGCATAGTGATGAAATTCTGAGCATGTATAATGTAAAGATGCATGTATTAACAAGAGAAAATCAATTTGATTTGAAAAGAAAGGTGCCTTTTGAGGAGGAAAATATAAAAGATGAAAATCATAGATAAAACGATATTTGAGGGCCGTAATATATATTCGCATAAAAAGTGCATAAGGCTTGATGTTGACCTAGAAGGTTATAGTGAAGTACCTACAAAGAATATAAATATGTTTAATAAGAATCTTCTAAAAATGGTACCTGAGCTTTATAAACATAGATGCGGTATTGATGAGGAACATGGATTTGTTAAAAGACTTGAGGAAGGAACTTATCTTGCACATGTATGCGAACATACAATAATTGCACTGCAGAATATGCTTGGTATAGATCTTGCTTATGGAAAAGCAAGAGAAGTAAGTGGTGATCATTATTATATAATCTTTCAATATCAGTATAAGATTTTAGCATTAAATATTGCATATTTGGCTGTAGATATCGTTAATTCTTTAATAGAAAATCAAAAGATAGATTTCGATAAAAGATATGAAGAACTGCAGAAAATTTTAGTTAAGGAACAGATGGGAGCATCCACTAAAGAATTGTTAAAGGCTGCAAAGAAAAGAGGTCTTCCATATATCAGCATAGGTGACAGTGGAATGTATCAGATAGGATATGGAAGAAAAGGAAAGCTGATTTCTGCTACAATAGGTGAAAATACAAGATGTATAGGTGTTGATATTGCCTGTGATAAATATCTTACAAAGCAGATTCTAAAAAGTAACTTTATTCCTATAGCTGATGGAGAAAAAGTGTATAATACCTTAGAACTTATTAAATATTCTGAAAGACTAGGATATCCTCTTGTGTTAAAACCTCAGTTTGGTAATAAAGGTAATGGTGTGATTTTAAATATAACAAGCAGTAAAGAACTGATAGAATCTTATATAGCACTGAAAAAAACTACTGATGACATAATTGTTGAAAAATACTATGAGGGAAAAGATTACAGGGTGTGCCTGGTAGACTATAAGGTTGTAGCAGTTGCTAAAAGGATACCGCCTTATGTTATTGGAAATGGAAAGCTAAGTATAAAGAAGCTCTTGTGTAATTTAAATAGTGATTCTAATAGAGGAAATGGACATGAAAAACCTCTTACAAAAGTTAGAATAGATAATCAGCTGGTAAGCTACTTGTCCGAACAGGGGGTAAATCTAAATTCTATACCCAAGGAAAATGAAAGGATATTTTTAAGGAAAAATGCTAATCTTTCAACAGGAGCGATAGCTGTTGATTGTACTGACGAGATAAGTGATGAAAATAAAGAAATATGTGAAAGGGCTGCAAAAGCTTTAGGGCTTGATATATGTGGTATAGATATATGCTCAAAAGATATAAGTTCATCTCTAAATAAAGAGGGAATTATAGTGGAAATTAATGCTGCGCCAGGAATAAGAATGCATCATTTCCCTTCAGAGGGCAAACCAAGAGATGTTGCAGGAGCTATCATAGATATGATATATAGAAATAATTTTGACAATATACCTGTAATATCTGTGACAGGAACTAATGGCAAAACAACAACAACTCGGCTTATTTCCTATGTATTTTCACGCATAGGCTACAATGTTGGTATGACAACAACCAGTGGGATTTCTGTGGGTGGAAAGTCTATAGATAGAGGTGATGATACAGGCGTTACCTCAGCAAGAAGCATTCTTCTTAACAAGGATGTAGATATTGCAGTTCTTGAAACAGCAAGGGGCGGTATTGTAAGAAGAGGTCTTGCATATGATCTTGCAGATGTTGCAGTGCTTACTAATATTACAGAAGACCACCTTGGTCTTGACGGCATAGAAACAATGGAGGATCTGAGCAAGGCAAAAGCGCTTGTTGTTGAAGCTGTAAAAGAAGATGGTTTTGCCGTAATAAATGCTGATGATAAGTGGAGTTTGAGCATAATAGATAGAATAAAGAGTAATATAATTTACTTTTCTATGAATTATGAAAATGAATTTATCCAGAATAATATAAAAAATAATCTTAAGGCTGTTTATTATAAAGATAATCGTATATATATATTTAATAATGGTCGGACATATATGGTGGCTGATATCAAAGATATACCGATTACTCTTAATGGAAAGTTAAAATATAATATAAAAAATGTAATGGCAGCATGCTGTGCTCTTACTGCAATGAATGTTGATTACTGTATGATTTCTAAAGGTGTTACGGATTTTAATGAAAATGATAATGAAGGAAGGTTTAATATTTACAATATTGCCGGAGTTGATGTTGTACTCGATTATGGACATAATATTGACGGATATAACTGTGTTTTAGAATCATTAAAGGGTATGGATAATAGAAAACTTGTTGGAATTATTGGTGTGCCAGGTGACAGAGGGAATGATGTTATTGAGAGAATAGGAAAAATGTGTTCAGATGTATTCGATAAAATTTATATAAAAGAAGATTGTGATAAACGTGGCAGAAAGAATGGTGAAGTAGCTGATATTTTGCTCAAAGGTGTAAGGAGTGGAAAATGCAAGAATGTTAAGGTGGTACTTGATGAGCTTGATGCACTAAAAGAGGCAATAGATGATTCGTCAAAAGGTGATATGATAATTGAGTTTTATGAGAATTTTGAGAAGCTTTCCTCTTATATTAATGAACAAGGTGAATATAATGGTGAGGAAAGGGCTCAGAATTATTAAAGAATAGCAATGTTTATCTTTACAAAATTGTATGCTTGTAACATAATAATAAGAGAATTTTAGCATGAAGGGCTGGTTATTTTATGTTTATTAAGGCATATGCAAAAGTAAATTTAGGATTAGATATTACGGGCAAAAGAGAAGACGGATATCATCTTTTGAAAATGATAATGCAGACAGTAGATTTGTATGACGAAATAGAAATAAATAAGTCTGATGATAATAAAATTAGTATTAAGTGTAATATATCTTATGTACCTGTTGATAATAGAAATTTAATGTATAAAGCAGCTGTACTTTTTATGGATAAATATAATATTAATAGTGGGCTTAAAATTAATATTAAGAAAAATATACCTGTAGCAGCAGGTATGGCTGGCGGAAGTACTGATGCTGCAGCAGTACTTAAGTGTCTTAACAAGCTTTTTGAGGTTAATGCACCTTATGAAGAACTTGTGAATCTTGCTTTGAAAATAGGGGCTGATGTTCCTTATTGTATTAATGGAGGAACTGCAATATGTGAAGGTATTGGTGAGGTTATTACTGAGCTTCCGCCATTTAAGAATGTTATAATGGTTATTGTAAAACCTTCATTTGGAGTATCAACAAAGGAAGTTTATGGGGCTCTTGATATAAGCAGAATTAAGAAGCATGTAAAGATAGATAACATTGTTCATGGTATGAAGAAAAATAATATTAATATCGTATGTTACAATATGAAGAATGTACTTGAAAATGTTACTATAAGAAAGTATCCAGTTATAAAGGATATAAAACACATGATGATAAAACAGGGAGCAAAGGGGGCACTTATGAGCGGAAGTGGTCCTACTGTATTTGGGATTTTTTCAGATATGATGAGTGCTCAGAGATGTTTTGAAAATATGAAGAGAAAATATAAAGATGTATTTATAACTAGAACAATTTAATTTGAATAAAAGTAAAACCTCCTGTCAATAATTAAAATATAGCAGGGGGTTGTAATATGAAAAAGAAAAATTTTGTTTTTATTATAATATCAGTTTTACTCATTATGTTTATAGCGATGGGTGTTTTGAATAGCGGAAGCTTAGAAAAAACTAATGTTTATAGTTGTGACACTGTAGATGGAGTATCTTCTGAAAGTGATAGCGAGTTTGTTTCAAGGATAAGTACAAAACTTATAAGGTTTCATGTAATAGCTAATAGTGACAGTAAGGAAGATCAAAGTTTAAAGTTAAAGATCAGGGATAAGATACTTGCATATATATCACCAAAACTTAAGAGTTCATCATCTTTAGCAGAGAGTAGAAAAATTCTTAAAGAGAATGATGAAGAAGTTAAAAAGATTGCGCTTAAATGTATAAGTGAGAATGGATATAATTATGGTGTAAAGACAACTTTTGATAGAGAAGATTTTCCTGTAAAGACATATGGTAATATCACTCTTCCTCAGGGAAATTATGAAGCTTATAGGCTTATAATAGGCAGTGGTAAGGGAAAAAACTGGTGGTGTGTTATGTTTCCGCCATTATGTTTTGTAGATATTACAAAGGGTCAGATAGCATATGATAAAAATGAAAAAGAAATGAAACGTGTCTTAAGTGATAAAGACTATAAAAGAATTAATAATGAGGACAAGTCTAATAATAAAGATAAAAAAATAGTATATACTTTTAAAATAAAAGAAGTTATAGATAACATAGTTAATATGTTGGAGGGAAACAAACAATGAAGAAAAAAGCGTTAATATCTATAGTGAGTAATCAGTTTGGGGAGGACAATAGTGAAATTGAGGTGGTTACACCAGGAGAATTTACAGTATGTGATGATGGTTTTAAAGCTGTATACCAGGAAACTGAAATATCAGGGATGGAAGGTACAGTAACAAGACTATTAATTAATGATAATTCGGTATCTCTAGAGAGAGAAGGGACAACCACAAGTAAGATGTATTTTGAAAAGGATAAGAGTGATGTCAGCCTTTATGATACTCCATATGGAACTTTGGAACTAAAAATCAAAACAAATGAACTTGAGATTGATCTGAATGAAAATGGTGGAAATGTTTTTATTGAATATAAAATGATAATTGGTGATCAGAGCGTTCAGAATACAAAGTTAAAAATAAATATAAAAAGTGAAAATTAAATTTAGTAAAAAGTAAAAACAAGTAATAAATTCCGGTTGAAAAACTAAAAAATTATTACTTGTTTTTTATTATAATAAATTATTTAGTTTTATAGCGATGAATAACATTTTTTGAAGTTAATTTATTAGAACAATAGTACGAAATGTACAAAAAAATAAAAAAAAGAATCACAAAAAAGACTTGAAAAAATATTCAAGTATGATACAATACTATACATGTATTTGGACAATAAATATCCATTCTATTTGAAGTGGTAATTGTTATTATAGTGAATAGCAAGTGATTTGTCAATAGCTTTTTAGGAGGAATTTTTATGAAAAAAACAAAATATGTATTTGTTACTGGTGGGGTAGTATCTTCACTTGGAAAAGGAATAACTGCAGCATCATTAGGAAGACTATTAAAAAATAGAGGTTTAAATGTATCTATACAGAAATTTGATCCATACATAAACATTGATCCAGGAACAATGAGTCCTTATCAGCATGGAGAAGTATTTGTAACTGATGATGGAGCAGAAACAGATCTTGACTTAGGGCATTACGAAAGATTTATAGATGAGAATCTTTCAAAAAATTCAAATGTAACAACAGGTAAGGTATACTGGTCAGTTCTTTCTAAAGAAAGAAAAGGAGAATATTTAGGTGGAACAGTTCAGGTAATTCCTCATATAACTGACGAACTTAAAAGCAGAGTTTACAGAATTGCAAAAGAAAGGGATGTAGATGTTGTTATAACAGAAATAGGTGGAACTGTAGGAGATATAGAATCATTACCATTTCTAGAAGCTATAAGACAAATAAAATATGACGTAGGAGTAGAAAATGTATGCTTTATACATGTTACTCTTGTTCCTTACTTGGGAAAGGCTGGAGAATTAAAAACTAAGCCTACTCAGCACTCAGTTAAGGAATTAAGAAGCATAGGAATTCAACCAGATATAATTGTGTGTAGAGCAGAAAAAGAAATTCCTCAGAATTTAAGAGATAAAATAGGATTATTCTGTAATGTTGATGGAAAAGCAGTAATTCAAAATCTTGATGCAGGTAATCTTTATGAAGTTCCATTAATGCTTCACCAGGAAGGATTAGATAACCTGGTAGTTGAAAAACTTAATTTAGGCTGCAGAGATATAGATAACAGTGAATGGGAAGAGATGGTTAACAGAATCAAATCTTTAAAGAAGGAAGTTGCTATAGGTCTTGTTGGTAAGTATGTTGAATTACATGATGCATATATATCAGTAGTTGAAGCATTAAAGCATGGTGGTTATGTTAATGATGCTGAAGTTAAGATAAAATGGATTAATTCGGTTGATTTAAATCATGATAATGTGGATGAAATATTAAGAGGACTTGATGGAATATTAGTTCCGGGAGGATTTGGTGACAGAGGAATTGAAGGAAAAATTGAAGCAGCAAGATGGGCGAGAGAAAACAAGGTTCCTTTCTTAGGAATATGTCTTGGAATGCAATGTGCAGTAATTGAATTTGCAAGAGATGTACTTGGATATGAAGGTGCAAACTCTTCAGAGCTTGATCCAGAAACAAAATATCCAGTTATCGATTTAATGCCAGAACAAAAGGATATCGAAAACCTTGGCGGAACTATGAGGTTAGGATTATATCCATGTAAGATTGAGGATGGTTCAGTTTCTAAAGAATTATATGGAGAAAATCTTGTATATGAAAGACATAGACATAGATATGAATTCAATAATGAATATAGAAAAGAAATTCAGGATGCAGGTATGTCAGTAATCGGAACATCTCCTGATTCAAGGCTTGTAGAAATTGTTGAGATTAAGGATCACCCTTGGTATGTTGGATGCCAGTTCCATCCAGAATTAAAATCAAGACCAAACAGACCACATCCATTATTCAGAGGATTCATTAAAGCAGCAGTTGATGAACATGAACAAAACAATAAGTAAATTTTGTTGATATTTAGATAATGTGAGTCTTAAGCAAAGATAAGAGATAAGAACTAAGAGTGAAGAAAAAAGGATGAAACTCCTTAGCTGGAGTTTCGGAATAAGAGGACAGATTACTCTTAAAAACTCTTTGACATATAGAATTCAGAGGCTTGGAGGTGAAGCCTCCATTAAGGCTTAGAATTTATAGTCAAGACATAAGCAAATAAATTTCATCCTGAACTCATAACTCTTCTTTCATAGTTCTAATCTATTTAAGAATTATCATAAGCGGGAAAGTTTAAAATTTTAATAAAATATGTTATATTAGCTAGGTAGACAGATAATTGTTTACCTAGTTTCTTTTTTGGTAATAATATAAATAAAATAATAAATCTACATGATTTTTATTGTACTACTTGCATTTTATTTTGTTATATCACATAATATAGTCATCAGTTATCAGGAATTATCTTAAAATCAATTCTTAAATATAAGTAAAAGTCTTTTAAATTCTCAGGTTAATTAAAAAATGATGGAGGTGCTGTTTTGACACTAGAAACTTATGAAGCAATGACATTGACTAAGCTTAAAGAAATTGCTAAGGAACTTAATATAAAAAATATTTCTAAATTAAAGAAAGCTGAATTGATAGAAGTAATTAAAAAAAATACATCTAAATCAATTGAGAAGGATGGAGTTATATTGAAAGAGAGTATAACACCGAAATGTGTACCAGAAAGAGTTTTTGAAAATAAGGAGTTAAACAATAATTCTAATGGCAATGATAATAATGATAAAAAAGAACAGCTTAAAGAAATGATTAATAATACATCTGATATGGGAAAAGGTGTACTTGAGATTCTTGAAACAAATAATTTTGGATTTTTAAGATGCACAAATTACTTGACTGGAGATAATGATATATATGTTTCTCCATCACAGATAAGAAGATTTAATCTTAAAACTGGTGATGAAGTTGAAGGTAAAGTAAGACAGCCTAAGGAAGGTGAAAAATTTAGAGCACTTATTTATGTTGATAAGGTAAATGGAGATAATCCTAATAAAGCTGTAGGAAGAAAATCTTTTGAAACTTTAGTTCCTATTTATCCGAACCAGAGATTAAGATTGGAAACAAATAATGAAGGTGATTTGTCATCAAGGCTTATGGATATTATGTGTCCGATAGGAAAAGGACAAAGAGGTATAATTGTAGCACCTCCAAAGGCAGGTAAAACAACACTGCTTAAGAAGATCGCACAGAATATATCAAAAAATTATCCTGATGTTAAAGTAATAATGCTTTTAATAGATGAAAGACCTGAGGAAGTTACAGATATGCAGAGATCTGTAAATGGAGAAGTTATCTTCTCAACCTTTGATGAAGAACCTCAGAACCATGCGAAAGTATCTAGAATGGTTCTTGAAAGAGCTAAGAGAATGGTTGAACAGGGTAAGGATGTTGTTATATTAATGGACAGTCTTACAAGGCTTGCGAGAGCATACAATCTTACAATAACACCTACAGGAAGGACTTTATCAGGTGGTCTTGATCCAGGAGCTCTTCTTATGCCTAAAAAATTCTTCGGTGCGGCAAGAAACATTGAAGAGGGCGGAAGTCTTACAATACTTGCAACAGCACTTGTTGATACAGGAAGCAGAATGGATGATATGATATTTGAAGAGTTCAAGGGAACTGGAAATATGGAAGTACATCTTGATAGACGCCTTCAGGAAAGAAGGATATTCCCTGCAATTGACATATACAAGTCTGGTACAAGAAAAGAAGACTTACTTCTTACAAATGAGGAGAGAGAAGTTTCTTATACAATAAGAAAGGTAATGTATAGAGACGGGAATATCGAAAATGTTACTGAAAATCTTATCAACATGCTTTCTAAGACTAAAAACAATAAAGAGTTTATGAATATATTCTCAAAGAGTGAATTTGATAAAAAGTAATATAAAAGGAGCTGTACTCAGAATGATTTTTCAGTCATTCTGAGTACGGCTCCTTTATTTTTTTAATAATGAATTTGATAACTCAACTACTTTTTTTAGTGAGTAATTTGCACCTAGAAGATCTAAATTATCTTTCATTTTTTTTAGTTTTTCGGGATGATCTATAAGGTCATTAATTATCTTGTTTACATCTGATATTTTATCAATTTTTACTGCACAGTTTCTGCTTACAAGAAGCTTTGAGTTTTCTGTTTCCTGGCCAGGTATTACAAACGGTATAATTATAGGGAGTCTTTTATAAATTGACTCTGTTACAGTAAGACCGCCTGGCTTTGAAATTATAACATCTGAAGCATCCATTAACTCTGATACTACATTGCTATAACCTATTATATGGATTTTTTTGTTATTTATAGGTTTAGAGTATAGAGCCTCAAGCGAATTCTTTAGATGCTTATTTTTACCGCATACTATTATAAGTCTTAATTTTCTGGGGTTTAATACAAGCTGCTTGATTACTTTTGATATGCCTTCAAGCCCCATACTTCCACTCATCAACAGGATGTTGAAATAGTCTCCTGTATTTGTTTCCGTTATATCATTATTTATAGTAAGGAATCCTGATCTTATTGGAATTCCGTAATCTTTTACTTTAGATGGTTTAATACCTTTTGAAATTAAGTTATCATTAGTGAAATCGCTTCCGGTTATATAACAGTCCACCTGTTTAGATATATATGTTCCGTGGGCTTCAAAATCAGTAACTACTGAAATAAAAGGTATATCAATAAGTTTTTTCTTTTTCAATCTGCTTACAATATTTACTGTAAATGGATGAGTGCCTATTATTATATCGGCCTGTGAATCATTTATGTGTTTTGCAAGTCTTTTATCTATTATTCCAAAAGGAATTTTCAGAAAAGAGTTTATAAATTTAATGTCTGTGATTTTATATCCAATACCATACAATATAGGAGTTTTTGTAGCAGAAAATTCATAACTGCCAGTTATTAATTTGTCAAGATAATGACTGCAGCCGTCTAGAAAATCAAAAATCTCTACATCGTAATTATTTTTGATGAATTCAGTTTTCAATGAAGCAGCAGCTTGATTGTGTCCCTGTCCAGTTGATGTTGTTAATATAATAACCTTCTTCATAAAATTCACTCGCTTTGCTTATAGTGTAAGTTGAGTATATTGTAACATGTAAATCTTGTAACTTACATTAAAAAAATATTAATTTTTCTAAATAAAGCAAAAAGGGGAAAGACTAAGTCTTTCCCAAAATTGATTATTTGTCAAGATTAAATCTCTTCTTGAATTTATCAACTCTACCGCCAACGTCAACAACTTTTTGCTTACCAGTGAAGAATGGGTGGCATTTAGAGCATATTTCTACTTTAAGTTCTGATTTAACAGATCCTGTTGTAAAAGTATTTCCACATGCACACTTAACCACTGCGTCATGGTGATATTCTGGATGTATGCCTTCTCTCATTTATTTCACCTCTTTAAATTTAATATGTCGATTTAACAACTCCTAAAGTATATCATGTGGACAAGAGGCAAGTCAATAGAAATAGAAATTAAAAAATAGTCAAAAAATTTTAATAAGTTCTTTTTTAATGATATAATCAGTATAGAAATTATAAGGCAGAAGGTCATAAAGGAGAGAACAATTTTGAGTAAATTATATTTTAGATACGGCGCAATGAATTCGGGAAAATCTACTCATTTAATGCAGGTTGCACATAATTATGAAGAAAGAGGAATGAATGTATTAATTGTGAAACCTCTTGCAGATAAAAAGGGAAACGATAAACTAGTTTCAAGGTTAGGCGTTGAAAGAAAAGTAGATATATTGGTAGATAAAAATGATGATATGTATGAAATTATTTCAGATATAAGCCATATAAAAGATATACACTGCATTCTTGTTGATGAAGTTCAGTTCTTTAAGGCTCATCAGATAGATGAATTTTTTAAAATTGCTGTTAAACTTGATATTCCTGTAATATGTTATGGACTTAGAACAGATTTTCAGATGAATGGATTTGAAGGAAGTGAAAGACTTCTTCTTATAGCTCATTCAATAGAAGAAATGAAGACTATATGTACATGTGGTAAAAAAGCAGTATTCAATGCAAGAAAGATTAATGGAAAATATGTTTTTGAAGGAAAACAGGTTGCTATAGATAATATAGATAATGTTGAGTATCAGTCTTTATGTGGAAAATGCTATTTCAAGTATAGAGAAGAACAGGAATAATAATATAAAAAGGGGGGATTTTTATGAGGAAGACTAATGTGGGAGGTCAGGCTGTTCTTGAAGGAGTTATGATGAGAGGTGTTAAAGGTCTTGCAGTTGCAGTAAGAAAACCTGATGGTGAAATATCTGTAGAGTATAAAGATATAGTTCCTTTTACACAAAAAAATAAATTTTTTGCACTACCTGTTATAAGAGGATTTGTATCATTAATTGATTCTCTTAGGGAAGGTATTAAAGCACTTAATTATTCTGCAGAGTTTTTTGAAGATGATGAAGAGGAACCATCAAAGTTTGAAAAATGGCTACAGAATAAACTGGGAGATAAATTTGACAATACAATTACTACAATTACTATGATTGTAAGTTTTTTGGTAGCGATAGCGCTTTTTGTAGGAATGCCTACGATTGCAGCAAATTTTTTAAAGAAAGTAATAACTAATACTATACTACTTAATATAATTGAAGGGATAATAAGAGTAGTAATACTTATTTCTTATATTGCTGTAATTGCCAAGATGGATGATATAAACAGAGTATATCAGTATCATGGAGCGGAACATAAGACTATTTTCTGCTATGAAAATGAAGAAGAGTTAACACCTGAAAATGTTAAGAAGTTTTCAAGATTTCATCCGAGATGTGGAACTAACTTTTTGTTCCTTGTCATGATAGTTAGTATCATAATTTTTGCTTTTACAGGATGGGGGACATTTGTAGAAAGAATAGCTTTTAGAATATGTCTTATTCCTGTTGTATCAGGAGTGACATATGAAATAATAAAATGGGTTGGAAAAAGCAGCAGCGCTATTTCAAAGATTGTGGCTTATCCAGGATTGCAGCTTCAGAAATTAACAACAAGGGAGCCAGATGAAAGTCAGATTGAAGTTGCAATAGCAGCACTTAAAGCAGCAGAAGGGATAGATAATGAAGATAAAACAACTGATTGATAAAGCTAAGCATGAACTTAAGGAAGCTGGTATAGAAACATATAATCTTGATGCCAGACTACTTTTATGTGAAGTATTGAATAAAGATAAGATCTATATCATGGTGAATATAGATGAAGAAGTACCAGCTGAGAAAGAAGAACAATTTTTATCTCTTGTAAATATAAGAAAGAAAAAGAAGCCTATGCAGTATATACTTGGGCACGTGGAATTTATGGGTATAGATTTTGCAGTTAAGGAAGGCGTACTTATTCCAAGAGGTGATACAGAAGTACTTGTTGAAGAAGCGCTTAAGAATATAGGTGAAGAAGAAAGAATCAACGTTCTTGATTTGTGCTGTGGTAGCGGGGCTATTGGCTTATCAATGGCTGTCTGCAGAAAAAATATCAACGTTGGTTTGGTGGATTTATACGATGTACCAGAGGAAGTAACAAAAAATAATATAATAAGATTAAATCTTGAGAACAGGGCAAGATTTATAAAGAGCGATCTTTTAAAAGAAATAAAAAACGACGACTATAAATACGATGTGATAGTTTCAAACCCTCCTTATATAAAAGAAGAAGTTATTCCAACATTAATGGATGATGTTAAAGATTATGAGCCACATACAGCATTGAGTGGAGGAAATGATGGACTTGATTTTTATAAAAGAATAATCAGCGATTCAGAAAGTGTTCTTACTGGTAAGAAGATACTGGCTTTTGAAATAGGCTATGATCAGGGAGAAGCAGTAAGTGCGCTTATGGCAGAACATGGTTATGTTAACATAAGAATAATCAAGGATTTGGCAGGACTTGATAGAACAGTGATTGGTAATTTGCCAGGTTGATACTAAATGTTGAAATATGATATAATGTATAGATGGAGCTATGACATAAGTTTGAATTTTGTTTGAAAAATGTGATAGCATATACGCGAAAAATAAAAGTATGGAGTGATACGATAATGCTTGATAGATTAGAATTTATACAAAATAAATACGATGAGCTTTCAGTAATGATATCAGATCCTTCAATAATGGCTAACCAGAATGAATGGAGAAAGCTATGTAAGGAACATGCTGATCTTGAAACAATAGTTACTAAATATAATGAATATAAGAAGACAATAGAAGATCTTAAGGATAACAAGGAAATGCTTACAGCAGAAGATGATGCTGAAATGAGAGAAATGTTACAAGAAGAAGTTAAGTCTCTTTCAAACAGAAAGCAGGAACTTGAAAATGAAATACAGATTTTGTTATTACCTAAGGATCCTAACGATGATAAGAACGTATTCGTAGAAATAAGAGCTGGTGCTGGTGGTGATGAAGCAGCTTTATTTGCAGCTAACCTTTTCAGAATGTATACAAAGTATGCAGAAAAGGAAAGATGGAAGGTAGAAATCATGAGTTCAAATGAAACTGACATCGGTGGCTTTAAAGAAGTTGTTTTCATGATTAAGGGACAGGGAGCTTATTCAAAGCTTAAATATGAAAGTGGAGTTCACAGAGTTCAAAGAGTTCCAGATACAGAATCAAGCGGAAGAATACATACTTCAACTGCTACAGTTGCTGTTCTTCCAGAAGTTGATGATGTTGAAATTGAAATAAATGAAAAAGACTTAAAGGTTGATGTGTTTAGAGCGTCTGGTAATGGTGGACAGTGCGTTAATACAACAGATTCTGCTGTTAGAATGACGCACCTTCCAACTGGAATTGTTGTTTCATGTCAGGATGAAAAATCACAGCTTAAGAATAAAGAAAAAGCTTTAAAGGTTTTAAAAGCAAGATTATATGAACAGGCTGAAAGAGAAAGACTTGCGGGAATTGCTGAAGATAGAAAGAGTCAGGTTGGTACTGGAGATAGAAGTGAAAGAATAAGAACTTACAACTATCCTCAAGGAAGAATAACTGATCATAGAATAGGCCTTACTTTATATAAACTTGAAACATTCCTTAACGGTGATATAGAAGAAGTTATTAATGCGTTAATAACTGCAGATCAGGCTGAGAAGATGAAAGCCATGGGAAATGTAGAATTTTAAATTGTATAGTTAATTGAAGTAAGAGGGGCTTTTGCAGAATATAGTTATTCTGTAATGGCCGTTTACTTTATATTTTGAATTTTATAGTGCAGGAGGAGATTCAGCTATGCGTAGAATGAGTATAGAAAAAGCTATAAAAAAGCAGAAAAATAGAAATCGCAATATTATTGCTATTCTGATGCTGCTATTTCTGATTCTTCCTGCAGCTGTACTGATTACAGGTCAGACTAAATTTCAGTTTGTAATAGTACTGATAGTTATGGAAATGCTTATACTGTTAGCTGTTTTTGCTGAAATTAATATACATACTCTTAAGTTCACATGTCATAATAACAGACTTAGGATACAGCAGGGCATTATAAATGACCAGAATCTAATTCTCTGTGATGCTGTAAAAATCGTTCATGCTGTAGAACGACAGGGAGAAATTGATATAATTATAATAACGAATAAAAAGGTTAGAAATAAGTATATGAAATCTGTAAACAGTAAGTTTTTTGATAGATATAGTGAAGTGTATGATGAATATAAAAAGCTTAAACGGCTTATGCCAGATGAAAATTTTTATAGAACTATTATCAGGGCAGGCGGAATGAAAAAGTATATACTTTTAAAAGAGATATATTCTGCATGTGTAAAAGCAGTTTATACAGAATCGGCTATAGAAAGTATAAAGATAGCCAGAGCATATAAAGAAATAGAATATTGAAGGAAGGTTTTTTTGTGAATACAAAGACAGCCATTATTGATGAGAATAACAGAAAACAAGTTATAGAAGAAGCTGCTGCTGTAATAAGAGAAGGTGGAATTGTAGCATTTCCCACAGAAACTGTTTATGGACTGGGGGCAGATGCCATGAATGAAGAAGCTGTAAAAAAGATTTTTATAGCAAAGGGAAGACCACAAGATAATCCGCTTATAATTCATATTGCTGACAAAGAGGATTTGAAAAAATATGCTGTTGATGTTCCAGAAATAGCACAGAAGATTGCAGATAAATTTTGGCCGGGACCACTTACTATTATCCTTAAAAAAAATAAGTGCATTCCTTACGTTACATCAGCAAATCTTGAAACTGTAGGTATAAGATTTCCAAGCAATACAATAGCACAGGATCTTATCAGAGAAAGTAATACTACTATAGCTGCTCCATCAGCTAATATTTCAGGGAGACCATCTCCAACTGATGTGGAAAGATGTGTCGAAGATCTTGATGGAAAAGTTGACTATATAATTGGTGGAGAACATAGCGAAGTTGGTGTTGAATCAACAATAATAGATTGCTCAGTAAATCCTTCATGTATATTAAGGCCAGGTGGAATTACATTAGAGCAGCTTAGAGAAATAGATGAAAGAATATATATAGATCCCGCAATACTTAAGAAAATGCCTGCCAATATAAAGCCTAAAGCACCTGGAATGAAGTATAGACATTATGCTCCGAATGCAAAAGTTATAATTGTCCAAGGAAATTTACAAAAAACTATTGATAAGATTAATGAGTTAATGGTAAATTATATAGTTGAAGGTAAAAAGGTTGGGTTGATGGTAACAGAAGAAACGAAAGACTCATATAATTGTGAGAATATTATATGTATGGGAAAAAGAAGCGACCTTTCAACAGTTGCACATAATCTTTTTGAAGCGCTTAGAAGTTTTGATGATAAAGGTGTAGATGTTATTTTAGCAGAAGCTGTTGAGGAAAAAGGTGTAGGGGTTGCTGTTATGAACAGACTTAAAAAGTCAGCAGGATACAATATCGTAAAAGCTTAATCAATTTAGCTAAATAATATTAAGACAGCTACAAAATAAAATGAGTCTATCATTAATTTAGAATTTAAAATTTATAATTTAGAATTGAGGAAGAAATTAGCAGATCTAATTTCTTGAATCTAATGAAGGCTACGCCTCCAAACCTCTAAATTATCTAATTCGAAGATTTAAAGAGGGTGAAGCTCTCTTTTAGAAACTCCCCATAGGGAGTTTAATCCGAGATTTTAAATTCTACATTCTAAATTTTACATTATGGTAAACTCACATTTGTTAAAATGTATAATTATGTGTAAGAGGTAGTTATTTAGTAGCGGTTTTGATATTTTAAATATCACAATAAATGGAGGTATTTTATGAAAATAGCAGTTGGCTGTGATCATGCCGGTTATCAGCTTAAAAATGAGATTATTAGCCATTTAAAAGACAAAGGTATAGAATGCAATGATTTTGGAACTTTTAGTGAAGAATCATGTGATTATCCAGAGTTTGCTTTAAAGGTTGCAGAATCTGTTGTGGCCGGAGAATCTAAGTTTGGTATACTTGTATGTGGCACTGGTATTGGCATTGGTATTGCAGCAAATAAAGTGCCAGGTATAAGAGCTGCATTATGTGCAGATACATTTAGTGCACATGCAACAAGAGAACATAATAATGCTAATATACTTACAATGGGAGCCAGAGTTGTTGGACCAGGATTAGCATTAGACATAGTTGATACATTTTTATCAACAGAATTTATGGGTGGCAAACACCAGAGAAGACTAGATTTGATAACAGATATTGAAAAAAAATATTCAAAGTAAAAGGGGATAGAATAATGAGTAAAGTAACAGAAGTATCACATCCATTAATATTACATAAATTGGCTTACATAAGAAATAAGGAAACAGGAGCAAAGGATTTCAGACAGTTAGTTGAAGAAGTATCAATGCTTATGGCATATGAAGTTACAAGAGATTTACCAATGGAAGAAGTAGATGTTCAGACACCTATCTGCACAACAAAGTGCAAAATGCTTGCAGGAAAGAAAATGGCCATAGTTCCAATACTAAGAGCAGGACTTGGAATGGTTGATGGTATGCTTAGTCTTATTCCAGCGGCTAAGGTTGGGCACATAGGATTATACAGAGATGAAGAGACTCTTCAGCCAGTTGAATATTTCTGCAAGCTTCCTCAGGATATAGCAGAAAGAGAAGTAATAGTTGTTGACCCTATGCTTGCAACAGGTGGTTCTTCAGCTGATGCTATTACTCTACTTAAAAAAAGAGGAGCAAAAAACATTAGACTTGTATGCTTAATTGCTGCTCCAGAAGGAATTAAGTGTGTTACTGATAAGCATCCTGACGTTGATGTGTATGTAGCTTCAATAGATGAAAAATTAAATGAGAATGGATATATAGTACCAGGACTGGGAGATGCAGGAGACAGATTGTTCGGAACAAAATAATCTTAAGTTTTCTATAGAAAGTTGAAGGTGGAGATAATTTGTTAAGGCGCGATAAACACAATTATTATTTAGATATAGCGGAAACAGTACTTGAGAGAGGAACATGTATGCGCAGAAACTATGGGTCAATAATAGTTAAAAATGATGAGATAATCTCTACAGGATATACTGGATCACCAAGAGGAAGAAAAAACTGCATAGATCTTAAGTACTGTATAAGAGAAAAAAACAATATACCAAGAGGTACTCACTATGAACTTTGCAGAAGTGTTCATAGTGAGGCAAATGCAATAATAAGTGCATCAAGAAAAGATATGATAGGCTCTACATTATATCTTGTAGGTAAGAATGCAAAAGACGGAACGCTTGTAGAAGATGCAAACTCATGCTCAATGTGCAAGAGACTTATTATCAATGCAGGAATTGAGAATGTAGTAATTAGGAAAACAAAAGACGAATATAGAGTTATTAATGTCCAGGACTGGATTGATAATGATGATTCTTTAAATGCAGAAATGGGATATTAACAAATTTGGAGGGATAATGTTGAAAAAAATTAAGGTTTTAACCATTTTTGGAACAAGACCAGAAGCAATAAAAATGGCACCGTTAGTTAAAGAACTTGAAAGCAGGGAAGATATCGAATCAAAGGTATGCGTTACAGCACAGCACAGACAGATGCTTGACCAGGTACTAGAATTATTTGATATCAAGCCTGACTTTGACCTGAATATTATGAAAACTAGACAGAGTCTTACTGGAATAACAAATAGAGTGCTTGAAGGGCTGGAAGAAGTATTTACAGCAGAAAAGCCAGACTTAATATTAGTTCACGGAGACACAACAACAACATTTGCAGGTGCATTAGCTGCTTTTTATCAACAGATAAAAGTTGGTCACGTTGAAGCAGGGTTAAGAACTTTTGATAAATATTTTCCATTTCCTGAAGAAATGAATAGAAAATTAACTGCATCATTAGCAGATCTTAATTTTTCGCCTACAATAGGTTCTAAGAACAACCTTCTTAGAGAAGGAATAGATGAATCAGTAGTATTTGTAACTGGAAACACAGTTATAGATGCCATGGGACATACAGTTCAGAAGGATTATGTTTTTGAAAATGATGAACTTAACAAGATTGATTATGAAAATAAGAAAGTAATCATGGTTACAGCTCATAGAAGAGAAAACTGGGGTGAAGGAATAGAAAATATATGTGATGCTTTATCTGAGATAGTGGACGAAAATAAAGAGGTAGAGCTTGTATATCTTGTTCATTTAAATCCAATTGTCAAAGATGTAGTTGATGCAAAGCTTGGAGGAAAAGAAAGAGTACATCTTTTATCGCCTCTTGATACTAAAGAAGCACATAACTTAATGAATAAGTGTTTCATGGTTATGACTGATTCAGGTGGACTTCAGGAAGAAGCTCCTCATCTAGGGAAACCAGTTCTCGTTTTAAGAGATGTGACTGAAAGACCAGAAGCTGTAGAAGCAGGGACTGTTAAACTTGTTGGAACTGATATTTCAGCAATAAAGACAGAAGCAAACAAGCTAATTAATGATCCTAAAGAGTATGCTAAGATGAGTAAAGCTATCAATCCATATGGAGATGGGAAAGCTTCAAAGAGAATTGTAGATATAATTGAAAATTATTTTGGACTTGCAAAACATAATATAGATGAATTTTAATGAGTAAATTCAGAGTGTTTCAAATTTAACATTGAAGCACTCTGTTTTTTTGCTTACTGATATGTAAATTGCTTGTTGAAACATTTTCAGAGAGACTTTTTATGGACGAATAGCATAACAAGAAAGAAAAAGTTTGTGTTTTTTTTAACAAATTATATTGATATGATAATAAAAAATGATATAATTAAAGTGTAATAAGTAGAACATAAAGGTTAAATTGGTATTTAAACATAATATTAGGAGGTTATATTAATGAAAGAGGTAGTTATCGTAAGTGCTGTTAGAACAGCTGTAGGTAAATTCGGCGGTACATTAAAAGATGTACCAGCAGTAGAACTTGGAGCAACTGTTATTAAAGAAGCAGTAAAAAGAGCAGGCATAGATGGAGCAGCAGTAGAAGAAGTTATAATGGGAAATGTTATTCAAGCAGGACTTGGACAAAATCCAGCAAGACAAGCAGCTGTTAAATCAGGACTTCCAATAGAGATTCCAGCAATGACAATAAATAAAGTATGTGGATCTGGACTTAGAGCTGTAAGTTTAGCTGCACAGATGATTAAAGCAGGAGATTGTGATGTTGTAGTAGCAGGTGGTATGGAAAGTATGTCTCAGGCACCTTATGCAATTAAGGAAATGAGATGGGGACATAAAATGAATGCTACAAAGACTGTAGATACAATGATAAATGATGCATTATGGGATGCTTTTAATGATTATCATATGGGAGTTACAGCTGAAAATATAGCTAAACAATGGAATCTGACTAGAGAAGAATTAGATGAATTTTCAGCTGCTTCACAGCAGAAAGCAGAAGCTGCTATAAAAGCTGGAAAGTTTAAGGATGAAATAGTACCAATAGTTATTCCTCAGAGAAAAGGAGATCCAATAGTATTTGATACTGATGAACAGCCAAGATTCGGATCAACTAAAGAAACTTTAGCTAAGTTAAAACCATGCTTCATTAAAGATGGTGTTGTTACAGCAGGTAACTCATCAGGAATTAATGATGGAGCTGCTGCATTTGTAATAATGAGTGCTGATAAAGCTAAGGAATTAGGGGTTAAGCCTCTAGCAACAATTAAATCTTATGGCTCAAGAGGACTTGATCCAGCAATAATGGGATATGGACCATTCTATGCAACTAAGAAGGCTCTTGAAAAAGCAAATATAACAGTTGATGATCTTGATCTTATAGAAGCAAATGAAGCATTTGCAGCTCAGAGTGTAGCTGTAGCAAAAGATTTACACTTTGATATGAGCAAAGTTAACGTAAATGGTGGAGCTATAGCACTAGGACATCCAGTAGGAGCTTCAGGAGCAAGAATACTTGTAACATTACTTCATGAAATGGAAAAGAGAGGTTCTAAGAAGGGTCTTGCCACTTTATGTATAGGCGGCGGAATGGGTACTGCTATAATAGTTGAAAGATAATAATAAAAAATATATTATGACTGAGTTAAAACATCTGTTTTAACTCAGTTTTTTATGTAAGAAGAATGATTTATAAATGAATTATTCTATGGAAATTAGATTACATCGATATTTGTAGAAAAAGTTATACTAATCAGTATCAATATGAATAAATTATGAACAACATTGATGATTTATGTACTATAAAAATATTTGTTTTTGTACTGAGCAGTATAAAAGTGAAAAAAACTGCTTAAGGCAGTAAAAATGTATATTAAACATAGTAAGTATAAACACATATGTAGCGAATATATACAATAAATGTATATATATGTAAAATAAAATATGAACATAGTGTTAACATTTTGTATCAAATAAACTTTTAATTGAATTAAAATGATAGTTCAAATTCAATATTATTTAGCTCTGACATTATCCTAATATAAGAATGAAAAACTGATAAATTATAAATTGTTGATATATATTGATTAAATTTTTTAAAAAAGATACAAAAAGCTAAATGAAAATGTTAACAATAATTAAATTGATTATTGCTTTTAAAGACTAAATATTCTGAAAATTGAATAGAAAACTAACATTATTTAAACCAATATGAATGAAAGGAAATAAACGCTAAATTATGCAAGTAAATTGACCCAATATGAATGTATTTTTAATAAATCAACAAATTTGAACTAAAATCAACCTAAATGGATATTACGGAAAAGAAAACATAGTAATATAATAATTACAGGCTCGAGTAAGGAGAAAATCTATTTATGAAATCTAGTTTAAAAAAACTATTATATGATATGTTTAAAACAAATTTATTGCTTGGATCTTCTATTACACTTTTATTACTTTTAATGAGATGCTTTTATGCAGCAGGAGGTTTTTTTTCTGGTCTTATTTTATATAATATAAGTTTTACATTAAAAGGATATATGCTTGATAGACTTCTTGTTAAAAAGGCAATAAGTAGAAGTAGTATAGTAATAATAGACATAGGAAGAATATTAATGATTGCATTATTTTCTTTATTCTTTAAAGATAGTTTTGCAGGCTTATTAAGTTATTGTTTAGGTATATCATTTAATTATTTTTCAATAGGTTTTGCCTTTCTAAGAGATGAGAGAGGAAGTGAATAATTTTGGAGGTATCAAAACTTATTTCAATTCCAATAGGTAAGTTCCATATTGTATTCAATCAGGAAGTAGTTGTACAATGGGCAATAATGATTTCACTTACCATTCTTATGATATGGGCTACAAGGAACTTAAAAAAGGTTCCTGATAGAAAGCAGACAGCAGTAGAATATTTCTACACTACAATTAAAAATCTAGTTGATTCTAATATGGGAGAAGCGTATGAATCATACATCCCTATATTCGGAACACTGGCAGCTTTTCTATTAGTGATGAATCTTTTAGGACTTATCGGAATTAAGCCACCAACGCAGAATTATAGTATTGCACTAGGACTTGCATTATGTTCATTTTTGCTTATCCATGGAAATGCTATAAAGAAGCTTGGATTTGTTCATTATTTATTGGGATATGGAAAACCATTTGCCGTAATGCTTCCAATTAATATTATGGAACGTGCAGTATTTCCAATATCTCTTTCACTAAGACTTTTTGGTAATATGATGGCAGCGACAGTTGTTATAGATCTTGTCTATAGTGCTTTAGGTAACTTTGCAATTGGAGCGCCAGTACCAGTCCATCTTTACTTTGATGTATTTGATGGCGCATTACAAACGGTAGTATTTTTAATGTTAACTATGATACAGGTTAAAGTACTTCCAGAACATTAATTATATTTTTTGAAATTTAAGGAGGAAATTATTATGACAGCATTAGCAGCAGGAATTGCAGTTTTAGCAGGTTTAGGAGCAGGAGTTGGTATTGGTATAGCAACTGGAAAGGCAGTTGAAGGAATATCAAGACAGCCAGAAGCTTCAGGTAAAATAACTACAGCATTATTAATCGGTGGTGGTCTTGCAGAAGGTACTGCAATATATGGATTAATCATAGCTATATTATTAGTTTTAAAATTATAATTTAAATCTTTAAGAATTACGAATATATAAACTTTGTGAGTGATTAGTAAATAATATGACTCCGAAGGGAGGTCAAGAGGTTTATGGAAATACAACTTCCTATAGTTTTTTGGTCTATGTTTAACTTTTTTCTTATTGTATTGATAGGTAAATATTTCTTTTTCGATAAAGTCAAAAAAATAATAGATGAAAGAGAAAATGATATAAAGGATAATATAGACAAAGCTGAAGAAGATGCAGAAAAAGCTAGAATTTTACTAGTGGAGAATCAGAAACTTTTAAAATCTGCAAAAGCTGAAGGAAAACAGATTATTGAAAAAAGAAAGCAGAAAGCAGATAAGATATATGATGAAATAATAGAGGATGCAAATAAAGAGGCTAAGGCAATAAGAGAAAGAGCAGCAGTAGAAATTAAGCTTGAAAAGCAAAAAGCAGAATCTGAAATAAAAAGTCAGGTTGTTGATTTAGCTGTATTGCTTTCAGCTAAGGCCCTTGAGGAATCAATAGATGAAGAGAAACATAGAAAACTAATCAATGAATTTATTGATAAGGTAGGTATCTAATTTATGTATGAATATTTAGATAGGCGATATGCTCTTGCATTATATAATGTTGCTGAAGAAAAAGGTAAGGTTGAAGAGTATATTAATGACCTTAGAACAATATGTAATATTATAGATAATAATCATGAGTTCTATGAAGTAATCAAGCATCCTCAGATAAGTACTACACAAAAAAAGAAAACATTTATTAAGATTTTCAAAGGCAATATTGATGAAGATTTATTATCTTTCTTGTTAATACTGATAGAGAAAGATAGAATTCTTTTCTTAAGAGAAAAACTTAACCAGATGGAAAACATCTATCTTGAAAAGCATAATACTCTTAAGGCTAAAGTTAAGAGTGTGATTCCGCTTACAGAAGAGCAGAGAAACAGACTTAACGACAAGCTGCAGGGAAAATATAATAAAAAGATTATAATAGAAGAGGAAATCGACAAAAGCATAATTGGAGGTCTTTATGTAAGGGTAGGCAATGATGTTATTGATGGCACATTGAAGAGTAAACTTCATGAGATGAAAGAATTAATGCTTAAGCGAGAATAGAGGTGAGTCTATGAATATCAAACCAGAAGAAATTACTTCTATAATTAAAAATGAGATTCAAAAATATGAAAAGAACATAAAGACAGTTGATTCAGGAACAATTGTTCAGATAGGTGACGGTGTTGCAAGAGTTTATGGATTAGATGACTGTATGCAGGGCGAACTTTTAATATTCCCTAACAATGTTTACGGAATGGCTCTTAACCTTGAACAGGATAACGTTGGATGTGTTCTTCTTGGACCTGAAGAAGGAATAAAAGAAGGAGATATTGTTGAAAGAACTGGAAAGATAGTTGAAGTTCCAGTTGGTGAAGCGCTAATTGGAAGAGTGGTCAATTCATTAGGTATTCCAATAGATGGTAAGGGGCCTGTTAAAAATGATGGTTACAGACCTATTGAGGTACCAGCCCCAAGTATTATCGACAGAAGTTCTGTTAATGAACCACTACAGACTGGTATTAAAGCTATAGACTCTATGATTCCAATTGGTAAGGGACAAAGAGAACTTATTATAGGAGATAGACAGACTGGTAAAACTGCAATTGCAATTGATACAATCTTAAATCAGAAAGGTAAAGATGTAATTTGTATATATGTTGCTATTGGACAGAAACAGTCAACAGTAGCTCATATAGTTAATACTTTTGAAGAAATGGGATCTTTAGATTATACAATAGTTGTATCATCTACAGCATCTGAAACTGCACCACTTCAATATCTTGCACCTTATGCTGGATGCTCAATTGGTGAATATTTCATGCATCAGGGTAAAGATGTCCTAATTGTTTATGATGATTTATCAAAACATGCTGTTGCATACAGAACTATGTCTCTTCTTTTAAAGAGAGCACCAGGTAGAGAAGCTTATCCGGGAGATGTGTTCTACATACATTCAAGACTTCTTGAAAGAGCTGCAAAACTTTCTGAAAAGAATGGAGGAGGTTCAATAACTGCACTTCCTATAATAGAAACATTAGCAGGAGATGTTACGGCATATATACCTACTAACGTTATATCAATTACAGATGGACAGATATTCCTTGAATCTGAATTGTTCCTTGCAGGACAGAGACCAGCTGTTAATGCCGGTATTTCTGTATCAAGAGTTGGAGGAAGTGCTCAGATTAAGGCTATGAAGCAGGTAAGTGGTACATTAAGACTTGAACTTGCTCAGTATAGAGAGCTTGCTGCATTTGCTCAATTTGGATCAGATCTTGATAAAGATACTAGCAATAGACTTGAAAAAGGTAAGAGAATAATGGAAGTGTTAAAGCAAGATCAATATAGTCCTATGGATATAGAGAAACAGGTAATGATTATATATGCTGTAACACATAATTTCTTATCAGATATTAAAGTGTCAGATATTAAGAAATTCGAAAGTGAATTCTTTGAATATGTAGATACTCATTATAGAGAAATTGGAAAAGAAATACTTGCAAAGAAAGTGTTGACTGATGAAATAACAGCTCAGCTTGATCAGGCAATAGTTGAATTTAAGAAAATATTCTTACAAGGTGCATAGCTTTTATAAGCTATGCAGACTTTTAGGAGGTGGAATTAATGGCTGGAGCAGGACTAATTGATTTAAAACGTAGAATTAAATCCGTTACGAATACTAGAAAAATTACAAAAGCCATGGGTCTTGTAGCCACTTCTAGACTTAGAAAAATAAGAGCAGCTCTTGATGTTAATAATAAGTATTTTGAATCAGTTACAATGGTGACTGAACAGATTTTATCTGCAGTTGAACCGGATGAAGGTAATATTTATTTAAAAGGCAATGATTCAAAGAAAACATTATATATACTTATGTCATCAGACACAGGTTTGTGTGGTGGATATAATACTAACCTTGCAATTAAGTTATATGATGAAATACAGAAAAGCGATAATGAAGCTTTAGTAATGGTTGTTGGACAAAAAGGAATTTCATATATGAAAAAGTATGGAATAGAAACTGCTGCTGAATATGTGCAGATTGGTGATGTTCCAACAGCAAAGGAATCAAGAATAATTTATGAGCATGCTTTAAGATTATTTAAAGAAGGGGAAGTTGGAGAAGTAAAAGTAGTGTATACTGAGTTTCTTTCTTCAATTAAACAAGAAATAAAGATTAAAAAGATACTTCCTTTAGAGAAGACAGAAATAGAATCTGAAGGTGAATATTTAATTGAACCAAGAGGCAGAGAAGCACTTGAAGAGGTACTTAATGTTTATTCAAAATCAGCAGTTTTAAACATGATGCTTAATGCAAAGTGTTGCGAATTCAGTTCGAGAATGACTGCTATGGATAACGCATCAAGTAATGCGAATGAGCTGCTTGATTCATTAAATACTAAGTATAATAGAATAAGACAAAGTGCTATAACTCAGGAAATAACTGAAATAGTCAGTGGAGCAGAAGCACAAAAATAGTAAGGAGGTATTGCGATGCCTGGTAAAATAGGAAAAGTGGTTCAAGTAATAGGACCAGTAGTAGATATAAAGTTTGATGAAGATTCACTTCCAAATATTTATAATGCCATCCATATAAAGATGGGAGATTCTGTGCTTGTTGCAGAAGTTGAACAACATATGGGTGATGATATAGTTAGAACAATAGCTATGGAATCAACTGATGGCTTAAAAAGAGGCATGGATGCTATAGATACAGGAAATCCAATATCTGTACCAGTTGGAGAAGAAGTTTTAGGAAGATTATTCAATGTTTTAGGTAACAGTATTGATGAAGGTGAAAAAATTGAAACTAAGCAGGTTTATCCAATTCACAGACCAGCACCTACATTTGCAGAACAGTCTGTAGAACCTGAAATGCTTGAAACAGGTATAAAGGTTATAGATTTACTTGCACCATATCAAAAAGGTGGTAAGATAGGTCTATTTGGTGGTGCTGGAGTTGGTAAAACTGTACTTATACAGGAGCTTATTAATAATATAGCAAAACAACATGGTGGATTATCAGTTTTCACAGGTGTTGGTGAAAGATCAAGAGAAGGAAATGATTTATACTATGAAATGAAGGAGTCTGGAGTAATTAATAAGACTGCCTTAGTATTTGGTCAGATGAATGAGCCACCAGGTGCAAGAATGAGAGTAGCATTAACTGGGCTTACAATGGCTGAATATTTCAGAGATCAAGGTCAGGATGTGCTTCTATTCATAGATAATATATTCAGATTTACACAGGCTGGTTCAGAAGTATCAGCTTTACTTGGAAGAATACCATCAGCTGTTGGTTATCAGCCAACACTTGCAACTGAAATGGGTGCTCTTCAGGAAAGAATTACTTCAACTAAGCATGGTTCTATAACATCAGTCCAGGCAGTATATGTTCCTGCAGATGACCTTACAGATCCAGCGCCAGCAACAACATTTACTCATCTTGATGCAACTACAGTTTTATCAAGAAGTATTGTTGAACTTGGTATCTATCCTGCTGTTGATCCGCTTGAATCATCATCAAGAATGCTTGATCCAAGAGTTCTTGGAAAAGAACATTATGATGTTGCAATGAAGGTTAAGAATGTTCTTGAAAGATATAAAGAACTTCAAGATATAATTGCTATACTTGGTGTAGATGAATTATCAGAAGAAGATAAGCTTCTAGTAAGCAGAGCAAGAAAGATTCAGAGATTTTTATCTCAGCCATTTACAGTTGGAGAACAGTTTACAGGTATTAAAGGTAAATATGTACCAGTAAAGGATACTATAAGAGGATTCAAGGAAATTCTTGAAGGTAAACATGATGATGTTCCTGAATCAGCATTCCTATTTGTAGGAACTGTTGAAGAAGCTAGAGAAAAAGCTAAGAATTTAGACAAATAGCTTATAGAGAGGGGATAGGATTATGAGTACCTATAAATTAACCTTGATAACACCAGATAAAGAATTATATTCTGGTCAAATAAAAAAATTCAAGTCAGTGAATTTAGATGGTCAGTTTGAAATCCTTCCTGGTCACACTAGATTCGTTACAATAACAAAACCTGCAATGACTTCATTTACAGATGAAAATGGAGAAGAAAAAGTACTGTTTACATCAACAGGTGTTGTTGAATTCAGTGATAATAATCTTACTTTCTGCTGTGATGCAGCTGAGTGGCCTAAAGATATTGATACAAAGCGTGCTGAAAGTGCAAAAGAAAGAGCAGAAAAAAGAATTAATGAAAATTCTCATGTTGATATTAAGAGAGCTGAAATTGCTCTTCTTAGAGCAGTAACAAGAATTAATATTGTAGAGAAATATAGTAAGTAAACAAGAAATCCGTTAGTGGTAAAACACTAGCGGATTTCTTTTGTATTTAAGTTTATTTTAGTCTTCAGTGTATTTTGCTACTAAAGAGAACTTATAAATAATGATGGGTGATCAATGATCATTCTTATTTGAATCGCTATAGATAATATTTAAATAAAGGTTATTTTTTGTAATTGTGTTTTAAATCTCTATAATGTGGACAGTATTCATATTAGAGGGATGTGAAAAAGATGAAAAAAAAGTTATTAATTAAAGTTAATATATTAGTATTTTTAATTTTATTTATATGTAGCAGTGGAACAATAGGAAGTTTTACTTATAGCAAATTAGCTGATGAACTTATGGATATAAATGAAATTGGACTTAAATATGTAGGTTACTATAATTGTTCATGTGATAGTATTATAAATAATTTTAAAAATAATAGTAGTGTTGAGAGGATAGAAAAAGATAAAAACTATATAACAATTATTGGAAAAATGAATAATATAAATTATGAGGCCGGCGTAAGAGATGATAAAACAAAGGAGGTAGTTATAGAGTTAATCAAATTAACAGACAAAAAAGAACTTGCCAGCATAAAAAAACAATTAGAAAAATTTACAAATTACAAATGTAAAGAAAAAAGATATTTTACCTATATAAAGGGGAAGATAAATAAGGATACTGATAAAGAAATAGAAAAATTAACTAGTGTTTTAAAGCAGCATGGAGCAGAGAATATTCGTACAATCCCCATTAATTCTGGGTATGCAGGAATCGCTGATAATGGGTCATTTCGTATTAATTATGCAGTATGCAGATATGATTCCGGCACATATATTATTTTGGGAACACCAGACATATTTATAACATACTAACAAATTTTATGGAGGACATTTATGGATAAGATAATAATTAATGGTGGAAATGAATTGAATGGAGAAGTAAATATCAGCTCAGCTAAAAATGCTGTACTGCCTATAATAGCATCATCAATTTTATGCAGTGATAAAGTTAAGATAAAAAATGCTCCTATGCTTGAAGATGTAAGTGTCATAACTAGTATTCTGCAGCAATCAGGTTCAAGTATTAATATAGATAAAAAAACTAATGAAATTTTAATAGATAACAATAATATCAGACCTCTTGATGGTAATTCTGAGCTTGTTCGTAAAATGAGGGCATCATTTTTAGTATTAGGACCTATGGTATCTAAATTTGGAGTTTGCAGACTTTCTATGCCTGGAGGATGTAATATTGGATCAAGGCCTATTGATCTTCATCTTAAAGGATTAAAGATGCTTGGTGCCGATGTTAATATTGGTCATGGTTTCGTAGAAGTAAAAGCAAAAGGATTAAAAGGCAATAAAGTATATCTTGATTTTCCTTCAGTAGGCGCAACTGAAAATATAATTATGGCCTCAGTACTTGCTAAAGGAAGAACAATAATTGAAAATGCTGCACAGGAGCCTGAAATAACTGATCTTGTAGATTTTCTAATTAAAATGGGTGCTAATATATTTGGCGCAGGAACAGGAAAAATTGTTATAGATGGCGTTGACGAATTACGAGGTATTGAATATAAACCAATTTATGACAGGATTGAAGCTGGTACATTTCTTGTAGCAGCAGCAATAACTAAGAGCAAGATAAAAATCAATGGAATTAATGAGGAGCACTTAAGACCTGTAATTGCAAAACTTAAAGAGTCAGGTGTTTTGATTAATATGATTGACCACAAATCACTTATAGTTGATGGCAGGAATGAAAGAACAGGAGTAAATATTAAGACTATGCCTTATCCTGGCTTTCCGACTGATATGCAGGCTCAGATGATGAGTTTATTGTCTTTATCAAGAGGATCCAGTATGATAACAGAAACTATTTTTGAAAACAGATTTATGCATGTTTCAGAACTTGCTAGAATGGGGGCTGACATTAAAGTAGATGGTAGAACTGCATTTATCGAAGGTGTCAAAAGATTAAGCGGATGTGAAGTTAGGGCTACAGATCTTAGGGCAGGAGCTGCAATGATTCTTGCTGGACTTGTGGCAGATGGATATACAAAGGTAACAGATATATATAATATAGACAGAGGATATGTAAAGATTGAAGATAAGCTTAGAAAGCTTGGTGCTGATATAGAAAGAATAAAAGAATAGCTTCTATATTAATAATGGCTGATACATTGGATGTTGTATCAGCCATTAATTATTTGTGATTATTTTAAGTATGAGGTATAAAACTTAGAGAGTAGAGTTTAAACTTAGTACTAATACATAAGCTTTTGATTTTTATGTGATAATTTAAAAGATGATATAATATAAATTAATATATAAGCATAATTAAATAATTTAAAAGTTTTTAGACGATAAAAGTGTATTAGGAGAAGCTATGAAGAGAATAAGAGTCTATAAAAAGAAAAGAATCAGTAAAAAGTTTAAGAGAGTACTTAGAATATATATTGGAATTATAGCAGCAGTAGTAATTACAGTAATGGGGATACTGTGTTTTAGTTCAAGCGGAAATGTAAAGTCCAAGAATATAGAAAAAGTAAAAGGCTTTACACTTGATAGTGAATGTATATCAAAGGGTATTATAAAAGTGGACAAGATAAAGGTTTATAGAACAGCTTCAGGCAGCATTGAGGAACTTACACTAGAGGATTATGTAAAAGGTGTGGTGAGTGCAGAAATGCCTGCAAATTTCGATGTGGAGGCTCTAAAAGCTCAGGCAGTTGCTGCAAGGACTTTTGCTGTAAACAAGATAATAAGACACTGCCCAAAGGGTCAGAATGCCGATATATGTGATTCTACTCACTGTCAGGTTTATATGGATAAAAAGAAGAGGATAAGCAGTTGGGGAAAGAATGCTGACTCTTTATACAAGAAAGTATGTACAGCAGTTGATGAGACAGCGGGGCAGGTTATCACATATGACGGAGAAATAATAACACATCCACAGTATTTTGCTGTAAGTTCAGGTAAGACTGAAGACTCAGTAGATGTATTCAATCGAGATATACCATACTTAAAGTCTGTATCAAGTACAGGAGAGGATATAGCCCCTAAGTATAAGTCTAATAAGTCTATACCTTATTCTCAGTTTGTCAGGATAGTTAAGAACAGTTATGGAGATACAGGTATTAATTCATCAAATTTAAGCAGTAAGGTTAAAGTTTTATCAAATACTAAATCTGGAGCAGTCAAGGAAATTCAGATAGGAAGCAAAAAGATATCAGGCATAAAGTTTAGGAGCCTTTTTAATCTTAATTCAAGTTATTTTAAGCTTTCATTCAATAATGGTAAAGTGATTATATCTTGTACCGGGTATGGTCATAATACAGGAATGAGTCAGTGGGGAGCTAATGTCATGGCAAAAAGAGGGAAAAAGTATGATGAAATTTTGGAGCACTACTACGAAGGAACAAAGATACAAAAAATAAAATAGATATGAGATTAGAACGAAGAGATATTTTATTAATTTAGAATGTAAAATGTACAATTTATAATTTCGGATTGAACTCCCCTGTTGGGAGTTCTAAAAAGAGAGCATATCTCTCTTTTAAACTTTTAATTAATAAATTAGATAATTATAAATTATATATGGAATAAAGTAAGACCACTTGAAAATGTGTGATAAAGCATTTTTGAGTGGCTTTTTTTATATATACATAAATTAATTTTGAGCATTTAGCAGTCAATGGCATGAAAGACATATGAAGAAACGACTTGGAGTGAAGCAACGGAGGCTTCAGAATATCTCTTTCGTGCCATCTTTTGTCACAAAAAATAGAAAAAAAAAGAAAAAACTCTACTAAAAGTTATTGTGAGAATGAATTAATTGGAGAAAGTAGGAAATAATACTGAATGGAGGTGTTCATATGAACGTATTAAAAAAAGTTTTTAGTTTTTTAAAGAAGGAAGCATTTTATGTAGTTTTATTACTATGTTTATGTGCAGTTGCTATTACAGCTGCTTATACTGCAAAGAAACATGCAGCATCAAACAAGAGTTCACAAAAGCAGATTGCGCAGAATGAGTACAAGGTAAACGAAAATAGTTCAACAAATGAAATGCCTAATGCTGATCTTGTAAAAAATGAAGCAAAGAAGCAGGAAAGTAGCAAGAAGGCTGAGGCTAAGACTAGCCAGGTATCAAATGTTGCAGCTGTAAAGTTTGTAAAACCAATAGCAAACGGTACCATTTCAAGAGAATATAAGGAAACTCCTTTTAAGATTGAAACTCTTGATGCATTTTGTACAATGAAAGGAATATCTGTAAAGGCTGCAAAAGGAACTAGTGTATTAGCAGCTGCAGATGGAAAGGTTACTGATGTTGGAGAGTCTGATGATAATCTTATCGGATGTTATGTTGAGGTAACTCATAGTAATGGTATGAAGACTGTATATTCTAACCTTGATAAAAATGTAAAGGTTAAGAAGAATGACGTTGTTAAACAAGGACAGCAGCTAGGTGTAACTGGAGATACAGCGGTAAGTTTAAAAAAAGATAAGATCGCTCACGATCTAGGCTTCCAGGTATTAAATGCTAAGAATGAACAGGTAAATCCTACTAAATATGTATCATTCAAATAATAAAATTGTTCAGTCCTATATTTTAAGGACTGAACAATTTTTAAAATTTTTATTTTGAAGGGAGGTAATTTTTTTGAAAGATTATATCGAGGAAAGAGTTCTTGATGTTGCTAAATATATAATAAATTCCAAATCAACAATAAGAAAGACAGCTAAGGTTTTTGGTGTCAGTAAAAGTACAATTCATAAGGATATGACAGAAAGGCTTCCACAAATTAATCCTATAATTGCAAAGGAAGCAAAGAGTGTACTAGATTTGAATAAGGCAGAAAGACATATCAGAGGAGGAAAGGCTACAAAATTAAAATATAAGGCTATTGAAGGATAGCCTAAATATATGTATAATGAAAATAATGTAAAAGAAAATTTTATTATACAAAGAAAGAATAATTTTGGGAGTGAAACGAATATGTGGTTTTGGAGTATGGGCACAGATATAGGAATAGATCTTGGAACTGCAACTGTTCTTGTTTATTTAAAGGACAAAGGTGTAGTTTTAAAAGAACCATCTGTTGTGGCTATTGATAGGAGTAAAAATAAAATACTTGCTGTAGGTGAAGAAGCAAGGCAGATGATAGGAAGAACACCAGGGAATATAGTTGCAGTAAGACCTCTAAGAGATGGTGTTATTTCAGATTATGATATGACAGAAAAAATGCTGAGATACTTTATAAGAAAAGGATGCGCTAAGAGAAAGATATCAGCGCCAAATGTCATGGTTTGTATTCCATCACAGGCAACTGAAGTTGAAAAGAAAGCTGTTATCGATGCTACAAAAAATTCAGGGGCCAAAAAAGTTTACCTTATAGAAGAACCTTTAGCAGCAGCTATAGGTGCTGGACTTGATATATCAGAACCAAATGGATTTATGGTGGTAGATATTGGTGGTGGAACTGCTGATATAGCTGTAATGTCACTTGGAGGAACAGTAGTTAGAAAGTCATTAAAGGTTGCTGGAGATAAATTTGATGAAGCAATAATAAGACATATAAGAAATAAATATAAACTTATGATAGGTGAAAGAACAGCAGAAAACTTAAAAATAAATATAGGATCTGCATGTAAGGGTTTAAGAGATTTGTCTATGCCTATTAAGGGAAGAAACTTAATAACAGGACTTCCTGATACTATAGAGATAACTTCTGAAGAAATTAGAGAAGCTTTATTAGAGCCAGTGTCATTGATAGCAGAATCAGTACATGCAGTCTTAGAAAAAACTCCACCAGAACTTGCTGCTGATATTATGGATCAGGGAATATTACTTACAGGTGGTGGCGGTCTGCTTTTTGGATTAGATAAATACATAGAAAGTGCTACAGGAATTAAAGTTAAAGTTGCTGAAGATTCAGTGGAATGTGTAGTAAAAGGAACTGGAAAGTCATTAAAATTATTAAATAAAATAGAATTTGACGGAGATATGGAAGTCAGTCTCGTAGAAAAGTGTAATTAATTTTATTATATTTAAAATAAAGATGAGGTACTATTAAGAGTTTTAAACTTATAATAGTACCTTATTTTTTATGAAAATATTGTCTGTTATTTAATCATGTTGGCTTAAATAATATGCATGAATAAGAGCGTCAGTAATCACTTTTGCCATTGACATTACAAGGCTTAATCGTATGTTTTTCTGTTTAAAAAATTGAGGACCATCAGAGTTGTCCACAATCCCTATAATTGAAGCATCACCTACTTTAGGTAGTGACTTTCCTACACCTTTTCCAGGATGAATGGGAATATCACGGGCCTGAAGTTCTCCTATAGCACTTTCATCACCTATACACGCATCTATTCCAATAATACAAGGATCAGTATATTTTTTATTAATTGTATCTAAGATTTCATCTAAATTTAAAGCATGACATGGCTCTTTTAATGTTCCATATATAGGAATAGGGAAGTTTTCTTTTTTTAAAAATGTCCCTACCAGAGGTCCAAGACAATCGCCTATAAATTTATCTGTGCCGATACAAAGTATTACAGTATGTTCATTTATATAATCTTTAATAAAGTATGCAAGTTCGTAGTAGGCCATTGCTGATTCATAATGAATTTTTATTTTATTCATTATTTTGTGCTCCTTTCAGTTTTGCTTCACTAATAATTTATATGTAAATAAAATATGGATTATTAAGGTGGGGGGAATAAAAAATATATTTTGGTCAAAAATCTAAATATACGTGAGGTGATGAAAAAATGAAAAAAATATTCAGCATTATAGCTATAGCAGTAACGTTAGTATATGTAGTATATATGGTAGGGATTAACAATAAAACAGAAATAAAAAATGCAGCTAATAATAGAAAAGAAGAAATAGTTAATAAGAATAAAGTTCCCAATAAGGAAAAAACAAAAAAAGCAGATAATGTGATAAAAAATAAAAAAGAAGACAATATAAAACGTAACGAAAGCAAAAAGATAGATAAACAGGAAAGCAAAAAAAACAATGAAGATACACAAAAATATAATGTGAAAAAACAAGATGAAGATACTGAGGAAGCAAATGCTCAAGAAAAGAATGATGAAAAAAATATGCCTGTATTCAAGGTGGATAAAAATACTATAGTATCAAGAGTGAGTTTTGAAGATAAAGCAAAACTGCTTATTTATTCAAGAAAACTTTCTACAACTGATGAGGCTCAGATAAAAGAATTAATGAAAAGCAGTGATGAATTAAATTCAAGTATAAAGATTTTTAAAATACTTAAATTAAGACTTGGTACAGAAGATTATAATAGTGTTAAGAGTATATTATCTCCATATATAGATATTAATTTGATTGAGAAAAATTTGAAATAAATAATCATAAAACAATGTTGACAGTTATAGCTAATAAACGCAAGAAAAACTAAGGAATTTTAATATAATCTATTTAAATTGTCTATAATCATTATTAATGCACATTGAAATATATGCCCTAAGACTATATACTAATCATTGTCGATTGGAGATAAACCAAACGGCAGGTGGAAATGCTGGCATGGCTCAATTGGTAGAGCAGCTGACTTGTAATCAGCAGGTTGTAGGTTCGAGTCCTATTGCCAGCTCCAATTAAATAAGGAGGAGTTCCCGAGTGGCCAAAGGGGGCAGACTGTAAATCTGTTGCAAGTTGCTTCAATGGTTCGAATCCATTCTCCTCCACCATTAAAAAAAATGGTCGCATAGCTCAGCTGGGAGAGCATCTGCCTTACAAGCAGAGGGTCATAGGTTCGAGCCCTATTGTGACCACCATAATGCTGGCATGGCTCAATTGGTAGAGCAGCTGACTTGTAATCAGCAGGTTGTAGGTTCGAGTCCTATTGCCAGCTCCAATTAAATAAGGAGGAGTTCCCGAGTGGCCAAAGGGGGCAGACTGTAAATCTGTTGCAAGTTGCTTCAATGGTTCGAATCCATTCTCCTCCACCATTTTCAAAAAATATGGTCGCATAGCTCAGCTGGGAGAGCATCTGCCTTACAAGCAGAGGGTCATAGGTTCGAGCCCTATTGTGACCACCATAATGCTGGCATGGCTCAATTGGTAGAGCAGCTGACTTGTAATCAGCAGGTTGTAGGTTCAAGTCCTATTGCCAGCTCCATTAAATAAGGAGGAGTTCCCGAGTGGCCAAAGGGGGCAGACTGTAAATCTGTTGCAAGTTGCTTCAATGGTTCGAATCCATTCTCCTCCACCATAAGAGTAAGGAAACTTACCCTTATTTTTTAGTATATTTATACTGGATAGTATAAAAAAATATTATATTTTATTGACTGGTTTTATTGACTGGCAGTCGATGGAGTGGTAATATAAAAATATAAGAAATAAAAAAACACGTTAAAGTTTATAATAAAATAATAACTCTTATCAAGAGAGGTGGAGGGAAATGGCCCAGTGAAGCCCGGCAACCTATGTTTTTTAACATAAGGTGCCAATTCCTGCAGAAGAGATTCTGCGAGATAAGAGGAGATTTGATACTAATAGTCTCTTCTTATTGAAGAGGCTATTATTTTTTATAAAGGGAAGGGAGTGTGAATGCCTTAAAGGCAAAGTATGAAAAGACTATTTACATCAGAATCAGTTACAGAAGGACATCCAGATAAAATATGTGACCAGATTTCAGACAGCGTTTTAGATGCTATTTTAGCTCAGGATCCAAATGGTAGAGTTGCATGCGAAACTGCAGTTACAACTGGTATGGTTTTAGTTATGGGTGAAATATCAACAAAAGCAAATGTTAATATACCTAAGATTGTTAGAAATACAATCAAAGAAATAGGTTACGATAGAGCAAAGTATGGATTTGATTGTGATACATGTTCAGTATTAACATCAATTGATGAACAATCTGCTGATATAGCAATGGGAGTAGATGAGGCATTAGAATTTAAGAATGGAACAAAAGATGATGCAGATTCTATAGGAGCTGGAGACCAAGGTATGATGTTTGGTTTTGCAACTAATGAAACTGAAGAATACATGCCAACACCAATAGCGATGGCTCATAGACTTTCTAGAAGATTGACAGAAGTAAGAAAGAATGGAACGCTTGATTATTTAAGACCAGATGGTAAGACACAGGTTACTGTTGAATATGATGATAACAAGGTTAAGAGAATAGATGCTATAGTAGTATCAACTCAGCATAGCGAGGAAGTTACTCAAGAGCAGATTCAGAGTGATATAAGAGAACAGGTAATTAATGCAGTAATTCCTCAGGAACTTCTTGATGAGAATACAAAATACTTTATAAATCCAACAGGAAGATTCGTTATAGGAGGACCTCAGGGTGATAGCGGATTAACAGGAAGAAAAATTATAGTAGACACTTATGGTGGATATGGCAGACACGGCGGTGGAGCTTTTTCAGGAAAGGATCCAACAAAGGTTGATAGATCAGCAGCATATGCTGCTAGATGGGTAGCTAAGAACTTAGTCGCCGCAGGAGTTGCAGATAAGCTTGAAATTGAACTTGCTTATGCGATTGGAGTTGCTGAACCAGTATCCATAGAAATTGATACATTTGGAACAGGAAAAATTGAAGATCAGAGAATAGTTGATATAGTTAAAGAAGTATTTGACTTAAGACCAGCAATGATAATTAAGAATCTTGATTTAAGAAGACCAATCTACAAACAGACTGCAGCATATGGCCATTTTGGAAGAACTGATTTAAATCTTCCATGGGAACAGTTAAACAAAGTAGAAGAAATAAAAAAGTATTTATAATATAAATAAATAAGAAAGAGTTACATCAATTGTTGTGAATTTGATGTAACTCTTTTTAAATTGTGGATATAATTTTAATATGGGAATAAAGTCTGATATAATTCAATTATAATATAGTTTTTAGGAGCAGATTAATGGAGGAAATAAAGTGCAGAGTATTATCGATAGTTTATAAAAACGATGATAATGGCTATACAGTTTTTAAAGCTGAAGAAAATAGCAGAGAAATAACTGTTGTTGGAACAGTTCCATATATAAATGAAGGGCAGTTTCTCAACATCAAGGGAGAGTGGATTGTAAATCCTAAGTTTGGAAGGCAGCTTAAAATAAGTGAATGCAGAGAAATAGTCCCAGACACAACGAAGGATATTGAAAAATATCTATCATCAGGTTTGATTTATGGGATAGGACCTATCACTGCTAAAAAGATAGTAGCAAAGTTCAGGGAAAAAACATTGGAGATACTTGATAATGATATTGAGGAACTTAAGAAGGTTGAAGGGATAGGAGAGAAGAAGCTAAAACTTATAATGGAGTCATATGTGGGACAGAGGGAATTAAAGAATGTTATTATGTTTTACCAGTCGCATGGAATGAGTACATCACAGTGCATGAAAATATATAAAAAATATGGTTCAAGTGCGATTCAGGTAGGCAGAATAAATCCATATATGCTTTGTGATGAGATTTCAGGTATTGGTTTTAAAACATCTGATAAGATGGCTGCTTCATTAGGAATTGAAAAAGATTCTGAATTTAGAATAAGTAGCGGTATAAGATATGTAATAATTGATTACTGTGCAAATGGTAATACATTTATGCCAAAGAATGAACTTATTGATGAAGCTTCATCTATGCTTGGTATTCCTAAAGAAAAAGTTGAAAAGAATTTATATGACGATACAGCAAGTAATAAAATTCAACTTGAAGAGATTAATGGCAATGAATGTGTTTTTGCACTTCCTTATTATTATTGCGAATTAGGTGTTACCAAGAGAATATTAACACTTGCTATTAATAATTATAATAATTTAAATATTGATGTAGATTACGAAATTAAAATGTTCGAAGATAAAAATAAGATTAGCTTTGCTCCATCTCAGAAGGAAGCAATTACAGGTGCTGCTACAAATGGAATTGAGATAATCACAGGAGGTCCTGGTACAGGAAAAACTACAATTATCAAATGTATTATTGATATTTTTGAAAAATGCGGTATGAAGGTGCTTTTAGGAGCTCCCACAGGAAGAGCGGCAAAAAGGATGAGTGAATCTACAGGAAAAGAAGCGCGAACAATACATAGACTTCTGGATGCAACAGTAAATGATGAAGAAGAAGCAGTTTTTTATGAGGGTGAATCAGCTCCCCTTGACTGTGATGCTGTTATTATTGATGAAGCATCAATGATAGATATAATGCTTATGAACAGTCTTCTTAAAGCAATTAAAGTTGGTACAAGACTTATAATTGTTGGCGATGTTGATCAGTTGCCATCAGTAGGACCTGGTAATGTGCTTTCTGATCTTATAAATTCTAATTTTACTAAGGTTGTAAGACTTAAAGAAATATTCAGACAGGGCAAGGAGAGTATGATCGTTGTTAATGCGCATAGGATAAATGAGGGCAATATGCCATTGCTTAATGAAAAAGGCAAGGACTTTTTCTTTTTAAACAGGAATAGCCCAGAAGATATGCTTAATACAATAATCGATTTAATTAACACAAGACTTCCTAGATATAATAAGTCATGGAACAAGATGAAGGATATTCAGATACTTACACCAACAAGAAAAGGAATGCTTGGTGTGACAGGATTGAATGAAAAGCTTCAGAGTGTGCTTAATCCACCTAGAAAAAATGTTAATGAGCGAAAAATTAAAGATACAGTATTCAGAGTCGGTGACAAAGTTATGCAGACAAAAAATAATTATACAATAAAATGGGATAGGATTGCAGGATATGGTGAAGAACAGGGGACAGGTGTATTTAACGGCGATATGGGTGTTATACATGAAATAAATGAGGAAAATAAATCTATAACTGTAATATTTGACGAAGAAAGACGTGTGCTATATGATAATATATGTGCTGAAGAGCTCGAACTTGCCTATGCTATTACAATTCATAAGAGCCAGGGGAGTGAATTTCCAGTAGTAATAATGCCTTCATTTATGGGTTCACCATTTCTTATGACAAGAAACCTGTTGTATACAGGGATAACAAGAGCTAAAATGCTTGTTGTGCTTGTTGGAACTGTAGGAGCATTGAAATATATGGTTGATAATGTTAGAGGTAGCGACAGGCACTCAGCATTGGAGTGGAGAATTAAAGATATAGTATCAGAAGATATATTTTCTAAGGAGTAATTTATTATGAAAAAAAATAATCAAAATAAAAGGTGTTTAGAAATTAATTCGACTATTGAATATATTTTTGATTGGTATAATAAAAAGAATACAAAATTATTGAACGTTATTACATATCCATATAATGATATAAGAATATTTAGAGATCTTATAGTTGAAGTATCACAGAATAGCATGTCAGTACTCTATTTATGTAATAATGAGAATAAGTATTCTGAAATAATAAAGTATATTAGAAATGCAGGAACAGGAGTGACATATTCAAAGATTAAGAATGGTAATAGTGGTGATGAATGTATCATTAATTTTTCAAGCATAGATAATATAGTGAATATAAAAAAATATTATGATCTTATAATAATTGATGATATAAGTATGCTATCACCATATTCAAGTACAGAATTTAAGGAATATGTTGATATGTTGTATAGAAACTGTGGAAAGATAATCCTCTATACATTTGAAGAGATAATGAATAATGTTGATACAATATATGTAGGAAATTACTTTAGAACAAAACCGTTTATTGAGCCAAGAGTGATTACGACAAGGATAGATCTTAATACTGATATTCCATTTGTTATGTATGACTATATAAGGTGGTTTAAGAAAAATAGAAGAAAGATACTTATTATTACACCAAGTGGTGAAAAACAGCAGATGGTTTATGACTATTATGTTAAGAGGCTTAATATAGTGGAAAAGATGAAAGTTATAAAATATGAAAGGCAGGATCATGATAAGATATGCAGATATGCTTTTGAAAATAAAGATAATGCAGTTATTATAGTATCAGACAGAGTTCTTGATGATTTTATAAGAATACCTGATCTTGATATTGTGGTTTATTTTAGCAATGATGAATGTTTTACCTATAAAAAGCTTGTTTATTTATGTGGGGAAGTTGGAGGAATGAATAAGGAAGGAGAAGTTCTGCTGCTTTCTAATGGAGTTAATGACAATATAGATCAAGCGAAGGAATGTGCAAGGCAGTATAATAAAATATCGTGGGAAAAAGGTTTGTTGACTTAATCAAATACCAGGTAAAGTGTATTTTTGAAGCAATATATCCTCATGCTGATAAATGTATATGCTGTGGTGAGGATAGCGAGGATGTAATATGCAGAAAATGCAGAAAAAATATTTTTTTAATTGACAATTCAATAAAACTAAGCGAATTTGATGAGTATGTGTATCCCTGCTGTTATTACAGCTATGAGATGAAAAAAATAATTTTAAAGTTTAAGTATGAAGCCGATTTTTATGCAGGAGAAGAGCTTGCGCATATGATGGCCCAGAAAATCAGTAGATTAAATATTGATGATGCTTTGCTTACTTATATTCCATCATCAAAAAGTGCACTAAGAAAACGTGGTTTTGATCAGTGTGAGTTTCTCTGTAGAAAGATATGCAGTGAAATAAAAGTAAAGTATAAAAATCTGCTTGTAAAAAGTAGTGACGTTAAAGAACAGAAAGCTTTAAGCAGGAGGGAAAGAATTAGGAACTTGAAAAACGCTTTTATGGTGAATGAGGATTTATCAGGAAGAAAAATTATACTTATAGATGATGTAATAACTACCGGTGCAACGTTGTATTATGCAAAAAAAGCCTTGGAAGAAAGAGGAGCTCAAAAAGTTTTACTAGTAGCTGTTGCAAAAAGTACAATATGAATGTATAATATTTTTCGTGATGTCAGGTCTGTGGTTGAAAGTCGATGCCAGTCGCAGGCAAAACGATCCACGTAAGTTAAACAAAGAGTTAATGAGCATGGTGCGGTTTAGATGTTAGTCCTGCCAGTGAAAGCTGAGAGGGTTAGTAGTGAGAGGTTAATTCCGGGTAGCAAAAGCTCCAGCAGGCGAGTGTGGGGTCAAAGACCAGGTCAGCTGATATCACATCTTTTATATGAATAATTAAAAGCTGATAAGCTTATAGAGTAAGACACTCTGCATATTTGCAGAGTGTCTTTTAGCATTTATGTAAGGGAGTTATACTATATGCTTAATTATAGATGTTTATTCTAATTCAATGGAAGTTAAGAGGGGGCAGGATATATGAAGAAACGATTTGGAGCTTGTAGGCGGAGGCTTCGGAATATATCCTGCACCCTTTGTAAACGATAGCATTGTTGCGTATAATGGTGAAAAAGATAGAAAAGTGGAACTAGAAAATATTAATATTCAGTAAATTCAGAAAATTCAACTTGTTTATTTTTATGATTATATGTAAAATTAAATTAATAAAAAGGATAATTCCTTATAAACGAAAGGGGCTGGACATATGAGAGTTATAGTATTAGCAAAAAATATGAAATTAACACCTGCTTTAAAAGAGGCAGTAGAAAGAAAGTTATCTAAATTAGATAAGTACTTTAGTCCAGATGTTGAGGCAAAAGCAACACTAAGTGTTCAAAAGGGTAAACATAAGATTGAAGTCACAATACCATTTAATGGTGTTATATTAAGATGTGAAGAATCAACTGAGGATATGTATAAATCAATTGATATTATAGAAGATAAAGTAGAAAGACAGATAAGAAAACAGAAAACTAAACTTCAAAGGAGAAATAGTAATGAATCTGTTAGATTTTTGAATTTTGATAATATAGAAGATAAAGATGAAGAAGAGGATTCATCAGTAGTAAAAACTAAAAAATTCTTGGTAAAACCAATGCTTATTGATGAAGCAATTCTTCAGATGGAACTAGTAGGACATAGCTTCTATGTTTTCAAAGATGCTGATTCTAATGAAGTGAAAGTTATTTATAAGAGAAAGGATGGAAATTACGGTTTGATAGAACCTGAATTTCAATAATAAATAATGAATTTAAGGGATTTTGAGACCTATATAGAATCGAATTGGATTAGTCCAAGACGGATGATTCGAATTAGGTCTTAAAGTCCTTTTTTATATGAGGTACTTTACAAATGTATAAAAATGGTATAATGTAATAACATATAAATATATGTTGTTAGTTATGTTGAAATTAATAATATATAAATGTTATAATTTATAAATAAATAAAAAATAGTACGAAACAGAGAGGAAGAACGAATGGGATTATTGAATAAAATTTTTGGGAGCTACAGTGAAAGGGAAGTTAAGAGAATCATACCTACTGTAAACAAAATTGATTCTCTTCAAAGCACAATGAAAGCTCTTTCAGATGATGAGCTTAGAGCTAAGACAGATGAATTTAAAGAGAGACTTTCAAAGGGAGAAACCTTAGAAGATATACTTCCAGAAGCTTTTGCAGTTGTTAGAGAAGCTTCTACAAGAGTTTTGGGATTAACTCATTATAGAGAACAGCTTATAGGTGGTATAGTTCTTCATCAGGGAAGAATTTCAGAAATGAAAACTGGTGAAGGTAAGACTTTAGTTGCAACACTTCCAGCATACTTAAATGCACTTACTGGTAAAGGAGTTCATATAGTAACAGTTAATGATTATCTTGCAAAGAGAGATATGGAGGAAATGGGAAAAGTTTATAATTTCCTTGGATTAACTACAGGCGTTATAGTTCATGAGCTTGATAATAACCAGAGAAGAGAAGCATATAATGCAGATATAACATATGGTACAAATAACGAATTTGGCTTTGATTACTTAAGAGATAACATGGTTATTTATGCAGAAGAAAGAGTTCAGAGAAAACTTAACTTTTGTATAGTGGATGAAGTGGATTCTATATTAATTGATGAAGCAAGAACACCACTTATTATTTCAGGTGCTGGAGAAAAGAGTACTGAATTTTATAAGGTAGCTGACTTTTTTGCAAAGACTTTAAAAGAAGAAGAAGATTATACAAAGGATGAAAAAGCAAATGCAGTTATGCTTACTGATTCTGGTGTTGCAAAAGCTGAAAAAGCATTCCATATAGATAACTATGCAGATGCTGAAAATATGGAATTACAGCATTATGTTACTCAGGCTTTAAAAGCTAATTATATGATGAAAGCTGATAAAGACTACATGGTTAAAGATGGTGAAGTAATCATAGTTGATGAATTTACTGGAAGACTTATGGAAGGAAGAAGATACTCTGATGGTCTTCATCAGGCGATTGAAGCTAAAGAAGGAGTTAAAGTTGAAAGAGAGTCTAAGACACTTGCAACAATAACATTCCAGAATTACTTTAGAATGTATAATAAACTTTCTGGTATGACAGGAACAGCTTTAACAGAAGAAAATGAATTCAGAGAAATTTATGGACTAGACGTTATTGTTGTTCCAACACATAGACCTGTAAAAAGAAAGGACCTTCCGGATTTAGTTTATAAGACAATTGATGCTAAATTTAATGCAGTAGCAGATGATATTGCTAAAACTCATAAAACTGGTCAACCAATATTAGTAGGTACTACAAGTATTGAAAAATCTGAATACTTATCTTCAATTTTAAAGAAGAGAGGAATAAAGCATCAGGTATTAAATGCTAAGTACCATGAAAAGGAAGCTGAAATAATATCTCATGCAGGTGAATATGGTTCAGTTACAATAGCTACTAACATGGCGGGCAGAGGTACTGATATTAAACTTGGTGAAGGTGTTGTTGAAGTTGGTGGACTTAAGATTATAGGTACTGAAAGACATGAGTCAAGAAGAATAGATAACCAGCTTAGGGGTCGTTCTGGTCGTCAGGGAGATCCAGGAGAATCTAGATTCTATGTAGCTCTTGACGATGATTTGATGAGAATATTCGGTGGTGAAAGACTTAAGGTAATTATGGATAAAGGTCTTGAAGATAGTGATGCCATAGAAAGTAAAATGGTTTCAAAAGCTATCGAAAACGCTCAGAAGAAGGTTGAAGGTAACAACTTCGATATCAGAAAGACTTTACTTGGATATGATGATGTTATGAATCAGCAGAGAGAAGTAATCTACAAGCAGAGAACTGAAGTGCTTGAAGGTGAAGACTTAAAAAATCAGATTCAGTCAATGGTTGAATATGCTGTAAATTCAGCAGTAGATGAACATTTAACTCATAGTGAAGATGAAGATCATGGCAAGGCTATTGAAAATTTAATTGACTACTGTGAAGATTTATGTATACCTGAAGGTGCAATAGACAAGGAAGAAATTGAAAACTTAACTAATGAGCAGGTTAAGGATAAGATATTAGGAATTGCCAAAGACTTATATGCTGCTAAGGAAGAAGCATTTGGAAGCGAACAGATGAGAGAAGTTGAAAGAGTTATACTTCTTAAAGTTGTTGATAGCAAATGGATGGATAACATAGATAATATGGATCACTTAAAGCAGGGTATTGGTCTTAGAGCTTATAAACAACAGGATCCAATTCAGGCATATCAATTTGAAGGAAGTGCTATGTTTGATGAAATGATTAAGAATATTAAGATAGATACAGTTAAGTTCTTATATCATGTACAAGTTGAACATGCACCAGAAAGAGAAAGAATTGTTAAGGAAACTTCTACAAATTATGGTGAAGGAAGTGGAGAAACTAAGAAGACTCCAGTAAAGAAGGAACCTAAAGTAGGAAGAAATGATCCATGTCCATGTGGTAGCGGTAAGAAATATAAGAACTGCTGTGGAAGAGAAGCACTATAAAATATAATAAAAGAAATCCCCTAGAATGGGGATTTATTTTATTATAATTAATAATTTATATTGTATAATTAAGGAGAAAAATAGCAATACTTCGATTACTATTTTCTTAATATACATTATACTTTTTACATTGAGTTATGTTATTATTAATAGCAGGGTAATACAGATTAAACAAATTGAGGTGATAAAATGTTGCTTGAAGTAGAAAACAAATTAGCACAGCTTAAAACAGCAGGGCAGACATTAAACGAAATCAGGGATTCACTTTGACATTGAAGTCTTGGAAAAAAGGATAAGTGAACTTGAGTTTAAGATGCAGGAGCCTGATTTTTGGAATGATTCAGATAAAGCTACAGAAGTTACACAGGAAACAAAACGTCTTAAAGATAAATTAGGCAGATATAATTCTCTTATACAGAGAATTGATGATGTAAAAGTTCTTGCTGAAATAGGTGAGGATGATGAAGAAACAGAAAAAGAAGTTATTGAAGAAGTAAATAGTATACTTAATGAAATTGAGGAATTTAGAATAGAAACTATGCTTTGTGGAGAGTATGATACAAATAACGCGATATTAACTCTTCATACAGGTGTTGGTGGTGCTGATGCTAATGATTGGACAGAAATGCTTTTAAGAATGTATATGAGATATTGTGAAAAGAAAGGCTATTCTGTTGAAGTTATTGATTCACTTCCAGGAGATGAAGCTGGTATTAAAAGTGCCACAATAAGCATTAAAGGTGAATATGCGTATGGCTATCTTAAAGCTGAAAAGGGGATTCACAGACTTGTAAGAATATCTCCATTCAATGCAAATGGTAAAAGGCAGACATCATTTGCTTCTGTGGAAGTAATGCCTGAACTTACAAAGGATCAGGATATTGAAATTAATCCTAAGGATCTTAGAGTTGATACTTATAGATCAAGTGGAGCTGGTGGACAGCATGTTAACAAAACAGAATCAGCAATCAGAATTACACATATTCCTACTGGCATAGTTGTAACATGTCAGAATGAAAGAAGCCAGTATTCTAATAAAGAAACAGCTATGAATGTCTTAAAATCTAAACTTATTGAGCTTAAAGAAAGAGCACATAAAGAGAAGATTGAAGATCTTACAGGAGAACTTAAGGATATGGGGTGGGGAAGTCAGATAAGATCATATGTATTCCATCCATACTCAATGGTAAAAGATCACAGAACACTGCTTGAAATATCAAACGTAACAGCAGTTATGGATGGCGGTATAGAACCGTTCATAATTGAATATTTAAAGCAGCAGGCAAAGTAGCAAGCTACAATGCCAAATGCTAAGTGCCAGATGCTAAATGAAGGATGAAACTCCTTGCGGAGATTTCAAAATGGAGGTTGCACCTCCAAACATCCTTAAAGTATTTATAGACGGAGAGTTTAAAAGAGGACTTGTCATCTTTTTATGAACTCCCTTAATGGGAGTTAAATCCTTTTCTATTCGTTGTTCACTGTTAGTTATTCGCTTTTTTTTGTTTATTGTCCCTATAAAGAATAAGAAAATTACTAAAAGCAGACTTATAAAAAGTGTGCTTTTGTTATATAGAAAGAATGGACTGTCTCTTACTGAGTATGGTATATTGCCGCTAATTATATAATTCTGTGACAGTGATTTTATAATGTCTTTATATAGATCTTCAGTTATAAGTACAGATAAAGGTGCTGACTTGTCGTAAATATACGAATAGCGCATTTCAAGTGAAGTAGTGCAGATTAAACTATAGTTTGAGTTATTATGAGTAACATAGATACACTTATCTTTGATGCTTATTTTATCAGATTCAGAGAATGAAAAGCTACAGTTGTTAAGCGACAGGAAACTTTCCTTGAAGTCTTTTCCGTATTCATATTTTTTTATAATTAAGTTGTTTTTATCCTTGATGTTTAAAGCAGGTAAAGAACTATTGAGTACTGGTGTTTTTACAATAAATGATTCGCAACTATTCTTATGAACGTGAATAAAGGAGTATGACGATTATGATATTATTTGAAATAAATACATTAAAAATATAATAATAATAATATACAAAATAGAAATAGGAGGACACTATGACAGATATAATAGATATACTGGCTAAAGAACTTGAAATAAAAAAAGGCCAGGTAGAAAATGTTGTTGCATTACTTGATGAGGGAAATACAGTACCTTTTATAGCTAGATATAGAAAAGAAAAAACAGGCGGACTTAGTGATGATATACTAAGAAAGCTTTTTGACAGACTTAATTATCTTAGAAACTTAGAGGCTAGAAAAGAAGATGTAATAAGACTTATAGATGAACAAGGTAAGCTTACAGATAAGCTTAAGAGTGCTATTGAAAAGTCAGTAACATTAACTGAGATTGAAGATTTATATAGACCATATAAGCAGAAAAAGAGAACTAGAGCAACAATCGCTGCGGAAAAGGGACTTAAGCCTCTTGCAGAACTTATTTATAGTGGAGAATTCAAAGGCAACATTGAAGAGGAAGCTGCAAAATATATTAATGAAGAAAAGAAAGTTTTAAGCATAGATGATGCACTAAATGGTGCTATGGATATAATCAGCGAAAAGATATCAGATGAAGCATCATTCAGAAAGCATATCAGAAGCATTGTACAGAGAGAAGGTGTCATTGAAACTAAGGGATCAAGTGACGAGCCTACACCTTATGAAATGTATTATGAATACAGCGAAGCTGTTAAAAGCATTCCATCTCACAGAATACTTGCAATTAACAGAGGGGAAAAGGAAAAAATTCTTTCAGTTAAGATAAATATCAATGATGAAAATGCTATCCAGTATCTTCTTAATAACTGTTTAAAGAAGAATGATATCACTGATAAGTATATTGAAGCGTCTGTAAGGGATTCATACAAGAGACTAATTTATCCTTCAATAGAAAGAGAAATAAGAAGTGACCTTACTGATAAAGGTGAAGAAGGAGCAATAACAATATTTAAAGCAAACCTTAAAGCTTTATTAATGCAGCCACCTATAAAGGGAAAAGCAGTTTTAGGATTCGATCCTGGCTTTAGAACTGGCTGTAAGATTGCTGTTCTTGATGATACAGGAAAGTTCCTTGAAAAAGCCGTTGTATATCCAACATTACCTAAAAATGATGTTATAGGTACAAAAAATACTTTAAAACAACTTATTAATAAATATGATGTAGGGGTTATTTCTTTAGGTAATGGAACTGCCAGCAGAGAATCAGAAGAAGTTATCGCAGAAGCTATTAGCGAAATAAAGAAGGAAAGTGGCAGAGAAGTATTCTATGTTATAGTATCAGAAGCAGGAGCATCAGTATATTCTGCATCAGAACTTGCTGCAAAAGAATATCCGGATCTTGATGTTACAATAAGAGGAGCTATATCAATTGGCAGAAGACTTCAGGATCCACTTGCTGAACTTGTAAAGATTGATCCAAAGTCAATCGGTGTTGGACAGTATCAGCATGATGTTGCACCAAAGAAACTTGATGAATCATTAAGTGGCGTAGTTGAAGACTGTGTTAACAATGTTGGTGTGGATCTTAACATGGCAACACCATCACTTCTTAACTATATAGCAGGAATAAATCCATCAATAGCTGCTAATATAGTTGCTTACAGAGAAGAAAACGGTAAGTTTAAGAGCAGAAAAGAACTTCTTAAGGTAAAGAGACTTGGACAAAAAGCATTTGAGCAGTGTGCTGGTTTCTTAAGAGTTGCAGAAAGCAAGGAAATACTTGATAACACTTCAGTTCACCCAGAATCATATGAAGCTGCAAAGAAGCTTATTGAAAAGCTTGGATATACAGAAGAGGATATAAAGAATAATAACATTGATAACATAGATTCTATGGTTAAGTTAATTGGAATAGATAAGCTTGCTAAGGAACTTAATGTAGGTGAACTTACTTTACAGGATATTATAAAGGAACTTAAAAAGCCTGGAAGAGACCCAAGAGATGAAATGGTTAAGCCTATTCTTAAATCAGGAGTACTTGATATTAAGGATTTAAAGCCAGGCATGGAGCTTATGGGGACAGTTAGAAATGTTGCTGATTTTGGTGCATTCGTAGATATCGGAGTTCATCAGGATGGACTTGTCCATAAGAGCCAGATGGCTGATAAATTTGTAAGACATCCATTAGATATTGTAAGTGTCGGCGATATAGTCAAAGTCAAAGTTATTGAAATAGATGAAAAAAGACATAGAATTTCTCTGACAATGAAACTGTAAAAAGCTTGAAATTTGTTTTTCCAAGGTTTATAATATAAGCAAATCAATAAAGAATCTTCAGGGCGGAGTGAAAGTCTCCACCGGTGGTAAAGCCCACGAGCAGTTTTCTGCGTGATTCGGTGAAATTCCGAGGCCGACAGTTATAGTCTGGATAAAGCGAAGGTATTATAGCAATTTTGGTTTACTGTAATTCTGGAATTAAACCCTGATATATTTTTATATATCAGGGTTTTATTTTTTCCTGAATAACAAGCTATATAACTGCTAAACCTAAACTTATGAAGATCCAACATTAAATTAATGGGGGTTTTTAAAATGAAAAACAACAAAACAAACAAAATAGTAAAGATAGGAGTATTTGCAGCAGTTGCATCAGTACTTATGTGTCTTGAATTTCCACTTCCACTGTTTCCAGCATTTCTGAAATTTGATTTTGGTGATGTTCCAGCACTTATCGGAACTTTTACATTAGGTCCAGTTTCAGGAGTTGTGATTGAGTTACTTAAGAATATTGTCAAAATACTTCTTAAGGGAACAATTACAGTAGGAATTGGAGAACTTGCAAACTTTGCTATAACGGCAGTATGGGTTTTTACAGCAGGAATTATGTATCAGAGAAATAAGACTAAAAAAACAGCTATAGCATCACTTACTATATCAACAATAATTATGTCTGTGTTTGGAGCATTATTTAATTACTTTGTGGCGCTTCCAGCATATGAGGCAGCAATGATGGCGAAGGGACAAAGTCTAGGAAACTTAGCTGTTTATGCAACAACAATCATCTTCCCGTTCAATATGATAAAGGGTGCAATTGTGTCCTTAGCAACTCTTCTCTTATACAAGAAAGTATCTATAGCATTAAAATTAGAACATACATCTTTAGAAACAAGCAAAGAAATTGCTTAATAACAGAATAGATATAGATAAAATAAAAAAGCTGAAGTGTTTCAGCTTTTTTTATGTCTGGGAAATTGCATTGAAAGGTAACAAAATTTTTTATTTTTGTGATTTTGGTCATTTATTAAGCAGAGTGAAGCTGATAAGATAAAAAATGATGATATTATTTTTTAATAATATTAATAATATTTGTATTTTTAGTAAATAATATTATGGAATTAAACTAACGAAAGAAGGATAATACAATGAAAGCATATGTAGATAAAGATACTTGTATAGGATGTGGATTATGTCCCTCAATATGTCCAGAAGTATTTGAGATAGAAGATGATGGTCTTTCTCATGCAAAAGTAGATCAGGTACCTGATGATGCTAAGGATTCATGCAAAGAAGCAGAAGAAAGCTGTCCAGTAGCTGCTATTTCGACAGAAGAATAAAGAAAATAAGGGCTACTGCAATACATATATATTTGCAGTAGCCTTGTTTTGCTTTTGGTGATTTTTTTAAATAAGTGTTAATTTAATACATTGATATTGGCAGTGTTTTCTTGTATATTAATTCTAGATTATTAAGGATAATTATTACATATATCAAATGATAAGAAGGATGTGACATACAGATGAAGAAAATGAAGACAATGGATGGGAATAGTGCGGCAGCATATATATCATATGCTTTTTCAGAAGTTGCAGCAATATATCCTATAACACCATCATCTCCCATGGCTGAACACATTGATGAAGATGCCTCAAGAGGAAGAAAGAATATTTTTGGACAAACATTAAAGATAATAGAAATGCAGTCTGAAGCAGGTGCAGCTGGTGCAGTTCATGGTTCACTTCAGGCAGGGGCACTTACAACTACTTATACAGCATCACAAGGGCTGCTTCTAATGATTCCTAATATGTATAAGATAGCTGGTGAAAGACTTCCTATGGTTATGCATGTTGCAGCAAGAGCCTTAGCAACATCATCTCTTAATATTTTTGGCGATCATCAGGATGTTATGGCAGCAAGACAAACTGGGTTTGCAATGCTTGCAGAAGGATCAGTTCAGGAAGTTATGGATCTTTCTGGTGTTGCACATTTAGCAACTATAAAATCAAGAATACCATTTATGAACTTCTTTGATGGTTTCAGAACTTCACATGAAATTCAGAAGATTGAAGTTATGGATATTGATAAGCTTGCAGAATTAGTAGATTATGAAGCTTTAGATGAATTTAGAGCACATGCTTTAAATCCGGATCATCCAGTTACAAGAGGTACTGCACAAAATCCAGATATTTATTTCCAGACAAGGGAAGCAGTAAATAAGTATTATGATGAAGTCCCTGGTATCGTTGAAGATTACATGAATGAAATTACAAAGATTACAGGAAGAGAATATCACTGCTTCGACTACTATGGTGCAGAAGATGCAGATAGAGTAATTATAGCTATGGGATCTGTTACAGAAACAATAGAAGAAACAGTTGATTACTTAAATGGTAAAGGTGAAAAGACTGGTCTAGTTAAAATAAGATTATACAGACCATTCTCAATAGAAAGATTCTTAAACGCTATACCTAAGACAGTTAAGAAAATAGCTGTTCTTGATAGAACAAAGGAACCAGGTTCTGCAGGGGAACCGGTATATCTTGATGTTGTAAGAAGTTTCTCAGACAGCGATATGAATCCAATTATAGTTGGTGGAAGATTCGGACTTGGTTCAAAAGATCCTAATCCATCAAATATAGCAGCTGTTTTTGATAACTTAAATCAGGATAAGCCAAAGAATAACTTTACTATAGGAATAGTTGATGATGTCACAAATACATCACTTGAAGTAAAAGAATCTATAAGTGCTACTCCAGAAGGAATTACAGCTTGTAAGTTCTGGGGGCTTGGTTCTGATGGAACAGTAGGGGCTAATAAGAGCGCTATTAAGATAATAGGTGACCATACAGACATGTATGCACAAGGATACTTTGCATATGATTCTAAAAAGTCTGGTGGTATAACAATATCTCATTTAAGATTTGGGAACAGTCCTATAAGAGAGCCTTATCTAATTGACAAGGCGGACTTTATAGCATGTCACAATCAGGCATATGTTTATAAATATTATGTTCTTGACGGCTTAAAGAAAAATGGCAGCTTCCTTCTTAACACAATATGGAGTGAGGAAGAATTAGAACAGAAACTTCCAGCACATATGAAGAGATATATAGCAGAAAACAATATTAAATTCTATACTATAAATGCCGTTAAGATTGCTCAGGAAATTGGGCTTGGCGGAAGAATAAACATGATAATGCAGTCAGCATTCTTTAAGATTGCAGATATAATTCCAGTAGAAGATGCTGTGAAGTATTTAAAAGAAGCTGTTGTTACATCATACGGTAAGAAGGGCGAAAAAGTTGTTAACATGAATCATAATGCTATTGATATAGGAATAGATTCATTAGTTAAAATTAATGTGCCAGATTCATGGAAAGATGCAAAAGATGAAATTAAGGAAGAAGAAAAGAATGTTCCAGAGTTTGTAAAGAAGATAGTGCAGCCTATGAATAGAGAAGAAGGACATAATCTTCCTGTATCAGCATTTATTGAAGCAGGTATAGATGATGGTACATTTATGAGTGGTACTGCAGCTTTCGAAAAGAGAGGAATAGCAGTTAATGTTCCAGAATGGCAGCCAGACAAGTGCATACAGTGTAACCAGTGTTCATATGTATGTCCTCATGCTGTAATAAGACCATTCCTTCTTAATAAAGAAGAAGCAGAAAATGCTCCAGAATCAATGATGATGGTTGACCCTAAGGCACTTAGAACAGATGAAGAATTACAGTACACAATAGGTGTAAGTCCTCTTGACTGTACTGGATGTTCAAACTGTGCAGAAGTATGTCCTGCTCCAGGAAAAGCACTTGTAATGAAGAGCCAGGAAAGCCAGCATAACCAGATAGAACCTTGGGATTATGCAACTACTAAGGTTTCACACAAGGAAAATCCTATGAACAAGATGACAGTAAAGGGTTCTCAGTTTGAAAAGCCATTACTTGAGTTCTCAGGTGCCTGCGCAGGATGTGGTGAAACTACGTATGCAAAACTTGTAACACAGTTATTTGGAGACAGAATGATGATAGCGAACGCTACAGGATGTTCATCAATCTGGGGAGCATCAGCACCATCAACTCCTTATACAGTTAACCATAATGGACATGGTCCAGCATGGGCAAATTCATTATTTGAAGATAATGCTGAATTTGGGCTTGGAATGCATCTCGGAGTTAAGGCTATAAGAGAAAGAATAGCTGAGAACGTAGAAAAAGCACTAAACAGTGATTTAAACGAAAGCACTAAGGAAGTACTTAGAGATTATCTTGAAAACATTGATAATGGTGAAGGTACGAGATTAAGAGCAGATAGAGTAATTGAAGTTCTTGAAAATGAAAACAGTGAAGAAGCTAAAGCTATATTAAAGGACAAAGACTACCTAGTAAAGAGATCTCAATGGATCTTTGGTGGAGACGGCTGGGCTTATGATATAGGCTACGGCGGACTTGACCATGTCTTATCTTCAGGAGAAGATGTAAATGTACTTGTATTTGATACTGAAATTTATTCAAACACAGGCGGACAGTCTTCTAAGTCAACACCTACAGCAGCAGTAGCTAAGTTTGCTGCAAGTGGTAAGAAGACAAAGAAGAAGGATCTTGGAATGATGGCAATGAGCTATGGATATGTTTATGTAGCACAGATAGCTATGGGAGCTGACAAGAACCAGACTCTTAAAGCTATAGCTGAGGCAGAAGCTTACAAGGGACCATCACTTATCATAGCTTATGCTACATGTATAAGTCACGGAATCAAAAAAGGTATGGCTATAACTCAGGAAGAAGAAAAGAGAGCAGTTCAGTGCGGATACTGGAATCTATATAGATACAATCCTATTCTAAAGGAACAGGGCAAGAATCCATTTATACTAGATTCAAAAGATCCTAAGGAAAGTTTTAGAGACTTCCTTTTAGGTGAAGTAAGATATGCGTCATTAGCTAAAGCATTCCCTGAAAGAGCAGAGGAATTATTCAAGAAAACTGAAGAAGATGCTATAGAAAGAAGAAATAATTATAAAAGGTTAGCAATGCAGGAATAAAAGATTCTTTTTTACGAAGAATATTTATTATAATATTGTTTGAAAGAAGGAGATTATATATGAAGGCATATGTTGATCAGGGAGCATGTATAGGCTGTGGATTATGTGCATCTATCTGTGCAGACGTTTTTGAAATTAAGGAAAGCGGTCTTGCTCAGTCTAATACAGCAGAAGATGTACCACAGGCTTTAGTACATGATTGTTATGAAGCAGAATCAAATTGCCCCGTAGGAGCAATAACAACTAAAGAATAATTAAATATATTTAATATAAGAACTGGAGGAGAAATCCTTCAGTTTTTTGTTTAAACAAGTTTTGTTAATTATATATGTATCTAATAAGCTAAAATATAAACTGAAATTTGAAAAAATTATATTTGGTAGTATTTTACCATTGATTAATTCCTAGTAATCTAGTATGATATAAACACAATTCAGAGTAAAACAGTAAGAATTAAAGGAGATATTATGGAAAATAATATATTAAATATAGTTAATTTAAATACAGAAGTTGAAGGTAAGGATATTTTAAAAGGTTTTAATCTTAAGATAAATAAAGGTGAGGTTCACGTTATCATGGGACCTAACGGAGCAGGTAAGTCAACACTTGCTAATACATTAATGGCTAACAGCAGATACACAGTAAAGAGCGGAGACATTGAATTCGAAGGGGAAAACATAAACAATCTTAAAACTCATGAAAGAGCTAAGAAAGGTTTATTTTTATCTTTCCAGCATCCAGAAGAAGTTTCTGGTATTACAGTTGAGAATTTCTTAAAGACAGTAAAATCATCAGAAGCTACAGGCATGATGGGCTTTATGAAGTTTAGTGCAGATTTAAACAAGTATATGGACGAACTTAAGATGGATAAGTCTTATGCAAAGAGATATCTTAACGTAGGATTCTCAGGTGGAGAAAAGAAGAAGAATGAAATTCTACAGATGCTGATGATAAATCCAAAGCTTGCCATACTAGATGAAACAGATTCAGGGCTTGATGTTGATGCTATAAGAGTAGTATCTAAGGGAATTAATATGTTTTTAAAAGATGACAATGCAGTACTTATCATAACTCATAACACAAAGATTCTTGAAAACTTAAAGCCTGATTATATACACGTGCTTATAGATGGAAGAATTGTTAAGACAGGAGATTATTCTTTAGCTAAGGAAATTGAAGAGAATGGTTATGAATCATTCAAGAAATTATTATAGGAGGTGAATTTTGCTTTGAGAAGTAAGACAGTAATAGAAGAAATGGACAGAGGAGTCTATGACATTAAGAATAATGATGAATTTAGTTTTAAGACAGACAAGGGACTTACTCATGAAATAGTAGATATTATTTCTACAGAAAAAAATGACCCTCAGTGGATGAGAGAGTTCAGACATAAGTCATTAGACATATACAATGAAATAAAGATGGTATCATGGGGACCTTCAATAGAAGATCTTGATATGGACAATATTGTTGCTTATGTAAGACCTAAAAGTGATATAAAAGGTACTTGGGAAGAGTTGCCTGAAGAGATCAAGGACACATTCGACAGACTTGGAATACCAGAAGCTGAAAAACAATCACTTGCAGGTGTTGGTGCACAGTACGATTCAGAAGTTGTTTACCACAGCATTCAGGAAGAGCTTGTTAAGCAGGGCGTTATCTACACAGATATGGAAACAGCATTAAGAGAATATGGAGATATAGTAAAAGAATACTTCATGAAATGTGTTCCTGCTAATGCTCATAAGTTTGCAGCTCTTCATGGTGCAGTGTGGTCAGGTGGATCATTTGTCTACATACCAGAAGGCGTAGAGGTTAAGATTCCGCTACAGTCTTACTTCAGACTAAATTCACCTGGCGCAGGTCAGTTTGAACATACTCTTATCATAGTAGAAAAGGGAGCAAAGCTTCACTTCATCGAAGGATGTTCAGCACCTAAGTATAATGTTACAAATCTTCATGCAGGATGTGTAGAGCTTTTTGTAAAAGAAGGAGCGGTGCTAAGATATTCTACAATAGAAAACTGGTCAAAGAATATGATGAACCTTAATACTAAGAGAGCTATTGTTGAGAAAAACGGAACAATAGAATGGGTATCAGGATCATTTGGATCAAAGGTTTCAATGCTTTACCCAATGAGTATATTAAAGGGTGAAGGTGCCAGAGCAGAATTCACAGGTGTATCTTTTGCAGGAAAGGGACAGAATTTAGATACAGGAGCAAAAGTTGTACATGCAGCTCCAAATACATCATCAACAATCAATTCAAAGTCAATTTCTAAGAATGGCGGAACTGCTACATACAGAGGTTCGGTAATAGTTAATAAGAATGCACATGGTTCAAAATCAATGGTTTCATGTGAATCCTTAATGCTTGATAACATATCAAAGTCAGATACTATTCCATATATTGATCTTAAAAATGATGATGTTGAAATAGGACATGAAGCTAAGATTGGAAAGATAAGTGATGAAGCTATCTTCTACCTGATGACAAGAGGTCTTAGCGAAGATGAAGCAAGAGCAATGATTGTAAGAGGATTTGTTGAACCTATCTCAAAGGAACTTCCGTTAGAATATGCAGTTGAAATGAATAATCTTATAAACTTAGAACTAGAAGGGAGCATAGGATAATGACATCAAAAACTAAATACATAAAAACATATAAAGACACAAAGATTAGTGATCCTATGATTTATGAAATTATTGCAGATAAAGATAATACAGAAAGCACTGTGATTATTGATGCAGAAGAAAATTCAAAATCTGAAATAATCATCATCTATAGATCAAAGGAAAATTATAATATTGAATATAAAGCACAATGTACTATAAACGCAGAAAACAATAGTTTCGTAAAAGTAACAAAAATAAATCTTATGAATGATAGCATACATTTTGAAGATGTAAATGAATCATTTATAAAGGATGAGGCAGAATGTTTATTTTCATTGATAGATATTGGAGCACAGACAAGCTCTGTAAAGTATAGCGGAAACTTAGAAGGCAGAAATTCAAAAAATGAAATTAAGTCAATATACATAGGTTCTGCAGAGAAGAAGATAAATAATGATTATGAATGTATTCATAGAGGAGCTAAGAGTTCTTCTGATATATCTGTAAGGGGAGCGCTTGCAGAAAACGCAGTGAAGAAATTTAAAGGCACTATTGATTTTAGAAGAGGATGCAGTGGCAGCAAGGGAGCAGAAGATGAATACTGCATGCTGCTTTCTGATAAAGCAAGATCAATAGCACTTCCTATTCTTTTATGTGAAGAGGAAGATGTAAGCGGAGCACATTCAGCATCATCAGGAAAAATTGATGAAAGCAAGATATTTTATTTAATGAGCAGAGGGCTTGGCTATAATGAAGCAAGAAAGCTTATTGTTAAGTCACAGTTTAACGAAGTAATTGATGAAATAAACGACAGCGACTTAATAGAAGAAATTATAAGAGAAATAGACAGGAGGCTTGATGATGACAGGTAATGATTTTATAAAAGACTTTCCAGTGTTAATGCAGAAAACAGGAAACGGCAAAAGACTCGCTTATCTTGACAGTGCAGCAACAAGCCAGAAGCCTGTTTCTGTAATAGAAGCTGTTGAAAAATACTATAAAGTAAATAATGCAAATCCTCACAGAGGATCATATGAATTAAGCATGAAGTCTACAGATGTTTATGAAAATACTAGAGAAAAGGTTAAAGAGTTCTTAGGTGCAGAAAGCTCAAAGAACATAATTTTTACTAAGAATGCTACAGAAGCTTTCAACCTTTTAGCATCATCTTACGGCATGGATTTTGTAAATGCAGATGATGAGATAGTAATATCTATTGCAGAGCATCATTCAAACCTTATTCCGTGGCAGAGAGTTGCAAAAGTTAAGAATGCGTCTCTTAAGTATATGTATATCAATGAAGATACTCAGCTGACAATGAAAGAAGTAAAAGAAAAGATTACAGATAAGACTAAGGTTGTAAGCATCACACATGTTTCAAATGCTTTAGGAACTATTAATGATATAAAATCAATAATTGATTATGCACACTCTAAAAATGCAGTTGTTATAGTTGACGGCTCTCAGAGTGTTCCGCATATGAAAGTTGATGTCTCTGAGCTTGATGCTGACTTTATGGTGTTTTCAGGACATAAGATGCTTGCACCAATGGGAATTGGAGTGCTTTATGGCAAGCTTGATCTTCTCCACAAAATGTCACCATACATCTACGGCGGAGATATGGTTGAGTATGTTTATGAGCAGGATGCAACATTTGATGCAGTTCCATTTAAGTTTGAAGGGGGAACGCAGAATGTTGAAGGTGCAGCAGGACTTATGGCTGCTATAGAGTACCTTGAAAACATAGGTATGGACAATGTGCATGCAATAGAAAAGGAATTAGTTAAGTATACATATGAGAAGCTTTCAGAACTTCCATACGTTAAAATTTATGGAACAAGTGATGTTGATAAAAGATGCGGTATAATATCATTTAACATTGATGGTGTTCATCCACATGATGCAGCATCTATCCTTGACAGTCATGGTGTGGCTGTAAGATCAGGAAATCACTGTGCTCAGCCTTTATTTAGATTTATGGGTGAGAATTCAGTATGTAGAGCAAGTTTTTATTTTTATAATACAAAAGAAGATGCAGACCAGCTGATAGAAGCTGTTAAAGCAGCTTATGCTATGTTTGAAAAGTGGAGGTAGTTTTATCATGGATTTAAATGAAATATATACAGAGTTAATAATGCAGCATAATATGTCTAAGCATAATAAAAGAGATATGACAGACCATGATAAGTGCGAGATGGGACATAACCCAAGCTGTGGTGATGAAATAAGTCTTCAGATAAAATTTGACGGTGATGTTATTTCAGATCTTAGCTATAATGGTAAAGGATGCGCTATATCACAGGCATCTGCTTCAATGATGATTGACCTTATTAAAGGAAAAACAAGAGAAGAAGCACAAATTTTGATAAAGACATTTTTAAAGATGATTACAAGAGAAAATGAAAATGAAGAAGAATTAATGAAGCTTCAGGATGCTATGGTATTTCAGAATATAAAAAACATGCCTTCAAGAGTTAAATGTGCAGTACTTGCATGGCATACTTTACAATTATTGATTGATTAACTTTTTATTGAAATATGTTGAAATTATTCTCGCTGGTATTTAATATATTATTAAGGAATTATATATAAAATATATTAAATCGTAGGAGGATAAAATCACTAACGTTGTTGTAGGAGTGTTGTTTATTATTGCAGGAATTGTATTTGGAGGTAACGCTATTTATTTATGGAATATTAACATCTTCTTTCCTGGATGGTGGACAATATTCATAATACTTCCATGCATTATATCGATGATTAATAATGGGATTGATACAGGGAATGTGATAGGACTATCTGTTGGAGTTATTTTATTTTTAAACGCACAGGGACTTAGAATACCTCAATACATGTGGAAACTGCTTGTACCTGCAATACTTGTTATAATCGGTATAAGTATAATATTTGGCTCAAAGAATAAAGGAGGATTTTCTGCACAAATTAATACAAGTTCGAAAGGTGGACATACAGAATACACATCAATTTTTTCTAATCAGGATATTAATTATACAGATAAGGAGTTTACAGGAGCTGAAGCTGTATCTTTATTTGGAGGAATGACACTTGATCTTAGATATGCACATTTTAGCAGTGATGCAGTTATAGAAGCTACTTCAGTGTTTGGAGGCATTGATATATTAGTGCCAGCTGATGTTAATGTCAAAGTAAATGGTACAGGAATCCTTGGTAGAGTACACAATAATATTAATAAAACTGATGATATGTCAATGAGGACACTTTATATTGATGCGACAAGCATCTTTGGAGGCGGAGTTTCCATTAAGTTGTGGAAATCAGCGTGCTGATTTCATCCTAAATTATACATTATACATTTAAAAATAGATGTAGAAATCGTCAATGCTATATAGTATAATATACTTAATGATAACGATTACTTTAAATTGCCTGTTATATTTTATTGGCAATAATACATAATAAGTTTAATAAGCTAAGTCTTAAGTGATTAATATATTTTTATGATAGGAGTGAAGTGTAATGAATTGTCAGGATCCAAGAGAAATGTATAGAAGAAATTACAAAATAAAATTAAAGGCTATCAATGCTTTTATATCTAGATATGAGCAATTTAATGGTAAAGCGCCTAGCGAAGAACTATTAAGACAGTTTTATAACTGTAGGCACTATCAATATCCACTACCTAGTGAAGAGGAATATATTAATAATATGATAAGTTCACAAAATGTAAATATGACATCAAGTTCAATACAATGCTAATATAAATAATAAAAAAGCTGATATGGTAGCAATACTAGTATATCAGCTTTTTCTTCTTAAACTTAATTTACAATCTTAATATATACTGTTATTATGTATTTATTATAATTTAGTAACTTAAGGAGAAAAGATTATGGAACTTATTGAAATATATACAGAATACAAATACTTAAATGAATCATTTACTTTATTTGTAGATGACTTAATTAATAATAATTTTGAAGGACATACTGAACAGGATATTGTATGTAAGCTTATAGCTGCTAAAGAAAATTATGGCCGTTTAAAAGAAGAAGCTGATAAGATTGAACTGGAAGAAGAATGTGATGAAGGAAATGTTAAAGATCTTGAATATCTTCTTGTTGATGGTTTGTTTTTAGCCATAGATTTATTAAACTTCTATAGAGCAAAAGAATTTGAAAGATTCAAGATGAGAGGAACAAATTACATAAGAAAAGGTAGAGTGTTGAACTTCTTTAAGTAAGATTAGAGATAAGAGAGCAGAGATAAGAACAAAGGAAAATTTGCTTTGACTGCGCTCATCAAATTCATTATATTATAGATTTGTTAATATAGTTTTATTTTAATACTATATTTAAGTCAACAAACAAGAGAAAATCCTGCTCCTTAAGGAGACAGGATTTTTTCTTAAAGAATTTTAAAAAGGAATTTGTCCTCTTTTGAAAACTCACCTGAAAGGTGAGTTTAATTCGAAATTATACATTATACATTACTTAGCAGTGATATATCCTGCAGCTGTTAGATATTCTGCTGAAAGGACTCCGCCGCCTGCAGCTCCTCTTAAAGTATTATGAGAAAGTCCGATAAATTTGTAATCATAAACTTTATCTTCTCTTAGTCTTCCCATAGTTATGCCCATGCCATGTTCAAAGTCACGGTCAAGCTTTGGCTGAGGTCTGTTTTCTTCTTCAAAGTAGTGTAAGAATTCCTTTGGAGCACTTGGAAGATTTCTAACTAATTCAGGTGCTTTAAAGTCTCTCCAAGCTTCTAGTATCTGCTCTTTAGTTGGTTTGTTCTTAAACTTAACAAACACTGCAGCTATATGACCATCAAGAACAGGTACTCTTAAACATTGAGTTGTTATAACAGGGTTTATTGCATTAATTATTTTACCATCCTCAAGTTTACCCCATATCTTTAATGGTTCATTTTCGCTTTTTTCTTCTTCTCCACCTATATAAGGAATTACGTTATCAAGTATTTCAGGACATTCTTTAAATGTCTTTCCTGAACCTGAGATTGCTTGATAAGTACATGCTAATATTTCTGTTGGTTCATATTTTAAAAGTGCATTTATTGGTGGAACGTAGCTTTGAATAGAGCAGTTTGGTTTTACTGCAATAAAGCCTCTCTTAGTTCCAAGACGTTTTCTCTGCGCTTCAATTACTTTTGCATGATCGGCATTAATTTCAGGAATTAAAACAGGAACATCGCTTACACCTCTGTTAGCAGAGTTGTTAGAAACTACAGGAGTTTCATGTTTTGCATATTCTTCTTCAAGAAGTCTTGTCTTAGCTTTATCAAGAGATATTGCACAGAATACAAAATCTACCTGACTGCATATTTCTTCTACTTCAGCAGCATCCATTATAACCATCTTTTTGTATTTATCGGGAAGTGGAGCTTCCATCTTCCATCTATCTTTAACAGCTTCTTCATAAGTAAGGCCAGCAGATCTTTTACTTGCAGCAAGAACTACTACATCAAACCATGGATGATTTTCAAGAAGACAAGCAAATCTTTGTCCAACCATGCCAGTAGCCCCAATGATACCGACTTTTAATTTTTTATCCATAAGATCACCTCATAATTAGTTTGTACTATCTTTTATATTTATGATATCATTTAATTGTATATTAGTAAAATTGATAAATTTGATAAATATGTTCAATTTTTTAGATAGAGGTGTTGTTTATGGATTTTAGACAGCTAAATGCATTTCTCACAATCGGAAAACTTCAGAGTTTTACTGCTGCGGCCTCAGAGCTTGGGTATGCACAGTCTACAATTACCACACAGATTAAATCATTAGAAGATGAACTAGGAGTAAAGTTGTTTGATAGAATAGGAAAAAATATAACACTTACTCATGAAGGAAAAAAACTCATACCTTATGCAAAACAGATGATAAAACTTTCAGATGATATTAAAAATGTTGTGTTTAGCGAAGATGCACCAAGCGGAACACTTACTATAGGTGCAGCAGAATCTTTATGTGTAATAAGACTTCCTGAAATACTTAAAGAGTATAGAAAACTTTATCCTAATGTTGAAGTTACATTAAAGTTTGGCAGCTGTTCGGATTTTAGACATTTTTTAAGAGATAATCTTATAGACGTGGCATTTTCACTTGGTAGGAAAATAGATTCCGATGAATTTATAGCAGAAGTTGAATTTGATGAACCAATGGTGCTTTTGGCATATCCAGGACATCCTCTTGTTAATAAAAAAGAAGTTTATCCTAAAGATATAGAAAATGAGCCACTTATATTGACAGAGACAGGTTGCAGCTATAGAGCTTCATTTGAAAACATAATGACTGATAATAATATTAGTATTAATACTGTGCTTGAAACAGGAAGCGTACAGGCAATAAAACAGTTTACAATGAGTGGACTTGGTATAACGCTTCTGCCAAAGGTAGCGGTAGAAGATGAAATTAAAAATGGTCGACTTATTCCTCTTAATTGGAAGGGACCTGATTTTGGAATTGTATCTCAGGTTTTATATCATAAAGATAAGTGGATCTCGCCAGCACTTAGGGCATTTCTAGATTTGTCTAAAAAAAATATGGATAGAAGGCGTATATAATGATTATCAAAGAAGTTTCATTTGTATTTAAATTATAGGTTATTAATAAATTGTAACAAAGGAGAAAAGCTATGCTAGTAATTATTTCACCAGCAAAGACTATAGATGATAGCAATAAAACAAAAATATTTGAGATGACAGAGCCTAAGTTTTTAAAGGAAGCAGAAGTTTTAGCATCTGAATTAAAACAATATGAACCATTTGCACTTGGAAAGCTGATGAAGATGAGTGATAAGCTTGTACAGTTAAACAAGGAAAGATATGAAAAGTGGAATACATCTTTAGAAGGTGCCAAGCAGTGTATATTATCATATAAAGGTGAAGTGTTCAGAGGAATTGATATAGGAGGTTTTAATGAAGAGGAACTTTTCTATACTGATTCTCATTTAAGGGTATTATCAGGACTTTATGGTGTACTTGAACCGCTTAATGGAATACAGCCATATAGACTTGAGATGTGTACAAAACTTTCAGTAAATGGACATAAGGATTTATATGATTTCTGGGGAGATAAAATAAGAAAAAGAATTGCCGAAGATGTAAAAAAGACGGGTGATAATATACTTGTAAACTTAGCATCATATGAATACTATAAATGTGTTGAAGGAATAGATGACATGTATGGTATTAGAGTTGTTACGCCTGTCTTTAAGGATTATAAAGATGGTGAATATAAGATAATAACAATGAAAGCAAAGAAAGCAAGAGGGCTAATGACATCATTTATAATGAAAAATCAACTTAAAAATATAGATGACCTAAAGAAATTTGATGAAAATGGATATAAGTTTAGTAAAAAACTTTCTAGTGAAAATGAATTTGTATTTATAAATGAATCAAAATAATGTACTTGACCTTCGCCTTAGGCGAAGGTTTAAAATTATCCCATAGAAAAAATAGGGGGATTAACTTAAAGAGGTATTTAATAAGTTAGGAAAGAATATAAAGAAGACACAGATAGATGAGATTAACTGGATCATCGAAATAGAATAAAAAAATATTTATAGTTATTTGGTTTATCTAAAATATAATAGAGGGTTGGAGGCTATACCTCCATTAAAGAATAAAGAAATCAGCAGACAAAGCCGGCTGATTTCTTTCATTAATTATACATTGCAGAAGCAGTTTACTGTTTCTGCCCAATGTCTCTTTTCCACATTAATATAGCATCTTCATCATTATCTTCATAATATTTTGGACGTACAGCTTCTGCAATAAAACCAAATTTTTTATAAAGATTTTGAGCTGCCATATTTGATTTTCGTACTTCTAGCGTCATAGCTGTTACGCTGTGAGAAGAGCATACTCTAATCATTTCTTCAAGGATCATAGAACCAATATGCTGCCCTCTGTAATCAGGGTGGACAGCTATATTTGTAATATCACCTTCGTCAACGACAATCCATACACCGCCATATCCAATGACTTTTCCCTTTTCATCTTCAGCAATAATGTAGTGTGCAAGTCTATTTCTAAACTCATTTTCTATAGATTCACGACTCCATGGCATATGAAAACTAAGATTGCTTATTTCAAGAATACCATCAATATGAGATTCATTTATTGGTGACAAATTAATCTTCATTATTTGAAAGCTCCATCTTTTTATCATATTCTCTTTCAGCCTGAGATTTTCTAAGATACATAGGCTTACATTCATTAAGATTATCATGGATGCCCTTTTCAAGAAGTTCTTTGCCAAGTGCTCCAAGAGAAGATGCTTTCGCAAAGTTATTTGTTATTGAAGCAAAAGAACAGTTTTCTACATTTTCAGTAAGGAAAGCTTTATGTTTTTCTATACCGTCACCTACAAAGATAACAGGTTCATCGAAATCCTTAATTTTATTTACAAGTTCATTTACAGAAACATGATTATGTTCACTTAATTTCTTTAGAGTGCCATTTTCGTTCTTATAAAATGCTGTGAATACATTATCTCTTAATGCATCCATAATAGGGCATATTATACCATTAAAGTTCAATTCATTATATGCAAGTCCGTCTAATGTAGATATTGAAATAAGAGGCTTATTTAAGCCTAAACATAATCCTTTAACTGTAGCCATTCCTATTCTAAGCCCAGTAAAAGAACCTGGGCCCTTAGATACTACAAATCCGTCAATATCTTTAATAGTAAGATTATTATCCTTTAATATTGTATCTATAAGCGTCATAAGGATAACTGAATGTTGTTTTTTAAAGTTTAAAGTGCTTTCGCCAAGAACACCTTTTTCATTTAATATTGCAACTGAAGCAGCACTTGTTGCTGATTCAACACTTAAAATTAACATTTCTCTAACTCCTTTAGATAAGAATACTTATCTCCAAAATATTTTATAGTTATTTTACGATGGTTTTCAGAAATCTCAGGCATTTTTGAAATGTTTATATGTACATATTCATTAGGAATCAGTTCTTCAATGTAATTTGCCCATTCAATTACACTTACTCCATCGCCAAAAATATATTCATCAAAACCAATGGCTTCAATTTCATCAGGTTCACTTACTCTATAAACATCAAAATGATATAAAGTAAGCCTACCACTATGATATTCATTAACTATATTGAAAGTTGGGCTTGTTATATTCTCATTTATTCCAAGACCTTTTGCTATTCCTTTAGTTATATGAGTCTTTCCAGTACCAAGATCTCCTGTAAGGCAGAATATATCTGAAGGTTTAGCCATTTTGCCTATTTTTTTGCCAAGTTCAAAAGTTTTTTGAACAGTATCAATTATAAATTCCATTTTAAGACTCCTTTCATGGAAACTTAAGCATCATTTATTATTTTAGCCAATTTTGATATAAAAGAAAAGAATTTTGTATTTAAAATTATATTGAAATAAAAGATGATTGAATATAAAATTAGATTGAGAGAGGTGTAAAATAATGAGAAAAATAAATCTCAAGAAATTAACGTTTATACTTGTTTTTATGAATGTTATATTTTTCATAGGAATAAATTATTTTAATTACTTTAAACCTCAGATAGAATCAGAAGCAAATGAAAAAAGACCTGATGATGAGACTCAGGCAAAAGATGTATACCTTAATATAATGACCACAGATAAAATGGTGTACAAAATGTGCAGTCAGATAGTTAATGGTGAGCATAATGTAATGATGATGTTTGATGATGCTGAAGATGAGAATAATTTTAAAATAAATAATGATACATTAAATAATGTTTCTAAAATGGACTTGTTTATGTATACAGGAAAAGGAAATGAAACATGGATCGATAAGTTTATTGAAAAGCTAAAAAAGGGTAAGGTTGGAATAATTGATTTATCAAGAGGAACAAAGACAATAAATAATTCAAAAACTTTATTAAGTGATAATAAAGAAAATAAGTATAATGAATATTATTGGCTAAGCCCTGATGAATATAAGATATCATTATATAATGTGAAAAATGCTATTCAAGAAAGAGATATTAAGAATAGAGAAATATATGAGAAGAATTATGAAAGTATATTATTAAAGATATCAGAAAAAGAGAGAGAGTTACAAAAATCTGCGGATTTTTTCAACGGAAAAAAGGTTATACTGATTGGAGATAACCTTGAGTATCTTATGCAGTATTTGAAAATAGAATATATTAAGATTCCGCAAGATATAGGTGATGAGGAATTCAAAAAAAAGGTTGATGTATTTTGCTACAATACCAAAAAAAGAGATGAAAATTTAGCAAATACTAATAATTCTAGAGAAAGTGATGATAAAGTTATATTTGTTTTAGATAAAAACCAAGAAAGTGATATAATTAAGAAAGAATTAAGCTCTTTGCATAAAAAGGTTTTAAATGTGAATATTGATAAAAATAAAGATTATGTTGAGTACCTTGAGGAAGTGAGTAATTCAATTAATAAACTTAAAGAACAGAATAAATAATTTGAGGTTATATGAATATAAGGGGTGTGGTAAACAATGTTAGTAAAAACAGTGATGATGAAAAGCAGTGTATTGACAACAGTGACATCTGACACAAAGCTTGGGGAAGCTTTAAAGATTATGAATGATAATAACATGGCATCAATGCCTGTTATAGATGGTAATGAATTTAAGGGAGCTATAGAGAAGTCTGCAATTTATGAAAAGTATTTTGAATGTGATAATTGTAATAAGGAAAAGTTTCTTGTTGACAATATAGTAAGTGACCTGATAAAGACAAGTATTCCTGTTATAGGGGCTTATGAAGAAATAGAAAATGCAGTTGCTCTTTTAGAAAAAATGAATGTTTCTTTTGTAGCTGTAATCAATAAGGAAACTAATAAGTTTCTTGGCATATTAACTCATAAAATTGTTTTTAAGCAGTTTACTGAATTGTTTGGTTTAAATCAAGGGCATAGGATATCTGTAATAGCATTTGATGTTCCAGGACAGTTATCAAAGCTATCTAATATAGTTACAGAAAATGGTGGTAATATAATAAGCCTTGTTGTATTGAATCCTGAAAGCTATCTTGATAACAAAGAAATTATTATTAGACTTAATACTGACAATATTACACAAACAGTTGAAGCTATAAAGAGTGCGGGGTTCAAGATAAACGATTAAGATAATTTAGAATTTAAAATGTATAATTGATGAAGAAATCAGTGCTTAGACACTGATTTCTTTCTTTTAATTGAGTTTCATCCCCGATTTTAAATTTTAAAATCTAAATTAATAGAAGTTATCAAAAATTTTACGAAAAATGTTGAAAAAATATTTGTTATATGATATCATTTCACTTGTCGATGATAAAGGGGTATGGCTCAACGGTAGAGTAGTGGTCTCCAAAACCATTGGTTGTGGGTTCAAATCCTACTGCCCCTGCCAGAGGACGGAAAAGCTAATGTTATTAACATTAGCTTTTTGTATAATATAAATAATTTTACTGTGAAAAATTGTTCTTTTAAAAGGTCTTGTCAAAAATATTATTAAATGATATAATATTTTTCGTAACAAAGGGGTATGGCTCAACGGTAGAGTAGTGGTCTCCAAAACCATTGGTTGTGGGTTCAAATCCTACTGCCCCTGCCAAAGTAACTCATGTGATTATCACATGAGTTTTTTTGTGCAAAAAAACATATTTGTTTATTTTTATAAATAAGAATAAACAAAGGATTATAGAATGAAGTGTAGAATTATACTTAATAATTAAATAAGAAAAAGTTTTACATAATTATGAAGAATAAAAGTTAAAAAAAATAATGATAAAAGGTATTAAAAAACTTATTTGGTGATTGACATTTCTGTTTATGAAGTTATAATATACTTGTAAGCAAAAAAAAGGGGTGATGTAATGGTTTATGCAGTGTGGATAGTAATACTTTTAGCAGCAGTACTTATTGATCTTTTTACAAGCAATATGCTGTTTGTATGGTTTGGAGCAGGTGCGGTTTTAGCTATAATTTTAAATGTGTTTGAGTTTTCCATAGGAATCCAGGCAGTTGTATTTGCATTGACAGGAAGTATACTTACACTTGTTTTTTATCCGATTTTCAAGAAGAAACTAAAAGAAATACCAAAGACAATTCCAAGAGAAGAACAGTTTTTGGGAAAAACATTTGTTGCAGAAGATGATATTATTGAAAAAGCACAGATAATGATTGATGGAACTTACTGGTCAGCAGAAAATTCCGGAGATGTTATAAAGAAGGGGCAGCAGTACAAAATAGTAGAGATTAAGGGAATTAAATTAATAATTAAAGGGATTTAGGAGGAAAATAAAATGATAGGATTAATAATTGTAGCAGTAGTAATTTTAATACTTATTTTTTCATCAGTTAAAATTGTTACAACAGGAAATGTACTTGTAGTAGAAAGGTTAGGACAGTTTCATAAGGTATTTGAACCAGGCTGGCATTTCATGATACCATTTATTGATTTTGTTAGAAAGAGAGTATCAACAAAACAACAGATTATTGATATACCGCCACAGAATGTTATCACTAAAGATAATGTAAATATATCTATAGACAATGTAATATTTTACAAGGTAGTTAACGCTAGAGATGCGGTATATAATATAGAGAATTATATGGAAGGTATAAGATATGCAACTATAACTAATATGAGAAATATAGTTGGTGAAATGACTCTTGATGAAGTATTATCAGGGAGAGACAGAATCAATTCAAAACTTCTTTCTATTGTTGATGAAATAACAGATGCTTATGGTATAAAACTTCTTTCAGTTGAAATTAAAAACATACTTCCTCCAAAGGAAATTCAGGAAGCCATGGAAAAACAAATGAAAGCAGAAAGAAATAAGAGAGCTACAATTCTTGAAGCAGAAGGTGCTAAGCAGTCTGAAATAGCTAAAGCAGAAGGTATCAAACAGTCAAAGATTTTACAGGCGGAAGCAGAAAAGGAAGCTAATATTAGAAAAGCAGAAGGTGCAAGAGAAGCACAACTTCTAGAAGCACAAGGTAAAGCAGCAGCTATTGAAGAAGTTGCAAAAGCTCAAGCTGAAGCAATTAATAAAGTTAATAAGGCAATAATTGAATCTGGTACAAATGAAACAGTTATAGCGTTAAAACAAATTGAAGCATTACAAGAAATGGCTAAGAATCCAGCTAATAAGCTTATATTACCAAATGAAACTTTATCATCACTTGGATCAATATCAGCTATCGCTGAAACATTAAAAGGAAACAAATAATAAATTGGATTTGTTATGTCTTATATGAGCTCCCGTTGAGGGAGTTCAAGCCTTTTTTACTTGTTGTTAAAAATCTACTGTTTATTGAGTTTGAATAATATTGATGTTTTATTAATAAAAAATATATAATGCATGTTGCTAGGAGGAAAAAATATATGATTTCAAGATCACAATTAAAAGGCAGATCAAAGGATCAGCTTAGAGGAAGATGGGGATTGGCCATTGGTGTTGTACTAGTTGGACTTATTCTTATGTCAGGATTTAATATTGGAGCCAACTTAAAAAGGACATATGATTCATTTGAACAGAGTAACATAGTTCCATCTGTAAATAACAGTGTGTTTTCATCAATGACTATATTTGCAAACCTTTGGGCATTAGTTTTATCTGGCGTATTTACATTAGGAATGAAAATATTTCTTATTAATTTTACAACAGGAAAAAATCAGGCAGGAATAAGAAATTTATTTGAAGGCTTTAATGTTTATTTAAAGGCATTAGGTATGAGTATATTAGTAGGATTGATTATATTTATAGGATGTATATTATTAATAATTCCTGGAATTATATTTGCACTTATGTATTCTCAAGCTTTTTACATACTGGCAGATGACAGCTCAAAATCTATTACTGACTGTATGACAGAAAGTAGAGAAATGATGGTAGGACATAAAGCAGAATTGTTTGTACTTTATTTAAGTTTTATAGGTTGGTTTATTCTAGGAAGCATACCATTTGGTATAGGGCTATTATGGGTAAATCCATATGCTGAAGTCACTTATACAAATTATTATTTAGAATTAAAAAATGAAAAATATTCAAGTGAAAGCAGCGGAAATCAATATTAATAATATAGTACATTAGTTCCATTAAATACATGGAGTATTAAAAAAAGAAATGGTTAATATATTAGCGTAGACAGAAAAGATGCAAAGTTGATAAAGCGAAAGTATCATTTCTGTCACAAAAAAGTCCATAAACCAAAGGAGGAATCTGAGATGTCAAATAAAGCATTAATTCCAGAAGCAAAAAGAGGCTTAGCAAACTTCAAAAATGAGGTTGCGGGAGAATTAGGAGTTCCATTTAGTGATTATAATGGAGATTTAACATCAAAACAATGTGGTTCCGTAGGTGGCGAAATGGTAAAAAGAATGGTAGAAGAGTACGAAAGTCATTTAAAATAAGTGATTTTTTAAGCTCCAAACCAGGAAAGAAGAGATAAGCAATTATCTCTTCTTTTTCTATTTTATTAACGCAAAGCGCATAGAGAATAATGCATAACAAAGGAAGAAACTCCAGGGGAGTTTCGAGCCAAGCATAAGCGAACATACCAAATCAAAGATTTGGAATGCCTGCTTAAAAAAGAGGAAGTATCCTCTTTATTCATCTGTATAAATATTCTCTTCAGATGATTTTGAGATGTAGTATAGAAATTAGCGAGGCTAATTTCATCCTAAACTATGCATTATGCGTTAGTAAAGATATAACTGCCATTATCTCCATTAAATACATAGGTTATTAGAAATCAAAGTGGTTAACATAATAGTGTAGACAGGAGATACGAAGTATCGAGTCTACTTAATTTCAAACCCGAGGAGGAATGCATTATGGCACAGAAATTAGTTCCAGAAGCTAAACAAGGCTTAGCAAACTTCAAAAATGAAGTTGCAGGAGAGTTAGGAGTTCCATTTAAGGATTATAATGGAGACTTAACATCAAAACAATGTGGTTCCGTAGGAGGAGAAATGGTTAAAAAGATGGTTCAGCAATATGAAAGTTCACTAAAGTAAGTGAATCGTAGTATGACAGCTTAGGAACAGCAAAATAGAACCATAAGGGAAGACTGCTACAAAATTATTTGCGGCAGTCTTTTCTTTTGTATGTTTAGAGGTATGCTATCTTTTTTAAACTACGCTTTAGCGAAGTTTAATTCTTGATTGCTCAATGATTGTTAAGGATTGATTATGGATCATTGTTAGTTTATGTACAAGTATCCAATTGAGGATAAATACCTATTGATAAGAAATATATACATGTGTATATATTTGTCCTTTGGTTAAAATAGTAGTGTAAACAAGTAGTAAGGAAAAACATAAAGGAAATGACATCAGGAAAGAACAACACGGGTTTATCACTTATTAAGTGTTTACTAATTAAAAACCGAGGAGGAATGCATTATGGCACAGAAATTAGTTCCAGAAGCTAAACAAGGATTAGCAAACTTCAAAAATGAGGTTGCAGGAGAAATGGGAGTTCCATTCACAGACTATAATGGAAATTTAACATCAAAACAATGTGGTTCCGTAGGCGGAGAAATGGTTAAAAAAATGGTAGAACAATATGAAAACGGAATAAAAAATAAATAAGTAAAATTCCAAAGTGCACTACAGCAGAATAATGCTGTGGTGCATTTTTTATTGTCTGGGAAAGAACATTCAAAAAGGTAAAACCTAGGGTTGCAAGACATATGAAGAAACGACTTGGAGAGACCACAGGGAACGAGGTCGGCTTCGGGATATATCTTGCAAGTCTTATTTACCATTATTTGTGAAATTGTATTACGAGATGATATATGATAGAATTAGAACAAAAGTTCGATTATAATTAAGAGGAGTGTAGTAATTTGGACAAGGTAAGAATAGTTCATTGTTCTGATCTGCATTTTGATACACCTTTTGGCGATTTAGACAGCAGATTATCACAAATAAGACAGGAAGAAATAAGAGAAACTTTTTCGAAAATAATAGAACTATGTCAAAGTGAAAGTGCAGATATACTTTTGATATGTGGAGATTTATTTGATAATTACAGTGTAAAGAAAATGACGCTGCATTTTTTGAAAGATAAATTCTTAGAGATACCAAATGTGAGAATATTTATGGTGGCAGGAAATCACGATCCGCTAAACGAAAGAAGTTTTTATAAAATGATAGACTGGCCTAATAATGTTTATATATTTGAAAATCAAATAGAAGAAGTAAAAATAGAAGAACTTAATGCCATAGTGATTGGAGCATCATTTAAAGAAAATTATGAAAAAAAGTCACAGCTATCAAAGTATTTCCTTGGTAATGATGATGATAATATAAGAATTTTGTTAATGCATGGAGAAATAACAGACAGGCAAGATAGTAATGAATATAATCCAATAACTGAACAACAGATTGAAAGTACAAAGGTTTCATACGCAGCTCTCGGACATAGACATACATTCTCAGGCTTAAAGAAATGTGGCATGACTACATATGCTTACTGTGGATGCCCTGAAGGAAGAGGCTTTGATGAGGTTGGAGCTAAAGGAGTTATTGTAGGTGATGTTTATAGAAATGGTGTCAATCTTAAATTTGTTCCACTTAATAAAAGAACATATTATGAGATTGAAGTCGATATTACAGGAGTTATGTCTAATGATTCTATAAAATCGAAAATACTTGCTGCTGTTGATGATAATCACAATAATAATATTTACTGTATAAATCTTAAAGGCGAGATAAGTGATGAGTTTATACTTAATACTGATACTATATCAAGTATTCTGAAATCCTATTTCTTTGCAGTGAAAATTAAAGATAAGACTACAGTAAAGTTGGATATTGAAAAACTCAGCAGGGAATATTCAATTAAAGGATTATTTAGTGCAAAGATGCTTAAGAAAATTGAAGAAGCGGAAAACGATTATGAAAAGGAAAAGCTGATGAAAGCACTGAAAATAGGCCTGCAGAGTTTGTCTACGCAAGAGGTGAACTAATGTTTATTAAGAAAATAAAATTATTGAAGTATGGTAAATTAAAAGATTTTAATATTGATCTGGATGAAGGCATAAATGTTATATATGGAGAGAATGAAGCAGGCAAGAGTACTGTACAGTCGTTTATAAGCAATTCGCTTTATGGAATAAATAATAAGAGAAGCAAAGACATCAGACAGAATAACAGAGCTAAACTGCTACCTTTTGGAGAAGGTACAGCTTCTGGTGAGATAGGACTTAATATTGATGGCAGAAGTATAATAATAAGCAGAACATTTGGTTCTACTAAAAAGGATGATACTGTCAAAGCATTTGATGGAATAACAGGAGAAGAAGACAGTGCGCTTTCATTTGATTCTCCAGGAGAGAAGATACTTAATATTAGTAGAAGCAGTTTTAATAATACTTTATTTATCAATCAGTTGGGAAGTACTGTTACAAAAGCTAAAGATGATGAAATAATGACAAAGATAACAGCATTATTTCAAGCTGGTGACGAAGAAGTATCTTATGATAAGTCAATTGCAAAACTTAATGATATGAAGAAGTTTATAACTACGTCAAGAAAATCAGGAAAGCTTGATATGATGAGAGCAAGACTAAGCTCCCTTTTAGAAGAAAAACATAAGCGTATGCTCCTTTCACAGGAAAATATGGATGATGAGATGAAGCATATTGATCTTCAGGAGCACAGAGAATTTCTTCTTAAAGAAATCAAAAAGCTAGAACTTTATAAGAAGTATATGAAAAAAACAAAGCTTGAAAAAGAGTATGAAGATATAATATCTTATTTGAAAAAAAGTGAGCAACTGAAGAAAGAAAAAGAAAATGTAGATAAAGAACTTTTGTATTCTGAGGGAGAAATAACTTTATCAAATATCGAGGATATTAAAGATGAACTTGATAATATACAAGAAATAAAAAATATGCTTGATGAAAAAGAAAGCATTAAGCAGAAGCTTATTTTAGAAATGCATGAAAAGGAAAGCGTTATAGATAATCTTGCAGTTTTTAATGATTTTCCTGACGATATAGAGCAGAAAATAATTAAGGTAAGTATTGAGAATGATGAACTTAAAAAGAGAATTGCAACAATAGAAGAAATAAAAAACTCAATATTATCAATAAACAGAGATTTGGAAAAGTATAATCTCAGCAATGAACAGAATATGTATTTAAAAAAGAGAAGATATGATATTGATGAAATGCTTAAAGAATATGAAACAGAACTGAGATCATTAGAAAGTCTGATGACTAATAGAGTGTCTTGCTCTAATAATACAAAATCAGAAGTAAATAAGTTTACGTTGATAAGTAGATTGCTATGTGCTGCAGCAGTTTCTGTATCATTTATATCTATTTTCATTATTTCAAAGAAATCATTAATGAATATACTATCAGTATTTATGGTTATTTGCAGTTCATCATTATTAGCAGCATTTTCGGTAGTTAAAAGAAAGCTTGATAAGATGAAGCTTGATTTTGTATCTGTTGTTGCATATGAGAATTCAGTAAAGGAAAAGGAAGAAAATATTGAGCTTTTAGAAGACAATATTGATGAAATATGCAGTCAGCTTGATATATCAGATTATAAGGAATTAATGATACTGCTAAAGAAGTTTGATAGAATTCAGATTGATATTGGGGTTTTAAATGAAAAGAAGAGAGATAAAGAAAACTTCTTAAACAGTCTTGATGAAAGTGGTACTATTTTAAAACTTAAAGAAAATCAGAAAGCAGTTCAATTTCTTCTTAATACAACAAAGTCGGATTCTATAGAGGATTTTGTTGATAAGTTTCATGAATTTAGTAATATAAATACTGATATTACACTACTTGGCAGCAAGATTGATTCTGTAAGACGTGAAGCTGACAGGGAAAAGGAAATTTATAATAAAAAGTACGAAACTTTGAAAAATAAACTTAATAATATGAGGATATACGCTGAAAGCTATGATGATATAATGGATAGCCTTGCTTCAATCAAGGAAAAAATCAGCTTAAAACAGGAACTGGAGATAAGTTTAAAGAATACAGTAGATACTTATAACGTATTGCTTCAGGACAGGGATATTTCTCAGATAGAAGAAGAAGTAAAACAATTCATTGACAGTGATATTTCTTATTCATATGAAAGCGAAGATGAAATCGAAAGAGAAATCAAGGAAAAGAATAATGATTTGATTGAAACGGAAAAAAATCTTAAGGATGTTGAGAATAGCATAAAAAATATATTCTTAACTAATAGAGATTTAAATGTAATTGAAGAGGAAATTCTTAATATTAAAGAAAAGATAGAAATCGAAGAATCTAATCTATGTGCTATAGAAACAGCGATGGAAGTTATAACAGAATCGTTTAAGGAAATGCAGAAGAATTTTGGGCCTGTAATTAATAAAACTGTAGGTAAGTATATGAGTGAACTTACAGATGATAAATATCAAAAGGTAAAGGTGTCTGAAAATTATTCTATAACACTTAGAAACAATGATGATTCATTGATGCAGGCTGAGTATTTAAGCAATGGTACATGGGATCAAATATATCTTGCTTTAAGACTATCATTTATAGATCTTATATTTGGAGATACAAAAGTGCCAATTATTTTAGATGAAGCTTTTGTACAGTATGATGATAAGAGAATGCAGAAGGCACTTGAACTTTTATATAGTATGAAAGAAAAAAGACAAATAATTATCTTCACATGCCAGAAAAGAGAAGTAGAGTACCTTAAAAAATACAACGATATTAACTTTATAAATTTATAGATTAGGTTATCATTGAAGAAAAAGTATAGGCTCTTAATTTATAATTTAGAATGTAAAACGTATAATTTAGGTGGTTTGGAGGGTGTCCCTCCATTAAAATAAGAATCCCTGAAGCATCAGCTTAAGGGATTCTTTCATTAATTATAAATTATACTATAGTTTTTCTATCTTGAACATGTTAGTCCCGCCTGTATGGGATGTTGGCATACCTGCACAGACGATGATTGTATCTCCTTTGTGGGCTAAATTAAGTTTTTCAGCCACTTTTTTAGCTTCAGTTATTATTTCATCAGTTGTATGGAACTGTCTGCAAAGCTGAGGAATAACTCCAAAGTTTAATGCAAGCTGTCTTTCAACTTTTTTTGATGGTGTGATAGCAAGTATTGGACATCTTGTTTTGTATTTAGCAAGAAGTCTTGCTGTAGCACCTGTTTCAGTAGCAGCAACAATAACTTTTGTTGGAAGCTTGATAGTTGTCTTAGCTGCTGAGTAGCTAATTGCGTCAGCATAATGAGTAAGACTTGGTTCACGAAGTTTGCTTATCATATAATCATAATCAAGATTTGTTTCAGATTCTAAAGCTATTTTGCTCATTGTTCTTGCAGCTTCAAGAGGGTAGTTCCCAGAAGCGCTTTCTCCTGAAAGCATTATGGCATCTGTACCATCAAATATAGCATTACATATGTCACTTGCTTCGGCTCTTGTAGGTCTTGCGTTTCTAATCATTGAATCAAGCATCTGTGTAGCTGTTATTACTACTTTACCAGCTTGGTTACATTTTTTTATTATGCTTTTCTGGATAATTGGAACCTTTTCTATAGGAATCTCAATACCCATGTCGCCTCTTGCAACCATGATTGCATCAGTAACTTCAAGAATTGAGTCTATGTTATCTACACCTTCCTGACTTTCAATTTTGGAAATTATTTTTATATCTTTCCCGCCATTATCATTAAGGAAGTTTCTTACTTCTTCTACATCAGTAGCTTTTCTGATGAAAGAAGCTGCGACATAGTCTACATCCATATTACATGCGAATCTTAAATCATCTTTATCTTTTTCAGTTATTGCAGGAAGATCAATCTTAAGGTTTGGGATATTTACTCCTTTATGATTGCTGATTATGCCACCAATTATTACTTTTGTATGTATTTCGCTACCATCCACAGAAACAACTTTAAATTCCATAAGACCGTCATCCACTAAAATTGTGCTGCCAGGCTTTATATCTCTTGCGAGCTTGTCATAAGAGATTGAGCATCTTTTGTTGTCTCCTAGAATTTCACCACCACAGCTGAAAGTGAATTTATCGCCTGCTTTTAGTTCTGCTTTATCATCTTTAAAGTTATGTGTTCTTATTTTAGGACCTTTTATATCTATAACTATTGCTACAGGTTTATTAAGTTCATTTCTTAATTTTTTGATTAAGCCTATTTTTTCTTTGTGTGTTTCATGAGTTCCGTGAGAGCAGTTAAGTCTTGCTGCATTCATTCCTATGTTCATGAGTTCTTTTAGAACTTCTTCATTGTCACTGGCAGGACCAATTGTAAATATCATCTTTGTTTTCTGCATATATTCTTCACCTCATAATATTATTGATTCCCAGTAATGCTATTAATTTTGGATACTATAAGTCAGTTATAAGAAAGATAAGAGATATGAGACTAGAGAGAAGAGTATAGGATGTAGTTTTTTCTCTACGTTCATAAATTACTAACTTTAATGGAGACTTTGCCTCCAAGCCTCTTAAATTATGAGTATTAAAGTGATTTTAAGAGGAATACGTCCTCTTATTTAAAACTCCTTAAAGGAGTTTTTTACTTTTCTCTTCTCTCTTAGTTTTAATCTCTAATCTAACATCTTATAGTATTGATATAAAAACCACAAATAACAAATTTTACACTGGTAAGTATAGTTTACATCAAATTATCATTTATTGGAATAATAATAAAGAAAAAAATTGAATGAAATATAAAAACTATTATGATATATTTAATGTATATTGAAATGAACTGTCATATTAATAAGTACTGTGAACAATAATATAAAAAGGTCGATAAATTAGAATTTGAAGCTATAATGTAAAATGAATATTGTTTAATGTATAATTAATGATAAATTCCAGTTTATCAGAATGATTTATAGTTTTACTAAAAATTTAGATGATATGATAGTCCCTATATTAAGATTAGGAAGGATGATTTACAAATGAAGGTATTAGAAAATCTACAGCCAGCTAAAGTTTTTAAGTATTTTGAGGAAATGTCTATGATTCCAAGAGGATCAGGAAATGAAAAGGGCATAAGTGATTATCTTGTTAATTTTGCAAAGGAAAGAAATCTTGAAGTTATACAGGATGAAGCGCTAAATGTAATCATAAAGAAGAAGGCATCAAAGGGATATGAAAATGCTCCTGGTGTTATTATTCAGGGGCATATGGATATGGTATGTGAAAAGACTAAGGAATCAACTCATGATTTTATGAAGGATCCACTTCAGCTTAGAGTTGAAGGAGATAACGTTTATGCTACAAACACAACACTTGGAGCAGACAACGGAATAGCGGTAGCGTATGCTCTTGCAATATTAGATGATGATTCTATAAGTCATCCAGCTTTAGAAGTGCTTGTTACTACAGATGAAGAAACAGGTATGGGTGGAGCAATGGCTTTTGATGGAAGTCTTATTAATGGAAAATATCTTTTAAATATAGATTCAGAAGAAGAAGGAAAACTTCTTGTGTCATGTGCAGGCGGACTTAGAACAAAGGTAGTCTTAGATACTGAATTTGAAAATAACACAGAAAAAGAGCTTTTAAGAATTGAAGTAAAAGGTCTTAAAGGCGGTCATTCTGGAATGGAAATCATAAAGCAGAGAGGAAATTCTAATAAGCTTATGGGCAGAGTGCTTGCTAAGATTTCTGAAAGCGTTACGTTTAATATAGTAGAAATAAACGGTGGATCAAAAAATAATGCAATTCCTAGAGAAGCTGAATGTATAATTGCGGTAGAAAGTGATAATATCAAAGAAGTAACAGAAATTGTAACTAAAATGGGGGATAACTTTAAAAATGAACTTTTATCTGTGGATGAAAATGTAAAAGTTGTTTGTGAACATTTAAATAATAGATCTGAAAGAATTATGAGTGAAGATACTACTAAGAAGATTATAGCACTTCTTAACCTTATTCCAAGCGGAGTTGATACAATGTCAATGGATATAGAAGATCTTGTACAGAGCTCAACAAATCTTGGAGTAGTAAAGACTAATAAAAACAATGTTGAATTTGATAGTGCAACAAGAAGTTCAGTAGGAACGTTAAAAGAAGACCTTGTTTCAAGAATCAAGATTGCAGCACAGCTTACAGGTGCATCAGTAGAAACTTCTGGAGAATATCCTGAATGGCAGTATGAAAAAAATTCAAAGCTAAGAGAACTATGCAAAGAAGTATATAAAAGATTGAGCGGACAGGACGCAGAAATAATTGCATTACATGCAGGACTTGAATGTGGATTATTTAAAGAAAAGCTTCATGATGTAGATATGATATCATTTGGACCAAATCTTTATGATGTTCATACGCCAAATGAACACATGAGTATTAAGTCTGTTCAGAATGTATGGAAGTTTCTACTTGAGATTCTTAAAGAAATAAAATAATTTAAAAAAGAGTAATATATTCACCTTCAGCCTAATAAATATAAGTATAGGTTTGGAGGTGGATTTTTTTGAAGTATACTAGGTATAACATAAAAAAGAAGAGAAACTTAACAGGGGTAATAATTGTTGTTATAATCACAGTATTTGCACTTGCAGGGGGAACGCTTCTGGCGAAGATAATATTCAAAGGACAGCCATCTAATAATAAGCCAGCTCAGACTGTGCAGAATAAAAATAGTAGTCCGCAGAAAAATGATAATGGGACTATAAAGAGCAATGAGTCTAATGCATCTGGAGAAAAATTTACAGTAAGTTTTGTTCAGTGCGGTTATTTTGGAAATAAGGATAATGCAGATAAGACAAAAAAAGAGCTTGAGGGCAGTAAAATAAAAACTGTAGTTATTAATGATAACAGCAAGTATAGGGTAATAGCATATGTTGGTGATGTAAAGGGCAGTGATTCAATGCTTAAATCATTAAAAGACAAATCAATCAATGCAATGAGGATGAATGTGGAAATCGCAAAAGTAGATGATGCAGACAATCAGGCAGCTGAGATTATAAAGGGATATATTAAGCTTTTAGATGCACTTAACAAGGATGATGTAAAGTCAGTAAAAACATCTGACTTTAAAAAATGGGCTTCAGCCCTTAAAGAACTGTCAGATGGAAACAATATAAAAGCAGTAAATGAGATTAAGAAGAATATAAAAACATTGCCTGATGAAATAAAAAAAGAAGAGTCTGAATCTATATATAATCAAATATTCAAAGTTGTTAATGTTTACAAGCATTAACATCTTTCTTTTTGTACATAATATTTTATTATATAAAAATAAAAAAAGTATTATATTTTTCTTAAGGTGTTTTAATATACTTGTTTACAGTAAAATTAAATGATAGAATGAATAGGATATAATATGTAATAGAAAAATAGGATGTGATTATTTGAGAATAGTATTAGCTTCTGCATCTTTAAGAAGACAAGAACTTTTAAAGAGGCTTTATAACAGATTTGATATAATTATTTCAAATTTTGATGAAGAAAGCGTTAAATATAACGGTAGTCCAGAAGAATATGTTAAAGAACTATCAAATGGTAAAGCACTTGATGTAGCACAAACATTGGATGATGGGGCTATAGTTATAGCAGCAGATACGATAGTAGTTCATGATAATAACATTTTATTGAAACCGAAAGATGAAAATGATGCAGAAAAAATGCTAAAAAGTCTTAGTGGAGATATCCATCATGTATATTCTGGAGTTACTGTTGTCAATACTTATAATGGAAAGATTGTAAATGAGGCTGTTGTAACTGAAGTTAAGTTTTCAGAACTTAAGGATGAGGAAATAAAAAGATACATAAAAACAGGAGAACCTATGGATAAGGCTGGTGCCTATGGAATACAGGGATATGGCGGAATATTTGTTGAAAAGATAAATGGAAGCTATTATAATGTTGTAGGTCTTCCACTTAATAAGCTAAAAAATATGCTTGAAGAAGTTATGTAATTAATGGGGAATGGGTCTTGAATTTTAAAAGGAGTACAATGTATGAAAAATTTGAAATTACAGGATATTCCAAAAGAAGAAAGACCGCAGGAAAAGCTGTATAAATATGGTGCAGAAACACTAACTGATGAAGAATTATTAGCGATTATATTAAGAAATGGAACACCTGAAGAAAATGTATTATTTCTAAGCAAAAGAATACTTGCGCATTTTAAAACAGCAGGAGGCATTTTAAATGCATCCAGTGATGAACTTATGTCAATAAAGGGAGTTAAGGAGGCAAAAGCTGCCCAGATTTTATCTCTCTGTGAATTGTGCAGGAGAATCAATCGTTTTAAAAGAAGTGAGATAAAGATATCATCACCAAAAGATTGTGCTGAAATTGTTATGGATGAGATGAAAAACTTAAAACAGGAAGAATTAAAGGTTATTATGCTCAACAAGAAGAATGTAGTTATAGCTGATAGAGTTGTCTTTATAGGCAGTCTTGATACTTCTATTGTTCATCCAAGAGAAATTTTTAAACTTGCAGTAAGTAATTCAGCATCATCAATAATAATATGTCATAATCATCCATCTGGCAGTCCTGAGCCCAGCAAAGAGGACATTAATGTTACTCTGAGGATAAAGGAATGCGGCAGAATTATCGGTATAGAGCTATTAGACCATCTAATAATTGGTTACAATAAGTATATTAGTTTAAAAGAAAAAGGAATTATATAGTAGAAGGGAGAATAATGAAATGGGTTTATTTGGAACTAAAGATATGGGTATAGACCTAGGAACAGCGAATACATTAGTATATGTAAAAGGTAAAGGAATAGTCTTAAGGGAGCCCTCAGTTGTTGCTATTAACAATATAACAAAGAAACCACTAGCAGTTGGAACAGAAGCAAAACAGATGATAGGTAGAACACCAGGAAACATAGTTGCAATAAGACCTTTAAAGGATGGAGTAATTGCAGATTTTGATGTTACTCAGACTATGCTTAAGCAGTTTATCGAAAAAATCACAAATAAGAGTGCATTTACAAGCCCTAGAATAATTGTTTGCTTCCCATCAGGAGTTACTGAAGTTGAAAGAAGAGCAATAGATGAAGCAACTAAGAGTGCTGGAGCTAGAGATGTAGTTCTTATGGAAGAACCAATGGCAGCAGCTATCGGAGCAGGACTTCCAGTTGATGAACCAACAGGAAGCATGATCGTAGATATCGGTGGCGGTACTACTGAAGTTGCTGTAATTTCTCTTGGAGGCATTGTTACAAGCAAGTCTTTAAGAGTTGCTGGTGATGAACTTGACCAGTCAATAATCAACTACATTAAGAAGGAATATAACTTAATGATAGGTGAAAGAACTGCAGAACAGATCAAAGTCCAGATAGGATCAGCTTTTGTAAGTGATGATGAAGAAGAATTATCAATGGATATTAAGGGGAGAGATTTAATAACAGGTCTTCCTAAAACTATAAACATAACAGAAATACAAATAAGAAGTGCTTTAAGAGAACCAGTTATTTCTATAATTGAAGCAATTAAAACAACATTAGAAAAAACACCACCAGAACTTGCAGCAGATATAATGGATAAAGGTATAATGCTTGCAGGTGGTGGAGCACTACTTAGAGGATTAGATACTTTAATAAATAATGAAACACATATGCCTGTACACATTGCAGAATCACCTCTTGACTGTGTAGCATTAGGAGCTGGAAAAGCATTAGATAAGTTTGATATTATAAGCAAACAACAAAGAGGCTAGACTTAATGAAATTTTTAAAGAACAAACTGGCAGTTGCTATTATAGTGCTGTCAGTTAGCTTTTTAAGCTTAATTATATATAGTGTCAAGAGGGACGGAAGTAGTATAGCAGGTATATCTGGTACAGCACTTAATCCTATACAGAAGGTGTTTTTTACGATTAATTCAAAAATAAAAAATGAATTTCAGTATGTAATTAACTTTTCTAGTATAAGAAAAGAAAATAATGCTTTAAAAGAGCAGAATATTAAGCTAGAAAATGAACTTATTGAGTATGATAATTTAAAAGAGGAAAATGAAAAGTTAAGATCAATGCTTAATTTTAAGAACCAGAGGGATGAATATAATTATATAGGTGCAAATATCATAGGGTTAAGTGGAGAAAGCTTCCTTAATGGATATTTGATTGATAAAGGTACTAAAAATGGCATTGCGAAGGATATGGTTATAATAACTGGTGAAGGTCTTGTTGGAAAAGTTATTGAAGCACATGATACATGGGCTAAAGCTGAATCGCTTATAAATGAAAATATTGCAGTAGCAGGAAAAGTTCAGTCAACTAAAGAAACCGGCATAGTTAAAGGTTTTACTGATAGTAAAAAAAACAATCTTGCTAAAATAGAACAACTTCCAATGACTTCAGCAGTAAAGAAAGGCGATGTTGTTGCAACATCAATGCTTGGAAATTCTTATCCTGATGGCATAAGAATTGGTGAAGTTATTTCTGTAGAAGAAGATAAGGTTAAAGTTATGAAGACTGCAGTTATCAAGCCTTATATTAACTTTAATAAGCTTCAGCAAGTATTTGTAGTTTCACCTAAGGACCCTAAAAATATAACTGAAGATGGCATAAAATATTAGCGGGGTGTTTTATTATGAAAAAAGTAATATTAGCAGCTATCTGTTTAGGCCTTTTTATTATAGATAATACAATGATGCCGTTCTTGTCAGTTTTTGGGGTAATGCCTAGTCTTTTATTCTGTTTTGTGATTAGTTTCTCTATTATAAATGGTGAGGCAGATGCAATATTTGTAGGTGCCATAAGTGGAATTATTCAGGATATTTATTTTCCAAATGTTTTTGGAGTAAACGCTTTATGTAATTTAATAATATGTTATATAGCAGCAGTGGTAGGTCATAACATATTCACAAATAGGAAGATGGTGCCGATATTTATTTCAGGGGCAGCAGCTATAGTGAAATATATATTAGTATTTTTAATAATGCGTGTTATAGGTATAACAATTTTACTTGATAGAAAAATGATAATAATGGCTGTCCTAAATATGATTGTTACATTCTTTATTTATTATTCAGTTTTTGATTTGTGTAAAAAGGAATTTATGAAAAAACAATGGAATTTTGCTGAAAAATAGGTGACAAGATGAAGAAAAAGAAGAAACAAAAGATAACTAGATTCCAAATCTTGACTTGGATATCAATTGTTATAATTCTGCTTATTGTATTAAGACTTGTATATTTGCAGATTTATAAAAATGGTTATTATGAAGACAAAGCTAATACTCAGTCAAGAAGATTTATAACTGAAACAGCACCCAGAGGGAAGATATATGATTCTCAGGGTAATCTGTTAGCAACCAATAAACAGACATACAGCATAACATATAATGAAACAACTGAATCAAATGAGATGCTGTTTTCAACAATTCAGAAGGTGCTTAAAGTTCTTGATGAAAATAATGAAAAGCAACAGGATACTTTTGAATTGAAAATGGATAGTAATGATAAGGCGTATTTTGATTTTAATACATCAGACAGTGAAGTTAAAAAAGCTAAAGAATTAAGATTTAAGAAGGATAGAGGATTTGATGAAGCTGTAAAAAAAGAACTTTTTGGTAACATAAGTTCAGAGCTTACTGAAATCCAGGAGTCACAGGTGAATGAAAAACTTCTTGAAATTTCTCCACAGACTGTATTTTATACACTCCTTAAGGATTATAAATTTTATGAGCTACTTTCTTCAGATAGCAATACACTTAAATCTTATAAAGATAAAACTGCTGATGAGATAGCAACAGAACTTAAGAAAAAGTATTCATTCTCTGATCTTAGGAGAGTAATGATAGTAAAAGATACGATGAAGATGCAGAGCTTTTCAGGATTTAAGTCAATAACTATTGCATCTAATGTAAGCAGGGATACAGCTTTTATTTTAAATCAAAAGCTTACTGATCTCCCAGGAATAAATGTAGTAATCGAGCCAATGAGGCAATACCCATATAATGAATTGGCATCAGGAGTGCTAGGATATTTATCGTCTATTGATTCTTCAAAAAAGACAAGATATGAGGAAAAGGGCTATGATGTATCTACTGACCTTATAGGAATTGCAGGAATTGAAGGGGCATTTGAAAATATTTTAAGAGGTGCCAATGGAGGATCTACTATAAAGGTAAACTCTGCAGGAAGAAAGATAGAAGAATTGTTTAAGCTTGAATCTTCGCCTGGTAATAACGTGCATCTTACAATAGATAAAGATATACAGCATTCAGCAGAAACAATGATGAAGCATCAGCTTGAGTATCTGCAGAATGTTTACAAGGAAAGCGGAGTTGATACTAGAAATGCTACAAGAGGTGCAGCAGTTGCACTTGAGGTTAAGACAGGAAGAGTACTTGCAATGGTAAGCTATCCCGGATATGATCCTAATCTTTTTGCTAGCAGAAATGTAGATTCGGAAGTATCAAAAACATACTTTAATCCTGACCTCGAAAGTATTGGAAATGAATTTATTCAAAAAAGAGGACTTAGCATAACTGTTGATCAGTTATTCCCTAAGAATAGTAAAGGTGTACGTGAAGATGTATATGATATACTTCCTAAACCACTATTCAATTACGCAACTCAAGGTCTTGTACCTCCGGGTTCTACATTTAAGCCAATGACATCAGTGGCAGCACTTGAAGAAGGTGTTGTTAATGATACAGAAACAATGGTTGATCATTATTACTTTAATACACATCCAGATACATTTGGATCATCTTATGCACCTAAAGATAATAATAATCATGGGATTGTTAATATTAGAAAAGCCCTTGCTGTATCATGTAACTATTTCTATTATGAAAGTGCATATAGAATGTATGTAAAAAATGGTTCTAATGTTAATGCGCTTGATTCTATAGCCAAATATGCATGGAAAGCTGGTCTTGGAGTAGATCCAAATAGTAATGCTAAAAAGAGTACTGGAATTGAGATTTCTGAGAACTTTGGAACAACGTATAGCTTCAAACAGTTTAGAAGCTTAAATGTGACATATGCAAAGTTTGACATAGTAGATTTCCTTGGTAAAGGAAATTACAATAATACATACTATTTCGCACCAGTAGATATTGCCTATAAAGATTCGGACTCAGAGACAGTAAAGAACATCAAGAAAGAGATAAAGGATCTTATAACAAATAAAATAAGTAAGATTGGTGATGAAAGTATTACGACTGGTCTGCCAGAACTTAAAACAAAAATTATAAGTCTTTTAGAACAGTTAGAAAAAAGTTCAGATACTTATAAAAATAGCATTGAAGAATATAACAGTAAGAATAATAAGAAGAATTCTTATGCTATGGTAGCAAATGCAGTAGAAGCATATCTTTACAGCAAGAATACTTCTGTAAAAACACCTGCTGAAATTATCAATGCTGCTATAGGGCAAGGTATAAACAACTTTACTCCTCTGCAGCTTGCATCTTATATTTCTACAATTGTAAATGGTGGAACAAGATATAAGGTACATCTTGTTGATAAAATAACAGATTATGAAGGAAATCTCGTTGATGAATTTAAACCGGAAGTTCTAGATACTTTAAATTTAAAAGAATCAACAGTTAACATAATAAAAGATGGTATGGAAATGGCTAACTCAGTTGATATGGGTACAGCATCATCAGTATTTAAATCATTCCCTATACCATCAGGTGGTAAAACTGGTACAGCAACTTTTAGAGATGACCAAAAAACATATGGAAGAGAAGCGTTCGGTGTTTATGTATCGTTTGCACCAAAGGATGACCCTGAAATAGCCGTAGCAGTAGTCATTTACGATGGTGCTCATGGATACTTAGGTTCACCAGTTGCTAGGGCAATATATGAAACGTATTATAGAGATAAACTAAAGACTGAATATCCAAATTATACTCCGGTATATATGGATACAAGAGAGCCATACGATTTTACACTTAATCCGCCGCTGGAGAATATTAAAGATAGTGTGGAAGAAAGTAAATAGTATTTTAGCTAGGCTTGGAGATTTAATTATAATCTCTGCCTAGCTGCTTTTGAATAGAAAGTAAATTCAGTATAGAGGTGATTATATTGGACAAGCAAAAAAAGAAAAAAATAAGTAGATATTCTTTATTAATGGCAGTTATGTTTACTATATCAATCGTTATTATAATAAGGCTTGTTTATCTTCAGGTTTATAAAAATGGTGAGTATGAAGATAAAGCTAATGTTGCAAGCAGACATTTTGTGGAAGAAAAAGCACCGAGAGGTAAGATTTATGATAGCAAAGGAAATGTTCTGGCAACAAGCATAGAAACATATAATGTAACTTTTTCGGATACAAAAAATAGTAAAGCAAGTTTTTATTCAACAATGAATTCAATATTCAAGATATTAGATGATAACGGAGAAAAGCAAAAAGATGAATTTAAATTACAATATAGTAAAGATAAAGGTTATTACTTTGAATTTAATGTAAACAGTGATAAAACAAAAAAAGCTCTTGAATTATCGTTTAAAAGAGACAGGGGCATAACAGATTTTATTAAGGGAAAGCTTTTCCCAGATAATGATTCAGGTGATTTAAATGAACAGGAGCAGAAGCAGGTTGATGAAGAAGCTGCAAAAGTTACACCAGAGCAGTGTTTTGATTATTTATTATGTACTTATTCTATGTATTCTGATCTTTCAAATTTATCAAAGAGTCAGAGTGCAGAGTTGTCCGATAAAGTATCTTCTGCAAAATCAGTAAAAGAAGCATTAAATATATATACTGAAGCTGCTAAACAACTTAAATTAAAATACAGTGCGGACAAGCTTAGAAGATATATGCTAGTCAAGGATGCATTAAAGATGCAGTCATTTACAAGCTATAATCCTATAAATATAGCAGAGAATATTAAAAAGGATACAGCATTTATAATTTATCAGAAGCTTGTAAATCTTCCAGGGGTATATGTTGAACTTGAACCGGTAAGGACATATCCTAACAAGACACTTGCATGTTCTGTTCTTGGGTATTTATCATCAATAGATTCAAGTAAGAAGGAAAAATATGAGGAGCAGGGATATGACATAAGCAACGATAAAATAGGAGTCAGTGGAATAGAGGCTGCATTTGAAAAATATTTAAAAGGTACAAAAGGTGGAAAAACTATAAAAGTTAATTCTCAGGGAAGGCAAACAGAAGAACTTTCTCAGCTTGAAGTTCAGCCAGGTAACAATGTACATTTGACAATAGATGCAGAGCTACAGGCTGTAGCAGAGAGAGCATTAAAAGAAAATCTTGAAGGATTACAGAAATCTCATGATACAAAAAACGCTACAAGAGGTGCTGTTGTTGTTCAAGAAGTTAATACAGGAAGAATATTGGCACTCGCAAATTATCCTAACTACGATCCTAATACTTTTTCAATTCCAGGCTTATTAACTGATGCAAAGATAAAAGAATACTTTACTCCCGATTATGAATCATATGCTAATGCATATATAGCAAAGAATGGTTTAAATAAGACATATGATGATTTATTTCCAAAGAATAGTGATGGAAGCAGGAACGATCAATATGAAATATACCCTAAGATAATGTATAATTATGCAACAGAAGGCCTTATGCCTCCAGGGTCAACATTTAAGCCATTTACTTCTCTAGTTGGGCTACAGCAGGGCGTAATTACACCAAGCACTATAATTAGAGATGAGGGTGTGTTTGACAAGTATCCTGAAGTATCAGGTGCAAATAAGACTTATGCACCAGTTTGCGAAGAGTACATGCTGAATCATGGTACTCATGGGAATATAAATGTATCTGATGCACTTAAAGTTTCATGTAACTACTTCTTTTATGAAACAGCATATCGTCTGTGGAAACAAGCTGGAGGCGGAATTAAAGGACTTAATGCATTTGCAGATTATGCTGAAAAAGTTGGGCTTGGTTATAACTTAAAGAATAAAGATGATGCGGGTACAGGAATCGAAATAGCAGAAAAGTTTGGTAATGCATATAATTTTGATAGCTTTAAAGAAAATTTATGTCTATATGCTAAGTTTGATCTTGTATCAGCTTTAGAAAAAGGACAATATGGACAGTATAAGTTTGTTCCGTTTGATATAGGTAATAAAGACACTGATAGCGAAGAATTAAAGAAAGCCAAAAATAATGTTAAAGATATGGTTATCAATAGAATTAGGCAACAGGGTACATCAGCAAATGCCTTGGGTTATAATGAGTTTGTAAAGAGCCTTAAAGAGCCTCTTACTAAAGTAGCCAGCCTTTCTGATGTATATAAAGAAGAAATTAAAAAGCGTTCTACATCTGTAAATTCACAGATAGAGATAGTTGCAGAAGCACTTGGACAGTTTACTATATATGATAAAGGAAGAGCTGTTACAACTCCAGCAGAAATTATCAATGCATCTATAGGACAAGGAACTAACCAGTTTACTCCTCTGCAGCTTGCAGGCTATATTTCGACTATAGTTAATGGCGGTACTAGATATAAAGCTCATCTTGTAGACAAGATAACAGATGTGGATGGCAAGAATATTGATGAATTTAAGCCGGAAGTATTAAGCAAGATTGATATCTCACCTCAAAACTTAAATGCGATAAAAGTAGGTATGAATGCCGTTAATGAAAAAGGCGGTGGTACAGCTGCTGCAAGATGGACTGGATTTCCTATTCAGACTGGTGGTAAGACTGGTACTGCATCATATACGAGTGATCCTAAAGTTCAGGCATCTGTAGGAAGAGCTGCATATGGTGTATATGTATCTTTTGCACCTCTTGATAATCCTAAGATAGCAGTTTGTGCAGTAATATATGATGGTGCAGCTGGTAATAATGCAGCTCCTATTGCTAGAGCAATATATGAAAATTACTTTAAGGAAGAACTTAAAAAACAAAATTATAAACCTCAGGCTTCATATGCTTATGACCCTGTTATAGCAAAAGAAAAATAAAAAATAAATTTCTCTTTATGTTATTGAAATATAATTATATAATTAATATATGAAAAAATAGAGGATTTTATCATTTTCTGTTGAATAAAGATGTGATGACTGGTATTCTTAAATAATCGGATACTCATCATATCTTTATTAATACAGAGGTATTTATTAATCGGAGGTCAGTATGGTAGACGAGAGAATATTTATTAAAGGCAATAAAGATGGCATTAATGCTGTTGTTAATATGAATAAATTTGTTGATTATGAAGATATGGTACAAACTCTTGTTGAAAGACTGAAAAAAGGCAAGAGATTTTATAGAGGATCAGTACTTACAATAATTGCCGATTTAACAGATATTGATGAAAAAAAGCAGAGAAAACTCAGAGATTTATTATTCGATGAAGTTTTAATAAGAGACTGCATCTTTAAAGATAAAAGAGAAAAAGAAGTAAAAATGTTTTCTGGAGTCTATGAAGGAAAGACAAGATTCATTCAAAAAACTATAAGGGGAGGCCAGCATATTGATTATCCTGGTAATTTAGTGATAATAGGGGATATTAATCCTGGCTCAGAAGTTACGGCTTTTGGCAACATTATAGTTTTAGGAAAGCTTAGAGGACGTGTACATGCAGGTGCAAATGGTAATAAGAAAGCAGTAATTGCAGCTTTTTCATTACAGCCTGAAGTACTTCAAATAAGTGGGATATTAACAATATCACCTGATGGTGAGAAACCTCAATATCCTGAAGTAGCTAAAATTAAGGATGATGAAATAATAGTAGAACCCTATTTACCTAATAAATTTATTTAATAATGGAGGAGATTTTCATGGGAGAAGCGATAGTAGTAACATCAGGAAAGGGTGGAGTTGGAAAAACAACAACTACAGCCAATATAGGAACAGCCTTAGCATCACTTGGAAAAAAAGTTGTTGTAGTTGATGGGGATACAGGTCTTAGAAACCTAGATGTTTTAATGGGACTTGAAAATAGAATAGTATATACATTAATCGATGTAATAGAAAACAGATGTAGAACAAAACAGGCACTTATAAAGGATAAGAGATTTCCAAACTTATTCTTACTTCCTACAGCTCAGACTAAGGATAAAAATGATATTCAGCCACAGGAAATGCTTAAACTTATAAATGAATTAAAGGAAGAGTTTGATTACATATTAATTGACTGTCCAGCTGGTATAGAACAAGGATTTGAAAATGCAATAGTTGGAGCAGATAGAGCTGTTATTGTTGTTAATCCTGAAATAACTTCAGTAAGAGATGCTGATAGGGTTATCGGAAAGCTTGATGCAAGAGGTCTTGAAGATCATAAGGTTATAATTAATAGATTAAATTATGAAATGACACAAAGAGGAGATATGCTTTCAGCTGATGATATAGTAGAAACTTTATCAGTTAAACTTATTGGTGTCGTTCCAGATGACAGAAGCATAACTGTTTCAACTAATAAAGGAGAGCCTATTGTTCTTGATGAGAATGCATTAGCAGGCAAGGCTTTTAGAAATATTGCAAAGAGAATTACTGGTGAAGAAGTTGCACTAATAGATTTAAGTGAAACTTCAGGTGGATTCTTTAGTTCAATTAAAAAGTTTTTTGGCAGAAAGTAGGGGGTGTAAGAAGTGGATTTATTAAATGGATTATTCACAAAAAAATCCACACCAAAACAAGTGGCAAAAGACAGATTAAAGCTGATTCTTATTCATGATAGAGGAGAATTGTCACCAGAGATTTTGGCGAAGATAAAGCAGGAAATTCTTGAGGTACTTAATAAGTATATAGAAATTGATATGGATGATATGGATATAGCAGTAACAAAGCCAGGTGAAATTGAAGGAGATTCAGCATCACTTGTAGCTAATATTCCTATTAAGAACTTAAGAGGAAGATAAATAATTAAATAATTATCAATTTAATCAGAAAGTCGTGCATCCGCATGGCTTTCTTAATTTTTAATTGAAATGACAAATTGGAAATGCTAAATTAAATGAAGATTGGAATCTTACTAATATAACATTAATAATAACTTAATATTTAAACCTTAAATTATTGTACTTTTTTTGATATAATATACTATATGTTAATGAAGTTATTGAGCAATATAGGACTTAATAGTATTTGGAGGTGAGGAGTTGTTTAATAAATTTAAACTTGATTCAAAATTAGCAAGAGAAGTGGACTGGGGAATTATAGTTTCCATAGTACTTATAGTTCTATTTGGAATTGTTAATATATATATGGCAATTGGAAGTAAGAATGCAGGTAAACAGCTTGTATGGCTTATTATTTCTTTAGTATGTTTATATTTTTTGATGCTTATTGATTATAATATGCTTGAAAATTATGTGGTTATATTTTATTGGTTTAATGTAGTGCTGCTAGTGCTTACGAAGTTTGTTTTAGGAAGTAAGATAAATGGGGCAGTAGGATGGATAAAGTTTGGACCGGTTTCGTTTCAGCCTTCAGAGCTCGCTAAGATTGCAGTAATACTTATGCTGGCAAAGAAGATACAGGATTTTGATGGAAAGGTTAATAATCTTAAAAACTTTATTATCCTTGCCATGTATATCATAATTCCTGTTACGTTTATAGTAATTCAGCCAGATATGGGGATGACAATGGTATTTTTCTTTATAGCGCTTGGCATATTTTTCTGTGCAGGGCTTGATGGTAAGGTAATAGTGTCAGGATTATTTGGATTATTTGTGGCTATAGCACTCGTTTGGAATTCAGGACTAATAAAGGGATATCAGAAGAGAAGACTTATATCATTCCTAAATCCAGAAGCTGATGCATCAGGAGATGGTTTACAGGTGAGTAGAGCACTTATTGGAATTGGCTCTGGTGGAGTTTTTGGAATAGGAATTAAAACATCAGGTTATGCAGATGCATTTGTGCCAGAAAACCATACAGATATGATATTCTCAGTAATAGCGCAGCATTTTGGAACAGTAGGATGTGTATTCTTACTTGTTTTATATGCAATACTTATTTATAAGATGATTGAAATAGCAAGAACTTCTAAAGATATATTTGGAAGTGTAATTTCGGTAGGAATGGCATCATATTTTATTTATGCTATACTTCAGAATATTGGAATGAATCTTGCTATAATGCCGGTAACAGGTATTACACTACCGCTTGTAAGTTATGGAGGAAGCTCACTTCTTACAACTATACTTTCAATAGGTCTTGTTATTAATATCGGAATGAGAAGAAAAAAGATACATTTTTAGAGTTAATGCAAATAGTAATATGTATTTTAGTTTTCTAAGAAGTTACATTATGAAGAATGAATTATAATATTATAAGGTATTAAAGTAAGGGGAGAATAGTTTATGAACATTAGTTTAATTGCACATGATAATATGAAAGATGATATTGTTGAATTGGCAAAGAGATTCGAAAATGTTTTAAAAGAACATGAATTATATGCTACAGGAGCCACTGGTGAAAGAGTAATGGAAAACACTGATCTTGAAGTACATAAAGTGCTTCCTGGTCCTATGGGTGGTGACCAGCAGATTGGAGCAATGATTGCTGAAGGAAATATGGATATGGTGATTTTTTTGAGAGATCCACTTACTGTACAGCCTCATGAACCAGATGTATCAGCATTAATAAGATTATGCGATGTACACAATGTTCCAATTGCAACAAACCAGGGAACTGCAGAAATATTTTTTAAAGCACTAGCGACAACAGGAAGATTTGAAATCTAAGTAAGAGTCAAAATTTAATATAGTATATTAGAAAATCATTCAGTTAAAATATTAGCTGAATGTTTTTTTATAGCTTATAATATAAGATTTATCAAAAATTGATCAATGATTATTGGTGACTGATCATTACATCATAAGGAGTATTAAAATTTTAATTATTTATTCAACGTTGAATTATAGTATATTCGAAATCTTTACTAATATATATATAGTGTGAAGATAATTTTTACAGGAGGATGTTAAATGAATAATTATCAGGAAGAAACAAAAAGTTATTATCAGCAGCTGTATAAAAAGGCAGTTCATAAGTCACCGGAAGATAACTTCAGTAGGAACTCTTTTGATGAAAGATTGACAGAGCAGAATGTTAATAAACCGTTAATTAAATTTAATCTCGGAAATAGATTGATTCAGGAATTCACAATAACATTTCTGCTGTGTGTTTTTGTTTTTGGATGTAAGATTATAAATACATCACAGTCACAATATGTTTATAAATATGCAAAAAATATATTAGACATTGATCTTACAGAAAAAGTTACTAAGTATATTCAGATAGATTCTATAAAAAAGAATTTTGATAATGCGGTAGATACATTGAAAACAAAATTTGATGCTGCAGGTAATGATGATAGCACAAAACAAAAAAATGATGAGGGTTTTAATAGTGTGAAGAACAACATAGTATCACCTATTAATGGCAATATTGTTGAAGATAAAGATAAGCTTGTTTCTGGAAAAGGAGTACTGATCAGTGCAAAGGAGGGTTCACAGATTTTCAACCCATATACAGGTGTTGTAAGAAAAGTTATCAAAAATGATGATAAATCTAATACTGTCATAGTAAATAATACAGATGGTGTTGAGGTGAGTTGTACTGGACTTTCAGATGTGTATGTAAAAGAAGGAGATAAAGTCGATAAAGGTGAAGTTCTAGGCAAAAGTACAGTAATAGGAAAGAGTAAGATTGCAGCAATAATATTCGCAATAAGTTATAAAGGTGAAGAAAAGGATCCAAAGTCAGTGATTAATATGTAAAATTTACAAGGAGTGTATTATGGTAAAAGTAAGCAGATGGCTGTTTCCTCAGATATTGATACTTATGATTTTAGGATGGAAATCAGAAATATTTTTATCATTTTTATTTATTATAATACATGAGCTTTCACATTATTATGCAGCACGAGCTTTACATGTGGAAGTGGAAAAATTCAACATACATCCTTTGGGTACAACTATCGAGCTACAAAGCATAGATGAACTTTCACATAGAGAAGAAATTATTATTTTTAGTGTAGGTGCATTAAGTAACTTGATGTTAGCAGTTATATTTCTCGTTATATATAAATGGTTGGGTTCAGTATTTCTGCATAAATGTTTTGTAATAAATCTTGCACTAGGAGCATTTAATCTAATACCAGCAATTCCATTAGATGGTGCTAAAATTTTAAAAAGTATACTTAGTTTGAAAATGTTATTTAAGAAAGCACATAACATCATTATATATTCCAGTTTTATAACAGTAGTATTGTTTTGTCTCATACTTGTAATAAATTTTTACTACGGAAAAATAAATATATCCATTTTACTTATAACGGTAATGATATTTATAGAGACATATAAAGAAAAAGGAAGGGTAATGTATATAATAATGGGGGATATAATAAGAAAACAGAAAAAGTTTTTGAAAAGCAAATATATAATCAACAGAATGATTTCAGTTCATTATAAAGAAGGGCTTTTAAGTCTTTTGGGATATACAAATAAGAACACGTATCATATTTTTTATGTGCTTGATGATAATATGAAGATGATAGGGGAAGTTACAGAACAGGAGGTTGTAGAGGCGCTTAAGGTATATGGTAATATTTCGCTTGAGGAATATATAAATAGCAGGAATAAAAACACATTGGTTTAAGAAAGGTTTTATGTTAAAATATATGATTAGATAAGATAGTTTAAGGGGATGTTGATATAAGAGGTCTTTTATGCAGCAGCCCTTTAATTTATCAATAAAATAACGGAGGCAAACATGGTAAATATATCAGATGACATATTATGCAAAGTTGAAAAACCAGCAAGATATATAGGCGGAGAAATAAATGAGATAAAGAAGGACATAGAATCAGTTGATATAAGATTTGTATTCTGTTTCCCAGACGTTTATGAAGTAGGAATGTCACACCTTGGAACGAGAATTTTATATCATACAATAAATGAAAGACAAGATACATATTGTGAAAGAGTATTTGCACCATGGACTGACATGGAAGAGCTTATGAGAAAGAATAATATTCCTCTATATACTCTTGAAACTAAAAGTGCACTTGGTGATTTTGATATGCTTGGATTTACACTTCAATATGAAATGAGTTATACAAACATATTAAATATGCTGGACATGAGTGGAATACCATTAAAGTCAAGTGAAAGAGGCGAAGATTTTCCAATCATAATGGCTGGAGGACCTTGTGCATATAATCCTGAACCATTACATGACATCATTGACTTCTTTGAAATAGGAGAAGGCGAAGAAATGATGAACGATGTGCTTGATTTATACAGAGAGTATAAAGGTAAGAGTAAAAAGGAATTCTTAAGAGCAGTATCTAAGATTGAGGGTATATATGTGCCATCACTATATGACGTTTCATATAACGAAGATGGAACAATAAAAGAATTCAAGCCTAAATATGACGATGTAAAGCCTGTAGTTAAGAAGAGAATAATTAATAATTTTGATAAGGTATCATTCCCTGTAGATATGATTGTTCCTTATACTGAAATTGTTCATGATAGAGTTGTACTTGAATTATTCAGAGGTTGCACTAATGGCTGTAGATTCTGCCAGGCAGGAATGATATATAGACCAGTAAGAGAAAAGAAACTTGATACTCTTCTTGAAGAAGCTGATAGAATGCTTAAAGCATCAGGATATAAGGAAATATCATTATCTTCTTTAAGTACATGTGACTATTCAGATATAACTAGACTTGTTAGCAAGCTTATTGAAAAGCATAGCAGTGAAAAAGTATCTGTAGCACTTCCTTCAATAAGAATGGATGCTTTCTCAGTTGATCTTATAAAGGAAATCCAGAAGGTTAAGAAGACTGGACTTACATTTGCACCAGAAGCAGGTTCTCAGAGAATGAGAGATGTTATTAATAAGGGACTAAATGAAGAAAGAATACTTGAAGCAGTAAGAAATGCCTTTGAATCTGGTTGGAGTACAATAAAGCTTTACTTTATGATAGGACTTCCATATGAAACAATTGATGATGTTAAAGCTATAGGAGAGCTTGCACATAAAGTTGAAGATCAGTACTATGGAGTACCTAAGGAAAAGAGAAACAGAGGACTTAGGATAACAGTGAGTACTTCTATCTTTGTTCCAAAGCCATTTACCCCATTCCAGTGGGCGCCAATGCAGAAATTAGACGAAGTAGATGATAAGATAAATGCTGTAAAGAGTTCTATTAAATCAAGAAACATTAATTACAATTATCATATGCAGAAGGTTTCGTATCTTGAAGCCGTATTTGCAAGAGGTGATAGAAAGCTTTGTGATGTTCTTATAAAGGCATTTAAAAATGGTGCAAGATTCGATGGATGGTCTGAATATTTTAACAATGATGTATGGATGAAGGCTTTTGAAGAATGTAATATTGATGGCGATTTCTATGCTTACAGGGAGAGAAACTATGATGAAATACTTCCATGGGATTTTATAGATATTGGTGTTAACAGAAAGTACCTTGAAATAGAAAATGAAAAAGCAAAGACAGGAGTCCTTACTAAGAACTGTAGAAAGGGATGTACTGGTTGTGGTGTTAATGTAAACTTTAAAGAAGGAGAGTGTTTTGAAGGTGCGATACTTAATTAAATTTACAAAAGAAAATAGTATAAAGTTTATATCACATCTTGATATGCTTAGAACTATTCAGAGAATAGTAGGTAAGTCTGGGATAGATATATCTTATTCAAAGGGATTTAATCCTCATATGGCAACAGCAATAGCCCAGCCATTATCTGTAGGAGTTTATTCATTAGGAGATTACATGGATATAGAACTTGAATCAGAAATGGATGAAGATAAACTTATAGAAACACTTAACGAAGCATCTCCTGAAACTATACATTTTATATGTGCAAAGAAGATACCGGCACCACTTAAAAATGAAAAGAAAATACCACCATCAATGGCGCTTATTGATGCTGCAAAATATACAATAATTATAAAATACAATAATACAGATGTTCTTTCGGCTGAATTAGATAAGCTTTTTGCAAAATCAGAGTGGATTACTATTAAAAAGACTAAGAAGGGCGAGAAAGAAGTAGATATCAAGAAATTGGTTAAAACTATAGAGTACAAGATTGATGAAGATAAGCTTATACTAAACTGCTTAATAAGCTGCGGCAGCAGAGAAAACTTGTCACCAGATTTATTAGCAACTTTTATCAAAAGTAACACAACAAACTTTGTTGAAGACGGATTTGTAGAAATAAGAAGAGAAGAAATGTACACACTACAGGATGATAAACTTGTAGAATTATATAAACTATAATAATTTAGAATTTAGATTTTAAAATTTAGAATTATGGCTAGAACTCCCGTTGTGGGGAGTTCTAGCCAAGGCATAAGCGAACATACCAAATCAAAGATTTGGTATGTTCGCTTAAAAAGAGGGATTGGCCCTCTTTAAATCTTCTTAATTGTTCAATTTGAAATATTTATTTTAAATTGAAAGGTTGGAGGCGGAAGCCTCCATTATAATTTAGAAATCAGTTTGCTGATTTCATCCTCAATTTTTAATTTTACATTTTAAATTCTAAATTAATTTAAAAAATAAATTATTAATATAAAAATGTTTTAAATAGTATATTTACATGAGTTAATAGAGAGAGGGTGCTTGTGTGAGGGAGATTTTTATTGAAAGAAGAGACAGGATATTAAGAATAGCTGTCAAAGAAAAAGGACAACTTTATGAATGTTTCATTGAAGAGGAAGAGGAACGTAATGAACCTCTATGTGGTGAAATATACAAAGGGAGAATCAAGAATATAGTTCCTGCAATATCAGCAGTATTTGTTGATATCGGACACAAAAGAGATGCTCAAATGAATATGAAAAAAGGCAGAACTTATAAGCAGGGTGATGAAGTTATTGTTGAAGTTTTAACAGAACAAATCGGTAATAAGGGTGCCAAGGTTACTGAGGAATATTCTGTTGCTGGAAGATATGCAGTATTAACTGTTAACAGACAAGGACTTTCTGTATCAAGAAGAATAAAGGATGAAAGAATAATAAATAACTTAAAAAATGAACTGGTACTGCCAAATGATGTAGCTGTGACTATCAGAACTAGTGCAGAAGATACAGATGTATTACATGTAAACAAAGAGATAGATTCAATCTATGAAAAAATATGTGATATAAATGAAAAATCGAAATACATATTGAAACCACAGAGAGTTTATGGTGAAAACAGTCTTCTTCATAAGGTGCTTATAGATAATATAAATAATCAGACATCAAAGATAGTTGTTGACAGCAAAGATGATTATGAACTTATAAAAAAATATATAGGCGATGAAGATGAAATTGATGTTATACTTCATGAAGATTACAGGACAATGTTTGATTACTATGGCATAGAAAGAGAAATAGTAAGTCTTAGACATAATACTGTTAACCTTAAAAATGGCGGACAGATTGTCATTGATAAGACTGAAGCTTTGTATGCAATAGATGTAAATTCATCAAAGAATATTTCACATGGTAATAAGTTTGATACAGCAAAGAACACCAACATGGAAGCAGCTTATGAAATAGGTAAACAGGTAAGACTCAGAAACTTAAGCGGTATGATTATTGTTGATTTTATAAAGATGAGAGATGATAAGGACAAAGCAGATGTGCTTAATGCTCTTAGAAAAGCCTTCTACAATGATAAGACAAATACAAGGATATATCCTTTTACTGAACTTGATCTTGTACAGATATCAAGAAGGAAAAAAGGAAAGAGTATTTACTCATATATTGAAGAAAAATGCGAAGCATGTGACGGTCACGGCAAAAGACTTAAGCTTTCATATATAGAAAATCTGATTAGAAATGAAATATTACGTGTTGAAGGTGAAAATGCAATTAATGATTTTTATATAGAGCTGAGCGAGCATTATGAAAAATCAGTAAAAGGTGATATTTTTACGTTTTTAAAGGAGATTGAAGGTATAACAAAGAATATTTATCTTAATTTTGTGCCAGGAATCGACAGCTTTAAGGTAGAACCTTTGCTATTCAAAAAACAGGTGGAAAACCTTGCAAAATACAAGGTGAATAATATAGAATTTTGCTAAAAGTAACTTTACAAAAATATGCTGATATGATAAAATGGCATTTGTAAACCGCACACGAAAGGTTTTTATCTAAACATAAATCATTTGATTTGTGTACCCGAAGTGGCGAGTCCGTTATGAGGAGGTGTTTTTAATGTACGCAGTAGTAAAGACAGGTGGAAAACAATTCAGAGTTCAAGAAGGAGACGTAATATTCGTTGAAAAGCTAGAAGCTGAAGTTGATTCAACAGTTGAACTTACAGAAGTTTTAGCAGTAGCTAAAGACGGCGGCATTACAGTTGGTAGTCCAGTTGTAGAAGGTGCTAAAGTTGTAGCTAAGGTTGCAGCACAAGGTAAGGCTAAGAAGGTTATAGTATTTAAGTATAAGAGAAAGAAAGACTACAGAAGAAAAAATGGTCATAGACAACCTTATACTAAATTAGTAATCGAAAAGATCGAAGCTTAATTATTATGATTAAAGTTATTTTTAAACATAATGACAATAACATAATTGGTTTTAAGATAGAGGGCCATGCTGTTTCGCAAGAGGTAATGGATGCTACTATTGGAGATGCTTATGATATGATATGTAATACAGTATCAGTACTTTCGCAGAATGTTCTTATTGGAATACAGGAAGTATTAAAGCTTAGACCACTTTATGAAATTGAAAATGGCTTTTTAGAAGTTAATCTTAATAATTTATCAGAGGATGATATTGAAAAATGTCAGGTTTTGATGAAGACATTTGATTTTACTTTAAAAAGCACAGTAATGGCTTTGAACAAAAGTTTAGGAAATAAAACGAGAAGTCAATATATAAGAATATTGAAAGAGGAGGTGTAACCTTATGCTATTAATGAACCTTCAACTATTTGCCCACAAAAAAGGGGTTGGTAGTTCTAAGAACGGTAGAGATTCTGAATCAAAGAGATTAGGAGTTAAATCTGCTGACGGACAATTCGTATTAGCTGGAAACATCATAGTTAGACAAAGAGGAACTAAGATTCATCCAGGAAACAACGTTGGAAAGGGCAAAGATGATACATTATTTGCTAAAGTAGACGGAGTTGTAAGATTCGAAAGAGTCGGAAAAGATAAGAAGAAAGCTTCAGTTTACCCACTAGATCTTGAAGAAATAGCTGAATAAACTTTAAGCTGATGAAAAAGCATCCTAGCAATAGGGTGCTTTTTAAAATATATGGACAAAAAAAGGATATACTATTATATAGATATAAATAAAGAATAAAATAGAAAGTAAGGTGATTATATGTTTATAGATACAGCCAGGGTCTTTATTAAATCAGGAAAAGGCGGAGATGGTGCTATATCTTTCAGAAGAGAAAAATATGTACCACTTGGCGGTCCAGATGGTGGAGACGGAGGAAAAGGTGGAAATGTAATTTTTGTAGTAGATACAGGAATAACTACACTTCTTGACTTTAAGTATAAAAGAAAATTCGTAGCACAGGATGGACAGAACGGTGGTACATCTAAGTGTTATGGAAAAGATGGTGAAGACTTAATAGTTAAGGTGCCACTTGGAACTCTAATTAAAGACAGTGAATCAGGCAAGATAATGTGCGATTTATCACACAAGGATGATACATATGTTGTTGCCAGAGGTGGAAAAGGCGGAAAAGGAAACTTCAAGTTTGCTACACCTACAAGACAGGCACCAAAATATGCTGAACCAGGTATGCCTGGAGAAGAAAGATTTATTAATCTTGAACTTAAACTTTTAGCTGATGTGGGACTTTTGGGATTCCCTAACGTTGGAAAGTCAACATTTATATCAACAGTTACAAAGGCAAGACCAAAGATAGCAAACTATCACTTTACAACATTAAAACCAAATCTTGGGGTTGTAAAGGTTGAAGGAATTGAACCTTTTGTTATAGCAGATATACCAGGAATTATTGAAGGAGCTGCTGAAGGTGTAGGACTAGGACTAGAATTCTTAAGACATATCGAAAGAACAAGAATACTTGTTCATATAGTTGATATATCAGGAGTTGAAGGAAGAGATCCAGTAGAAGATTTCGTTAAGATAAATGAAGAACTTAAGAAATATAACGTAAAACTTTGGGATAGACCTCAGATAGTAGTTGCTAACAAGACTGATATGCTTTATGATGACGATGTTTTCGAAAACTTTAAGAAGAAAGTTAACGAAATGGGCTATGACAAAGTATTCAAGATGAGCGCTGCTACTCATGAAGGTGTTGAGGCTGTTGTTAAGGAAGCCGCAAGAATGCTTAAGGAAATTCCAATAACAGGACTTGAAATCAATCCGGAAGATATGTATGTTCCAGAAGAAAAGAGATTTACTTACGAAATTTCAGTTGAACCATTTAATGATGGAGAAGAATCATACAATATATACAATGTTACAGGCTCATTTGTTGACAGACTTCTTAGCGCAGTAAATGTTAATGAGCCTGATTCACTTAGATATTTCCATAAGGTACTTAACAATAAGGGCGTATTTAAAGATCTTAGAGAAATGGGTATCAAGGATGGAGATGTTGTAAGAGTCAACGATTTCGAATTTGAATATGTATTATAGTAACGGAGGATATTAAATTGATTACAACTAAACAAAGAGCTTATTTAAGAGGGCTTGCAAATAAGATAACACCTATCTTCCAGGTAGGTAAAAAGGGTGTAGAAGACGAAGCTTTCATAAAGCAGGTTGAAGCTGCACTTGAAAAAAGAGAATTAGTTAAGATTACAGTCCTTGAAAACAGCGGACTTACTTCAAGAGAAGCTTCAGATTTTTTATGTAAAGAAATAGGTTGCGAAGGAGTTCAGGCTATAGGAAGCAAGCTTGTACTTTATAAGCAATCTAAAAAGAATCCTACAATAGAACTTCCAACAAAGAAGTAATGAAAAAAATTGGTGTATTTGGTGGCTCATTTGATCCTATTCATAATGGCCACCTTTATATCGCATATGAAGCTTTTAAAGAGTTAAAGCTTGACAAGGTGATATTTATACCTGGAGGGAATCTTCCACATAAAGATTCTTCCCATATGACAGACAGCTCATCAAGATATAATATGGTCAAGCTAGCGATTAAAGATTATAAGAATTTTGAAGTAAGTGATTATGAAATTAAGAAAGAAACAAAATGTTATACATTTGAAACGCTGGAACATTTGAAGAGCGAAGAAAAAGACTCAGAATTATATTTTATTATTGGCGCAGATTCGCTGATTAATCTTGATACATGGAAATGTGTTGACAGAATAATGAAGAATGCTGTGCTTGTTGTGCTTACAAGACCTGGCTATAAAGAAGCTGAAATAGAAAGCCAGAAAGAGAAGTTTGAAAAGATGTATGGGGGTAAAATTATATTACTCAATACACTTAACTTAGAAATAAGTTCTACTTATATAAGAAATGCAGTTTCTAAAAATGAAAACGTAGACTTTTTCTTAAATAGCTCAGTAAGCAGATATATTAGTGAAAATAAATTGTATAGGTAGGAAATTAACTGTGTGGAGTAAAGAAGAAATTATAGATTATTTAAAAGATAATTTAAAGGAATCAAGATATATCCATACAATGGGTGTTGTACAGTGTGCAATAAAGCTTGCAAAACTTAATAATATTGATCCTAAAAGAGCAGAGATAGCAGCATTGATTCATGATGCAGCCAAATATATGGATATAGAAAAACAGAAAAAAATTATTAAAGATCATGGTTATGATATTGATGAAGTTATGGAGGAATCTCCACAGCTTTTACATGGATTTACAGCATCTATTCTTGGCAAAGATATGATGGGTATTGAAGATGAAGAGCTACTTTCATCTGTGAGATATCATACTACTGGAAAGAAGATTATGACCACTCTTGAAAAAATAATATATATAGCTGATTATATAGAACCAAATAGAAATTTTCCAGGTGTTGAAGATTTAAGAAAAATAACTTTTGATAATCTTGATGAAGGAGTTTTACAAGGTTTATCGAATAGTATTATATATGTGGTAAAAAATGGCAATATGATACATCCACTTTCATTGGAGGCCAGAAACTATCTTATATCACAGAAAAATAAGTCTATACTTTAAAATATAATAGTGCAAAGAATATTAAAGAGAATATATTATATTTAATAAATTCTTAATTTTAATTTTATAATGTTGTTTATAATTAGTGGTATTATTATATTAAGTATGGTAAATATTTCAGGGGTGAGCATATGGGAAAAGTAAACAGTGAAAATTATAAGTTTAAATTAAGAATTTTATCATTACTAATTCTCGCCATACTGATATGTGGCGGGATTTTTTTATACAAAAACTTCCTGACTAATAAAATATTATATGAAGCAGATAAGAAGAAGGCAGACAAGTGCATCAATGTACTTCTTGTAGGGCTTGATATAGGTGATCCTACTCAGAAAAATAATGAAAAGATAAAGAGAACAGATACAATTATGCTTGTTAAATTTAATCCTAAAACTAAAAAAGCAATCATAGTATCTATTCCAAGAGATATACTTGTAGTGGTAAATGGTAAGAACCAGAAGATAAATAATGTAATGGCGCTTAAGGGTGAGAGCGGACTTAGAAAACAAATTGAATCAATGCTTTATCAGCGTATAGATTATATTGTTAAAGTTAATTACACTGGCTTTAGAAAGATGATGGATGCCATTGGTGGTGTTAATGTGGATATTGATACTGATATGAAATATGATGATATTACTCAGAATCTGCATATTGATTTGAAGAAGGGTAAGAATGTGCATCTAAATGGTCAGCAGTGTGAGCATTATTTCAGATGGAGAAAAAACAACGATGGAAGCGGATTAAGTGATGGTGACCTTGGCAGAATTAATAATCAGCATAAATTTATTGAGGCAGTCATTGCAAAATGCAAGTCACCGTCTATAATTCTTAAGGTCCCAGGAATACTTAAAGCACTTCCTGAAACTATTGAATCTGATATGAGCAGAGACGAAATGATTGGCTATGGTCTTAACTTGCTTGACCTTAAAAGCAGCAACATAAAAATGGTTACGCTTAAAGGTACACCAGTAAACATTTCAAAAATATCATATTTGAAGTATAATGAAAACAGCAACAGAGAAATACTAGATTTAATAAGTGGCGATGCACCTGCTGAGGTTGCTGATGTAAAGAGGGAAAATCTTAAGATTGAAGTGCTCAATGGAACATCAGTTAATGGACTTGCAGCATCTGCAGCTAATAAATTGAAAGCAGATGGATATAAGAACATAAAAATAGGTAATTCCCGTAGCAAATGTTCAGAATCTGTTATAAAACTTAAGAACGACAAGCTGAAATTTATTGTAGCTAATGATACAGGAATAGCTAAGATTGAAAATGTAGAAGCAAATGATCTTGGTGAATATGACGCTATAATAGTTCTTGGCAAGGATTATAAGAAATAAAGATAATTTGTGCGAAAAGCATTTATTTTTAGAATAAAGCTATTAATGGAGGAAATAATGAGCAGCATAAGCAAAGTTGTGCCTGAAATTTATTCTGGCAAGAAAATAAGAGAATTTTTAAAAGAAGATGTAGGTTTATCTACAAGAATTATAAGAAGCGCATCACTTGATAAAAGGATAAAAGTTGATGACCAGCCTGTAAAGATGAATTTCAAGTTAGGAGAAGGGCAAGTTGTATTTATTGATCTTGATAAAGAAGAAACGCAGAATATTGAGCCGCAGGATATACCTATAGATATCGTATATGAAGATGAAGACATTCTTGTAGTAAATAAGAGACCGTTTATGACAGTACATCCTACAAGAAGCCACCCGGATGGTACTTTAGCTAATGCTGTAATGCATTATTATAAAAATTCAGGGCAGAACTGTATTGTAAGACTTGTAAGCAGACTTGATATGAATACATCAGGACTTCTTATTTTAGGCAAGAACCAGTTTGCTCATATGCAGCTTTCAAAAGAGATGAAGACAGATAAATTTATTAAGAGATATCTTGCCATAGTACATGGTCATCTTGAGCAGGAAAGTGGTACAATAAATCTTCCAATATACAGACCATTAGAAGACAGAATTAAAAGAGTTGTTGATGAAAGAGGACAAGAGTCTATAACACACTATAAAGTAGTGGGGAGATTAAAGGATGCTGATCTTGTTGAATGTGTTCTTGAGACTGGAAGGACTCATCAAATTCGTGTTCATTTAAGCCATTTAGGTCATCCTATATTCGGAGACACGTTATATGGTGAAGAGTTTGACGACAGTAGTGTTATTGAAAGACAGGCACTTCATGCATACGGACTTGATTTTGAAAGTCCTAGAACAAGAAAAAGCCTTTCTCTAAGAGCTTCACTTCCACAGGATATGGAAGAGCTTAAAGAAAGACTTAAATAACTTACTGTGCTTTTTTATGTTTTGATTTTTTTACAAATAAATATAGAATAAATATGACTGTAAGAGAACCAATTGTTATATAAATATAAGTTTTGGAGTTATTTGAAAACTTTGATGATAATTCGTTCTCTTTTTCTTTAGTAATACCACTGCATAAATCAATATTTAAGGCATACTTGTTATTGACTGAAATGGAGGCAGTAGCAACTTCATCACCTTTTTTAAAGTGTACTTTGTTTAAGTTTTTTGGAAGATTGACTTTTAACTTTAAAGAATCTTTTAATGAATTCTTGTTTTTTAGTACATCTGTTGAAAAATCCTTGTTATTAACTGTATAATACAAATCGTTTGCTGTAAGAAGTGGAACGCTTGTATTATCTTTAGTTTTATATGTAGCTATCTTTTCACCAGAAGAATACAGTTTTACATTTGTTGTATTGTTGAATCCATAGTCAAAAAGATATTTTACAAAAGGAAAATAATCATTCTTGCTTGAGGATTTCATTATTGTAACTATTAAAGTTCTGCCATCTTTCTGAGCTGCACATGTAAAAGTATGTTCTGATTTTATTGTATAACCTGATTTGCCTGCAACCGTAGGTTCATAATAGAATGAATTTTTTTTGAAAAGAAGTTCATTCTTATTGTTTACCCATTTTTCAAATGTATCTCCTGGAAGAGGAGGAAATTTATAATTTAGCACTCTTGATATACGTACATAATCTGGATACTTTAATGCTTCCTTTAAGATTAATGAAAGCTCGTATGATGTTGTTTTATTAGTTGTTACATTATCATCTTCCCAAAGTCCGCTTGGATTAACAAATTTAGTATGTTTAAGCTTTAAATCCTGAGCCTTTTTATTCATCATTTCAATAAAGTGCTGTCTTGTTCCACCAACATGTTCTGCTAGTGCTTCGGCACAGTCATTTGCAGATTCAAGAAGTAGTCCGTGTAGAAGATCTTCCACTGTATATTGATCACCCTTCTTTAAACCAATTGAAGTACCTTCTGCTCTTTCTGGATTTTCACCTACTGTAACTTTATCTGTGAGTTTTGAATTTTCTAAAACTATTATTGCAGTCATGACTTTTGTTGTAGAAGCGGGTACCATAACTGTATTTTCTTTTTGACCTAAAAGTACTTGTCCAGTTTCAGCATCAACAAGTGCATAGCTTTCGCAGTCACTTTTAGTATTATCCTCAGCAAATGCATTCTGACAGAAAAAAATAGAATTGCACAAAATGAAAACAATAACAAATAAAATTATAGAATTGATTCCTTTTCTCATAATATGTACCTCTTATTTAGTTTTTATATTCATAAATTATAGCAAAAAAGCAAAAAATAAGCTATAAAAATAGAATATTATGTTAATAATTATTGATAGGCAATGTAGAAATTAGAGGTGAAAGTGAAAAATGAGGAGAAAGGAAAAAATAATAGGGGCTGTTATAATAGCTGTAATTGCTGCAGTATGTATAACTGTTGGATATATTAATTCTTCGTCAAAAAAGATAAGTCAGAAGGATGTGGAAGCTATGTTTATTGATGATGGTAAAGGCTCGTCAGAATCAACAGATGCATTTTCAGAAAAGAGCAGTACTTCAAATAAGAAATCAGCTGGTAATGATGGCAGTAACAAAAATACTGGTGCTGCCTCTGGAGTTATTAATGTTGAAATAAAAGGTGAGGTTAAAAATCCTGATGTTTATAAAATGGATAGCGGCAGCATAGTAAATGATCTTATTCAGAAGTCAGGAGGTGCTAATAATGATGCTGATTTGTCATCGATAAACAGAGCAGCGAAACTTTGTGATAATCAGTGCATAGTTATTCCTAAAAAAGGTGAGAAAAGTCTAGCTAAGCCCAATAATACTATTAATAATACAAGTAGTGTATTATCAGGAAATACTCAAAGTGAACTGATAAATATAAATACTGCTGACAAGGAAACGCTGAAAAAATTATCAGGTATAGGTGATGGGAGAGCACAGAAGATAATTGACTACAGAACTGAACATGGTGATTTTAAAAATATAGATGAAATAAGAAATATAAGTGGAATAGGGGAAGCAATTTATAATAACATTAAAAATAAAATAACTGTATAAATATATTCAAGTCAATACAAACTTGTGGTAAAATTAACTTAATATAAAAGTTTTATTTACTAAAATAGACATGAGCATAATTGATCTTTAAAAATTTAATATTGATATAGAGAAATATTTTGGAAAAGTTAGGTTTTTTATTAATAAAGTGACTCAAAAAAGGGTATACTATCCCCATGAGGATGATAGAATGTAAAATATTGGATTGTAGGACGGTTTACGAAACTCGTTTAAGTCCGTTTAGTGAACGAATCTTATCTTGGTTTCCAACTGCAATAGCAGCGATTGCAACAGTTAACAGGCAAATATGCCCTAAAGTGTTTAAGTTAGATACAGATTTAATGTTTCTAACAGAAGCATTTTCGAGATTAAGGTTTTTAAATCTTGAATTGTATCTTTCGGATTCTGTCCTTTTTGAGTAGTATAGTTTAAAATAATCTGATGTTTCATCAACGGATGCCCGATAATCGGTTCCGGTAGATATATATTTTATACATCCTCTATTTTTATGACCATTAT
>NZ_VULX01000049.1 GCF_009696465.1 Inconstantimicrobium porci | reverse complement strand
GCATTTTCTTTAAATTCCTTATCATACTGTTTACTCATTTCAATTCCTCCAATTCATCATATCTTCATTATAACTCTTTTTGAGAAATATCCACTTTTAACTTGTACTATTTATATTCTAGCTCCATCTTTAATACCATTTTGACACGAGCTGGAATCACATTGATTATTACGACAGCATTTAGTATTTCAACCATGCTCTATACCTTATCGGCTGGTTATCCGTTCTTTTTGATTGCTTTTCTACAGATTGTGACCTTTGCAGGAATCTACTTCAAGCTGGGCGATTTAATGAGTATGTTTTCTCTACAGAGTAACGATTCTCAAAGTGTGGGAAGTCGTGTGATGAGAAAACCTCGTATGCTTATGCACGCTCACATGCACCGTCTACAGCGGAAACTTGGACGTTCCATGACTACTCTAGGGGCTGGGTCTGCCATTGTTACAGGTAAAAAAGGACAGTCGGGTTCGGGGAGTTCTGCAAGGACACAAGCAGATCACTCCCGACCAGACGGAAAGGAAAAATCAACACTTGGAAAACGTATCGGTCAAACCATCGGTACAGTAGCTGATACCAAAGACAGAATGGTAGACACTGCTAGTGGTTTGAAAGAACAGGTTAAAGATTTGCCGACCAATGCAAGATATGCAGTATATCAAGGAAAATCCAAAGTAAAAGAGAATGTCCGTGATTTAACCAGTAGTATTTCTCAAACCAAAGCGGACAGAGCCAGTGGACGCAAGGAACAGCAGGAACAAAGGCGAAAAACCATTGCGAAGCGTCGCTCTGAAATGGAACAGGTCAAACAGAAAAAACAGCCTGCTTCTTCTGTTCATGAAAGACCGACTACAAGACAAGAACAATATCATGATGAACAGACCTCAAAACAGTCTAATATTCAGACTTCATATAAGGAATCTCAACAAGCCAAACAAGAGCGTCCAGCAGTTAAGTCCGATTTTTCAAGTCCAAAAGTGGAACGCCAAGGCAATACCGTTCAAGAAAAAACCGTTCAAAAGCCAGCAACTTCAACCACTACAGCAGATAGAACTTCACAACGTCCAATCACAAAAGAACGTCCGTCTACTGTTCAAAGAGTACCACTACAAAATACAAGAAGTAGACCACCAATCAAAACCGCCACCATTAAGAAAGTCGGTAAGAAACCATGAAGTTGAAAACTTTAGTGATTGGTGGTTCTGGATTATTCTTGATGGTCTTCTCACTGCTTCTGTTTGTTGCCATTTTATTTTCAGATGAACAGGACAGCGGAATTTCCAATATTCATTATGGAGGTGTGAATGTTTCCGCAGAAGTGCTGGCTCATAAGCCTATGGTAGAAAAATATGCCAAAGAATATGGCGTTGAAGAATATGTCAACATACTTCTTGCGATTATACAGGTGGAATCGGGCGGTACTGCGGAAGATGTTATGCAGTCCTCGGAATCCCTCGGTCTTCCACCTAATTCATTGAGTACAGAAGAATCCATTAAGCAAGGTGTGAAGTATTTCAGTGAATTATTAGCCAGTAGCGAAAGGCTCAGTGTAGATTTAGAATCGGTTATCCAGTCCTACAATTATGGTGGTGGTTTCTTAGGGTATGTGGCTAATCGTGGAAATAAATATACCTTTGAACTGGCTCAAAGTTTCTCAAAAGAGTATTCAGGTGGCGAAAAAGTGTCTTACCCCAATCCCATAGCCATACCTATCAATGGGGGCTGGCGATACAACTATGGCAATATGTTTTATGTGCAACTGGTAACGCAGTATCTTGTCACAACAGAGTTTGATGATGATACGGTACAAGCCATCATGGACGAAGCACTGAAATATGAGGGCTGGCGATACGTTTACGGTGGAGCTTCCCCGACTACTTCTTTTGATTGTAGCGGACTGACACAATGGACGTATGGAAAAGCTGGAATTAACTTACCACGAACCGCACAACAGCAATATGATGTGACCCAGCATATCCCACTATCGGAAGCACAAGCTGGCGATTTGGTTTTCTTTCATTCTACCTATAACGCTGGCTCTTATATTACTCATGTTGGGATATACCTTGGCAATAACCGTATGTTTCATGCAGGCGACCCAATCGGTTATGCCGACTTAACAAGCCCCTACTGGCAACAGCATTTAGTGGGAGCAGGACGAATCAAACAATGAGAAAGGAAGATTTAATGATGAAATTTAGAAAAAATCAGAATAAAGAAAAACAGATACCAAAGGAAAAGAAACCTCGTGTCTACTATAAGGTCAATCCTCATAAAAAGGTTGTGATTGCCTTGTGGGTACTTTTAGGGCTTAGTTTCAGCTTTGCGATATTCAAGCACTTTACAGCTATAGATACTCATACTATTCACGAAACAACTATCATAGAAAAGGAATACGTTGATACTCATCATGTAGAAAATTTTGTAGAGAACTTTGCGAAAGTCTACTATTCATGGGAGCAATCCGATAAGTCCATTGATAATCGAATGGAAAGTCTAAAAGGCTATCTGACAGATGAACTTCAAGCTCTCAATGTTGATACAGTACGCAAAGATATTCCTGTATCGTCTTCTGTAAGAGGATTTCAGATATGGACGGTAGAGCCAACTGGCGACAATGAGTTTAATGTAACCTACAGTGTAGACCAGCTCATTACAGAGGGAGAAAATACAAAGACCGTCCACTCTGCTTATATAGTGAGTGTCTATGTAGATGGTTCTGGAAATATGGTACTGGTTAAGAATCCGACCATTACCAACATACCTAAGAAATCAAGTTATAAACCAAAAGCCATTGAAAGTGAGGGGACGGTTGATTCCATTACAACCAATGAAATCAATGAGTTTTTAACGACGTTCTTCAAGCTCTATCCTACAGCGACAGCCAGTGAACTTTCCTACTATGTGAATGACGGGATATTAAAACCAATCGGAAAAGAGTACATCTTTCAAGAACTGGTAAATCCTATTCACAATCGTAAGGATAATCAAGTCACGGTATCGCTGACAGTGGAGTATATCGACCAGCAGACCAAAGCAACGCAGGTATCTCAATTTGATTTGGTACTTGAAAAGAACGGGAGTAATTGGAAGATTATAGAATAACAAATATTGGTACATTATTACAGCTATTTTGTAATCACGTACTCTCTTTGATAAAAAATTGGAGATTCCTTTACAAATATGCTCTTACGTGCTATTATTTAAGTATCTATTTAAAAGGAGTTAATAAATATGCGGCAAGGTATTCTTAAATAAACTGTCAATTTGATAGTGGGAACAAATAATTGGATGTCCTTTTTTAGGAGGGCTTAGTTTTTTGTACCCAGTTTAAGAATACCTTTATCATGTGATTCTAAAGTATCCGGAGAATATCTGTATGCTTTGTATGCCTATGGTTATGCATAAAAATCCCAGTGATAAGAGTATTTATCACTGGGATTTTTATGCCCTTTTGGGTTTTTGAATGGAGGAAAATCACATGAAAATTATTAATATTGGAATTTTAGCTCATGTTGATGCAGGAAAAACTACCTTAACAGAAAGCTTATTATATAACAGTGGAGCGATTACAGAATTAGGAAGCGTGGACAAAGGTACAACGAGGACGGATAATACGCTTTTAGAACGTCAGAGAGGAATTACAATTCAGACAGGAATAACCTCTTTTCAGTGGGAAAATACGAAGGTGAACATCATAGACACGCCAGGACATATGGATTTCTTAGCAGAAGTATATCGTTCATTATCAGTTTTAGATGGGGCAATTCTACTGATTTCTGCAAAAGATGGCGTACAAGCACAAACTCGTATATTGTTTCATGCACTTAGGAAAATAGGTATTCCCACAATCTTTTTTATCAATAAGATTGACCAAAATGGAATTGATTTATCAACGGTTTATCAGGATATTAAAGAGAAACTTTCTGCGGAAATTGTAATCAAACAGAAGGTAGAACTGCATCCTAATATGCGTGTAATGAACTTTACCGAATCTGAACAATGGGATACGGTAATAGAAGGAAATGATTACCTTTTGGAGAAATATATGTCCGGTAAATCATTAGAAGCATTGGAACTCGAACAAGAGGAAAGCATAAGATTTCAGAATTGTTCTCTGTTCCCTGTTTATCACGGAAGTGCAAAAAACAATATAGGGATTGATAACCTTATAGAAGTTATTACTAATAAATTTTATTCATCAACACATCGAGGTCAGTCTGAACTTTGCGGAAAAGTTTTCAAAATTGAGTATTCGGAAAAAAGACAGCGTCTTGCATATATACGTCTTTATAGTGGCGTACTGCATTTGCGAGATTCGGTTAGAATATCGGAAAAGGAAAAAATAAAAATTACAGAAATGTATACTTCAATAAATGGTGAATTATGTAAAATCGATAAGGCTTATTCCGGGGAAATTGTTATTTTGCAGAATGAGTTTTTGAAGTTAAATAGTGTTCTTGGAGATACAAAACTATTGCCACAGAGAAAAAAGATTGAAAATCCGCACCCTCTACTACAAACAACTGTTGAACCGAGTAAACCTGAACAGAGAGAAATGTTGCTTGATGCCCTTTTGGAAATCTCAGATAGTGATCCGCTTCTACGATATTACGTGGATTCTACGACACATGAAATTATACTTTCTTTCTTAGGGAAAGTACAAATGGAAGTGATTAGTGCACTGTTGCAAGAAAAGTATCATGTGGAGATAGAACTAAAAGAGCCTACAGTCATTTATATGGAGAGACCGTTAAAAAATGCAGAATATACCATTCACATCGAAGTGCCGCCAAATCCTTTCTGGGCTTCCATTGGTTTATCTGTATCACCGCTTCCGTTGGGAAGTGGAATGCAGTATGAGAGCTCGGTTTCTCTTGGATACTTAAATCAATCATTTCAAAATGCAGTTATGGAAGGGATACGCTATGGCTGTGAACAAGGATTGTATGGTTGGAATGTGACGGACTGTAAAATCTGTTTTAAGTATGGCTTATACTATAGCCCTGTTAGTACCCCAGCAGATTTTCGGATGCTTGCTCCTATTGTATTGGAACAAGTCTTAAAAAAAGCTGGAACAGAATTGTTAGAGCCATATCTTAGTTTTAAAATTTATGCGCCACAGGAATATCTTTCACGAGCATACAACGATGCTCCTAAATATTGTGCGAACATCGTAGACACTCAATTGAAAAATAATGAGGTCATTCTTAGTGGAGAAATCCCTGCTCGGTGTATTCAAGAATATCGTAGTGATTTAACTTTCTTTACAAATGGACGTAGTGTTTGTTTAACAGAGTTAAAAGGGTACCATGTTACTACCGGTGAACCTGTTTGCCAGCCCCGTCGTCCAAATAGTCGGATAGATAAAGTACGATATATGTTCAATAAAATAACTTAGTGTATTTTATGTTGTTATATAAATATGGTTTCTTGTTAAATAAGATGAAATATTTTTTAATAAAGATTTGAATTAAAGTGTAAAGGAGGAGATAGTTATTATAAACTACAAGTGGATATTGTGTCCTGTATGTGGAAATAAAACATGATTAAAGATAAGGGAAGATACTGAATTAAAAAAATTCCCCCTCTATTGTCCGAAATGCAGACAAGAAAATTTAATTGAAATAAAGCAGTTCAAAGTAACTGTGATTACAGAGCCAGACGCAAAGACGCAGAGCCGATAAAATGAGATTAATACAATCTCATTTTATCGGCTCTTTCCGTTATGTATGGATTCTTTTAATTAGTCTTCGATGTTTCTTGCTTCGTTGATACCGCTGGCTAAAGATTCCATTAAGGATAGTTCTTTGTCTGTAAAGCTATCCATGTATTTCTCTATCTGTAATCGTCGGGTGCTTTTTACCAAGTTATTAGCAGGTAAGAAAAATTCATCAACGGAAACATGAAGTAACGATACAAGGTCATAAAGAACTTGTATGCTGGGGTGTTGCCCTTTATTTTCAATATTAGTTAAGTACCGTGGGTCAATTTCAATCAATGCTCCCACTTGTTCACGAGTTAAACCTCGTTTCAATCGAGCTTCTTTAATGGCTAAACCAAAGGCTCTAAAATCATATTTATCTTCTTTTTTACGCATAGTAGACCACCTCTATACATTTTATTGTTCCTACTGAATTAAAAACAGGTATAGAAAAACGTGTTATATGGTTTATAGGTTTATATTTAATAAAAAGCACTACTAAACGCCAATAAAAAAAACCGTTATATGGTAGTGCTATTTACGCTGTTAAAATATTGTATATTACTTCCAAATGGCGGTTTGTTGGAGGTCAACGTCGCCATGAAGTACATCATATACAATAAATTTCCTTACATTGGGTTCTTGTCAAAAAAAGTCGTCTATCTGCAATAGATAAGTACGTCCACCAATGTGGTTTTATAAATCATATAGATAGAATAACAGAAGCATGTAAACAGAGAAATAAATCTGTTTATATGCTTTTTTGGCTATTCAGAACTTTTTTATATAAATGCTACAATAAATATGTAAATAAACGATCGTTTAAGAATGCATGAAATTGTTTTTATAAGTTATAATTATTTCATAAATTTTTGGAGGTAATTATGCTTATAAAAACTAATATTTATAAAG
>NZ_VULX01000048.1 GCF_009696465.1 Inconstantimicrobium porci | reverse complement strand
TTTAAAACTCTGCACATTGCGCTGATACTGTACTTTTTTTTATTAGATAATATTATTTCTATTTTCGTGCCATTATCAGCGCTGCCTGCTTTATGATATTCTTCTCCTTTTTCACAATTTTTTATATTATATCACGACCGAATAATTATTGTCTAATTAATTATAACCAATCCACTATGGAAAATACAATGAACGCTATTTTTGGAGAAGCTTTCGAAGAAGTAGAAGAAGAACTAAAAGGCATACAAGATGATGTTACAAAAGTAGCATCTAGTCTTGGTATAGACAAAGTAAAAGAATTTCTTACTAAAGATGATGGTTCTGTATACACAGAGCTTGTAGGTACAGCAGAGAAAGTCTTTGCTGAATTAAGTGAGCTTATAGGGATGGAAATTGAATGTGAAGGATTGCATGAATTAAAAGCATCCGTAAACACATTCAAAAAGAAACATTCCAATATCAACAACATCATGGATTTGATTGATGTTGTCGTTAAGAAGTCACTAGAATTAGCAGTGGCTGCAGTTAAGTTCACTATAGACTTTGGTGTTCTTACATCATTGTTTATAGCAAGAATTGCGAAAGACATAGCGATTGAAACAGGTCGCTATGTGAAGGGTGTTGGTAAAGCATTTAAATGTGACATAATAGACACTCTTTCTTCAAAGAAAGGAGGTGAAAGATAATGAGTAACTTTAAGAATACTAAAGTTAATCTTAATGTGTCCAGTGGTGTTATGGCCGCTGGTCACATTAAGAACAGAAATGAAATAAAAAGAGAAAGAGAAAGAGGAATCGTAACTTCTTCTTCCTCTGATTCTAATAAAGCTTATCCTGAAATTCCTAGTTTCATGGATAAAGCTAATAAAAGGCAGCAAGCTCATATAAAAGTTCTTAATGAGCTTGATGACTTTAAGTTGAAGTGCGATTTATTAGCCTTCATCTTAAAATAATAGCACAAAGTTCTGGTGGGTTCAACCTTTAAAAGCCCACTTCCAAGGTTGGGAACTAGCCTTTAATTAGTTTACATTATGGTAGGCCTATCCTTAAGGCACATGAAAGGAGTTTGTTATGAATACAAACAAAAATATCACAGTATCTAAATTAAGAAAGGCTGCAAAAATTGCAGGAGTGAAAGGAGGATATAAAATGAATAAGGCAGAGTTATTATCTGCTTTCGAAGAGGGAATAGAATATATTAGCAAAGGTCTATTCACTCTTAATGCTAATGCATTGCCTGATGGAGTGTATAGTGGGGCAATTTGCAATGTACAGATACAGAAACAGAGTAGTGAGTTCATTACTCCACTGTATTTGAACCATAGCCATAAACAATTAATTATGAGCAGACTAGATGCATTGGCTTATGATTTACATGCTGCAGATGTTATATGCATTAGAGTTGCTGGCGCAAAAATCATGAAGATTGATAGCGTAAAGAGTTATCTATATGCTACTCTTTTATATGGAGAAAAAGACGGCATGATTGATTTTAGTGCCGCAGATATTGATGGTTTCTTAATAAGTAAAGAAGTTCTTGTTTCTAAGAAGATATCTGCACATGATGATACTTTCTTCTTAACTAACAAAGGGAATATTGTTAAGACTTATAAGGTATCAATAACAAATTCTTTATTCTTATCTGCAGCACAGGAATATGCAGATAGTCAAGCTGTTCCTAAGAAGAGAGGGCAGTACAAGATCGTTAATGCAAATATTGAAGATCTTGTTTATTCAGAAGAAAAAGGAATGTATGTACTTCCTTCTAATAGAGGACATGAAATAAAAGTGTCTTCTAATAGAATCTATAGAAGTCACTGTGATAATAATAATGAAGTTAAAGACATTCTTGTATTCTCTGCTGTGCCTAAGTTATTAGGTTTTAGTGGGAAAGCTAGAGAAGAAGCCCAAGTCAAATATGCTATGAAAGCTGAGACAATCATATATAAAGGCTTCTTAAATTTAAGAACAAACAAGATAGTCAAAGTTTGTGCACAGTCTCCAGCACAAGCGAGATGTGGAAAGTATTATTTCACATCTCTTAATGTTGAAGCGCTTAGGCGTGAATTCATTTATGGCTATGACTTTGGAGATAAATGTAATTTGGCAAAGAGAGAATCAAGATATGGCTTGGCTACGACTACAGCCATAAAGATTCATAACTTTAACCCTAAAGTTAAAGTTATTGATGATCCAGTTAAACATATTAAAGCAGATGTTGTATCTCCAACATCTGTTGATAATACTTCTAAAACAGTAACTGCTTTAGAAGTAAATAACAATCAACAAATTATTTCTAACATACAAGTAGTTAGGGGTAAAGATATTGAAATTACCCCTAATGATGGTGGTGGATGTATAGAACTTCTTCCTGCAGTAGAGATAGCATGGCAGTTAGGCCTTATCTCTACTAGTGAAAAGAACTATTTTAATAAGCATTATCAGAATATGGCTGAATTAACTTTAGCCTATAATAATAATGATATAAATTATAGACAGTTAAAGTTAATTAAAATAATTTTGAAAATGCCGTCTGCATATCAAATTAGATATGCTGGAGATAAGGGAATGTTATTAGTATTCCCATTCTCAGAATATCGTCCTGATTTAAAGGGATTTGATATAATCGAAGGTTCAGGAATGAGAAAATATGAACTTGACGATTATAGCAATGTTTCTTTTGAAATTTGTAATGTTCCTAAGAAACATAAGGATAGAGTACAAATGTCATATCAGTTCTTACAATCATTAGATATCGATGCTAAAACATTATGCGATATAGCTGATGAAGCTATGGAACATATCTCTTCTGATATATTTGTTAAACCAGAAGAAGCATTGAAATTTTTAGGCTTAGTTAGTGGTATGGGAGATGAAGGAAGTGTTGAATTTGGTTCTAAGGTATCTGAAGTTTTAGCAACTTATCCTGAAATGATTAATGATAAGTTTGTACAAGATAATCTTAGAAAGCTTGTAGGGAAATATTTATATTCCCTTGCTTTTGGTAAACTTCCTGTTAAAGGGGCTTATCACTTTTTATTCAGTGATCCTTTTGACTTCTTTGGTATTACTGATAAAAGATTGGCACCTGGTACCAGCTTCATGAATAATGAAGAAGGAGAAGTTGCTTGCTTCAGATCTCCTATGATATTTAAATCTGAAGTACAGAAAACTTCTCTTGTAAAGAATAATGATTTATGGTTCATCCATGATATCATTATCTTTAACGCTTTTGATCCTATCCTTATGGCTCTTGGTGGAGCCGATATTGATGGAGATAAAGCGGCTGTGATTAAAGATGCTAGAATTATTGATGCAGTATCATCTTTCAAGTTTATACCTGAAGATGTTGCTGTTAACGCAAATATTTCTTTAGCAACAGAAGAAGCTTTATTAAAGTATTTTGTTAGTACTTCAAAACCTTCTCAAGTAGGACTTATAACTAATTGGGCTACTATCTTTAGAGATATGCAGCTAGACGGACAAGGAAATTACGATTCCGTAATTCTTGCATTAAGATTTTTGCAAGGATGGGAAATTGATAGACCTAAGACTGGTGCAACAGTAGTTATGCCAGAGCTTAAGATTGAAGTTCTGCCTGAATGGTTATTTGCATTGCAATTGTTTAATAAAGATTCTGCTTCATATATAAAGAATTTTGGATATGTAGACAGTCTCTACAATGTTGCATTAGATATGAAGAAAAAGATTTATGCTTCTAAATCTCCACTTAATATGTTATTTAGACATGTAGAAGTAGAAGCTAAGAAGATATTATCAGGAGTAGGAACACACTATGAAAGTTTCTCTACACAGATACTAAGCTATGTTAATGTAGAGAAAGCTACTGAATTGCTTCCTGCAGTTCAAGAGCTTGAAAAGAGTTATAGACATGAAATAGCATCTATAATGCAAGAGTTTCCTGGTAAACAATATAAAGAAGAAAGATTTGCAGCACTTACTGAACTATATGATAGTTATAGAATAAGTGCTCTTTCTATTTCTGATGATACTGAAGCAGTTGCCGCTGCTGCATATTATGTTTGCTATAACAAAGAAAGTGGTTCTGATAGTAGATCTTTTGTATGGAATGTATTATACAATGAGCTGATGAGAATTATTCAGAAATTTGATTCAGCAAAGAGACTGGTTAGATTACCTAAGTTCTTTGATGTAATCAATACAGTTGAAGTATTCAATAATTCTTTAATTGTAAATGATATACCTGTAAGAAGAGTATCTTTGCCTACAGGTAACTATAAAGTGTTTAATATGGACAATGAATATTATATTCTAGTTCATTGTGATTCTCATTTAGTAGAGCATGAAATTGAAACTATTGAGGATTCTAAGAAACAAGTACCTATAAATTTAGCTGGATTTGTAGGACTTGGCTTTAATGCAAATGATGTCATTAAAATTTTAAAGGAAAACACTTGTACATTACAAATGGATGGGAAATATGCCTATATTATTTGCAATGGCAAGAAGATATCAGGTATTACTTCTGAATCTTCTGTTAAAGCCATTGGTATTCTTAATAAGAAATTAAAACTTGTTGAGTCTGAAAAGGTTTGGTATAAACCAACTAAAATAACAGACAAAACAATGTGGTATGATAAAGATAACAATATTGCTTTAAAGAGAAGCTTTAGAGCTAATTTTAATATTTTAGGTGATATGGATTCTAAAGATAAATTTGAATCAACTTATTATACTCAAGATAATATTTTTGCTGTATCAGATGAAGAGATAGCAGCATTTGAAAATGCTTGTATACCTTTTGATGATGAAGATATGGTTTATGATTCTTCTATGGCATGTGATATGGCAGCAATAGAAGAAGTTTTAAATTCTTCTGATGATGATTCATATGATGCAGTTATTGTATCTGATGATGTATCTGATGATGTTTCTATAGAAGAACTTGCAAAGCAGCAATATAATATAGATATCTCTAAAATAGAAAAACCAGCTAATGCTGATAATGTTGAAATTAATTTAGTAAGTAATGGGGTAAACATTACTCTATTCAACAACGGCAAAAGCTGGACTTTCTTTGTCCTAGTAACTGATACTACTGTAGAAGTACAGTCTAAGTATCAGTTAAAAGACGAAACTATAGATTTCTTAAAGAAGAGTGCTATTAAAGCTACTCTTCAGAATACTATTGTATATTAGTATTCATATCTATAGTATACAAGAAAGTAGGGCCTTCGGCAATACTTTCTTGTATTTTTTTTGTCTATGAGGAATTTATGCCTTCGGCAATGCTTCCTTTTATGAATTATCTTCTTTTTAATTTTCCTGTCTTTGTTACAGGTGCTTGTATTAAAAATAAGACATTCCTTCTATTTTCTTATGGAGAATCGTCTTATTTTCCAGTTTTATTCTGAAGTGTTATGCTTTACCCCTATGCAAACTTAATAAATTGTCGTATTTATTTACAAATTACATTGTTTTACCACTTTTTTACTTGGTAATTACAGTCTTTTACGACTATTTATTATGTAATGAGAATGGTTTATATACTTTTGTTGTGTTTTATAACATTTATATGTATCTATTCTCATTTACGTTGTGTTTTGCATAGGGTTTTATAAGTGTTTACCAACACTTATATGAGTATGATTATGTACTCTTATGCTGAAATTGACGCCGAAGGACGTCAATTTCAGCTATTATTTGTTACTGTTACATCTTATGATGTAAAATTGGTGTAGTCCAATTCCGTTAGGCAGTTTTTGATTTTTTCTCGGTAGGTTCTTGGTGTTCCTTTCAATATCAAACCAAATATCAAATAATACTACAAATATACGGTTATTTGTGAGTGTAGGTTATGATTGAGTATACTCTATATAAACCTGAGAGCCCTTCTAAGGCACTTGTTATATACTTGGAGTATATTTTGTTTTGTAACATTATAAGCTGTTATAAAGTGCCTGTATAGCATTAACGATTATATCTATACGTGTATAATATATTGTTGTATATATAGGCAAATATATTATTAAAGAAAAGAGGTTATTATGTGGTAAGTTATGTGGTTATGCTTAAATATATAATAAAAAGTTGTCCAGTTGGGTTAATATATTATATATGAGTAATTTTCTATATACGCTACCGCTTAATGAAAGGATACAGTAGTGGTTCTGTATTTATATAATATTAAAGTCTTTGTAATTACACATATGGAGATAATTAGAATAATAGTTTTCATATGTAACCACAAATAAAAGTTATTCTAAGTCTATAGTATTCTATTGATAACTTACTAATAACCAAATGGAGTTTACAGCAGTTATTAAAGTTCTTAGTTGCATAAAAAATTACAATATTCCAAAAGAAATCATTATTAGAAGGATTTAAGCTTTTAGCTTAGTCTTTTTTTTATTTATAATAATAATTTATGGTTAACGTAATGTGGGCTCTAATCATTGTACATATACGGTATTAATAAAAGAGAGAAAAACTTCTGATAACTCTTGTGATAAATAAAGATACTTTACATAATTATTGTCATAATAAAAAAAATTCTTATAATAACATATATCTCTTAAGCCCCCATATCTAATTGGACAATAATGACTAATATAAGTTATACTAAATATAGTAATTATTGGAGGAAAGTTATGAAGGGAAGAAGTTATTCAGAAGAATTCAAAGAACAAATATTGCAA
>NZ_VULX01000047.1 GCF_009696465.1 Inconstantimicrobium porci | reverse complement strand
TACTAAATCTTCATATTTTCCGTTTATAGGCTTGTCCTTAACCGCAGTTAGGTTATATTTTTGTTCGGGATTTTCAATCGCCCGTTTTACGGTCTTTCGATGTACTCCTATCTTTTTGGCTATACTTTAGGGATGGTTATAAAAATGGACAAGGGTTTTAGAATTAAGAAAACTAATAATGAGATTCAAATTAATGAAGTGAAACAGATGTTATTAAAATCATATTGGGCAGTAGATAGAGACATAAAGACTATAGAAAAAACTATTGAGAATTCTGTATGCTTTGGAGCGTTTTCTGAAAAAGATAATAAGCAGCTGGGCTTGTGGAATCCAGTTCTATTGCATATTCATAACACTTAAGTGCCTCTTCATATTTCTGATTATCAAAATAGTATTCTCCTTTTCTCATGGTATGTCCATATCTATCTTTTTCTATATCAATTTCATACATAACACCGATAGCTAATACTATAAATACAACTAAAGTAATAACAATCTCCAAAGTACATCCCCCTTTATTTATCATAGGCTTTTCTTAAGAATAACTCTCATGTAATTATTTGCAAATATAGATATGCGTATTTTGAAATTTGCATAAAAATGACTGCATTTTTGAATATATAATAATTAATTTAATATATATTAAATAATACATTGAAAAAACACAGTTTTGATTATATTATTAATATAATGCATATAAAAGAAATAATTGCAAAATATGTATTTTGTGAAAGTAACTGAAGGCTTAATCTATAAATTATTAATTAGAATAATTATAAAATGATAACTAATGCAAGAGATAAATTTGTTGTTCTTTAAACAGTATCATTAAAACAATTTTGATTACGGTATTGGTGGCTATTAATTAAGCTATTATATATAAAAGTAAAAATGAAATGGTAAAGCAGGTGTTGAAATGAAAAAAGAGCTAATTGAAAAAGATAAGACTGAGAAAAAAGCCGATATAGATGATGAATTAATAAATAAGTTAATCGAAGAAAATTATTTTTCAGAACTGGAAGAAGGACAAGTAAATAAATATGTTGCCGTAAAGTGGTAATATGAAATTTTGTTTATTATATCTTAAGGCTAAGTAATAATAGCTGCCAATACAGTTATTAAGTAGTTATAAAACAGTAAAGGGGGGGAAAATTTGAATGTTGTATTAGTTCAACCAGTATATAGTTTAGAATATGATATTACGGCAGGTCTTCAAATGCCATTAGGACTTCTTTCTATAGCAACGGTAACAGAAAAATGTGGACATAATGTTCATATAGTTGATCTACAGAAAGAAATTAATATAAATAAGTTAAGAAAAATTAGTGAGGATTTGATTAAAAAGTTTTCTCAAAAGATATTAAGCCTTAGACCACACGTGATAGGAGTTTCATGTATGTCTGTGTCATATATATTTATAACTTATTTATTAAAGAGAATACATTTAATATTTATAATATTCTTAATAAAAAAAGCACTATAGAAAAATCAAACAAGATGATAAAGAAAGCATGTAATTATGCAATTAAAAATAATGAATTAGTTTTTTTAAAAAAAATATATGTTTATATGAAAAGATATGAGAAGGTGACTGTATGAATATACTATTAAACACATATTGCAATTTAAAATGTAAATATTGCTTTGCTAAAAATATAATAAAGTCAGAAGAATTACCCAAACAGATTAGTATGGATAACTTTGAAAAGTATCTTGATTTTTGTATTAATAGTAAAAGTTATACTGTTGAATTAATTGGTGGAGAACCATTAATTATACCTAACATAGAAGAGTATTTATATAGAATTTATAAGAGAGGTATTTTCAAAAAAATAATTATTTTTTCAAATGGAACCTATAATAAGAATGTTAATTCTATTTTGGACAAGTATAATAAGCTTATTCCCATATCTCTTCTTATTAATGTTAATGCAAAAGATGATATTGGAACTGAGCTATATGAAAATTTAAAGAATAATCTTGATTATATGGATGAAAACAATATAGATTATGATTTGGGAATTAATCTTTATAAAAAAGAACAGAATTATATGGATTTTATTAATCTTGCTAGTGAGCATCATAAAAGAGCAATAAGATGGGCATTAGCTTCACCTTGTGATATTAATAATTTAATTAGCAGAAAAGAAATGTTTTATCATCATTATCATAATATGATGGACACAGTATTAGATTTTTTAAAAGCGGCATATGAGAGAAATATAAAGACAGAAATAGATTGTAGTGCAATTCCATTATGTACATTGGATGATTTGCAATTACGTAAGATAGCAACATATTCTCCTGTTTTACTTTCACATCATATATGTTTACCATCATTAGATGTTTTGCCAGATTTATCTGTAATCAGATGCTTTGCTATGTGTAATGATATGAGGGTGCCATTATCTGATTTCAAGTCAGACAAGGACATTTTTAGATATTTCATTAAAAATATTGATATGAGTAGAAATAATATTGCTATGGATGAATGCCAAAACTGTGATATATATTCAAAATTCAGAAGATGTTGTGGATGTCTAAAGTTATCTAGATAGAAAATTATTTTATTATTGGGGGTGAAAAGTTGAACAAATCAATTGTTGTTGAAAATGTCTATAAAAGTTATAAGTCACAATCAGTTTTGTCAGGAATTACATTTGAAGCTAGTGAAAATAGCGTTGTTGGATTAGTGGGGTCAAATGGTTCAGGTAAAACTACATTAATAAAGATTATATCAGGGCTAGTACGTGCAGATAAGGGCCACATTACAGTAGATGGAGTTACTGATTATAGGCACTTTGGAAATGAAGTTTCAGTATTACTGGCTGACAATAGAAATCTGTATTGGAAGTTAACAGTAAAGGAGAATATAAACTTTATATTATCATTAAGAAAAAATAAAACTAAAGAGACTATTGCCTTAACAAATAAACTGCTTAAGGAATTTAATATGGAGGATAAAGAGAATACTGTTGTTCAGGAATTATCAAGAGGAATGCAGCAAAAATTATCAATTATATTGACTATTGTAGACACAGCTAAAATTATTATGTTAGATGAACCTACACTGGGGCTTGATAATGAGAGCTGTTTGGATTTAGTTAAGTTTATAAATAATATGAAAGAAGCTTATAATAAAGTTTTTATAATATCATCACATGATTTTCAATTTCTTGCTAAAATATGTGACAGAGTATTATACCTATCTAATGGAACAATAAAAAAAGATTTTATTACTGACTCTATATCAAATATACTTAATTTCAACCAATTACAAGTGTGCATTCAAAAATCTGAGGATACTGATTTAAAATGCTTCTTTTCAAAATTTGAAGAGCATTTAGGCAAAGTATCTCTTGATGATGATGGTCTTATTATAAATTTTAAAATAAATGATACAAGTCAAATCAAAGATATTATAGATTCTATTGTTTCAGAAGAAATTATTTTACGATCAATTAATTATTCAAAACCTAAATTTGAATTTATTGTGGATGAATTAAACAAGCTGGTTTAAATAAAAATATTTAACGTCGAAGGAGGTATATATGTTTTTTGAATTTTTAAAAAAGGAGTATATCTTAAACAAAAGATATTTATTAAATGGTATGGTAGGACTTATTGTTATTACAATGCTTTTCCTTTTCATCTATTTAGGATTAGAATCAGTTACATCTAATTTTTATTCAGTAAACAGTAACATATCATTAATCATTTCATATATTTCCTGGGTATTATCAATTTCAGCATTTCAAACAGTAGCAGATTCTATTATTGAAGAATCAAAAGAAGGAACAATCCAGACTCTTTTCTTTTCAAGATACTCTTTTGAAAAATTGTTGTTATTCAAAGTTCTAGCGGCTTCTATTTTTGATATTGTATTTATATATGTCATTATGATGTTATGTAGTTTAATAACACATACTGTTTTATCTTTTAATATTATATATACAACAATTATTTTCATGATAAGTTTTTTATCATACTGGGGGTTAGGCTTTATTTTAGGTGGCATTTCGTTGATTTTTAAGAAAGTTGACAGCATAAGTCAGGTTATGACCTTTGTGTTTATGGCAGTTATGCTTATGCCAATAAATAATAAGTGGCTCTTTGCATTGCCAGGAGTATCAGGAAAGTATTTTTTGAATGTATTATTGTTAAAAAATTATGGAGCATTATGTATGGAAGATTATATTTACTTAGTTATAGGAAATGTAATCTATTTTATTATTGGGATTATCTTTTTTAGATTTACAGTTAGAATTGCAGTGAAAAAAGGTACAATTGGACAGATTTAAAAAGTGCCGATGAAAGATATGCTTAGTATATAATATAATAAGGTTATTAAGGGGAGTATATAAAAATGATTCATAAGAGTGATATGGCATTTATGGGGTATATTGAATTTAGAAATAAATTAAAATCTCAAATATCGAATGTTATGAATAGTATTTTAATGTATTTATCACAACGACAATTTGATAACGGTTCATTTATGGGTTCTATAGCACCTATATGTAATATGGATGATATTAATTTTGATGGATTGGGAAACGTAGGTTTTACAACATATATATTATGGAATTTAAAGAAAGTAAAATATGTTTCTTTAGTAAAAGATGATATTGTAAAAAAGTGTGAAAATTATATATTGGAAAAAGCTGAGGTTAGAAATCAATGTTCATATTGGAGATGGGAACCTGATTTAGAATATGATTTTGATGATACAATAATAAATTATTATAATCTATGCCACAAAGGTATAAAAGTAAATTTAAATTATTTTTTAGATAATAACGATAATATTCATACATGGAAACCAAGTGAAGAGGTTAAAAATGATATTGATGATATTGTTAGAGTAAATTCATTAAAATATTATGCAGGATATGATAAAAAGAAATATTGTCAAATACTTGATTGGACAATAAATAAGTTTATTAATGAAAGTGTAAAGTCTCCATATTATGTGAATTCAGATCTTGCTATATTGTTTCATATCTGTATGATGGATGTTTCATTATGTGAAATTAATCAAGGTGCGGAGTTTGAAGATAAAATCATTTTTTATTTCAATAAAGATTATTTGTGTAAAGTAGAAAGATTATATTTATATTATGGATATTTGAAATATATCTATGTTAAAGCTAAGTATTCTGAAAAAAAGATATTTTTAAAAAAATGTTATAATTTCATAATTGATTGTCTTACAAAGTGTGATGCGGATACATTTTTTTATAAAGGCCCAGCTAGTCTGCCTAATGATGAACAGTGGGTTTTTGGAGGTAAAGTATTATTTAGTGCATATTTTTTGAATTTTTTAAGCCTTATGTATGAAACTATTTGATTATTACTTTCATAATTTATTTGAAATAGTAAAAGAGAGGAATGGATATATGTATGAAGTGAAGTATTTAACGATGGATAAACATTCTCAGTTTATTATTTTTGCTTTTAATTGTGGCTCTTCAAATGAACAAGAGGATAATAATGGAGTGTTTCATTTACTGGAGCATTTGATTCTCAGCGATTACAATATTAATAAAGAACTACATAATGTATATTTAGATGCAATAACTACTAAAGAGTGGACTTATTTTTTATTTATAACTAAATCTGAAAATGAGATTATAAAAAAAATTAATTATATAATTGATACGCTGTTTTCTTTGAAGATTACTAATGAAAGTTTAGATAACGAAAAAAAAATAATTTGTGATGAAATAAAAAATCGAGGTTATTTTTCAAATTTCAAGCAATTATTTAATAGATTGATGTTTAATGGTACATCATATGCTTTGCCAACAACAGGAAAGAGTGAAACGGTTATAAATTTAAATATAAAAAGAGTACAAAATATCTATAATAAATACTATGATTTTAATCAAAATTTTAGAGTCTATTGTTCATCTGAAGATATATGTACAGAATTAAGTAATAAATTATCTAAAATAGAAAAAAGAATTGAATTTAATAATAAATTAGGTGTTATAAAACATAGTATAAGACCAATATCTAAGTCTATAAATAAGAAAGGTAATGAATTTAATTTAAGTGTTGCAACTATATATACACATATGTCAGATTATGATGCCCAATTATTAGATTTGCTTGGCAATTGCTTATTTGGAGCTAAAGGATTATTTGTTAGTAAACTAAAAAAGGATTGTGGTATTTATAATATTCAGTATATTTATGATGTGTATAAAGATTTTTCATTATTTGGGTTCGGTATATCTACTAATAGAAGTAATTATGATAGGATTATTTTATGTTTAAAAGAACTAATAAATGAAATACATGATAATAGTAATATGCTTAATAGTATATATAATGATGTGTTATTTACTAAATCTTTAGAAGTACAATACTACAAAAATAATATTTTTGATTTGATACGATTAGTAAATGAAATGAAAATAGACTTAGATATAACAAAATTGCCTAATATAGAAGTACAAATAAATGAATTATATAACTATATATTCTTTAAATCCAATTGGTTTGGACTTAGTATAGGAGATAATATAAATGTTGAAGATTTTTTGGATAAAATAGATATAAAAAATAAGGTATAAATTCGGAATTATAAAGGCTTGCAAATCCAGTGGACTTTCCAATAAAGCTTGGTGCGAACAAAATAATATTAATTTGAAACGTTATTATTATTGGCAGAGTAAATTCAAAAAATCTATTTGCAAGCACCAAGAGATGCAAAGGAATTTATGTGAAGAGTCACATGAAATAGTTCCTTTATCAAGTTTTAACGACTAAGCTGCAGCTATGCTTATGCTAATCTAAAAGTGTACCAATAATTAACTTCTGCTAAACAAAAAATGTACCACTCAACCACTCCTCCATTTATAATAAAATTGTCGACATTTTATATAAGTGGGAGGATTTTGAAAGGTGATTGAAATGGTACAATATGATTATATCAGATATCTTTATTTTAACGAAGGGCTTAGTCAAAGAAGTTGGAGCTAGAATATAAATAGTACAAGTTAAAAGTGGATATTTCTCAAAAAGAGTTATAATAAAAATATGATGAATTGGAGGAATTGAAATGAGTAAACAGTATGATAAGGAATTTAAGGAAAATGCA
>NZ_VULX01000046.1 GCF_009696465.1 Inconstantimicrobium porci | reverse complement strand
TTCAGAAATCTCCGGATCACTGGCTATGTGCGCCTACCCGAAGCTTATCGCAGCTTATCACGTCTTTCATCGGCTCCTGATGCCAAGGCATTCACCATGCGCCCTTTGTAGCTTGACCTTTTTGTCCGAAATTAACTGCGTATTACTTTGTCGACTTCCCTCATTGCGCTACTCATTTGCTATAAGCAAACTCCGTTGCTCGTTTGGTCGTCTCCGCGTACTACTTGTTCCTTTCGTCCAAAACAGATTATCTTAAATTAAAAACCTGTTTTAATATCACTAACAAAGTTACTAAAATCTAAATTCTCATTTGAATTTGACATTTGAGATATTACTTTAAATGTAATTTGTTTAACTAATATGCAATTTTCAAAGAACATTTATTTGTCACCACTCGTGGCGACATGTGTTATTATATAAATTTATTCCCCGCTTGTCAACACGTTTTTTCATTTTTTTCTCTAATTTATTTTTAAATAAATTGGAGAAAATATAAAAGTCACATCTTTTTTCTATCTTAAGACATAAAAATACACCTTAAGCTCCAAACATAATTCTGTAACCTAAGATGCATTTTAATATTTTGGGTATTTTATTGAGTAATATATTATTTCCTAAATTTAATTTTGTCACACAACTCTCCAACTGCTGGAGATGCCTGAAATAATATTAAAGGCATAAAATTCAACACATATCTTGGTGAAGTTTCCCAAATGCTCAAGAATATTACCAATCCTAAAATAGATACATATACAATAAAGTCTGTGTTATGCTTTCTTTTCTTTATTATCCCTATTAATCCAACTATAAATAAGAATATTAAAGTTATATGATATGCAAAGGATATATTTCTATAAACCTTAATTTTTGCAGGAGTAAACTTTTCAGTAGGTAAATATAATAAAGCATAATACGTTCCATCACCCCATGTGCAGATAGTCTTTTTCACAATATGTTTTGCCATACCACTTACACCATAAGAACAAATTTTTGCGTTTATTTCCTGTAAGTTAAATCTAATTTTATCATTATAAGTATTATGCTTTGAAGTTTCCACAACATCTTTCTCATCATAAAAACCAACTGCACTTAATTTAGAGTATGTAAGTGGAGCTCCATTTCCGAAGACCTCTTCATTGTAATATCCTGACTTTCCTAATCCCATCATAACCCAGTGTGTATACGGAAGACTCTTTTCACTCTGCCCCTTATGATTAATAGGCAGAACTAAATTAATACAATTACCCACAATAACACCTGTAATTATAAATGAACATAATGCAACGCCTATATTTATCATTTTAAGCTTAAAATTCTTTTTCATAATAATTTCAAATATTATAAATGCTATTAATAATATTCCAACTGTAGCCTTCATTTTAAATCCTAGGCAAGCTGTTACTCCCAATAATACTAATAAAATTATTTTCCTATAATTATTCTTATAACCAGTACACTCGTCACCAATGAATGTACTCAAATAAACAATTATAGCAATGAACGGCATGGACATTGTATCAGTATAGAACATTCCTACATACGTATAAAATGGCAGGAACATTATCATCATCATAACAAGTATAATGCTGTCATTATTTTTAAATATTCTTTTTGACGATAGATAAAAAAAAGTAACAGCTGTATCTATAAAGATAATATTTAATATTACAGCGCTAATCTTATAATTTACTACTCCCAAAAGCTTCATCAGTTTAAGCCATAAAGTCATTAATGCTAATAATGGTATATTATTAGGATACATCTCAAAGTACGAACCAATCTTATTTAATCCCTCTATATCTGCAAGTTTAACTGCCTGATTAAATATCACACCAAAATCAGCAGATGGCTTTACTTCATATTTAAACATCATAAGTAATTGTATTATTACTATAAAGACTAAAGAAATACCAAAAAAGCATTTCCTATCTCCTTTAACTAAACACATTCCTCAGAAATTCACTAATTAAATTTCTATAAGGCATAAACCTATCACTGCTGCTCATAATCTCAAAGTATAAATCCTTAAATGTAAACAGATATAATATCATCAGACCATTGAACATAATAATCTTATCTTTAACAGCATAAATAATCTGCGGAATTATTAGAATTTCTACAATTTTAAAATATAAAGCACCTCTTGTAGCAAGTGCTCCATTAAAGTTAAATGCAACATACATAAATATAGAAATAAGGTACGCCATAGATAGTATATTGTAGCATTCACAATTTTCCTTAATTTTATCTCTCAATACATAGAACAGCGTAAAAATTACCAGCCTTGATAAAAACGTAAGCTTAAATATTCCTATACCTCCAGCACTAGACATATAAGCAACATACTTATATGAAATATATGGCTGGTTTATAACCTTTAATACAACATAATCAATAACACCACTCTTAGAGCAGACAAAGAATACTCCTGATACAATCAAAGCAGTTGCTATAACTTTCTTATTTACATTTATACGCGCCAACCAGTACATTGGTAAAAACAGCACTGCTGAATAATGGAACATTATAGCCATCATCATAACTATCAAATACTTAAATAACTTCTTGTCTTTAATATACTTAATACTATATAAAGTAAAAGCTATTGCAAGCCCCTGTCTTATCTGTCCAAAATCCTGTATTATAAAATTAGCAGAAAAATATACTAATAATGATATAAAAGGATATACAGAATATTCTCTTATAACTTTATACTTAATAAATATACTTGCCATTGCAATCAACATTATCATTACAGGGAAACCAAGTCCAATTTTCTTTAATAAACATACAAATAAAGAAAAACCTATTTCCAGGTTATTACCTCTAAAATTAGACAAAGTAATATTATTATATATTCTTTCATATGAATTAAAATCATACCCAACTTGATATCTAAATCCAGCAATTATAAACATCAACATAAAACAGAAAATCAATAAAGTATTCTTATACTTTGGAAAAACAGCATCATCTGAAACATCTAAGAATGCTAGAATAAAGATAAAAAACAAAATCAATAAATAGATCATAAATAATTATCCTCTCGTATTATGAGATACTTTTATTCTTTCTTTAACATATTCTGCAATAAATCCTATAAATAATACTACAAATGCTGACCCTAATACAGCAATAGCTATTCCTTCAAGATACTTTTTCTTGCCTATACCAACTAATTGTTCTGATACATCACCTTTGATATATTCGTCACTATTAGTGTTAATAAAAACTTTTGCGTTGGCAAGTTCATTAAGTGCATCACTATATGCAGCTGATATATTAGATTCCTTGCTTAATCCTAATGAATTTATTTCATTTTTCATTATTTCAATCTTCTTTGTTAAAAGTTCAATTTCTGTTTTATAATATTGAGTCTGCACTCCTTTATAACATGAATTTAATGTATTAAAATATAACTCACATAATTTCTTTGCATTATCCTTATCTAATGTTGAAATAGTATATTTTAATTTATTTTCATCATCCTTATCACTTGATTCAACTGATACAACAGAATCAAGCCACTTTCTCTTATCTTCATCTTTGTTAGATTTTTGAGTTTTTCCATAAATCTCATTAAACTTGTCTTCGGCTATTATCTTATTGTAAAAATCATCACTCTGTTGAACTTTAGAAATCTTTAAATTTCTGTTTAGTAGCGAAGCGTCTTCTTCCACCTTCACTGTATTCTTAATTAAATATGTTGGCTGCTTTCTTTTTAGTTTATAAATAATAACTACGGATAAAATAACAGCTAAAACAACTATTACCGGTAGATATTTTCTAAATACCTTTTTAAATATGTCGTAATTATTTTCTTTTTGATTCGTCATAATTAAACTCCTTTTATTATATCATTCCATTTGTCCATAATATTTTTTACATCATATCTTTTTATATTATCTTTAGCATTGTTCCCCATGCTGATTCTCATTTCGTCATCCTTCATAAGTTTCAATACATTCTGAGCCAACTTATCAGTATTACAAGCTTCAACCAGCAGTCCATCCTCATTATTTATTATAATATCACTAGGACCAGTATGACAGTCAAAGCTCACAACAGGCAGCCCAAAAGACATAGCCTCTAAAAGTACCATCGGGAATCCTTCATACCTCGATGCCATTACATATATACTTGATTCAAGATACTGTTTTTGAACTTCGCTTATATGTCCTAAAAAGTTAACTGAATCTTCTACTCCATATTCCTTGGCAAGTTGCTTAATCTTTTCAAAGTCAGCTCCATCACCAGCGATTCTAAGTTCCCATGTATTGTCTTCCTTAACAACCTTACTCCATGCTTCAAGCAGCATGTCAAAACCTTTCTGAGGATGCATTCTCCCAACTGACAGTACTACTTTATTATTAAGCTTACTATACTCTTTAGGATAGAACACTAGTGGATTTGAAATACAGATAACCTTTGCCTTGCATTTTAAGCTTTTTTCATAATCTAATTTATCTTCTTCTGTTAATGTTACAATATAATCGGATGTTTTAACAGCGATTCTTCTAGCAATATCTCTTAACTTTGCTCCTAAATTTGTTCTAAAGTTAAAATGCTCCCATGAAATCACCTTCATGTTTCTATTTCTTGCAGCCAGAAAAGTGAAAATTCTAAGCATTACATCAACTTCTATTAAGACGTCAAATTTATACTTATCAAATATACCCTTAAGTTCTTTTACTATAGGTATAAAATTCTTTTTGTTATTGCCTGAACCATTTTCCATACAGATAACTTTTATTTTACTATTTAATTCAAATGAAGAACTCTCACATTTAACAAGACTCATAAGATATACATCATGACCTTCTTCAGCTAGCTTATTAGCAATAATTGTGGATACTCTTTCTGTTCCTCCTGTACTGGAGATGTTTCCTCCAAAAAAACATATCTTCATAAGTTCATCTCCTTATTGATATTTCTTAAACACAAGAAAAGATGGAAATTTAGGTGTAAACCACGTAGACTTTGGTGGCATTATACACTTTTTATCTATGGATTCTATAAATTCATCTTTATCCACAGGATATGTTTCTATCAATACATCATTCTGACTCAAGCTATAGTCTTCACCTTTTAATTCAGAATCAGAAGCATAACTAAGCCTATCAGTATTAAATATTCTAAATGCTTGGGAAATAATCTGTGTATTAAGTCTATACACGTCGTTGTTCCAGAATGCATCTGAGTTAAGTTCTATCAGCTTTACTACAAAGCTCTCATTCCTATAATTAATTCTTATTCTACCCTTACATAATGGTGTCTCACCAGGAAGCACATCAAACCTCCTGCATATAAATTCTTTAGCTTTATTGAATTCATTTTCCTTAACATCAGGTATTATACGATGTATAGGCATAATATTTAAATAATCAAAACTTACAACGCATGATAAAACCGAACTTTTAAAACCACATAAAGATGTTGTATAAAGACGATGATGACCATCTGCAACATATAGATTCTTTACATCGGAAAATTGTTTAATTATTTCATCTGCAGCATCTCCACAGAATACATACATATCAAGGTCTTTAAATTCAAATCTTTTTGTATATTTTCCTGAATTAATTATCTTTTGATAATCTATACTCTTTTTATGAGCTAGAAGCACAGGAGCAACTTCACAGTTATATCCATGAAGATTGCTCAGCATTCCCTGTATTGTATCTGACAATACAAGTTCATGACATCTTACATTACCATTATTATATTCTTCTATAGGTAGATCACATATGATTCCATATGCATCTTTATACCTATAAACGTATATAGTATTATCATAATTTTCAATCTTATCCTTGTTTAACACACTTTTTTCTGCTTCATCTAAAAATAAAGTTCTATCATCTAAATGTATTTGATTATGCTCAACATTAGCTAAGTTAATAAATTCAGAATCATAAATATTACCGCTAACATTAATAAATGATTCCTTTATGGCATTTATATTCATATGTGTTCACCCTTAACCTATCTTTCTCACTATTATTTTAATAATATTTTCATAGCTTCAACTAATTTTTCATTTTCTTCTGGTTTTCTCACAGCAATTCTGATGTACTGTCCATCGAATCCCTTTTTAGTTGATAAATCTTTTATAAAAATATCATATCTACTTAAAAGCTGTTCTGTAAGCTCTGTAGATGTATGCCCTCCAAGTACTTCACATAAAACATAGTTAGCTTGTGTTGGTATAACTCTTAAGTTTTCAATTTCTGAAAGCTTGCTCATATAATCTTTTCTTACAGTTTTAAATTTGTTTAGTCCTGCAACGTAATCACTCTTATATTTTTCACTTATCTGCATATAGAATTCGCCAAATGAGTTAATATTCCATATAGCAACATCTTTCTTTATATAGCTTATTACATCCACATTGTTAGAAACAAGCACTCCAAGACGTATTCCTGGTACTCCAAAAGACTTTGATATACTCTTTACTATAACAAGCTTAGAATACTCCTGAATTATTTCTTCATTTATTAATGATGTATCTTCTTCCTTATCAGCAAAATCTACAAATGATTCATCAACGATAAATGTTATACCCTTTTGTTCTGCCCAGGCCGCAACTCTTAAAACATCTTTCTTCATAATATAGTTACCGGACGGATTATCAGGATTTATTAATAAAAGTGTAGATATATCTTTATCATCATAGAAGTTTATAAGATCATCTGCATTGTATGAGTAATCTCTGTTTGATGGATGGAAAGCCACTATATCTTCCTTGTTTCTTCTGTTTGGATATTCTTCGAATGTTGGAAGTATGACTCCTATCTTTCCTCTTAATGTTTCCATTAATGATTTTATAAGTTCAGCCGCCCCATTACCTATAACTATCTGATCCTTATGAATTCCAAAATACTTTGCTGCTAAAAGACTGTTAACATCCATTCCAGATGGATAATCACCTATTAATCTGTCAAAGTTTGCTTTCATTTCATCAAGAAGTTTTGGAGTCGGGTAAAATGGATTTACCAGATAGCAGAAATCTATTAGTTTAGGATATCTCCAATATCCACCGTATCTCTTTTGGAACCTTGCAAGCTTCTCCTTAGTTGATGTTGTAAAGATTGATTCTGCTATATCTAGATCCTGAACATCATCTATTTCATACCATGATTGGCCATCTAAAACAGTTGCCTTAATTTCGGGTTTATCTAACAATGTTATGACCTTTAAAACCTGTTCATAGTATTCATTATCCCCAAGAGCTTTACAATATGCCTCTAAAAATGGAACATAATGTGTAGTTGAAAACTCTTTGCTGAATTTGTAAATATTAACTGTTTTATAATAATTACATATATCTTCAAACTTAAACTGTTTCTTACCCAAAAACTCTGTGATGTTGTTGTCTTCATCTAGAGTTACTACTGTACCATCCATCCAACTTTCATATTTGTCTACAAGAGCTAAACTTGGATAAGGATCATTTACTATCTTCTCTAAAACAGAATCTTCAAATATCAAATCAGATTCTAATAATAAAGTATCTTCTTCTAACAGGCACTTCCTTGCAAGATAAAGTGAATATATATTATTTGTTTTGTCATATATCTTATTTTCAAAATAATTTATCGGTGTCTTTATATTTAAAGTTCCTATGTAATCCTTTAATTTTTCACCTTTGTATCCTATTACTATATTTATGCTTGATAGGTTTAGCCTATCTAATTGTGACAGCATTCTTTCTATCATTGTAACACCATTTACTTTAACCATGCACTTAGTGTTATTATTAGTTAATTCCTTTAATCTTTTGCCCATACCTGCGGCTAATATTACTGCTTGCATTTTTAACCTTCTCTCATTTAATTTCAATTTCATACATTTTTATCTCAATTATAATATTTTTACTATGTTTTGTCTAACACATATTGTTACAAACAAAAAACGCACTAGAAAACTAGTGCGTTACTTAATCTTTCAAAATTAAACAGAGGAAAAACCAGTCTTCGTGTACCACGATGAGCATTTCTGCCATCGTGATGTTCTCCATAGAAAGGAGGTGATCCAGCCGCAGGTTCTCCTACGGCTACCTTGTTACGACTTCACCCCAATCGCTGACCCTACCTTCGGCCGCTGCCTCG
>NZ_VULX01000045.1 GCF_009696465.1 Inconstantimicrobium porci | reverse complement strand
CAATTATGTTTAATAATTCTTGTCTTATCATTTGTAAACCTCCGTTTAGTAAAACTAATTAGTATATCCATTAATATTAGTATTATCCAAACGGACATAGATAATTCAGGAAAATTTGAGTGATAAAGAAATCTTGGCTCTGTAGAGCCTTGATATATAAGGGCTAAGAATTATGCTTAACCCTAAGAATAATTTTTCATATTGAGGTGATAAAAAAGAAGGAATCCTGTAACTGCAAAAAAATGACTCATTACAACCATACCCATTGTGTTGAAAATATAGTTTAGAAAGCTATTGCACGATGCATCAAATGCACCGAATGTATTTGAATTACCTACCGATCCGCAATGGTAAAATACCATAAAGCAAGTCATAAAAAATCCTAATATTTTTATTCTATCGCTAACTTTTTGATTCATGTTCTTAAACTCTCCTTTATTTGACTACTATTACATAATACTATTTAACAGTATGTGTGTACAGTACATTTTTTTATACTGTGGTGTTAGTATAAAGTAGTGGATACAATAAGTCGAACTAAGTAAAATATTATTTAGTTAAGAAAGGATGTGTCCACTATGGGAAAGGGCAAAAGATATGATCAAGACTATAAGGATATGATAGTAGATTTATACAAATCAGGTATGACCTTATCAGAGATAAGTAGCGAATATGGCATTGCAAAATCAACAATTAATGGATGGATCAAGGATATTAAAGAAATCAAAATAGATGAAAATGAGGTTATGACTTTAAAAGAAGTCAAAGAATTAAAAAAAGAAATAGCAAGAATTAAGGAGGAAAATGAAGAATTAAAATCCGCTATTATACGTATATATAAAGCTAATAAAGGCATCTATGGTGCTCCTAGAATCCACCATATACTTAAATTAAAAGGCTTCAATGTATCATTGAAAAGAGTTCAAAGAAGAATGACTAAACTTGGGCTTTGTGCAATAACAGTAAAAAAATACAAACCGCATTCAAATAAAAAAGTAGCAGAAGGTTTGGAAAACGTTTTGAAGAGAGATTTTACAACTACATCTATTAATGAAAAATGGGTAGGAGATATTACATATATTAGTAATGATTTAAAGCAACTGTGTAAAGAATTTAATATTACACAATCTTTTAGTAAAAAAGGTTGTCCATATGACAATGCATGCATAGAATCTTTCCACTCTTCAATAAAGAAGGAAGAAATCTATAGAACTACATATCGTACCTTCGAAGAAGCTAATATAGCAATATTTAAATATATTGAAGGTTGGTATAATAGAAAAAGACTACACTCTTCGATTAATTACATGACTCCAGATCAATGTGAATTACTGGCTAGAAGTGTAATATAAAAAAGTTTGACTTTTTGTGTCCCAAATATTGACATAAGACCAAATTGAGTTGGATGCTGATGACAATGCACAACAGATTTTTGAAAGTATAAATTCTACAGGGGAAAAATTAACTGCCGCTGATTTAATACGTAACTATATAATGATGAGACGTACGAATGATGAGCAGGAAACCATTTATAAAAAGTACTGGTTAAAATTAGAAAAGATTTTTCCTGAGTCAAAAAAACTTGCTGAGTTTATAAGATTTTATCTGGCAACTAAGATGTATACCTTGACAACTGAGAAAGACTTATACCAGGTATTTAAGGATTATTGGAAGGCTCTTGATGGAGAAAATAAATATTTAGAGATCCTAGGCGAAGTATTACATTATGCACAGCATTTTGAAAGATTATATCTGAGTGAAAAGCAGGATCCGCTGGGTGAACAGTTGCTTGATTTTAGAAAACTTCAAAGTTTTATGCCTGCTCCATTTGCTATTAGAATGCTTGAACATCTTAGGGTGGGTGAGATTTCTCAGGATCAGGCTAAGCATACTCTTAAAATACTTAATACATATTTGATTAGACGATATATCAATTGGCAAGATACAAGTGCAATTTCCAGATTTTTTCCGGGATATTTAAAGAATGTTGAGGCACAAGTAGAATCGAATGGAAACTTTGAAAAGTATGTTGATATTTGCATATATTATCTTGTAAATGATAATAAAGCTAACTCTAAGTTTATGCCAGACGATACACAGCTGAGAAGTTATCTTGAAACAGCAAATGCATATTCGTTATCTAATATTCGTTGGGTCCTTGATAAGATTGAAAGCTATAAAAATCAGGTGCCAGTTGATTTGTTCGCGTTAAATATTGAGCATGTTATGCCACAAACACAAAATGAATACTGGGCGAGTGTTTCAGGGCTTGATGAAGATGAGTATACAAAGGTAGTGAATAGATTGGGAAATTTAACACTTGCGGCATCTTTGGACAATAGCAAAATGGGAAATAAAAATTTTGAAGAGAAAAATTGGAAGGATAGCACCGGCCAGATAATAAATGATTCATTAAGAAAGAAATCCTAATCGACAACAGAACAAATGTTCGGTATAATAACTCTAGATTCGTTACCCGGAGTTATTTTATTTTGCTAAACAGGCCAATCAATATTTATCCCGGTATTGGAGGTGTGAATGACAATGGAACTTGAAGAATGTATCAAGGATGGATTCGATGATTCCTTAAGAGAGTATATTCAATCGGAGGAGTACCAACAAAGACAGGATGAGCTTGATAAATTAATATGCTCATTTCAGATAAATATGAGTTCTGAACAGAAGATTCAATTTAAAAAGATAATTGATGCGATTGTTGCCGATGATGGAATTATAGCTCTGGAGGCTTATACGCGCGGAGTAATCGAGGGTATTGCATTGCGAAATAAATATGTAAAATGATACGCGCCTGCCAGCTTTGATTTCCCTTTAAGCTGGCTTTTTTCTTTATCTCTATATTTTTTAAAGGTTAGAGTATAATTTTTGTAGGCAGGAAAATTGATAAAAAATAAAGGAGATGTAAAAACATCTCCCCAATACATAAATTATCCATTATAATTTAATTGTCGAGATTAAATGAATGGAGCTGAGTTTATGTATGATTTAAGTTTAAATGAAAAAGGAATAAGTTTCAAGGAGCTAGAGAAGAAAATTTATAAATATGCATGCGATACCGCTTGCGAATTAATGAAGTCAGTGTTGGAAACTTTAGATCAAAAGCTGATGGTTGAGAGAGATACTAAGCTGTATCGAAATAAGGGTATTAGAAAGACATGTGTTAAGACAATAATGGGTGATGTAGAGTATTCCAGAAGAATATACGAGATTAAACAGGATGATGGCAGAAAAGTTACTAAGTATTTGTTAGATGAATATTTAAATATGGACATTATAGGAAATATTTCAGTTAACCTTACAGAATCTATTTTAAACAATATTACAGAAGTTTCTTATAGAAAGACTTCTGATAACATAAAGAATATGTGCAACCAAGAAATTAGTCCTCAGGCCGTTTGGAACGTAGTTCAAACTTTCGGAAGGGGTATAGCTAAACTTGAAGATAGAAAAATAAAATTTTATGTGCAAGTTTTAAGCCTGTGAATCATTTTAAAAAATTATGTAATGCAACAATAAATGAAGTGTATAATGTTGATGAAATTTCACTCAGAGTACTTAACGGAGATGGTGCAAGCTGGATTAAGAAGAGCTGTGAGGACAACAATATATATTTTCAGTTGGATCCGTTTCATATTGCTCAAGCAATAACTAAAAATGTCAAAGATAAAACTCAGCGCAAACAACTTCTTAAGCTGTTTAGAAAAGGTGAACCTGATAAAGGACTGGAGATTTTAAAACAAATGCTTATTGAAGCAAATAATGATGAAAAAGAGTTTAAAAAATTATCTGACTTATATAATTATCTTTCAAAAAATAAGGAAGGGCTGATACCTTATAAACAAAGAGCAAATATAGAAATCCCTTCGGCTCCGGAAGGCATAGAATATAGACAGATGGGGACAATGGAGTCAAGCATATTTTCAACATTAGCAAAGAGAATGAAAGGCAGAAGGATGAGCTGGTCTGTTGAAGGAGCAGATAATCTAGCAAAAATATTATGTGAACAAAAGAATAAAAGACTTTCAGAAACTGTTGATAAAATATATAAAAATATAATTCCAGAGTCAGTATTAAGAGATGTTATTATTAATACACCGCTATCAGCTAAAAAAGTAGATGCTGGTAATAATAAACCTGATATTTATCCACTGAAGACTGCATCAATACCGTACAGCTCTGCTGCCGTAACACTAGGTCGAAAAGTAATACGAAATTTATGTGGATTAAAAGATTTTGGAGATTTATCATATACATAAAATAGATTTATAGGGAAGGGAAAAAATACAATTTATATGTAAAATAATGGATAATTAATAAAAAGTTTAAAAAGATATATTTTTGCCAACATTTACTTGACACAAACCCAAATGACTTCATACTTGCCTTTAACTCGTTTACTCTTTCTGTTCTCATAATGAATTCCTCCTTGTGGTTTACTTTGTTTATTTGCTACTGAATTACTGTTCCGTTTCTTTGTAAGTACATCATAACATCTGTTGCATTTTTTACAATATTTCCGTCAGTTATAGCAACAATATTCAACTATGTTGCAACTAGTGTTGTTTTTACAGCAATATATGCAACAGCATGTACTTATCTGCAACAAACAATGATAAAGCACCTAGATTTGCAACTTTTCAAAGCTTTTTGCAACAAAAAGGCATAAAAATAGACTGTTCAGAGCTTATTCCAGCCAAAAAACAGCCTATTTCTATCAATATTTTCATATTAAATTGCAAATTATCATAATCTTGTTGCAACAAAATCATTTCAATATCGTTTTTCTATTAAGTTAAAAAGTCTATCTGCAGTATCCGGTCCTATTTTGCCAGTTTGCTTTGATTGATTAACTCCAACAAATGAATTCTTCGAAAGCCTTGTTGCAAACACGAGATAATCCTTAAACAACTCGACTGCTTCATTCTGAATAACATTTGCAGCGATAATAACGTCAATGCCCGGATTATGGTTCTTTATCTCATCAATAATCCTCAATATTGATTTTCCAGTATTAATCACACTATCAACAATAACTACTCTCTCTGTATTAATCACAGGAGTATCATCTTGCTTCGGGTTCATCGAATAAAAAATGCCGCCTGCTCCCATATATACTCCGTCACCAAAAAACCTGCCACCTCGTTCCAAAACTAAGATTGACATATTTTTCTCTGGGAATACGGTAGCAATGCGCCTTCCTATTTTTTCTCCCAAACGCACATGTGCCGCTGCCAGCCTACTTCCACTTATCCCTGAATTCGATTTGCAGATAGTAATATCAGCTTGTACTTCTTCGTCCTCATCAGCCAATACCACCAAAGAATGATCGTAAATCGGCACCAAGCCTGATAAGCTTTCATTCTTCAATGTTCTGCTTATTCGCTTACCAATATACAGAAATCCTTTATCAGCCTCGCGTAACATATATAAATCAATCTTGCTATCTCCATAGGCAAAAACAGTGTATCCATGTTCTCGCAATTGCTTTACAACATAATACTTAACATCTGCGCTTATGTATGGACTAGCAAATATAGTTCCAAGGTTCTTAACATTAGCAATATCGCTCCACAAATCTTTTATCCCAGAAGAAAGCACAACATAATTGTTTGCTGCAACTACGTCATATACTTCATTATTAATTGTTATCTCTGGAATTTTAGATTTGTCAATAGACGCGGCTTGTAATTCCTTCTCAAAAAGAAATGATTGATAGCCAGTATAAAAATCTCCATCGAATATCTTTGTCTTACTATGACAGCAGAACCTATATGAATCTTGCGTAATAATAGTTTTATCTCCATCAACTACATAGAGGACGTCCTGTTTGTTGAACTGCTCCATTATTTGATTACAAATATCTGTCGCTAAATCATAGGAGCTGAAGCCTTCTCGAAGTAAAGATAAGAAATCAAAAACCTTATTCTGTTCTTCTTCATTATCACTTACAACGTAGAAGTCCTTATTTCGCTTATGGCATTCCTCCCTAAGATTACCTATTTCAAACTCCTGCCATTGTCTTATCGACTCAATGGACTCGCCAGCAAACTTAGCATTTTTCTCTGACAAAGCATATCTTTTCTTAAGAGTTTCCGGAGAACAATACAGATAAATAAAGATATCGTACAAATCTCCGTCAGCCTTAGTAAATGCAACATTCTCCATAAAGGAATAGTGTCCATCTGAAACAATTACTTCATCATTCAATCCATTAATATATTCTGTGTATTTAATTCTAACTTGATGTTTCTCTTCTTCTGATAGCTCCGAAAAGGAACCACCACAAATACGTCTCAACTCCTGGCTGCCATTAATAACCTTTGCATCAGTTATTTTATCCATCAATGTACTCTTGCCCGCACAAGGCATTCCATATAATGCTATTTTCAACCAGTAAACACCTCCTTGAAACAACAGTTTCTATCAAAATAGTTAACATCAAAACAAACCTCATTTAAAGGTGTTTCATAAGGCATTGAAAAAGGTAAATCAATACAATTACCACATATGAATATCTTTCCATTTGCGTAAAAAATATTGTCCATTCCTGCACCACACATGCCACCATACATGGTACAGTCGTAGCCACCAGTTCTAACATTCAATCGTTCCATCGCTTTACTCAAGAATGTATTAAATTCAAGTAACGATATCCCCTGTTTTCCAATCATCCTAGAAAACGTAATCCTATTACCAAATTGCTCAAAGAAACCTATGGTCGCTTCCGGATTATCAATTATCTCTTTTCCAACAGTACAATTCATAGAAGGATACTTCCCATTCACTTCTTTGTATAAAGCTATATTTGACATCACTCGCTCATGAGTTCCACATCTATACTTGTCGTGAATAGCAGGGACTCCATCTACTGAAAAGCCAACATTTACATTGTATCCTTTGAAGAATTCTAACTTCTCACGATCAACTAAAATACCGTTTGTAATGGTGTATGCAGCAATTCTTCCAGATTTCAAATAATCGCCAATATGAACGATATACTGCTTAAGTTTTTCATAATCTAACAGTGGTTCTCCATTGCCCACAAACCCTAACTTAAACAAATCAATATCGTTATCTTCAATATGCGAAGTAATATTATCAAGGATAGTAATTACATCCATATTGTCCTCTTGAATGTAATCCTTCTTCTCATGAAAATGGCAATAAGTACAATTGAGATTGCATCGATTATTTATCGATATACAAGCTCGTGTTACCATCTTCTATTCCCCCTCTTCTGACTATTCTTATTGCTACCTCTATTAAACTGCTTTCTTGTAGGACCAGATTCATGATACTCACTAACCCAATCAGCAGCAGTTTTACCATCAATGTCAACGATCTTCTGGTCAGCTCCTGCATCAATGAGTATCTTTCGAATATCCCAAGTATGCTTTTCCTTATTATTTTCAAAGTGACCGTTCATGCAGGCCTTCATGAGCGCAGTAAATCCATTAGCATCCTGCTGGTTAATACTGGTTCTTTCATCCTCACATAAAGCAATTACAAAATCCTTCTTTCCCTCCCAGGCAGCAATCATTAATGGCATATTGCCCTCATTCTTCTGTCGTACTTTTCCGGCATCAAAAGGATTTCTACTTCCAACATTAGGATTTGCCTTACACTCTAAAAGCAAAAACATAAACATCTCATAATCCTTCATCTGCACTGCATGCGATAGAGCAGGGAAATATCTACGACTGCAATCACGCTTATTCACATCTGCACCAAGCTGAATGAGCCATTTGATTTTTTCTTTCCTTTGCTCAATTGTGGCCCTATTATTTCTTACAGCAGAAATAATAAGTGTATTTCCATCCTGAAGATATGCATTAACTTCGTCTGCTGTTGGTTCTTCGCATTCCTCATATGAATCTGCGTAATAAGCGTCAATTCTAGCCAATTTAGTCATATTGATAAGATCCTGCTTAGTAGCCATATATTCTCTAAGATGTAATGCTGAAACGGATTCATGCCCTTTAAGATATGCAGAATAATCGGTGTCCTCTGTTATGATATCTACTTTGCAGTGATATGTATCAGAAGCCTCCTGTGCAATATATATTATTTTACAATCTTCGTTATCTTCATCAGCATCGCCATTATATTCCATAAGAATTGTACGAGAACCGTAGCTAATACCACGAATAACTTCCCAAGCCTTTCTCCCAAGAGGACCTGAGTTCTTATTCTTTATATTATCTAATTCATCAACAACTACCTTTGGAATAACTACCTTACTATATTCCTGGTTCAGTTCATCAATTAACTGTGAATTTTTAAGTAACGCTGAAGTATCTGGAACGGCAACCTTCTCCCCTCTTAAAAATTGCTCGGTCTGTGATTCTGACATTCCAAAAACCTTACAATATTTTCTTGCCATTTCCAATAGAGTTTTTTCTGCAGTTTTTCCACCTTCAACACGTGAAATAGACGACTTGTTCATACCAGTTCCTGGTTCCAAGCCCTCTAATACATCAATCTTCTTTGCTATGTCATCCATGGTACAGCCATTCTTTTCACGAAGCTCCTTCAATCTCGAACAAAGGAATGCTATCTGATTATCATTTGCCATAAGTAACGCCCCTTTCATAAGTATGTTTGTAATTTAATTATTTGCTTTATCTCATTGGATTGTCAACACTCTTTAATACATTTTTTATTCGGTCATATTTGCAAGTCTATACTCAACTGGAGTCATATAGTTTAAAGAACTATGAATGCGTTTATTGTTATACCATAATACATAACTTCTTAATTCTAACTTAAGTTC
>NZ_VULX01000044.1 GCF_009696465.1 Inconstantimicrobium porci | reverse complement strand
AACTTATTCCTTTTTCATTTAAACTTAAATCATACATAAACTCAGCTCCATTCATTTAATATCGACAATTAAATTATAATGGATAATTTATGTATTGGGGAGATGTTTTTACATCTCCTTTATTTTTATCAATTTTCCTGCCTACAAAAATTATACTCTAACTATAGTAATTTATCTTTAAACTACTAATAGCACCTCTTCAATCTATTTTCTAAGTTCATAAAATGGCTAAAGTAATTATAGATACTCTTCCAACAGGATTAACACTGTATACAGGTGCTGACACACTAAATGGAGTCACTAAAAACGGTACTGCATTAACTACAGGAGTTACTTTTGGCGGAACAACTGCACCTACTGTTACTGTTGCAGCTACGGAAATTGCTGCAGGTGATGTAATAATTGCTACTCTTGACACTTATGTAAGTGATTCAGCAAGTATTACTGTAGATACAGATATAACTAACAATTCAGCAGTTTCATTCTCTACTGCCGCAACAGGAAAGTATGTAAGTTCAGGCGGCGCCGTCAATTTCCAGTTAACTTGCACTAACGATCTAAATCTTGCTGCTCCAGCTACAATTCTGCCAAGTGCTACAGGAACACAGCTTCAATTACAATTTACTGCTTCAGACAATATAGGTGCACTTCAGAGTATAACAGATAAAGCTACTTTATCAATCGGCGGTGCTGGTCAGAATGTAACAGTAACAATAAATATAAGAAAATCTGTTGTATCATCCTCATCATCACCTGTAATAATAACTGTATTAAAAAATATCCTAACAAAGTAAAGTAGGGGTGGAGAGACATATTCCGAAGCCTCCGCCATAACACGCTCCAATTCGTTTCTTCATATGTCTCTCCACCCCCTTGATTACTAAAGGATGAAATTGCATTATACCATTTTTTGAATTAATTCCTTACTTTTCTTCCAATAAATTTCACTATCTCATTAACAACAATTATGCTGGCTGAAAATGCAATTACTTTAACCCACATAACAAAGCTTAGTGGCACTGTGTTAAAGAAACTCTTAAATAACATTGTACATATTATCTGGAAAACAGCAGTACCTGCAATTATCTTTAAGAATATTGTGTTCTTAGTTAAGTTTTGAACAATGCTGTCAAAGCCAAATTCTCTACAGTTAAATGCATTTAATAAAGCACTGAAAGCAAATATTGAGAACATTACAGTTTCTTTTTCAGCTTCTGATGCACCTAATATATTAAAGTTCTGCTGTAATAACAGGATTGCTATCATATATAATCCATTCATTAAAATAGTAACTTTCATTGTATTGCTGATAATATTAGCTTTTCTGTTGATTGGCTTCTTATCAAGCACGTGTCTTCTTACTGGCTCAAGTCCTAAAGCTAGAGCTGGAGGACCGTCCATAATGATGTTGACCCATAATAGCTGGATAGTTGTAAATGGCATTTCCTTGCCCATAAGCTGTGAGATAATTGCGATTAAGAAAGCAACTATATTAACAGTCAGCTGGAACTGGATAAATCTCTGGAAGTTTTCATATATTCCTCTTCCCCATTCAATTCCTCTGACTATTGTTGAGAAACTGTCATCTGTAAGGATGATATCTGCTGCACTCTTTGAAACTTCTGTACCTGATATTCCCATAGCAATACCAACATCTGCTTTTGAAAGTGCTGGAGCATCATTGATACCATCACCTGTAACTGCCACTACTTCTTCATTTCTCTGAAGAGCATTAACGATTCTCATCTTAGTGTCTGGCTTTGATCTTGCGACGATTCCGATATCCCCTATTTCATCTCTTAATTCTTCATCAGTTAAAGTATCTATATATGAAGATTCTACTGCTTTTTTACCGCCATCTAAAAGACCAAGTTCAAGTCCGATTGCTCTTGCAGTATTGATGTTATCACCTGTAAGCATTTTAACCTGCACACCTGCTTTGTGGGCAATTTCAACAGACTCTTTTACATCAGGTCTTAGTGGATCCCTTATGCCGACAAATCCGCTGAATACAAAATCTCCACCAGTAACTTCACCCTCTGCTTCTGCACACGCTTCAAGCATTGCTTCTTCCATGACTACATAAGCAAAACCTAAAGCTCTCATAGACTTAACCTGAAGCTTTTGAATTTCAGCTAAAACTTCCTGTCTTATTTCATCAGTAAGTTCTACAATGCTATTATCTTTCTGAATAAAACTGCATCTTTCAAGAATAACTTCTGGTGCACCTTTAAGAAGTGCTACTGTATCATTATCACTCTTAATTATTGTAGTCATCCTCTTAAGCTGAGAATTAAAAGGTTTCTGTATTATAATCTCTGATTCATGTCTTATTTTTCTATAATCCTTGTCAAGATTGTATAAAAGGAGCGCACATTCAGTCGCACTACCAAGATACTTAAATGAGTCACCGTCTTTTTCAATATCTGCTGTAGAATTCAAAAGACAGTTTTCAGTAAAGTAGCTGCTGCTTTTATATGATGAGTCTTCAACATATTTTCCATCAACATATACAGTTTCAACTGTCATTCTATTCTGAGTAAGAGTACCAGTCTTATCAGAGCAGATAACTGAAACTGAACCTATAGTTTCACATGCTTCCTTCTTAGTTACAAGTGCATTTATCTTTGCCATCTTGTTCATTGTAACTGCAAGTGTCATATTAACAAGAGTAGGCAGACCTTCTGGAACTGCTGCAACAATTAATGCAATACATACTGTAAAAGCAGTCTTTGCTGGACCTATTGATTCTAAGAATGGCATAAATCCTGATGTGTCTACATTTAGTACACCACCTGTCACCATCTTAACCATCATAAAGATAAATAAAAGTCCTGCAAGTGCTCCTGAAAGCTTAGAAATAAGTGAACCTAAGTTGCCAAGCTTAACCTGAAGCGGAGTCATCTCTTCTTCAACACCTGAAATGTTTTGGGCAATCTTACCCATTTCAGTATTATCACCTATAGCAGTCACAACCATAGTTCCCCTGCCATATGCTACAAGTGTACCTGTAAAAATCATATTAATCTGTTTAGCTGGAATAGGTTCCTGTTCTATAACGCCACTTTTAGACAGGACCTTTTCCATGCCTATAATTACATCATGTTTCTTAGTTACATCATCAGATTCACCAGTAAGCATGTCCTCTCTTACCTTTAAGTTAATGCTGTCAATAAGTCTGCCATCTGCCGGTGCCATATCACCAGTTTCTATGAAAACTATATCTCCTGGTACAAGCTGACTCTTCGGTATCTGCTGAACCTTGCCATCTCTTAAAACTTTAACATCTATATTTTCTGTAAGCTTTGAAAGTTCTTCTGCTGCTTTCTTTGATTTACCTTCAGTTACAAGACCAATACCAACACCAAGGCATATTGCACACACAATACCTATCGCATCACTGTATTCTCCTATAGCTGCACTGATAACTGCTGCAAAAATAAGAACTACAATCATTGGCTCCTTTAAGGCATCAATAACATCTTTTAAAAAGCTGCCCTCTTCTTTTACTGAGAATTCATTTAAACCATACTTTTTTTGTCTTTCACACACATCATTACTTGAAAGACCCGACACACAACTAGTTGAAAGTTCTTTTAACACATCGTCTTTGCTATTTCCATAATACTTCATAGTAAATCCCTTCCTCTCTTTTATAAAAATAAATTTAATATCTTCTTCACGATAAAAGAAATTTGTAGATCAATTAAGAGCTAAGAACGAAGAGCTAAGAGCATAGGATTTAACTCAGCTGTAGCTGAGTTCCCAAAAGAGGAGAAATCTCCTCTTTAAAACTCTTCTTAGTTTAAAAACTCAGAAGTTTGGAGGTGAAACCTCCATTAAAATTTAGAAATTAGTAAACAAAGTGAACTAATTTCATCCTGTTCTCTTATCTCTACTCTCATCTCTCTAATCTTTTTCAAATTCTAGTTTATCTGTAGTCCTAAAAAGCACTTGAGTTAAAATCCTTCGTTCTATAGTTTAAAAATATATAATGCATAAAAAAAGCGAGACTCATGCGTAACAAGAATGTTATGCATGAGTCTCGCTTTTTAATACTAGACCAGACTGATACAAGAACCAGCCATGATTGTTGATCTAGTAACATATAATATATGCAAACTACTCCCTCAGGAATTTATCTTCATTTTTAATTTATATTCATTATGGCACATTTAGCTTGGCTTGTCAACATTTTTTAGTTCATTATTTTATCTTGATTTCCATATTCCGAAGACTGGTATCAGTCTTTGTATGCTTTAAATTAATTTTTATCTTCTTAGTGTCATTTTTATTACTTGGAAATATCTTATCTATAGTAAACAATATGCTTCTGTTCACTTTTTGTGCATGAATATTACAATTTTCATTAGAAACATCATAATTTATCTTCGCAACATTAAGCTTTTATGTTACTGTTTTAATCACTTTTTATAAAAATTATTCATATTACTTATTTCTAGTGATAATAATATTGGTATATGTATAAGCAACAACCAGTCACTAGAGATTACAGGAAATGAAAAGGGAATTTTGAAAATAAGCGGAAAAGGCTCAGTTAAAAAAAATGGCTCAGGCCTTTTAATTCTACAGGGTGGTAATGGCGGAGACTGCACTGGAAATTACGGTTGTGGAATTTGCGCATCTGGTGGCGAAGCAAAAGAAAATTTTTTATAGAAACTGATATAAAAGACGCAGCATAGTGAATATATACTCACTATGCTGCGTCTTGCTTTTAACAGTTTACTGTTCTAATGAATTAAGAGTAGTTGTAACTGCTGCGTAATCTGGATCTATTCCTGGATTGAAGGTACAGTTTACATTCGGATAAATTACCAATTTGTATTTTAAATTTTGCTGTCCTTCTCCATTCATTGTAGCGAAAGTATAAACTGCATTGACTGTCTGATCTGCAGCCTTCTGAATTGTAACTGGTATACCAACTACAGATAAATCATACACATTCATTGGCTAGTTTACAGTAGCAGTTGCTGCAGTACCAATTGGATCTCCTGAAGCATTAAGCATTGTGAATGTTGGTAAATCTTAAAGTAGCAAATGCACTTCCTGCACTAGGTACTTTTACTTGTGACTGAAATTTTAATATTGAACCATTAATAATACCTGGCATTTATTTTCTATCCTTTACATTTTATTCATGTTACATATTATGAAAGTAATTTGCAATGTAACACATAAAATCACTATTTACTTACATTTCAAAGTGTTTGTATATTCCTTAAACTTATCACGGACATAATTATAATGTACATTTGCAATTTGCTCTAAAGACATGCCATTAACACCATTCTGTGCCTTGTTAAAGCAAGGGACATATTGAACTAGAAGTCCTATTACTGTCTTCATTCCTAGTAAATATAAATTAAGTACATCATCCATTGAGGCATTTTCAAGCCTTGGTACTAAATTCTTAATAGTATTATCTATTTCAGTATCAATTTCGTTGATTTTACTATTGAAAGTATTTTCATCTAATGATTTAGCTGCTGTTGTGCAGCCAAATTTATTTACATGATACTCATACAACTTCTTAAATTCATCAAGCTGCTTTTCTATCTCACTATCAACAGTAACTCCCTTAACCTCACCATTCTTCACTTTTGCAAAACATGGTACATAATTTAAATGTGCCTTAATTACTGCTGTATATACGGTCTTTAATATTGTATAGACTTGATCCATACTAGCATTAACACAAAGATCAGCTATCTTAAAGAAGAAATATTTTACTCTTTCTTCAATAAGATTGTCTAAACCGCTCATACTTCCTTGATAATTCATGCTTCCTGGATTATACATATTTCCAGAGCCATCTGAACTTCCTGTGTTTCCTTGATAGTTTGTACCACCTTGATAACTCGTATTTCCTGTATTCCCCTGATAACCTGTACCTTGCGTATTACCTTGAGAATAAATATTACTTGGATAACCGGCATTATTTCCTTGATTATACATATTTGATGCATCATCCTCATTTCCTGCATTACCCATGCTGCCTTCGTTTCTAAAGCATCTATCTTCTCCCAGTCCAAGCTCTGTGCATGAAATGCTTCTAACTATAACAAAATACTCCTGTGGATTATTTATAATCATTTAATTACTCCATAAAAAATTTATACCCTATATTCTATGAAAAATTTCTGTTATTGATATCAAAACATTAACAAATCTTAATAATTTTATCCTACTGAATGCAAAATATATGCTGATTACAGCCATGTCACTTGATTTAAAGACTCTGCTTATATCAGTAATTAAATTTCTTGAACTTTAATATATTTCGACAATAAACCAGTTTATTTTTACACATAATATTTCTCATGTCATATAATATCCTATAATACTATATTGTGTGGTGATATTTTTGAATTATTGTTGTGATGAAGACAAGATAAAGGCAATATGCAAAGAGTTATATCTTAAAAAGTCATTTAAATTCTGTAGAAATGTAGATCATATAGTTGACTCTGATATCTGCGTCAAAAGCCTTAGGTACAAAATTATAATGTGTGATGATAAGTACAAATTATTAGTTCAAGGCTTTGTCTGTATAAAGATTAAATACTGTTCTGATGCTTGTTATAGCAAAATTATATGTGAGGAACGCTCTTTACCATTTGCAACGCTTATAGCTATACCTCCATGTAGTAAGATAAAAGACATCAATATTTGTATCAATAAGTGTAAAATATATCGATGTGACTGCAGAGAATTATTATTTAAGTTTATACTTGGCATAGATGTTATAATATTAGTTAAAGATACACGCCCTAAAGTCTCAGCAAACCTTGCATGCTTCTGTAATAATGAAGCTTGCTCATTATGCAATAATATCGATTTTAGGGATGATTTCTATCCTTATTAATCAAATCAACAATAAGTCTATAAAGACTGTCATAATTAATTTTAAACTCTTTTTATAATAAAAAAATATAGAACGATGTAATTCGCAGTATTCACTATTAATTACATCGTTCTCTATTTAATCTATGTCAGTTGTTTTGATTCCATTTTCATTTAGTTCATATACTTTTGTGCAAACTTCTTTTATATACTTTCTATCATGGGACACACTAATGATCGCACCTTTAAAGTTCTTTAAAATCTTACGGATTACTGGATTAGAAAGTGGCGAAAAGTTTCTTGTTGGTTCATCTAGAATGAGTACATCATAACCTTTCATCGTCATCTTCAGGAATAGAAGTTTTGCCTTCTGTCCACCTGACAGCTCACTTATCTTATGATTCATTTCCTCTATTGTATATCTTAAACTTCCAAGGAATGTACATATCCTCACATTTTCTTCTTTATCATAAGTTTCACTTAGGAATTCTATAGGAGTTTCATCAAAGTTTAATAAGTCTTCATAATTCTGCGGCATATAAAAGACTTTTATGTCTTTCCTTTGAGTCATTTTAGAGTATATGTCCTTAATAAGTGTTGTTTTGCCTGCACCATTCTTTCCTATAATACATACTTTCTGTGGCCCCATTATCGTAAGCTTTATGTTCTCTGATAAAACTCTCTCATCTACCATAAGCTTATCCTTCTCATAATCAAGTACAGTTTTACCATTAGGCATTTCAATGTTATCACTGAACTTAATGAAGATTGCGTCTTCGCTCTCAGGTATTTCAGTAAAGTTTTCGTATTGTTTTTCAAATCTCTTTTCCTGTGATTTTATAGAGTGCATTTTCTTCTTAAGCAGCTTGCCCCCATGAGGATCCCCTCTGGAGATATTATTCTGCTGATGCTCAACCTTCTGCTGTATCTGTCTGAACTTTTCCTGCTGCTTTTCATATTCGTTCCTTTCATTTTTAGCAACCTGGGCCTGATGTTCAAAAAGTCTTAATCTCTCTGTAACATAATCTGTATAACCACTCTTTTTAACTGTATACCTTGTAACTCTTTTCCTCTGAAGCTGCTCAAGATGGACAATAATATTGGCTGTGTTTTCAAGCAACACTTCGTCATGAGAAATATACATGATTGGTACATTGGTCTTGTTGATAAATTTCTCCAGCCATTTTAAAGTATCTATATCAATATCATTTGATGGCTCATCAAGAAGAAGAACATCTGGATTTTTTATCATTAAGCAGGCAATCTGAAGCTTTACCTTTTCACCGCCAGAAAAACTCTTTAGCTTTTGATCTGAATAAAGCATTTCTATATCTATATTCAGTTCTGAACAAATCCTTGATAATTCTTTTGGCGAAATGTCAAAGAAAGATGATTCTTTTGAGCAGAATTCATAAGCTGTCTTTTCCTTATCTTCTGCAGAAAGCTCCTGTGCAAGATAGCCAATTATAAGACCTTTCTTCATTATCTGTCCACTATAATCAGCATAATCTGCAACTAAATTTTCATCATATATAAGCTTAAGAAGAGTAGATTTTCCGTTTCCTTCTTCACCAATAACTGCTGCCTTGTCTCCATCATTAAGTGTAATTGAAAAATCCTTAATAATAGTTCTTAAATCTTTTTGATGCGTAATATTTAAATTCTTTATTTGTAGCATAATATCATCTCCTGTAACAAAAAAATCTGCTTTCAGGCATTTCTATGCCAAAAAACAGATTTAAATATCATGATACTAAGATACTAAAATTATAAATAACTATAAATATATAATTATTTCTACTTCAAAACAGTAAGATGATATAAATAACCTATAAAATGGCCGCAGAAATACCCAAAAGTATTCTGTTAGATCAATTTATAAGTTATCTGAACATCTTACCACCCTTTTCGTTATTTAATAAGGAAATTCTAACATATTATACTTTTTAAATCAATATGTTTGTGTCAAGTGTTTGTGTCAAGTAAATGTTGGCAAAAATATATCTTTTTAAACTTTTTATTAATTATCCATTATTTTACATATAAATTGTATTTTTTCCCTTCCCTATAAATCTATTTTATGTATATGATAAATCT
>NZ_VULX01000043.1 GCF_009696465.1 Inconstantimicrobium porci | reverse complement strand
TCATTGTGAATATTTATCTCCAAGTGAATATGAAAATAGGTACTATTCAGAAAATATAAAAAATGCATGTTAATCACAAAAATTATTTATCCAAATTTAATTTGTACTTTTTCTTGACATAGTACCAAACCACAAGAAGAACCAATCAGTTCTACAATTAATTTTTGGGATAGATGGAATGATAGAAAGGATACAGTCTTTGATATTGATGGTGCAATAAAAAATATGATTAAACAGTCAAGAAAATAAGACCATGTTTCTTATTTCAATATTAATGTAGGAAGAAGGTTGTTTTTTATGAGGGCAGAAGACAAATCGTTTTATTTTTTAGCAACTCCTAGCTATTATGATATTCCTTTTTTCCAAAGGGCTTACGTTTGGAGTGAGGAGAACTGGAGTGAGCTTTTTAATAATCTTACAAGCAAGAATCAGAACCATTTTTTAGGTTCTATTATATTAAAGAATGAATTAGCAGCAGCAGGAAGTGTTGCTAGATATTCGGTTATTGACGGACAGCAAAGACTGACTACGTTAAGCATTTTGCTTAGAGCTTGCTATGATCATATTGTAAAGAATGCTGCAAGCTACAATTACGATGAATCTGATGTTAAGACATGTCAGGTTCAGATGGAAAGTATTTTGTTTGTACCGGAAGGTGGTATAAAGAAAAAACTTCATGTCAAAATAAATCATTCCCACTTAGATAAAAAGGCTTTTGAAAGTGTTATTAATGGTGAACTTGATACTGATGATAGATGGGAAAAATACGTCAGTCTTGACGATGATGACACCACAAGCTCAATTATCAAAGCATATGCCTATTTTAGGGATGCGTTGGAAGATGTAAGTCAGGAGACAATTGATTATTTATGGGAGCTTCTTACGGTTGATAAGATTAAGTTTCTGGTAAATATTGATCTTGACGTAAATGATAATGAACAGGCGATATTTGATACTGTTAATTCGGCTGGTGTAAGACTTTCAAGTGCTGATACCATAAAGAACCTTTTGTATCAGAGATATGTCGAGTTATTAAGGACAGAAGATCCTACTACAGTAGATGAAAGAGCTGTTTTCGAATATGAAGAGACCTGGGTGGATGCATTTGTTTCAGATGAATCAACTAATGCATATTGGGAAACACAACGCCAATATGGTCGTATGAAACGAAGCAACATTGAGACCTTTCTTCATGCTTTTGCTGTTGTGCAGGGATTCTTTAATCCGGCTGAGAATAACATGGCGGATTTGCCTCAGGAGTACAGAAAAAAGATCTCTAAGATGGAGATTTCTTCATTAGAGGATTTCTTAAAAGAATTACATGACTATGCAGATGTATTTAGAGAGTACTTTTCAAATGAGGATAGCCTGCTTACATATGATGATTATGTAGGACGCATTTTTAATATTTCCAATGTGCTGGAGGTATCTACATTTCATCCATATTTATTACAGCAGTTATATTATCTAAAAAACGGAAGCATTGAAGAAGAGGATATTAGAAGTCGCTTCTTTGTTTTAGAAAAATATATTGTTTTAAATGCTATCTGCAAGGGTAGTACCAAGAACTATAACAATGAATGTTTACAGTTAGTAGATGAGAAAAAAACACCACAAGATGTATTGGAAAGCTGTCAGTACATTTCTGAAGGAAACTTTGTAAATGGATTACGTCGTATGACCACCAACAAATTACCAACATTGCTTTTGTTCTGGGTAGAGTTGTATCAGAGAAATCTGCTTAATGTTGATATTAAGATCCTCAAGTATGAGTACACTCTTGAGCATATTATGCCGCAGAAATGGGCTCAGAACTGGTATGATGTTCCGGTTTACGATACAGATGAAAACGAAGTAGAAGATGCTGATGAGATGGAACGTGTAAGAAGCCATGCTATTTATGAAATCGGTAATATGACTCTTCTAAATTCAAAGCTAAATACTTCTATTAGTAATGGAAACTTTACAGACAAGATTAATGGTAAGAATGGACGTAAGGGTATCAAGGATCTTGCAGATATAAGGCTTACAAGGAAGGTTATTGATAATAATACTGAATGGAATGAGCTTAAAATCTATGCCAGAACAGCAGAGCTAGAGGCAGAAATTCGTAAGATATGGGATGCAGGTGAGCTTCCGGTAGAAACTATTAAAGTAGCTGCTGAGTCAGGTGGACGAAAGAAGATTCGATTTGCCTTCTGGGAAAAAGCTTTACCTGTAATACGGGAAAAGAATCAATATGAAATGTTTACCAATGTGAACCCTTCAACATCTAATACTGTTTCAGGTTATTTTGGAATTGGTGGTTTTCATATTTCATGTACAGCCAATTACGATAAGACAAGAGTTGAGTTTATTTTAGATAAATCAGAGGCAGAACAGAATAAAAAGGCTTTTGATATTCTCCATGCAAATAAGCAGGCAATTGAGGATTCGTTAGGTGTCAAGTTGTCTTGGGATAGATTGGATGAGTATAAGATGTCCTGGATTTATTATTCGCTTGATGATGTTAGCATAACTAATAAAGAAGATTGGGATAAGATGGCTGCATTTTTAGGTGAATGGAGTGATAAATTTCACAAGGTTATTGTTCCTTATCTTGTTGATGAATTCTCACAGGACTCATCGGAATTGAGAAGCCCTGAAGAGGTTGCCAGATTACAGAAGATCGCTGAAATACTTAGGACATGGACGGTTAAAACTGATGCGGTAATAGACAATGTAGATAAGTGTAATAGAACCTGTACAAGGTTTACTACCAAGACAATGTCTGAAATCCTGCCGGATATACCAAATGCTCCAAGCGGATGGAATACAGATAATCATTATTTTTATGAAATCGTTAATCGAAATGGCAAAGATATCATAATTCAGCTCAGTTTAAGTTCTAGAAATGCTTCCGCTGAGTTCTTATCTGTAGCTGACAAGATTAATGAGATCGTATCCATGAAGCAGGCTAAGAAAGAATGGCAATGGTGGAAGATATTTAAGACTACTAAGATACAAGTTCCTAGTGATCTTGATGAAAGTGAAATATTCTCTGGATTAGACAATGCATTGTTAGAAGTACAGAAGTTCGAAGAGGATTTAGCAAAGAGATTAAACGGTTAATTACAAGGCGGTGAAAAGAATAGATGCCATTTCAAATAGTCCGTAATGACATTACAAAAATGCATGTAGATGCCATAGTGAACACTGCGAACCCTATGCCAGGATATGGTGCAGGGATTGATAGTGCTGTCTATGAAGCCGCAGGTAAAGATAAGCTTCTTGCAAAACGTCATGAGATTGGTGCTATTGATCGTGGCGCATCAGTTATTACTGAGGGATATAATCTTCCCGCTAAATACATCATTCATACTGTAGGAACGGCATGGCATGGTGGTAAAGAGGGCGAAGAAGATATCATTAGAAGCTGCTACAGGAGTGTATTTAAGGCTGCTTCGGTGAATGATATTTCAAGCCTTGCAATTCCTCTTTTAGCATCGGGAAGTTATGGGTTTCCAAAGGGAATCGCGCTTAGGATAGCTTTATCTGAGATTGAAGCATTCATGTCTGGAAGTGATATGGATGTTTATCTTGTGGTATTTGATGAAAAATCAGTTTCACTATCATCAGAATTATATGGCGATATTGATGAGTATATCAATGACAACTATGTAGATGAAAAGAATCGAGTAGAATATCCGGCTCCTTATGGCGACAATGAAAGGGCTGTACGTGGCTCTGAATCATTTGCTGGTGGATTAGCTACTGCTACTATTGGCTCAGTTCCAAGATTTTTAAAAGCTAACAAGGCTAAGAAGAGACAGAAAAAAGATTCAAGTAAAAAAGCTGGCGCGATTGAGGATTCATTTGAGGATGAAGAGGAAATGCTTTCTTCTGATATGTGCTTATCAGCAACAATATTAGAGGAAGAAAGAAGTCTAGATGATGTTGTAAATAATTTGGACAAAACCTTTATGGAACTTGTTTTTTCATTTGCTGATGAAAAAGGACTTACTGATGTAGAAGTTCAAAAGAAGGCTAATCTTGATAGAAAGGCGTTTTCTAAGCTGAAATGTGGAACTACAAAGAATCCTAGTAAGGCTACAGCTCTTGCTTTAGCAGTAGCTCTTGAGTTGGATTTAGATGATACGAAGGATCTTCTTTCGAGAGCGGGATTGGCATTGTCTCCATGCAGTAAGCAGGATGTTATAGTGCAGTATTTCATTGAGAAAGAAGCATATGACATATATGAAATTAATGTAGCTCTTTTTGAACATGGAGAACAATTGCTTGGTACACAGGCTACGTAAATGTCGCCTAGCAAGTGACCGATATAAATGCACATAGAGATATGATTACTTCAGAAACAAGCAAATAAGCTAATTACGGAGGTAATCACTATGAGAGAAAACTTAACCGAAATCGTATTTATTCTTGACAGAAGTGGCTCTATGAGCGGACTTGAATCGGATACTATTGGTGGATTTAATTCTATGATAGCTAAGCAGCAGAAAGAAGAAGGAGAGGCTATTGTTTCCACCGTTCTTTTTGATGATGAAACAGATGTGATTCATGACAGAGTAGCTATTGGTGAAGTAAAGAAACTTACAGAAGAAGATTATTATGTTCGCGGCTGTACAGCACTATTGGATGCGGTAGGTGGAGCAATTCATCATATCGGTAATGTTCATAAGTATGCAAGAGAAGAGGATAGACCGGCTAAGACGTTGTTTGTTATTACAACAGATGGATTGGAAAATGCAAGTAGACATTATTCGTTCAAGGATGTTAAGAAACTAATCAAACGTCAGCAAGAAAAGTATAACTGGGAGTTCCTTTTCCTTGGAGCCAATATTGATGCTATAGAAGTTGCAGGAAATATGGGCATTAGTCGAGACAGAGCAGCAAATTATAATTGTGATGAAGTAGGAACAGCCCTTAATTATCAGGTTCTTGAAGCTGCCGTAACACGAGTAAGAAAATGCAAAGCTGCAGATATGGCTATGACATTTGCAGGTGGAGCATGGAAAGCAGACATTGATCGTGATTACGAGAAGCGCGGTAAGAAGAACGGAAGGAGGGCAAAATAATGATTGGTGCAATTATTGGAGATATTGTCGGCAGTCCTTATGAATTTGATCGCGGTGAGAAGATAAAGGATTTTGGCCCATTATTTATAGATGAATCTGAATATACAGATGATTCTGTTATGACAATTGCCGTAGCAGATGGCCTCATGAAGGCAGGTCTGAATAGTGATGATGAAACAATTAGTCATGAAGTAATAAAGGCAATGAAGACCTGGGGGCGCAAGTATCCAGGAGTTGGATATGGAGGCAGATTTATTTGGTGGTTACAGCTTGAGGATGAAGGCCCATATGGAAGCTGGGGCAATGGATCGGCTATGCGTGTATCTTCTGTTGGATGGCTTTATGATACCGTTGAACGTACAAGAGAAGTAGCAAGGATTACTGCAGAGGTTACTCATAATCATCCTGAAGGAATAAAAGGTGCAGAAGCTACAGCTTCAGCAATTTTCCTGGCGAGAAAAGGAAAATCAAAGGATGAGATTAGAAAGTATATTGTGGATGAGTTTGGATATGATTTATCAAGAACACTTGATGAAATTCGACCATCTTATCGACATGTAGAGAGCTGTCAGGAAACAGTTCCTGAAGCTATCACAGCCTTCTTGGAAGGAACTGATTTTGAGGACGTAGTTCGATGCGCAGTATCTCTAGGTGGAGATTGTGATACGTTAACATGTATTGCAGCTGGAATTGCAGAAGCGTTCTATGGTGTTCCTGATAATTATAAAGAGGAAGCTTTATCTAGGATTGAATCGGATATGCGCCAGGTATATGAGCAATTTATGAAGCTTAGCAAGTAAAACATAGTATGGGGTGATTATTACGAAGAGATTTAAAACTAATTTTACAGAAGAAGAACTAAAGAATGCTCTTTTCGCAAAGAAGGATCAAGCTGAAGAAATACTTAATGATACAAATAAGTGGGAAAAGTTTAAGGTTAAATATGAGACATTTCTTCATAAAGCATATGACATTCCAGTTTTAGGAACAGTGATTGATGACATAATAAGTATGTATCAGCTGGTGGAGTCATATGTTAAACGGGAATATACAGATATACCATTGACTTCTATTATTTCGATTCTAGCTGCTCTGATATATGTTATTAGTCCAATTGATTTTATACCAGATTTTATACCAGTTATTGGATATCTTGATGATGCTGCAGTAGTTACCCTTGTGCTGGGGTTAGGAGTAGGTCATGATTTGGAAAAATACAAATCGTGGCAGGAAAAACTGCGTGACAACGCTATTAAAGAATTGGAAGAGCAGGTCGGAGAGGCTATTTTAGAACTGTTAGATGATAGAGCTTTGGGTGCTCTAATTCTTTCAAAAGATGAAACGGTTAGGGTGTACGCCGTTGAAGATATTGATGAAGAACCGTATCGAAGTACCGTTTATAGCGTTAATCTCCCTGTTACTATTTTAAAGAAAATGTATCTTGAAAAAGAAGAAGATTATATAGCATTTTTAAATGGCGTAATTGAGAACACTGATTTTGAATGGTCACCGGTTGGAAGACTTGATGCTATTCATGAAGCGTTCATTCACAGATATGAAAACTATTTTGATGTAGAAGAGGGTGTTTTAGATGAATGATATTCTGGAAAAGCTGATGAAACTTATGCCATCATCACCAACAGAATTGACAGATAAGAATAAAGCTAAAATTAGAGAGTATATGCCGGTACCCAATGACTTTGATATTTTATGGGCAGATATTCAATCTTTTGCTGGATATCCGGAGGGAACTGTTATTACTGATAGAGGAATAGTTCTTAAGGCATCTAGGCGAGCGTTAAAGAAAAGTAAAAAGGGCGAGAATAAAAAAGAAAACGAGTTGAAGCTTTTTTATCAGATTGTAATATGGGAATACTTTGATCCTGAATCATACTCATTTGACAGGGAAGAAATTGAAGGAGAAAAAGTATATGTTCTTCGAAACGGAGATGTTCCTATTCTATATTTTAAGAATAAGGATGTTTGCTCCTTCTTTGAGAACTATGAAAAAGAATTACAACGAATAGAGTCCCAAGCCTATGATTTTAGTGAGTCTGCAGCACTTGGCGAGGTAGAAGCATTAAACTTTGAACAGGCGACTTTTAATGCTGCCTATGGCGCAGATCAGAGTAAAACTGGTCATGGAATTTATGCGGAAGAAGGAAGTACCATTTTAGATAAGCTTAGTGGAGATAATTCTACAGTTGTAGGACGAGATAATGCAAAAAATGGCCCAGATAAATTGATTAATGGGAAACCGGTTCAATGTAAATTCTGTAAGAATGCATATTCAAGTGTTGGTGCTTGCTTTAAGAAAAATCCAGATACAGGTGCACTTGAGTATAGATACTACGATTTGAAATCTGGAAAACCAATGCAGGTTGAAGTGCCTTCTGATCAATATGAAAAAGCTGTTCTTGCGATGGAAAAGAAAATCGCGAAAGGGCAGGTTCCAGGAGTGACAGATCCTAGTCAAGCTAAAGAATTGGTGAGAAAAAGTAAGCTGACGTATGCACAAGCCCGTAATCTTGCAAAAGCAGGTACTTTCGAGTCTATAACCTATGATATTGCTACGGGAACGGTTACGTGTACATTTGCAGCAGGTATATCTGCATTAGCTTCTTTTGGAATTGTTTTTTGGAAGACTAAGAACAGAAAAAAGGCGCAAGATGCAGCGATAGATACAGCTATTCAGGTATTTGGACTGGCGTTTGCAGCAAATCTAATTTCTAATCAGATTGCACGTACTGGCTTAACAAAGGCAATGATTCCTATTTCGGAAAAAATAACCGATGCATTGGGAACGAAACTTGTTACGGAATTGATTAATGCTAAAAGAGCGCTACTTGGCCAAGCAAAGATATCTGGCGGTGCTGCATCAAAGAGCTTTGCAAAGGCATTGAGAAGCACCGCAGTTTCTGAGGGCGTATTATTCACTGTTTTTGCGGTTCCGGATATATACAAGGTGATTGATAAGAAAATTAGCGGTGCACAATTTGTAAAAAACATGGTTTCATTAAGTGCTTCATTTTTTGGAAATATTGCCGGTGCTTATGGTGCTGGAATTGCTGCAGGAAAAATTGGTGAAAAGGTAGGCAAGAAAGTAGATAAAAGACTAGGCGCTGTTTTGGGATTTGTGGGGGGTCTTATCGGTGGAACAGTATTAGGTGTTGCCATGAGGCAGCTTACTAATCTATTTAAAGAGGATGATGCTGTTATTACGGCAAGATTGTTTAATGCTGCTGTTGCAAACCTAGCAGTTGATTATTTGATGACAGAGGAAGAGATAGATAGACTCATCTCTGAGTTGGATGATGCGGGCAAGGATATCAATAAACTACAAAGAGATCTATTAAAATCTAATCATCAGTACTATGATATTGAACAGTTTTTAATTCCTTATTTTGAGAAGGCAGTTAATACAAGAGAAGTGATAAAGGATGAGGATGTCATTGAAATTGATATGGTGCCAGCATTTGCTTAGTGGAGGTGTATGTAATGAAATGTTCTTGTTGCGGAAAAAAGAAAAAGCTTTTAGAGTCATTTGAAGAGCTAGAAAAAGACATTAATATTTGTGTAGATTGCTCTAAGGGTTTATACAAGTATCAAGATGCTATTAAGGAGAAAAATGAAGAAGACTCTAAGAAACTATTAGACGAAATCAAGGGAAAGAAGAGCGAAAAATCGTTTATTGAATGGTTTTCTAAATTTCAGGATAGGATTGGAGTTCAGAATACACAATGTGACAGTAAATAAAGAGAATTTATGCTGTCATCTAATAGTTTTATGTTGACAGATCTTTTGACCAATATTATACTTCTAAATAGAGATATGGTTTCTACAAGACACGAAATACGGAAACGGTGAGTAGATATCATGACGGTACGTAAGGCTTTCAAGTAGGGAAGTTTTTGTATGTGCGGCGATATTGGTTATAGAATGTTAGCTGTGCATTATTGCGCAGTTTTTTATTTTCTTAACCTTCTTGGATGGAATCATGTCTCGATTACTATTAATTCCATTTAAGGAGGTTCTTTTTATGAGTAAAGAAATTACTGACAGAGAATTCATTTCACTAACACCAGCAAAAGTAGCAAAAAGAAGTAAGTCAATCCCAACGATTTGCGTGATAGGACCTACTGGTTCAGGCAAAACGACATTGATTTATTCAATTCTTAATCATCGTCTTGTAGGTATTATTCAGGTTGGAATTGGGGAGAAAAAACAAACAACAATTATACCCACCAACTTTATTTGTGATGAACGAATTGAGATGGAAAATCAAGTGGCGTTGAAGATAAGTAGGAAAAAGTTTGCTGCAAAAGATGTACACTATAATGTTATGCAAAAGCTGGCTGATTTGTATAACGACAAGGATATTGACAATGATGAGTGGGCAGATAATCTTGATGAGGAATTCATTGAAGATGTTTTCGAACCTAGTGATAAAGCTTATCACCTGAAGGAATTAGTACCTGAAATAAACCTCGATAATATGAGAGCAGTTCTACTTCCTCTACTAGAGGCGGCTGATAAATCCGAACCATCGTTTTCAGACCGTGTAACGGAAAAAAAGAAGATGTATCCCAAGTCAAGCAAAAAGCCTATGACAGAGATTCGACGAATGGTTTTTGAAGATATTATCGAAAATCTAGGTGACGAATCACCTATTTGGAGGGAATACTATAAATGGCTTAATGCTATCGGAAATTTAGTAGAAGAAAGCCTGGTTAAGGTACTTGGAGAGAATCCAAATGAGGATAAAATCTACGAATTTGATTTGGGAGAGTGTGGAGTAGATGCTGAAGGGGCAAGAGTTTTACAGCAGCTATTTAATCCTTACAAACCGTATAGTCTTATCATTGAGGAAATGACGTTAATAAGTAGGCCACGCAAGGAATTAATTGAGCTAAATAGTGAAGATTATCCTTTAAGATTCTGCCTTAAAGATACAATGGGGCTTAACCAATTGGATGATGGAGAAGCATATATAAAAGAAGCTTTGGATGTGGCATTGAGCACAATTCCGGATAGTATTATGCTATTGTTAAATCTTGAAGAAAGAGATAAGACGCTTTCTGAAAGTTGCGAAGCTATTGAAAAGAAGTTAAGAGAAGCATCTAAGTTGGATGTGCCAGTACGAATTTTGCTTACCAAAGCTGATCGTATTATTGAGTCAAAAATTAACGCTAATAAGGAAGCAGTATCTATTCAGCTGACAGATTATGAAAGTCATATTCTGCCGGCGATAGAAGAGGTAGAAAATTTATCAAAACGGTATTACGAGTTGTTCCCTGAACAGAAAGTAGATTGGCTTTCACTTAGATATCATGAGGAAAAAATTGATCCAATCCAGCTTAGTTTGAAAAAACTGGGAAGCGAACAAATACATAGGTTTACGCCTGAAGGACTATATAATTCTGTTTACTCAGCTATAGAGGATACACAAAAACGAATACTTCCTAAGGGGATAAAATATCCAGTATTTGTCTCAGTTATTGATGAGAATGCTCCTGCTATAGGTTTTTCGATAAATGAAGAATTATTGCAAACAGAGGTTGGTGATATTCAAAATAAGCTTGTGCTAGATAAGGCGCTGGTTAATGGATATCAAATTACTGATTCCACAAGGATTCATGGACGTAGTGTTGTATGCTATTACAATAATTTAAGACAAGGAAGAGGGTATACGACTAGAGCAAAAGTGTATGGAAATTTCAGTATAAATATGAAAGGGATGTTATTAAATTTGCTCAGACAGTATCTTCCTGAATTCATGACTATGTATAATGAAAAAGCTATAAAAACGGTAACAGATAATATAGGACTAGCTGATCTTGAAAAAATAATCAAAGTAATGGATGTAGATGGTTCTTTATCAGAAGATGCGCTTAAGGATGTTAATCCAGCATTGGTTGAAAGTCAAAAAGATCGAGATAATCAGGTGTTACATTACGTTTTTAAGAATTACTTTACTAGTGGAGATAAATACTATTTAGTTATAGACAAGGTTGCAAAAAATCTTTCATATAGCAATAAATGGGTATCAGATCAGATAGACGAAATATATCAGAGACCTATTAGTTATGACGAAACCATACGTATAATGCAGAAGAGATTTCTTGAGATTTTTGAGACAAAAGAGTTTTCCGAGCTTATTGTAAAGGAAATCGAAAAAGCTATGACTGAAATAGTAAATAAGATGTTTGTTGTTATTTAATGGAGCTTTTAAAGGAGAGTAAAGACGTTGTTAAAAAAGTAAAAGGGAAATAAATAAATCTACTTGCGAACAAGTGTTCGCAATGATATACTTTCTATCAGGAAGTAACAAAAGCAGATTGCTTCCTTTAGAAAGGAGCGGCGTATGAGACACAAATCTACAGAGCTTATGGGTACTATTAAGGCATTTGTAGAAGAATACTACAAGAATTATCGCCACTCACCGTCTACAACAGAGAGTGCAGATGCGGTCGGTATTGCCAGAGGAACTGCATATAAGTACCTGGTAGCCATGAATGAGAATGGCATGATCAGATATGATGGCCAGCAGATTTCTACTGAACAGACCGAGAAGGTTCAGACAGAGTTTACAAGTGTGGCACTACTTGGTGCTGTTTCCTGCGGCGTTCCTACGCTGGAGGAAGAGTATATAGAGGAATACGTGTCATTGCCTGCCTCGATGTTTGGCAAAGGGACTTTTTTCTTACTTAGGGCAAAGGGCGAGTCCATGATTGAAGCCGGAATTTCTCCGGGAGATCTGGTGCTCGTCAGAAAGCAGTCAGAAGCCATGGATGGCGATATTGTTGTTGCCCTGGTAGCGAATGAGAACACGCTGAAGCGCTATTTTGTAGACAAAGAGAATCAGAAGATCAGACTTCATCCTGAGAACAAGACCATGAAGGACATCATTGTTTCGGACTGTAAGATTCAGGGTGTAGCCGTAAAGGTTATTAAGAACCTTGAGTAATGTGCGCTAAACAGTTTAAAAGATCAGTTAAGTCATGAAGTTGATAATGGCAGTGTTGACTACACTTACGGAAAGGTCATTGTCGGGAGAATTATGTACACTCATCATATCGGTTTCTTTCCCTTTTCCGAATGAGAGATATCAGCTTATCAGTCAAAGGAGGCGTGATGTTGGTGAGTTTTGCGGAGGAAAAAACTGGGGAATGTGTGGTATGTTGCCACAGATGTGGGGCATTTCTTATGGAGTCAGCTAGTACAACTTCGTATATGGTTTGCCCGGGATGCGGTGCCCGCCTTGTTGTGTGCGTGAAGAAAGGCAAGGTATCCGTATTTGATGATACTAGATCTGAGGAGGAGCTTGCTAAGAAGAGACATGCTCGATTAACCAGATATGCCGCCAAGATTAACGAAATCGTTAAATAGCTGTGGCAGTTATATCACAACAATTAAATATGGATGAGGTTATCAGGGAGTTCGCTGAATTGGTCGCACTTATGATGCGTTAAAAGACTTACAAATGAGTGACGCCTGGTAGCCAAGAGTTTGTGAAGAGAGTCGTCTTTACTACGGATAGATGCAGCCAAGGAGCATAAGACATCTATTCAGATTAAAAAGGGCCTGCAAAACAGAAGCTAACTTGAAGTATGTTTTTACATACCAAGAGATTTAGTGATTGTTTTGCAGGCTTTTTTCGATGTCTAGGAAAGTGCATCGAAAAAGGTGAAATTTTTATGCTGTAAGGTGTTGAAAATAAAGGGATTGCAGAAAAATGTAAACTAATGGTAAAATATTTTGGTGATTAATTTGAGCTTAGGAAAGATAGCAAAAATATTTAAAGAAAATTGGGATGAATTTTTATATTTATATGGACATAAAACGAGAGAAACAGTGAAAAGGGAAGTTGAAAAAATAATAAA
>NZ_VULX01000042.1 GCF_009696465.1 Inconstantimicrobium porci | reverse complement strand
ACAGTATTTCTTACTTTGCGTTGCCAATAATAAAATGACTTGCTGCTAATATTATTTTCACTACACCAAGCCGTAACGGTTTTACCGCTACTTCGGCATTCCTTTATGATAGCTGTCCATTTCATTAGACGCATTTCATGAGTACTTTTATCCATAATACAAGTACCTCCAAAAAACTAGTTTAGCAACTTTGAAAAACTATTAGTTTTTTAAAGCTTACGCTAATTATCTCAAAAAAACTAAAGTTATTCGAGGTACCTGCTATTTACCGTTTACATTGCATTTTTACTATAGAAATATGTTCCATATATTCCACCACCCTTTATTGTGATAATTACATAGTACCACAAAATAAAATATTAGATTTATATAATATTATTTTAAAACTCTGAATATTATATTTTTTTAATATTCAAAAAAGCAAGACTACTAAATCATAAAAATAATCAAATATTTTTAAAATAATTGTGTTATATATACTATAAGAATTGAATACTTTACTATTAGATAAATATTATTTAGGAGTTAAAATGATTAAGATTTTCTTAAAAAGTAGTTTAGATGGAATGAATGAAATTGGAACTAATAGTATTAATTTAATAATAACAAGTCCTCCTTATTGGGATTTAGTTGATTACAAGAATCCAAATCAATTAGGATTAGGAATGACATTTGAAACTTATCTCTCATATTTGGACAAGTTTCTCCTATCATCATCTAGAGTTTTAGGATTTGATTGCTTTCTTGTAATCATAGTAGGAGATATAAGAAAGAAACTATCTAATAGTCCAAAGGAAAGACCCAAACTTTATTCAATACAATCTCATATAATAAGCAAACTTAATTCTTACGGAATTGATTTACATGAACATATAATTTGGAAGAAAACGAGTGTAAAATCTAGTAGAAAGAAGATTATATATGGTTCTGTTGACAAAGACTTTGCTTATCCTCCATTTGCATACAATGATTTGGATATTGAACACATTTTAGTTTTTAGAAAACCAGGTCCATTAAGAAAACTTCCCCCATGTAAAGAACGCTTAGATAAATTTAATAAAAAGACTTTATCAGATGAATACAGTTCTTTATGGAGTTTTAATGAAATATCAAATCATAAAAACCATCCCGCAACTTTTCCATTTGAATTAGCAGAAAGAATAATAAAATTATTTTCGATTACTTATGATACTGTTCTTGATCCTTTTCTAGGAAGCGGTACAACTGCCTTAAGTTGTCTTAAACTTAATAGATCATTTGTAGGATATGAACTTAATAAAAATTATTTAGACAAGTCCTTATTAAAATATTTAGTTGAATAAATAATTACACCTTTAGGAAAACTAACCTAGAGGTGTTTTTATATGAATAATTCAAATGCTCATATGCTACGTACAGATCCTAATTGGTTCTACTTTTTAAAACATAATAATGCTACAAATAAAATCAACTTTCCGAGAAAAGATATCAAAGCAATCTCTAACATTCATGAGAATGATAGAATATATTTTTTAAGAAAAAAGACAAAAGAGTATCCCAAAATAGCTATAATAGGTATGGCTACATTTGAAAAATATGCAATAATGTCACCAAAAGAAGCTTGGCATACTTTCAAAACAAATAATGGGTTCTCAAATATTAATGAACTTCTTTCTAACTTTCCTGAAAACACTAAAGAAATTGGATGTATCATATTAAATAATATAATGTATTTTGAAAATGAAATTTCTTTGTCTGATACTAGTATTTCATTTTCGCGCAAAATTCAATCAAGAAAGTCTCTTACATATTTAGAAGAAAGTAATATATTAGATTTAATTACTGGCGTAGAGTCTCCTAATTACTCTTATTATACCGATGATAAAACTAAAGTTGGTAATAATATAAAGAGAGAAGTTAACACCCGTGTTAATCAAGCATATTTTCGCTATTCATTAATTAATCTATATAAAAAGTGTGTCTTATGCGGACTTAATATTACTCCGCTCCTAAGAGCCAGCCACTCAAAGGGATGGAAAGATAGTACTCCTGCTGAAAAGGTCGATCCTATGAATGGTCTACTACTTTGCCCTAATCATGATTTACTTTATGATCAACACCTAATAACCTTTGATGAAAACAAAAAAATAATTATATCTCCAATACTTAAAGAAAGTGACCTTAAATTACTTAATGTTTCTCGAAGTTCATATATTAATGTTCCTGATGAAGCAATGAAATATATACAATACCATAGGCATAAATTTGAGGAAAAATTAAAAAGTATAAAATGATTTATTTTTAATATAAAGTAAAAACCTTCTAGCAAAATATTTAAATTACTTATTACTCCCTTAGGTTCAATCCTATTATTCAACTTCATAATTAATATAAATAATAGGTTTGAATCCAAGTACTCTCACTTCCTTCTTCCATCCATCTAATTTATTTTTTAATATTAGCATATCTAATTCATTTATATCTGGCTTTCCGTTTATCTCTTTAAGTTTTTTTGCTTTTTGTAATACTATCCAAATTGCTACATTCTTTATTTCTGGTTTATTATCTAAAATATTATGTTTATAGACCTTTAATGCTTCAAGAGATTGATCTACTACATAACATAACTTACCTGATGTTTTCCCTATCTTAACAGCAAACATAGTATCATCTTTATATAAATCCATAACTTCAATTTTAGATTTACCTACAAACTCAAATTCTCTATCCAAATTTTCAAAGCCAAACTCCTCTTCCAACATTGAATTATAATACTTTTCTTTATAATAGATATTAGATATAGACTTTCTTATCTCTTTTTCTGACTTCCCTTTATATTTCTCCTTATATTTGTCTTCTTCATATTTCCGCTCTTGATATTCTTTAAATTTTCTTATACTCAAATCATATTTATCATAATTAACAACTTCAATCTCACTTATTGATTCTTGTAAGTAATTTAAATAATCATCATTATATTTATACCATTCTCCCTTTGATAAAATACATTTTTCACTTTCATTTGTATAGTCTATTAACTGCTTTATTGTATCAGTTTTTCTTGAAACTCCATCAACATAACTAATTATTTTTATATCTAATATTTCATCAAATTTTATCTCATTATCATTAATAAATTCTTTTAAATTTTCATAATTCAATTCATCTAAAGTTTTTCTATGTCTTTTATAATAAGCCACAAAGTTTGCATCATTATGATTAAATACTTCTGTAGTTCCTACAATATCTGTCTCAGAAAAACTTATTGAATATGGCTCATTTTTAAACTGTTCTAACATATTATCATCTAATGTTTTTATTAATTCAATATCTTTAACTACACCAAACACTGGTATTTTTACTTTATCCTCTTCATTTCTGATAACATCTTCAATATATACAATTAATCTCATTATTGTTTCAAGTTTACCATCAAGTAGATGAAACTTTATAGAATTACCTATTTCAATGGAATCATTTATAATATTAATCTCTTCTGATATATCAATCTTTGCTTTAATTTTAGTAAAAGACTCACCACTATCGAACTCTAAACTTTTATAAGTAAACGGTAAATAATGCGTACCTGTACAAAAAATAAAGCTGCCAGCGATGGCAGCTTTTATCGGTTAGTTTTTCTACATTCTTGTGGCAGTTTATCTGACCATGGTAGAAGATCATCTAAAAATTCTAGGTTTTAATAGCTTTTTTCTGCTCTATAGCCAATCCCTCCATTAACCATTTAAATTGTTGAGATGAAATAGATTTTACTTCAGATTCATTTCTCGGCCGTTATCACCTTCAAAACTGTAGAAAGGAGATTTTCAGAAGTGCTATTAGAAAGCTCTAATATATTATTTCCAACATGAAGAATCATGTCTGCTTTAAAAGAAGGCGTATCTATTGAAGAATCAATAGGGGCGGGAAGTTGTACAAATTTTGTATTGCTCTGAATTTTAGTATCTTTCATAGTATCAAATACAGTATTTCTTACTTTGCGTTGCCAATAATAAAATGACTTGCTGCTAATATTATTTTCACTACACCAAGCCGTAACGGTTTTACCGCTACTTCGGCATTCCTTTATGATAGCTGTCCATTTCATTAGACGCATTTCATGAGTACTTTTATCCATAATACAAGTACCTCCAAAAAACTAGTTTAGCAACTTTGAAAAACTATTAGTTTTTTAAAGCTTACGCTAATTATCTCAAAAAAACTAAAGTTATTCGAGGTACCTGCTATTTACCGTTTACATATATTTTATCATTTGCATGTACATTTGCATATTCATTTGTATGTGCAAATGAATATACAAACTAATTTCTATATAAAAAAAACACAGATACTCATAATCAAGTATCTGCTCTCTCCATTCTATCCTCTAACACATTGTAACTTAGCTTGTTCTAATACATCTTCTATAGCTTGTTTACTCTTATTAGGTGGATAGTCATATTTCTTTAATAATCTTTTTATAACACTCCTCATCTTAGCTTGTGCTTGTGCCTTTTCATACCAAGCATGAGTCATATTTTCTCTAACTGTCTTAGTTAATTCCCTTGCTATCTTTATTAAAATATCGTCTCCCATAGCATTAATAACTTCTGGATCTGCTGTTAAGACATCATAGAAAGCTTTTTCTTCATAACTAAGTCCTATTTCATGTCCTTTATCAATAGCTTCTAGTAATTCATGCTTAAACTTAACTAATTCTTCAAGTACCTTAAATACGTCAGCTTCATCATTTCTGTTATTATACTTTTCTATAATAGCTTCTAGTCTTTCACTAAAAGTCTTGCTTACTACTAAATTAGTCTTCTTTATTTCATTAACCTTTTCTTTCATAACTCTCATTAATATATTAGCTGCCATATTTTTTTGAGGTAATGCTTTTAACTTGCTTAGGTTCTCATCAGTTAAAAGTTCAAAGGTTTCCTTTGTGCCAGCTTCTGTTAATGATAAAACTTCATCTTCTAAGATAGCTTGTTCTAACATTTCAGATATTCTTCTATTAACTTCAGCTAAGTCTGGCACTCCTTTTCTTGTAGTCTTTAAAATAAAGCTTCTTACAGCTATAAAGTAAGCTACTTCTCCTTTAACTTCTTTAGTTAATAAACTTGTACAGATTTTATATACATCCTTAAGTCTTTTAGACTCCTGCATAAATAGCTTTTGTCTAGCATCTGTAAGCTCTATATATTCTGCTCCATCTCTAATAAGTTCAAATCTTCTCTTATCAGTACCTGTAAAGAAGTCACTATAATCAAAATAGTGGAACACATTTCTTAATACTTCTATAGTATCTAAAGCAATTTTTTTACCTTCTTCATTTTCTTGAACCTTATCCTGGTCTCTTGTAGTATAAGTTTTTAATGCTTCAAAAAGATCTTTCTTTATACCTATATAATCTACTACAAGACCACCAGTTTTACCTGGATAAACTCTATTAACTCTTGCTATTGCCTGCATTAAGTTATGAGCTTTCATAGGTTTGTCTATATACATAGTATCAAGGCTTGGCACATCAAAACCAGTAAGCCACATATCTACAACTATAACTATTTTAAATTCACTATTTTCATCTCTAAACTCTTTTTCAAGTTCCTTTTGATACTTCTTATTACCTATAAGCTTAGCCATTTCTTCATCATCTTTATTATTTGTAGTCATGACCATCTTAACTTTGTTCTCCCAGTCTGGTCTTTGAGAAAGTATTTCTTTATACATCTTATAGGCAGAAGTTCTTGAATAAGCTACAATCATAGCCTTACCTTTAACTAATGTTTCTCTTTCTTCATAGTGAGCAATAAGATCAGTTACTAGTTCGTGAATTCTATCAGTATTAGATATAATCTGCTCCATTCTGCTTAGCTTCTTTTGGCTTTCTTCTACTACATAATCTTCTACACCTTCATGAACCTGCATACTCCAGTATTCATCATCAATTCTACGTAGTATTTCATCATTTAACTTTATCTTAGCTAATCTTGATTCATAATATATTTTTACAGTAGCTCCATCCTGTACTGCCTGAGTCATATCATATACATCAATAAGATCACCAAATGTTCCATAAGTAGATTTATCAACAGTTTCTATAGGTGTACCTGTAAATGCTATATAAGTTGCATTAGGCAGAGCTTCTCTTAAATATTTAGCATATCCATATTTAATCTCACCTGATTCTAAATCTACCTTTCCATCTAAACCATATTGAGTTCTATGAGCTTCATCTACCATAACTATAATGTTTTTTCTTTCTGATAAAAGTCCTGTTTCTTCTTCAAACTTTTGTATAGTTGAAAAGATAACTCCACCTGTTTTTCTATTATCTAATATATCTTTTACATCTTGTCTGCTTTCTGCCTGAATAGGTTTTTGTCTTAAGAATTCATGAGCTGATGCAAAGGTTCCATATAACTGTCCATCTAAATCATTTCTATCTGTTATAACTACTATAGTTGGGTTATTAAGTTCTTCTTTCTTAACTAAGTTACCTGCTAAAAAAGTCATTGAAAAGCTCTTCCCACTACCTTGAGTATGCCATACAACACCTGCCCTTCCATCAGTTTTAACAGCTATTTTTACTGATTCTATAGCTTTATTCATACCATAATATTGATGATATGCTGCCATTATCTTTCCTTTATTAGTGAACAATATAAAGTTCTTAACTATATCTAAAAATCTTGCCTTATCAAACATTCCTAAAAGTAATGTTTCAAAGTTATATTTATCATTAATTTCATCAGATTCCTCAACCTTTTTCCAAGCCATGAATCTGTCAAAAGGTGCTGTAAGGGTACCTGCCTTAGTATTAACTCCATCACTAATTACTAGGAAAGCATTGTAATAGAATAATGTTGGTATATGTACATTTTTATAATTCATAAGTTGATTATAAGCATGTTCAATAGTAGCCTCTTCTCTTGATGTACTTTTAAGCTCCATTAATACAAGAGGCAACCCATTAACATACACTACAACATCAGGTATTTTTTTAATATCATCTTCATTAACTTCTAATTGATTAACTACAAGGAAGTCATTGTTTTCTGGTTCGTTATAATTAATCAGCTTAACAGTGCTATATACCGTTTCACCATTTATAAAATCAGTAACCTCAATGCCCTCAGTTAAGTATTTATGAAATAGTCTATTATTAGTAAATACATCATTTGTTTCGAAGGTTCTTATTTTTCTAACTGCTTCTTTTATTGTGCTTTCTGATAAATCTTTATTGATTTTAACTAAAGCTTCATGTAATTTATCTAATAGTAAAACATCTTTAGGATCTCTTTCTAAATTGCTTCCGTGAATATATTCATAATTAATGTCTCTTAAATTTTCTATGACTAAATTTTCTAAACTTGCTTCTTGAAATTTCATAGTCTTATACCCTTTTCCTGTAATAATATTATTTATAATTATATCCTATATTTATGTAAATATAAAGCTACTGATATTGAAAGAAGCTAACCCATTATAGGTTAGCCTCTATGTCTTCTACTCTTATTTCACCACTCATAAGTTTTGGTAATAAGGAATCTCTTAATTCGATTAACGAATCATTCTCTTTATAATTTGATTTTAATCTACTATCATAAGCTTCTAAAACTTCTTTAAATTTAGTTAATAATTCTATTTGTGGAACAAGTATATCAAGCATTTTCATAGTTGTCCCTGATACTTCTTTAAATGTTGAACCACCTGCAACACTTTCTATGCCATCTTTATTATAATGAAGATAGTGATAAACATAATTATTATTTATGATATCTTCATCACAGACAATACTTTTAAATCCTTGATTAGTTGTCACATCATTATCTGCAATAGCTATATATCCTATAGGAGCTCTTGAACTAAATAATACAGTACCTTTTTTCATTAACTTTGCACTTGACTTTTGCAAGCCCAACTCCGTAATACTTCTTGCTCCTTTAGATATGAATTTTCTATCATATCCTGATAAATCTTTAGGTGTTATCCATGGAATGTTTCCATCATAATATTCAGCATTTTTTGTAGAAGGAGTTCCTCCTGCTACAACCTCTCCTATTTCTTTAATCTTCTTAACACTCCACCCTTTAGGTATCATCCCTAATTCACTTTCAACCATTTCTCCGCCACTACTCTTATAAGGCTTACCTTCATCATTAGGAAACTCAAAATCAACAAACCATCTTTTAAATAAAGCTTGAGCCATTTCTTCTAAAGTTTTATTCATTTCATTATTTAATTCTATTTTTTTATCTAGTGAAGATAGTATTGAAACTATTTTCTTTTGTTCATCTAAATTAGGTAAACTTATCTTAAACTTTCTTAAGGTATCTATTGTTAGTGCTTTTTGAGTAGAACCGATAGATTTATTATATATTTGTTCCTTTGCAAAAGGACTTTGTAACCAATAATAAATGAACTCATTATTACACTTATTATTAAAACATTTAAACCATGTCAAATTACCATCCTTAAAATAAAATTCTTCATCTCTAACTAAATAAGGAACACCTAAAGTACCTACAGATGTTAATAATATATCTCCTTCATTAGGCACACCAAATCTTTCTCTCAATTCGTTATATCTTTCTTCACTAATATATAACTCTGTACTTATTTCATTACCTTTATGCTTTTCAATTATTTCTTTGCTTCTATAAAAAGGTATCCCGTAATCTAAGTATTCCTTAGCATAAATTCTTTTACTTGATGAAATTCCCACTAAATCTCCTAATCTATACTCATCAAATTTATTACAACTCATATCCAATTCCTCCAAGTTGCTTTCTTATCTCATCCTCTAATTCCTTACTCTTCTTGAATTGCTCTGATAAAGTCTTAGTTAATCTATCCATCTTCTCTTCAAATGGTTCTCCATCATCTTCCTCTTCTTCAATTCCAACATATCTTCCTGGAGTTAAAATATAATCATTAGCCTTTATTTCATCTAAGCTAACTCTTTTACAGAATCCTTGCTTATCTTCATAATCTTCATTTTTATTAAATGCATGATAAACATCTGCTACAGTTTTTATATCTTCATGTGTTAATTCTCTTAACTTTCTATTAACCATTGTTCCAAGTTTTCTAGCATCTATAAATAAAGTTTCACCCTTATTCTTCTTATCTCTATTAAAGAACCAAATACATACTGGAATTCCTGTTGTATAGAATAACTTATCTGGAAGTGCTACTATGCAGTCAACTAAATCTGCTTCTAATATATTCTTTCTTATTTCACCTTCATTAGAAGTATTTGAACTTAATGAACCATTAGCAAGTACTACTGCTGCCTTTCCCTTTTGGCTTAACTTATCTAACATATGTTCAATCCATCCATAGTTAGCATTTCCTGATGGTGGTACTCCAAACTTCCATCTTGGATCATTTTCTAATAATTGTTGTCCCCAATCACTTTGATTAAATGGAGGGTTGGCTAGTACAAAATCTGCCTTTAATCCTGCATGTAAATCTTCATGGAAGGTATCTGCATTTTTGCTTCCTAAGTTGTTTTCTATTCCTCTAATAGCTAGGTTCATCTTAGCTAACTTCCAAGTTGTTGGGTTAGACTCTTGACCATATACTGATATATCAAAAGCACTACCACTATGCTCCTCAACAAACTTAAGACTTTGAACAAACATACCACCTGACCCACAAGCTGGATCATATACATATCCTTTATAGGGTTCTATCATATCTACCATTAAAGTAACTATTGATTTTGGAGTATAGAATTCTCCTCCACCTTTACCTTCATTAGCTGCAAACTTACCTAAGAAATATTCATATACTCTTCCTAGTACATCCTTTTCCTTAGCTATACTTCCACCAACATTGATATTAGAGAATAAATCAACTATTTCTCCAAGTATTCTTTTATCAAGCTCTGGTCTTGAATAATTCTTAGGAAGTACTCCTTTTAATGTATCATTTTCTTTTTCAATACTATCTAAAGCTTCATCTATAATTGAACCTATTTCAGGTAACTTTGATTTTTCAGCTATGTAATTCCATCTTGCATTCTCTGGCACCCAGAAGATACCCTCTGCTAAATATTCATCTCTATCTTCTGCAAAATCAGGATCATCTTCCATTAACTCTTCCCATTTTTCCATAAATGTATCTGAAACATATTTTAAGAATATAAGACCTAATACTACATGCTTATACTCTGATGCATCCATATTATTTCTAAGCTTATCTGCTGATGCCCATAGTTGTTCTTCAAATCCTATAGTTGCCATAACCTACCTACTCCTTCTTATACTACTTTTTATTTTTTTGATATGTATTATTGTACGCTATTTTTAACAAAACTTCATCTTAATTATTTACTTTATCACTATACTTAATTAAGTATCATTATTTATAATCCTATATATAGTGGATCTACTTAGATTTGTTGCCTTTACAATCTCAGTTATTTTATGCCCTTGATTATAAAGTGTTTTAACAATCTCAGCTTTCTCATTTCTTTTATTTGGTCTTCCACCTTCTCTTCCCCTTGCTTTAGCTGAAGTAAGTCCTTCTTTTGTTCTTGCACTAATCAAATCTCTTTCCAATTGGCTCATTCCTGCCATAACTGTTAATAAAAAATCATTATATGGGTTTTCACTAGTTGTATCTAACCAAGTATCTTTAATGCTTTTTATCTTGGCACCTTTTTCTTTTATTTTATCAACAATCATTAATAAATCTTTTGTACTTCTACTTACTCTTGTCAAGTCTGCAATAACTACAACATCATCTGCCTTTAATTCATCTATCATTCTATTAAGCTCATGTCTTTCTATATTAGTACCAGTCATTTTTTCTTTGTATATGTTTCTAATATCTACACCATAGTCAACTAGCATATCTATTTGTCTATCTAAATTCTGATCTTTTGTACTTACTCTTGCATAGCCTACTATCATTTGTTTCATCTCCTTTACATATCTTGTACACTTACCACTAATTGTACCATAAACGTACCATAATTATAATTGTTTTTGATACGTTTTTTGACACATTATTATATATTATAAATAGCATAATTTCGTTATTCTTAAAAATGTTCCATAAACAATCGTTTTTGATACATCAGACTGAATACATAATAAAAGACTCCTCTTAGTTGAGAAGCCCTTAATTCAATATTTTAGTTAACAATTTTTTATTGCATTTTTTACTGTCTGATAATCCCAATAAAGCTTGCCACCTTCTCGATAGCACATAGGTACATGAACCCCCTGATATCTTACAGCATCAGGACACAAATTTTTATTGACTTTTGCCGAATTATACAGTACTACTATTTTCAAGTTATCACGTACTGCTTTATCGCATTCATATTCAATAAAACTTTTGTTACTAGAACTGCCACAATAATTATTCTTAAAACAATAATTACATTCTCCAGCTCTACGTGATTTAGTACCATTTCCTACAATCAATACAAATGTTTTTGATATATCAAGTCTAGCTCTCAATGAAGCTTTAATGCTACAGTTTCTACTACTATCAGCAGACTGTGTTATTTCATGAGCATCATGAAACGACAACCCCCAATAATTGCTGTTATTCCATTTATACAACTGATCAACTGCATCTTTATCGCCTGTCCAATCTCCAGCTATATAAGTTTTAGTTCTATATCTCATAAATATTAATTCTCCTTCTTCACATATTTAGTTTATTTATAAAAATAAGCTTTTGCTTCTCCCTTTGTACTAACCATAAAATCTGTATCTTCTAATGCCTTTTTTATTAATTCTTTTTTAAAAGGTATATGGATAGTAGGAACATCATCCATTGAATTTCGAAAAATCGGTAGTTTATCCCATAAGTCTTTTATCTCTTGCTTAATTGAAGAATTCTCATATATATCACTTTTTTCTGAGTATTCCGGATATACTACAATCACTGGTAATCCATCAGTATTAATTCCATAGTCAATTTCTTCCCTTAATGCACGACTATTTTTAGTAACGGAACTTAAAAAAAGTATAATATTTTTAGAATTATTTAATCTATCATGCAACCTAGGTTTAAGCGTTTTTTCCCAATCACTCCCGTCTCTTACATTGTAATTCTTTTGATGTGAATCAATAAAAGGGAATGTTGTATCATTAGCCCGCCATGCTCTTAATAAGTTATAAGAAACAAAATCCTTAGTTGCATTTGCACCTAACGAGCTCTCACTAAAAGGTTCTGCTACATAAAAAGCAGAATAATTTCCATTTCTATAAGCCATAGTATTCCTCCTATATACTTTATTTATCTGATATAGACACTTTGTCTTTATCTTTATCATATACAACAATATTAACTTCACCATGTATCTGATCATTGTATAGCTTGAATAATGCTACAATTTTATTCAATGCATCTTTGTGAGATAAATCAACTCTAGACAAATTTGTTCCCATTAGTGGTAGAAACATTTTTATGCCTTGTCCGTTTCTATTATAAAAACTAATTAATGATTTAATACAACTTATAAATTCATCTTTTGTACATTGAGCGTTATTATTAGAATCAAATTCAGCTAATGCTAATAAAAAGAATGTAACATTATTTTCTCCTTCAACGGGAACAACTGTACCTCTTCTATAACATAATCTATTTCCTCTCTTTTTCTCTCCTAATGGAATTTCACAAACTGCTTTAATATCTCTTACTCTAATAGAATCCTTGATTTTACTATCTATATCAGCTGCCGACATACCCATTTTTTTTAACCATTTTCCATGTATACTAGAAGGTGATACAAGAGGTTTCTCCTGACGGGCTATATTCGTGTCAACTATAGTATCAAAACATGTATTTACTGGAATTACTACAATCCTCTCATCATTTTTCTTTCCAAATCCAATTTTCATCAAATCTCCATAACGGACTACAATTTTACCTTTACCTTTTTCCCAAATAACATTTTTCCTTCTAAAAATAGTATAATACAAAATAGCTATTACTAAAGCTGATATAAGCATTACTATAAAAATCAGACACTTATCACAGATTTTTTTAATTCCTATATCATCCCAAGTTACAAATGATAATATAACTGCAAGAGCACTAAATAATGCACTTGCAATTAATATGGTTTTTTTCAATACTAGAATTATATTTAACTTTAATATGTTTAAAAACTTCATTACTATAGTTCCTTTCTTGATTTTAAAATATATAGAAGCATAATATTATACACTCTATACTCATGAGCATTACACTTATTAATCACTTCATCATTCTTTCAATTTTATTAAGTTATTTACTTTAGAAGAAAATACAAATAATACAATTTATGTAATTATATATTAACATTTTATGATATAATTAACAAGAAAGGAGTGATATAAATGAGCTCAACAGGAGAAAAACCAGGAATAGGAACATATACTTGCACTAATTGTGGAGAACAAGTAAAACTTGATGATAATACAGACACTCTTCCACCATGTCCAGTATGCCATAAAACCGAGTATAGACCTTAAAGCATAAAAGCTAACCCACATTACGGGTTAGCTTCAAACTACTTGTCTTTAACTATTCTATAAATATATATTAAAATTATAATATTTAAATTACTAACTTATTCTATATATTAGTATTACTCAAAGCATTCCAAGTATGTTACCACACAAACTAATGTTATTTACACATAACTATTAAATTATTTTATATAACTTATTCATTCCACCTTTAAAACTCTCTATTTATCCCGTTTCATTTTTCTTATCTTAGATTTTTTCAACATTTCTCCGTTTCAAAGAAAACTATTATTTCTATCTGCTTCTCTCTAATTACCTATCTATAAATAAAAAAGTACTTGAATTTAAGTAAGACTAAATTATACTTTGGCACTGCTATGATTCCGATTGGAGTAATTATTTTACCTAAATCTACACTATAAATGCTACAATAAATATGTAAATAAACGATCGTTTAAGAATGCATGAAATTGTTTTTATAAGTTATAATTATTTCATAAATTTTTGGAGGTAATTATGCTTATAAAAACTAATATTTATAAAG
>NZ_VULX01000041.1 GCF_009696465.1 Inconstantimicrobium porci | reverse complement strand
TGCATTTTCCTTAAATTCCTTATCATACTGTTTACTCATTTCAATTCCTCCAATTCATCATATTTTTATTATAACTCTTTTTGAGAAATATCCACTTTTAACTTGTACTATTTATATTCTAGCTCCAATGATCTTCTTCCATGGTCAGAAAAATTACCGGAAGAATGTAGAAAGACTAACCGATAAAAGCTGCCAGATGGCAGCTTTATTTTTTTGTACAGGTACTTATTATTTACTGTTTACTCACTAATCCTGGTTTCATCCTTAATTCTTCATTCTGCTTTCTTCATTCCTAATTTTCTCTGGAGTTTCTTCCAAAATTTTAAATTTTAAAATCTAAATTATTTTTAAAATCGCACGAATTAAATTTCATATAAAGCAAAAAACTTATAAAAAATATTAAGATTTTCATTAAAAGCGTCGAAAAAAAATAATATATTGTCTAATAATTAAAAGCAAAAGTTAATTTAATTATTAATAAAAGAAAAAAGGGTGGAGGAATTTATATGTTTAAAAAATTAAAAGTAAAAGTATGTGCTGTAATTATACTTTTAGCTGTGATTTTTTCTGTATATGCTGTTGCTAATGTTAATGGAATAAGAAAAGCAAATGTATTAACTAAACAGATTAATGAAGTATATATGAAAAACTTATTAATACTTAATGACATTGATTCAAATTATGAGAATCTACAAAAAAATCTTTATTCACATATAGCAGCTAATGACGACAAGATGAAGGAAAAAACTGCTGGTAAAATTGAAAAAAAGATCAAAGAAATAAATGAATCTATAGATACTTTAAAGAAACAAAGTACTGATGAAAAATATATTGAAAGTTTTGATAAATATAAAGAAGTATTTAATAAGTATGCTGAACTTTCAAATAAGGTAGTAGCTTTATGTAAAGAAGGTAAACAAGGTGAAGCATTTACTGTTATGACAAAAGATGTTGAAGAACTAGATGATGAAATGGATGACGTATGGGGAATATTATTTGATAACAGTAAAAATAATATTAACAGTGTCATTAAAACTCAGGAAGGTCTTATTACAGGAATACTTGTTGTTTCTGTAATATCATTTGTAGTATTCTTAATTGCTGCAGTTATATGTTTTAGATATATTACAAAGAAAGTAATAAATCCTGTTAATGATGCAAATCATAAATTAAATAATTTAATTGATGATATAAATAATAGACAAGGTGACTTATCATTAAGATTAGAAGTTAGGAGTGATGATGAAGTTGGTTCTTTAGTTAAAGCTATTAATGGATTTATGGAGACTTTAGAACATGTAGTTGCAAAAGTTAAAAATTCTTCTTTATCTTTAAAAGAAGCAAATAAAAATGTAGCCTCAAAGATACTTGAAGCTAATGATAGTATAACTACTACTTCTGCTACTATGGAACAATTAGCAGCAAATATGGAGAATATAACATTATCAACTAATGACATAAACTCAAGAGTTCATAATGCTTATGAATTTACTAAACAAATTAATAACGATACAAAGCAGGGAACTGAACTTGCTGAAGTAATTAGAAAAAATTCAGAAGAGTTTAAAGCTGGATCTGCAAAGCAAAAAGACAATATATCTAATATGGTAAAAGAGATAAATAAATCTTTAAATATTTCATTAGAAAACGTGAAAAAGGTAGAATTAATAGATGAACTTTCTAATGAAATTCTGAATATCACATCTCAGACTAATTTACTTGCTTTAAATGCATCAATTGAAGCTGCTAGAGCAGGGGAAGCTGGAAAGGGATTTGCAGTTGTTGCTACAGAAATTAGTAATTTAGCGGCTGTAAGTGAAAGCACTACAAATAATATACAAGAAATCAGTGCTATAATTAATAAAGCTGTTGTTGATTTAGCAAAAGATGTTTCGGATATGCTTAACTTTATTAATGGTACAGTTTTATCAGATTACGAATCAAATGTTGTAATTGGTGCTCAGTATGAAGAAGATGCTGAAAAATTCACTGAAGTATTACAGAAGTTTGTAAGTAATTCAAATGAGCTTAATGAATTAATAAATGATATAACTGAATCTATTTCAGTTATTACAAAGTCAATTAATGAAAGTAGTATGGGTGTTGAAGACACAGCTAAAACTACTACTGATTTAGTAAATACAGTATTAGGTATACAAAATGATATGGATATTAGTGTAGAAGTACAAACAGATTTAATCGATGAAGTAAATAAGTTTCGTGATGCAAAAAATGTAGATGAAACAGAAAACACTGAAGAAGAAAAATAAAATTAATTAATTGAGTCTGAATAGTTTTGTGTAAAAACATAAAACTGTTCAGTCTCTTTTTTGTAGAATAAAAACATAAAATATTGTATGAACTTAATCTTTCATTTGATTTTTAAAATTGAATATAGCAAATAGGCCTTCGCTATCGGAGGCAAAAATTTCAAACAATATTTGATTTGATTATTTATCAGGAAACATTTGATTCTTGCATTTGAAGGATTGTCTGTTGACCTAAGCTAATGAGTATCTGCCATTTAGCAGGCATGTTTTCGGCAAACTCTAACTCTTTAAGCTCATTTAAAGGCTTCCAGTGACGTGAGTTAAGTCGAAGATTTTCTCTTCTTCTAATTCAAATTGCTGTTTTGCAAGTGGATACGCACTATAGCCATCAGCAATGAACTTAAGAGTTTTGTTAGGAAAGTTTTTAAACTTGTCAAAAGCCATACGCATAGCAAGAATACACGGACCTACGGCACGTGTGTCCGATACTTGATATCCAAGAATAGATTTCTTACAAGCATCCATTACAATCCACACATAGTGCTTAATACCTTTGACTTTGATATAGGTTTCATCGGCAGAGTAAATTCTCTATAAATATAGCGAAGCTTATATTTTGATTTTTCAGCATGGCTTATATTTTTATCGAGTTTCTTTAAATTTGCAAGATAATAGAAACATTTGTCATTAGTGCACTTATGTATTTTAAAGTGTTTTCGTTCCTTACGTTCCGTAAGCGTCGAGCCACAGTATGGACATTTAAAAACTAATGGCTTAGTAACAAAATTAGACTCTTTAAATGTAGTGCCACAAACTTTACATTGATATTGGCCTTTACAGCCGTTGTTATCATAAATATATTCATGATTTGCACCACATTTAGGACAGACAATTTTGTGGGATATAGTTTTACCGTTACGTCTTTGGACGGGCTTGATAATTTTATTATATTTATGCTTGTAATACGCTAAAAGCAGTTTGTAATCAACCTGCTCAAAATGCTTGATTATAGGCAGTTTATCTACTTTAAACTTTTGATATTTAGGACTGTTTGAATCATCAAATTGCATTTGCTTAAGTGGAATATGTTGAGCAATAAATCCTATAAGTTGATAAATAATTTTAATTAAATATTGATTATATATTAGTAAATAAGTTATAATGATATCTGAAACATAAATGATATCATCTTTTTTGCTTCCTTCTTCACAATTCCAATCTTGTACAGCTTCTTAAACTGAGCTCTCACTTCATCCAGTTCAATATACTGATTGAAGAATAATACAGAAGCTGATGCTATGAAGAACAGGATGCCCATTATGGAAGTAATGAACAGAAAGAATCTATATCCCTGCTTCTTGCTGATATAAAAATCACAGGCACATGAGACTTTCTTCTTAGAGCGCTGCATATATAAAAGCCGTCATCATATGGCAGATTCACATCAAGCAGCACAATATCAGGATTTACTTTATCAAAATAAGCAATGACATCTTTAAAATCCATGTCATCGTAAACGTCATATCCCTTACACTTTAGAAAACTGTAAATATTGTTTCTAAGCTTTTCATCATCTTCCACGAGCATTATTTTCGCCATTTAATCACCCCATAATATCCCTTTTCCTACTTATAAATATAACATGTATAGGCTGTAATAACTACATCATTTTACCATATAGCGTGTTTGATAATAAATTATCCTATTTAATTTCAATATAAAAAGCTGCACCAGATTAATTCTGATACAGCCTTTTTTATTACTTATTATTTTCTATTATTTCTTCGATCTTATTTCTGCATCTTCCGCCGCCGCATCCGCCTGCACCAGCGCCAGTTGCATCTTTAACTTCTAAGAAAGTTTTAGCTCCATTTTTAACTGCTTCCTCTATCTTTTCAGCAGTTATCTTTCTGCATAAACATACGTGTGACATATTTGTGTTCTCCTTATCTTTTGACTATTCTTCAATTGAGATAGCTTCTACAGGACAGCTATCACATGCTTCTCTAACTAGTTCTTCATGTTCTGCTCCTACTTCTCCTGCAACTGCATATCCTTCATCAATATTAAAGACTTCACCGCAGATTCCTTCACATAATCCACAGCATATACATGTATTTTCATCAACAAATGCTTTCATTTTATATTCCTCCGAAATTCATCTTTTGTTTGTAAAAATACAATTTACATCTCTATAATAACTATTAAATAATAATTATTATTACCTGTCAATATATTTTTATAAATAATTTATTATCAATGCTTATAATCACGATAGAGCTTAAAAATCAAAACTGGAGTGGCATCTAATTCACCACTCCAGTTTTGATTTAAATTATTTTACTTATCTATTCCTAATTTAGCTGCACCATATATTCCTGCATCATTACCAAGAAGCGCTAGTCTGAATTCAGTGTTTCTTGAAGCATGAAAAGCATTTTTCTGATAGTATTTCTTTACATTATCAGTGATGATCTCTCCTGCTTTAGATACGCCACCGCCGATAACAATTATCTCTGGGTCAACTACACATGAAATCTGTGCAAGTGCTGAACCTAAAGTATCTGCAAAATGATCAACTATTTCAAGTGCTAATTGATCACCACTCTTTGCTAAATCAAAAACGTCCTTTGCAGTAATAACATCAAATTTTCTTAAACCTGATTCTTTATCTGTTGTTTTAAGTGCATTAACTGCTAATCTAACGATTCCTGTTGCTGAAGTATATTGTTCAAGACAGCCATGTTTACCACAGTTGCATGCTTCTTTTTCATCTTTACATACAGTGATATGTCCAATTTCACCTGCAGCACCATTAGTACCGGCAATGATCTTTCCATTAACTATAATGCCGCCACCGACACCAGTTCCTAATGTAACCATGACCATATTACTACAGCCTTTACCACCGCCTTGCCATAATTCTCCTAAGGCAGCCACATTAGCATCATTACCTGCTTTTACGCATATTCCTGTTTCTTTAGTTAAAGCTTCTTCAATATTAAAGACATCCCAGCCAATATTAACACAGCCTAATACTTTTCCATCTTCAGTAACTGGTCCTGGAACTCCTACTCCAATACTTTTAACTTCATCTTTTTCTATATGTTGTTTAGCAAATTCTTCATCTAAAGACTTAGCAATGTCACTTAATATATACTTCCCGTTAGATTCTTTTCTAGTCTCTATCTCCCACTTACTTAAAACCTTTCCTTCAATAGTGAATAATCCGATTTTAACAGTAGTTCCACCTATATCTACACCTACAGCGTATTTTTCCATTTGTACAACCTCCCCGTTTTTTTAAGGTTAAATTTCCACTTTATAAATTACAATGAAAACTCCATATACTATTGTACTATATTTTTTGAACTATTACCTCTAAACCATAGTGATCTGAGATAATTTTTTTATTTTTTTCATTAAAAATTACTTTTGAACTTTTAACTTTAATCTTTTTAGTACATAGAATAAGATCTAATCTTAACTTTTCTTCATTTTCTTCCCATCCATCAATATCTCCTTTGACAGTAATCCCTTCGTCTCTGTCATCAGCCATATCATACGTATCAAACATACCCTTAGACAATAAATAGTCATATCCCTGTTCCCTTACGCTTGCATTATTATTGAAATCTCCCATAAGGAAAGTTGTTCTATCTTTATTTATCTTCTCAAGTAACTTATCAACCTGCTCATCAAAAGGTTCTTCTTCATCCTTCCACCATCCAAGATGGCAGCTGATGAAATCTGCTTCTTTTCCATCAATACTAATTGTAGTTTTTACAAGTTTTCTCGATTTCCAAAAATGTTTACTAGAAGATCTACTAACATAAAAACTTTCTTTGTTAATGATTGGATGCTTTGTAATTATGCTTACTCCTTCTTCATACACATCATATCCAAGATGTGCAAAATCCCAGACATAATCATACTTACTATCACCTATTGCTCTTAACTCACTCAGCAAAACATATACAAAATTGTCAGTCCTAATTTTATCATTTACAAAGCTGCTTTCAATATGCTGGCTTACTTCCTGTAATGCTATTACATCATATTGATTTTCATGAATAATCTTTGCTAAATACTTTATTTTATCCAGCTGATTTTCTTCTCGCCATGAATGACAATTTAATGTTAATAATTTCATAATCTACACTCCTAATGTATCCTGAACTTTTGACTTAATAACATCGGCTTTTGGTCCATAAATAGCCTGTACACCTTTATCTTTAAGAATTAATCCTATAGCTCCTGTCATTTTCCATTCATCTTCAGTACCAACTACTGATGTATCTTTAACTGTAACACGTAATCTAGTCATGCATGCATCAACATCAACTATATTTTCTTTTCCACCAAGAAGATTAATAATTAATTCAGCTTGCTTATCTTCAGAAACTTTTTCATCTTTTTTGTTGTCACCATTTTCATCGTCTATATAATTTCCTTTACGTCCAGGAGTTGCTATATTGAATTTCTTTATTAGGAAACTGAACATAAAGTAACTTACTACAAAGAAAACAACACATAATAATACAAAGTAAACTAAATCAGCTGTTATTCCTGCCTTAACCATCATTGGTGTACGAGTTATAAATTCTATAAATCCAAATGCGTGTACTCTTAAATTTATTATATCAGCAAAAGCAAATCCAATTCCAGCTAATACAGCGTAAACTCCATATAAAACTGGTGAAACAAACATGAATAAGAATTCTATTGGTTCAGAAACTCCAGTTAAGAATGATGCTAAAGCTGCTGATAAAAACATTGATTTGTATTTTGATTTCTTATCTTTATCTACATTCTTATACATTGCAAGTGATATACCAAGTAGTGTTCCAAATGATAATAGAACTTGTCCCATTTTAAAACGAGCTGGTGTTACTGTAGTTAAAAGATGATTGTAAGCAGTCATATCTCCTGCTGCCTTTAAATTGTTTAAGTCTGTTATCCAAGCTAACCATAGTGGATCTTGTCCTGCTACAGTAGTTCCTGCTGCTGCACCAGTTAATATTTGATATGTTCCACCCAGTTCAGTATAGTTTATTGGAACAGTAAGCATATGATGAAGTCCAAATGGTAATAGAAGTCTTTCCAAAGTACCAAATACAAATGGTGCAAAAACTGGTGCTGTATTTTGTGATGTCGCAATCCACTGTCCAAAACTATTAAGAGCTGTTTGTAAAAATGGCCATATAACTGAAAGTACTAAAGAAATTATAGTTGATCCGATGATAACAACAAACGGAACAAAACGTTTACCATTAAAGAATGCCAGTGCTGATGGCAGCTTATCGAAATTGTAGTACTTATTGTATAAGCATGCACCAAGGAAACCTGCAATTATTCCAACGAACACACCCATATTTAACGCCGGAGCACCAAGTATTGATACGAAATAATCTGGAACAGTCATTGCTTGTCCAAAAAAGTTATTAACTACTGCTGTCTTATCAGATAACATTGCTTCGCTAACACCAAAAATTGCTCCTGTAATACGATTAATTAAGATAAATGAAATTAATGCTGCAAATGCACCACCTGCACGTTCTTTTGCCCATGAACCACCAATTGCAACTGCAAATAAGATATGCATATTCCCTATTACAGCCCATCCTATACTATCCATAATTCTTGCAACTGACTGCATGAATGGTGCATCAAAATTCATACCAATCAGTTTACCTATAGAAATCATTAAACCTGCTGCTGGCATAACAGCTATAACTACTAAAAGTGCTTTACCAAACTTTTGCCAAAAATCAAATGAAAAAATTCCTTTTTTATCAGCTTTTGTTTTCATAATTATTCCCCTTTTCTTTACTTTTAGATTCAAATTCTAGTCATGTTCTTTAATTTCTTTTTTCTAAGTTTAAATTACTTTATCTTATAAAGCCTTGCTTCATATGGTCTTAATTTATATGTTCTTTCATCAATGTTATTATGATCATTATAATTAGACAATAATAGATCTTGATTATTTAATATGTACTCTGATTCAAAAACAGCTTCATCCTTTGTCAAATTACATATAATAAGCATTGTATCGTTCTCATCTTGACGAGTATATGCATAAATCTGTTTATGATCTGGAAGAACAAGTTCATACTTTCCATCAATGAATGTTCTATATTGTTTTCTTATTTTTATAAGCGATTTATAAAAATTCAATATAGAATCTTCGTCATTAATCTGACTTTCCACATTAATATCTTTTGAATTAGGATTTACTCCAATCCATGGATCACCTGATGTGAATCCAGCATTTAATGAACCATCCCATTGCATTGGTGTTCTAGCATTGTCTCTTGATACAGTCCATTCATGCTCCAATGCTTTCTGCTTATTCATACCTTTATTCACATTGTTTTTATATCTATTGTGAGTAGCTACATCATTATAGCAGTTTATATCTTCATATTTTATATTTGTCATCCCAATTTCTTGACCCTGATATATAAAAGGTGTTCCCTGCTGCAAGAAATACATCATAGCTAATGACTTCGAACTTTCTTTCCAATATTCTTTGTCATTTCCCCATCTTGAATTAACTCTTACAATATCATGATTTTCAATAAATAATGCATTCCATCCCTTTTGATATAATGCATCCTGCCATTTGCTTAAGGCTTTCTTAAGTGCTGGAATATGTAATGAGCTATCATCACTATCATCCCACAAACTTAAGTGTTCAAATTGAAAGATCATATCAAATTTTCCGTTTTCATTTCCTGTCCATAATTCTGCTTCATCTGAACTTACACCATTTGCTTCACCTACTGTTAATAAATCATGACCAGCAAATGTGTTTTGATTAAATTCATCAAGAAGTTCATGAATACCATCAACATTCATATGCTTATCAAAACTTGGTACAAACTCAAGATTCTGTGGATTAGGCATATCTTTAAGCCCTGGTTCTTTTTTTATATGACTTATTGCATCAATTCTGAAACCATCAATACCTTTTTCAATCCACCAGTTTACAGTAGTATAAAGAGCTTGTCTGACATCTTTATTTTCCCAGTTTAAATCAGGCTGTCTTCTGCTAAACAAGTGCATGAAATATTCATCTGTATTTTCATCATATTCCCAAGCTGAACCTCCAAAGATACTTTCCCAGTTATTAGGCGGATTATTATCCTTCCCCTTCCTCCATATGTACCAGTCTCTCTTAGGATTATCCTTTGATGATTTTGATTCAATAAACCATGGATGTTCATCAGATGTATGATTTAAAACTAAATCCATTATAAGCTTCATGTCTCTTTTATGCACTTCAGTTAAAAGGTTTTCAAAATCTTCAATAGTTCCGAAATCCTCCATAATATCATGATAATCACTTATGTCATAACCATTGTCATCATTTGGTGATTTATATATAGGACATATCCAAATAACATCAATTCCTAAATCTTTTAGGTAATCAAGCTTTGAAATAATACCATTTAAATCTCCAATACCATCACCATTTGAGTCCTTAAAACTTCTAGGATAAATTTGATATGCTACTGCGTTTCTCTTCCAATTCATTATTTTGTCTCCTTTGTGCAACCGGTTTAACAATAGTGTAAAAAATATCAGGTCCTGTATGTGCTTTGGTTAACCGGTTTCATAAAGTTGTAAAAACACTTAAGGTATCCTGTGACTATATTGTATCATATGTAAACATTATCCGCAACCGTTTTCTGTTTTTTTTTTATTGTCTTTTTATTATTGAATTATATGTCTGCCTATATATTATTTTTGAATCTATTATTTTATAGTTTGAAGCATCATCAATTTTCTCAAGATGATTAACTAATAATTCAGCAGCATAATATCCAAGCTTATCTCCATATATTTCCACCGAACTTATTGATGGAGCCTGGTAATTGGCAAGCATAGTATTATTAAATCCGATAAGTGCTTTATCTCTAATGCTGTTCATATTAAAATACTTATTTATTCCCACTGCCACAAGATCATCAATTGCAATTACTGCAGTAGGATCACTTTTTGATAAAACTTCTTTAATTCCAGCTAATCCTGTTTCATCAGAAAACTCCTCACCACAGTATACAAGATTAGTATCATACTGAATGTTATTATCTTCAAGAGCCTTTTTATATCCTTTTATTCTTTCTTGATAAACCATCCATTTTTCCTGTGCACCTATAAAACATATTTTCTTATGTCCATTTTTAATTAATTCGCAAACTAAATCATATGCAATTTTAAAGTTATCATTATCCACCCATAAAACATTATTATCTTCTAGAGGTTTTCCTATAACTACAAAAGGGAACTTCCTATCAGCAAGATAATTTATTGTTTTATCATCCTGCTCAGTCTTCAGCATTATAATTCCATCAACCACACCTTTAGAACATAAATCTTTTATGACTTTATCTTCGTCTTTGTCATTTCCAAACGCATACATTATATAATATCCTTTTTTTTGAGCCAGAGAACTAATCCCCTGCATTAACTTAATATAAAAATCATTATAAAAATAACTTCCTGCATCCATTGGTATAACAATTCCAATAGTTTTCGTAGAATTTTTTGCAAGATTTCTAGCTGTTGCATTAGGTATATAACCCATATTTTTTATTACATCATTTACTTTCCTTTTTGTATCATCACTTATGCGTTCACTATTTGAAAGCACTCTAGAGACAGTAGCTTTTGATACACCAGCTGCCTTTGCAACATCATTAATTGTTATTTTCATAAATGGACTCCTTTCCTCACGAAATGTAAACAATATCTTTTATGAATATTGTAACATATAATGATATTGAAATTCTAGATTTAAGAGGTTTTTAAGGGGAGATTTGTCCCCCCCACACTATCTTGAAACTCACTCTGTAGAGTTTCATCTCAATCTCTTATCTTAGTTCTTCATTAATTACATTATCATAATTGCTATAATAGTAGTTACTGCAATTCCTATTGCAACAGGTATAAGATTTTTTCTTGCGAGATCTGCTGCTTTAACATTGCATATAGCTGCTACCGGTATAACTCCCCATGGAATAATAGTACCACCACCTACATACATAGTAATGATTTGTCCCAAAGAAGCTATTACACTTGTATTAAATCCGCCTGCTACTGCAAAAGTCTTAGCAAGTGAACCAGCAAGAGGCAACCCTGAGAATCCTGAGCCATCAAGTCCTGTAATTGTAGCAACTATTGTCTGAATAATTCCTACTGATGCTCTAGACATTGATATTTTCTGTGATAGAGCCATACCTAAATCAGTCAGTATGCTTGGTGCATTAGGAGACAAAACTTTTTGTGCAAACTCTCCATTTCCCATAAAGAAAAATGCTGCAATTACTATAACTGGTGCAAAAATCTTTATTGAAAAAATAAATCCGTGTCTTATATTTTCCGTTACATTTTCAAATGCCTCGCTTACCTTTTTAGTACATATTGTTATAAGGCACATTATAAGAATAGCAGTTCCTCCAATTAATGCAGTTGCATCTCCTCCGATTATATTAAATTTAACCATTAATACTACATCGACTATAAAAACTGCTGGTGTAAATACTGCTATAAAATAAGTGAATTTAGTAGTTTTTATTTTTTGTTTACTAATTTGATTCATTGTCCTATCAGCTACAAAATTTGATGGTTCCTTTCTCATTTCCCTAAGTAGCATTATGAATGATACAAGTATAACTGTACATCCCATAACCACCCATAGTATAAGTGCTTTTCCAGACATCATTTCTGTAACTGCAATTCCTGCTGACTTAGATGTTATCTGCGGTGCTCCCTGAATTACAAAATCACCTGAAAAAGCAAAACCGTGTCCGAAAAGATTCATGGCAACTGCTGCCCATATTGCTGGCAGACCAACTTCAATTGCAACTGGCAGCATGATTGCTCCAACAAGTGCAACAGCTGGTGACGGCCATATAAACCAGGAAGTCACAAACATTACGAGTCCTAAAACAAAATATGCTGCCTTACTGCTTTTAACTATTTTCTTTATCGGTCGTATCATTACTTCGTCTGCTCCAATAGCTGTAAGCGACTTTGACATAGATACTACTAGTGCTATAACGACAATAATTGTAAATAGCTCTATTCCCGAAGCCATCAGCGAATTATATAATATTTGAATTCCCTTCATGATACTACCTGAACTTGCTATACCCAGTAAAAATATACCCACTATACAAGGGAAAACAATCTCTTTCTTCTTAAGTAAAGTTATGACTATGATTATTGTCATAGCTGCATAAATATAATGCAGAACGCCTAAGTTAACCATTTATTTTTCCTCCAAAAATAATACTCACTTTCGCTTCCTGCTATTATAATATTTTGCTTAACCCTTAAGGGTGATAATTACTGAGGCAGCTTTTAATCACAAAAAGAAACAGCTGTTAAAACTGTTTCTTTCCATTTTTGCAATACACCATCTGCATACATACTGATTTTCCATATAAAATTCTATATATTCTCCTAAATCTTTTTCATCAAACCCATTATCTTTATTTACATGACTAATTGTATAATCAAATTGAACCAATAAAAAATCCATAGTGATTACCCGTGTTATAATTAAGTTGCGAAACCAAAATAACAAGGAGGATAATCACTATGAATTACCCATATCATAACACAGAATCACGTAAAGTATACCCTATACTAAAGCTTATACTGAGTCAAGATTTGACCCTGTAAAAATTGCTAATGATTATCTAAATGGTGATAGTAAAAAAATCAAACAACTTCAATATATATTACAAGCATTAGGCTATTCATTTGATAAAATAGATGGAATCTGCGGTCCTAAAACTACTAAATATATTGGAGAACTTCAAAAAGAATTAGGACTGAATGTTGACTATAAATTTGGTCCTCATACAATTGAAAAAGCGTTAGCACTTATTAAAGAAAACTGGTAATTATATTATTCCCATATAAAAAAAGCTCATGCCACTATAGTAGTTGCATGAGCTTCATATTATTCTTTATCTTTAATCTTTAAGGCATAATCTCTTTTTTCACAATTCATATTACATGAACTACAGCTTCCACCGCATGAAGTCCCGCCATTCTTATACATTTTCACAAGAACTATTACAGATATAACTGCTATGATAATAAGAATTAAAATACTCTGTATATTCATAATTTATACCGCTCCTATTAATGTTCCCACAATTTTCACTATAAATGCACATCCCCAGGCTATAGCACATTGTACAACTACAATATATGCTGCCCATCTAGTACCAAGCTCTCTTCTTATAGAAGCAATGGCCGCTACACAAGGTGTATAAAGCAGACTGAATATTAAAAGGCTTACTGCAGCAAGTGGTGTAATTATACCTGTAATGCTTCCAGTACCAAATAATACTGTCAATGTAGATACAACACTTTCCTTTGCCATAAATCCAGTTAAAAGTGCAGTTGAAATTCTCCAGTCTCCGAATCCTAAAGGTTTGAATATTGGTGATATTCTGCCTGCTAAAACTGCAAGAATACTATCTTTTGAATCTTTTACGACATTCATATGTAAGTTAAATGTCTGTAAGAACCAAATTACTATTGATGCTATAAATATTACTGAAAATGCTCTTTGTAAAAAATCCTTTGCCTTGTCCCATAAAAGCTGCATAACATTTTTAGCTCCTGGCATACGATAATTAGGAAGTTCCATTACAAATGGTACTGGTTCTCCTTTAAAAGCAGTGTTTTTCATTAATAATGCCATTATGATACCAACTAAGATACCAATGAAATATAAAGCTACCATGATAAATGCACCATGTCTTGGGAAGAATGCAGCTGTAAAAAATGCGTATATTGGAAGTTTAGCAGAACAACTCATAAATGGTGTCATTAAAATTGTCATCTTTCTATCTCTTTCAGATGGCAAAGTTCTACTTGCCATAACTCCTGGTACAGTACATCCAAAACCAATAAGCATTGGCACAATACTTCTTCCTGACAATCCTATCTTTCTAAGAAGCTTGTCCATAACAAAAGCTACTCTTGCCATATATCCACTGTCTTCTAGTAATGATAAGAAGAAAAACAAAGTAACGATTATTGGTAAGAAGCTTAATACACTTCCAACACCAGTGAATATTCCATCAATAACAAGTGAATGTATAACTTCATTTACACTTATAGATGTAAAAAAGGCATCTGTGGCATTTGTCAGATATTCAATACCCAATTCAAGCCATCCCTGCATAACTGCACCAATAACATCAAATGTCAGCCAGAATACAAGTGCCATTATTGCTATAAATGATGGAATAGCTGTATACTTTCCTGTTAATATCTTATCTATTTTTATACTTCTAGCATGTTCTTTGCTTTCTTTTGGTTTAATAACAGTTGCATCACATACTTTTTCGATAAAGCTAAATCTCATATCAGCCATGGCAGCTGCACGATCAAGACCACTTTCTTCTTCCATTTCGATAATAATATGTTCAAGCATGTCCTCTTCATTTTTACTTAATTTAAGCTTCTTTAAAATCAGCTTATCTCCTTCTGCCAGCTTGCTTGCTGCAAAACGTTCTGGAATACCAGTGTTTTCTGCATGATCTGATATTAGATGCATAATTCCATGAATACATCTATGCACTGCTCCGCCTTTATCATCCTTGCTGCAGAAATCATGTCTGCCTGGACGTTCCTGATACTTTGCAATATGAATAGCATGATCTACTAATTCACCAATACCTTCACCTTTAGCTGCTGATATTGGTATAACTGGTATGCCAAGCATTTCTTCCATTTTATTAACTAAAACAGAACCATTGTTTTCTCTTACTTCATCCATCATATTAAGTGCTAAGACCATTGGTACATCAAGTTCCATAAGCTGCATAGTTAAATACAGATTTCTTTCAATATTAGTTGCATCTACTATATTAATGATAGCTTTAGGATGATTTTCTAATATAAACTCTCTTGTAACAATCTCTTCGCTAGTATATGGTGACATAGAATAAATTCCAGGTAGATCTGTAATTAAAGTATTGCTGTGCCCTTTAATTACACCATCTTTTCTATCAACAGTTACTCCTGGAAAATTTCCAACATGCTGATTAGATCCTGTAAGCTGATTAAATAATGTTGTTTTACCACAATTCTGATTACCTGCTAATGCAAATGTCAGCTTTTCATCATCTGGAACAGGATTTTCATCTGCTTTTACATGATACTTACCACCCTCACCTAATCCTGGATGGTCAATAAAATCTGATTTTTCTTTGTTTACCTTCTTTTTTACAGTTGCTTCTTTTATCACTTCTGCCTGTATCTTTTCTGCATCAGCAACACGCAATGTCAGTTCATATCCATGTATTTGAAACTGCATCGGATCTCCCATTGGCGCATATTTTACCATAGTAATTTCTGCCCCCGGTATAACCCCCATATCAAGGAAATGTTGACGAAGGGCTCCTTCGCCGCCTACTGAAGAAATCCTTGCAGTTTTACCTATTTCTAATTCTTTTAAAGTAATCATTATTTATACTCCTTAGATTTAAAATATTATACAGCATTCATCATACTACTTATCTTTCACTGATTATGATTGTACTTTAATTGATATTGATTGTCAACTACATTTAGTTATCATATAGCTTAAGAAATCATTTTCAATAATTGATTAATCTACAAATAACTTAATAATAATATATGAAAAAGTTTAAAATAATACTACTTATTTCATATCTTGTGATAATGTTTATTTATGACTGGCGACTTGCTCTATTATCATGCATGTTTACTCCAGCAGCTTATTTTATTGCTGAAAAGATGAAGGTAGTTGTCTATCGCTATAACTCTTCTTATAAAAAAGGGTGAAATTGCATTCTACCATTCTTTTACACAAACGTGTAAACCCTTTATTTACAACACTTTATATCATTAAAAAATTATGTTTTTTAATGCAATTTCCTTTACATTAAAAAAAGTGCCAGTGCACTAAATGATTTTTACTGCGTTTTTATCATGCTTTGCAAAGATGGAATTAAAATCATCAAAGGCTGCCAAACTTTTTAATGTAGTGCAAAAAGCCCAGGTTTCATGGAATAAAATCCAGAATACTACAAGATGAATCAGACAGACTATTGCATTCATGTTGCCCATAGCAAACCATACTGCTGCAAAAACTGCTATAACTAGTAATATACTTATAAGAATCCTCAGTGACTTTTTACCTTTTGATGTTTTTTCTATGAAATTAGTTTTATACACCCTGCTGACAAGATAAATAAGTCCTGATACCATGGATGCTATTATTAATAAAAAAATAATTGTCCACATAATATACTCTGTCCTCCTCAAATCTACCTTCAATCTAATCTTACGTAAAATATATACTCAAAAACTGCAAGTCTTAATAAAGATGAAGAATATCTGCTGCCACTACATCTGCAAAAAATAGCAATCCTATTCCTAAACTCATTATACCAAAAGTCCTTTTTGACAGCCTGTCCTTTAGATGCTGTATAAATGGAATTAAAATATATATCAAGATAAGACTTGATAAAGCGAAGAACAGAACAGATCTTAAACATATAAATCCGTCAATATTTCCCCAATTTAAAATCTCCTTATTGTAATCCCAAAGCCTGATACCAGCTACAGAATAGAGGTAGTATCCTGTTAAATATTCAAGCAATCCACTTACTAAACCGCCAGTAAGGAATACCATCAAAGGCTTTTTTCTAAGCCTGCATGTCGCTACTGTAATTAGAATCGAACCATAACCATAAATCGGAATCCATGGTCCCATCGTTGTGCCACGTTTTACGAAATAGCCCAGATCAATTCTATAAAACAGCTCTTCATACACGAAACCGAAAATGCCTCCAAAAGTAAAAATCAACAGGAATGTCATAGTTGTAGTCTTCATATCAGATTTAAGTTTATAATCATTATATTCAATTTTTTCCAACATATTAATTTCCCCCTAATTGATTTTTTAGCTATAATAATCTGTCTTTGTATTAAATTTATTATAAATAGTCCAAATAATTCCTATATAAATAATGATAAATTGCAATAACAAATTGAACTAATTTTATTTTTCCATTTGAACCCTTGAATTTTTAAGCTGCATAGATCTCATCGAGGTACTTTTCAAAAAGCTCCTCTGGAGTTCGGTAGTCTAAGATTTTACGTGGAAGAGTGTTCATCCATTCTTCAATAAACCCTATGTTATCAACAGTATAATCAGATATACGCTTTCCCTTGGGGATAAATCGACGTATTAGCCCATTATGACGCTCATTTGTGCCTTTTTCAAATGATGAATAAGGATGTGTGTA
>NZ_VULX01000040.1 GCF_009696465.1 Inconstantimicrobium porci | reverse complement strand
TCAAGATTAGATTTCCCATAGCGTAAGCTAGTAAGATCCCTTGAAGAACACAAGGTTGATAGGTCAGAGGTGTAAGTGTGGTAACATATTTAGCTGACTGATACTAATAGATCGAGGGCTTGACCAATTAAGAAATGTAATGAAACTTATATGCAATTTTGAAAGAACATTTTGTTCTTTGAGTAATAGAAGTTATGAACAAAGAAGAAAAGGAAACTCCTTCTCACTGCGTTCGAATGAGTAACTTCTGCTAAACCAAATCCAAGATTTGGAGTAGATAAAGGACACTCGCTCAGCAAAGCTGAGGAGTAAAGTTTTGTTGGCAAAATCGTAGATTTTGACAAAACTTATATCTGGTTATGATGTGTTTTTGGGTTACACCCCTTCCCATTCCGAACAGGATGGTTAAGCCAATTACAGCTGATGGTACTGCATGGGGAACCGTGTGGGAGAGTAGGTGGTAGCCAGGTTAGTATGATTCACTAGCTCAGTCGGTAGAGCACATGACTTTTAATCATGGTGTCCCGGGTTCGATTCCCGGGTGGATCACCAAAACACTTAACTTTTGTTAAGTGTTTTTTTTAATGTAAAGGAAATTGCATTAAAAAACATAATTTTTTAATGATATAATCTGTGATGCTATGAAGCAATTAAATTAGATTATAAGATACTTTACAAATTAATATAGAGTTATCCACATAAATAGCAAAATAGTCCACAATATTGTACAAGTAGTATACAATAATTGTGGACTATTTTAATTAAATATGTTTAATAATAAAATTATTTTACTTTATAAGTTAAAACAGTATCATTTCCAGCTGTTACGTTTTGGCCAACAGAAACTGGAGTTAAGTCTTTTACGTTATCAACATTTGTTACAAGAACTGGAGTTATTAATGAAAGTCCTTTTCCTGTTATGATATCTCTGTTAATTTTGATTATTGGAGTTCCAGCTTTAACTGTAGTTCCTTGTTCCTGAAGTCTTTCAAAACCTTCTCCGTTTAAAGAAACTGTATCGATTCCGATATGAACAAGTAATTCAACACCATTGCTAAGTGTCATAGCAAAAGCATGGTTAGTTTTGAATACTAAAGTTAATTCACCATCACATGGAGCAACTATTGTATCTCCTGTTGTGTCAATTGCAACACCGTCTCCTGCCATTTTTTCAGCGAAAACTGGATCTGGTACATCTGATAAATTCATAACCTTTCCATCAATTGGAGCTACAAATTTAGATTCTTTCTTAAAAAATCCGAACATAATAAAAACATCCTTTCACATGTGTATTTACTCATAAGTAATTATAATATAATAAGTTTAATATAAAAAAGGCATAAGTCCCTAAACTATAGAAACTTATGCCTGATTTAACAGTAACATGTTTACACATTTCATATTATAGGGGTATTTTAATCTAAAGTCAATATTAAAAATATTTCTGATGTTTTTTTACTTTATTCTAGTCAGTATTATTATACTTCTAATTTAATTTTATATTCTTTAAGCCAGACATTAATTTGATATAAATATGCCAAAAGCTGTGGACCTGTCATTAACTGACCATACCATGGATTTGTGTAAGATGAACCTTTTGTTAAAATCATATTCTTGACAAAGTCAGTATCTATAAGTGGAAGTATAGGTGAACTATTATCGTTTAAAACACGGCTCATTTCTGAGCATACAAGATCTGTATAAACAGGATTGTGTGTTTTAGGATAGGGACTCTTTTTTCTGTATATTATTTCTTGCGGAAGAATTCCTTCTAATGATTTTCTAAGAAGTCCTTTTTCACGTCCATTTAAAAATTTAATTTTATCAGGAAGATTAAAAGCATATTGAACAATCCTGTGGTCAGCAAAAGGAACTCGCACCTCAAGACTGTTAATCATGCTGCATCTGTCTTTCCTGTTCAGAAGAGTCATCATAAACCATTTTATATTAAGGTAGAATAATTCACGCATTCTATGCTGTTCTGGTGTTTCATTATCTAAATGAGGGACTTCTCTTAAAGTATGAAGATAATTTTCGTTTGTACAGTCTTCTATTTTTAAAGATTTAAAGTCGTCTGACAGAATCTTTTTTCTATCTGGTACAAATCTTGACCATGGGAATGTATCTGAATTAATTAGTTCTTTTTTTGTAAACCATGGATAGCCTCCAAAGATTTCATCTGCACATTCACCTGAAAGAGCAATTATAAAATCTTTGCGTACTTCTTTACAGAATAAAAGTAGAGATGAATCAACATCAGCCATTCCTGGAAGGTCCCTAGCAATTACGGCATCTTTTAATGCAGCAACAAGACGATCATGCTGAAGCACAACATTTCTATGATCTGTATGCAGGACATCTGCCATCATTTGGGCATAATACTTATCGGAACTAGGTTCAAATAGTGTTGCCTTAAAAAACTTACTGTTATCCTCATAATCTATAGAGTATGTTGTAAGCTGTTTGCCTTTTACTCTAAAATCATCTGCAGCTATAGCTGATATAGCGCTTGAATCTAGTCCTCCTGATAGAAATGTACAAAGAGGTACATCGCCTACTAGCTGGCGTTTTATTGCATCAGTAAGCAGAAAACGAGTATGTTCAATTGCCTCATCTACGCTTTCAGTATTTTCTTCTGCAGATATATCCCAGTATTTTTGCAAGACACATTTACTATCAGATGTTAAATATAGATAATGACCAGGAGGAACCTCTTTTATATTTTTGAAAATAGCAGTACCTGGTTTAACAGCAGGTCCTAATGAGAAAAGTTCAGTAAGGCCGTCTCTATCAACAACGGCTTCCACATCTGGGTGAGCAAGTAAAGTTTTTATTTCTGAGCCGAATATAAGAGATGAATCTTTTTTTGTATAAAATAAAGGTTTTACGCCAAGATGGTCTCTGGCAATAAAGACAGATTTGTTTAAGTCATCATATATAGCAAAAGCAAAAATACCATTTAATTTTTTCACACATTCTTTTCCCCAGCAGATATATGATGTAAGCAGCACCTCAGTATCAGAATATGATGTGAAGGAATAACCTTCAGTATATAACTCTTTTCTTAAATCCTCAGTGTTATAAAGTTCTCCATTGTATATAATGCAGTATTCTCTACCAGTAATTTTTTTTACCATTGGTTGAGCACCGCCTTCTGGGTCAACTACAATAAGACGTCTATGTCCAAAGAGTACATTCTCTTTTATATAATATCCATGATTATCAGGACCTCTCTTCTTTAGTGTTTCTGTCATATCTTTTATGATGTTATATTTTAAGGACAGATTATTTTTAAAATCTACCCATCCTGCTATTCCACACATATTAATCACCTTCTATCAAAATATGTTATATCCTATGTTAAAAACTTGTTTATTGTACTGTTAATTTGCATTTATAAAGCAATAAAATACAATATATAAATTAAGGATTGTTAAGTAACAAAAATCAACATTTTGCGTATGTATGAATTCGGATAATATATTCATATAAAAAAACAGCCTAGTAAATTAAATTTACTAAGCTGTTTATAAATTACTTAACTATTTTATAATTTTCTTTTACATTTAAGTCATTGTAGTCAGAAGCAGTGCCTTGGCCTTTATCTGATAATATTAGATAAAACTTATCAAATTAATTGTTATTTCCGAAGTTATCTAGAAGCTTTATTTTTAGGTCCCAAAGGTCCTGAGATAAATCAACATAGTAAGTATGAGGATTTTCAAACCTCTTAACTTCATCCCATAAAGATTCTACTTCTTTAGCACAATAGCTTCTTATTTCATCTACTGACTTATCTTCATAAACACATTCGCCATTTTTGAACAGCTGTGTTAATAAAGGTTTTACATAGTAGTTTTCAAGTTTTGTCTTCTTCCAATGGAAAAGAGGATGGAATATAACATATGGCTTACTCTCATCTATTTTTTCATCATGAAGTGTTATTAAATCAGCAAGTGCCTTGTTAGTGTCCTTGTCGTAGAATCTATATAAAGATTTAAACCCTGGAGTAGTTACCTTCTCAACATTTTCACTAATCTTTATCTTTGGAGTAAGGTTAGCATCATTGTCACCAACAGCAACTAGCTTATAAACTCCACCAAAGACTGGAGAAGATTTTGCTGTGATAAGTCTTTCACCTACACCAAAGGAATCTATTTTAGCATCTTGTAGCATAAGATCTCTTATAAGATATTCATCAAGTGAGTTTGAAGCCATGATCTTGCAGTCAGTAAGTCCTGCTTCGTCAAGCATTTTTCTTGTCTTTTTGCTAAGGTAAGCAATATCACCACTATCTATTCTTACACCCTTAAGTCTCTTGCCCATAGGCTCAAGAACTTCTTTTGCAACTTTTATTGCGTTTGGTACACCTGATTTTAATACATTATATGTGTCGATAAGCAATATTGAGTTATCAGGGTAAGTCTCAACGAAAGATTTAAATGCTTCATATTCACTGTCAAACATCTGAACCCATGAATGAGCCATTGTTCCATAAGTCTGAATTCCAAAAAGCTGTTCAGTGATTGTACATGCCGTTCCATCAACACCACCTATATAAGCTGCTCTTGCACCTAAGATAGCAGCATCATAACTTTGAGCTCTTCTTGAGCCGAATTCTGCAACAACTCTACCTTTTGCAGCTCTTACAATTCTATTAGCCTTTGTAGCGATCAAGCTCTGGTGATTGATTGTAACAAGAACCATAGTTTCTATGAACTGAGCCTGGATTGCAGGACCTTTGACAGTTACAATAGGTTCTCCTGGGAAAATAGGAGTACCTTCATCAATTGCCCAGACATCGCATGAGAATTTAAAGTTTTTTAGGTAATCAAGGAACTTTTCACTGAATAAGTTTTTTTCTCTTAAATATTCAATATCCTCATCTGTAAATTTTAAGTTTTTAAGATAATCTACAAGCTGTGCAACTCCTGCCATGATGGCAAATCCACCATCATCAGGAACCTTTCTGAAGAACATATCGAATACGGCTGTTTTTTCACCCATTCCATGCTCTAAAAAACCGTTAGCCATAGTGATTTCATAGAAATCAGCAAGCATAGTTAAATTTTCTCTCTTCATTAGTTAAGTCTCCTCTTATAGTTCTAGGAATTTATTAAATCTTTCTTGAACTTTTTCTTCACCAAGTATCTGCATTATAGTATAAAGATCTGGAGTGTTTGTTCTATGAGTAAGTGCTGTTCTTACTATACCAGCTACATCAGAAACCATTCCCTTGAATGCTTCAGGGTCTTTCTTGTAGCTCTTCCTGTCAGCAGCATATCCCATTTCCACTGCCATCTCTTTTAAATCTGAGAACCAGTCGTTCTGATCCTTTGTAATATCAAATATCTTCTTGTATTCTGTAATAACTCTCTTAGCTTCTTCTTGATTTACGTTCTTAGGATATTCTATAGTTTCTTTTGATTCGTTATAGAATAATTCATCGAAGAAGTAGTAAATCTTTTCTTCTACATCGCTCCATTTAGCAAAGTCTTTTCTTGGCTTAGGACCTTCTTTGTCGATATTGAAGATTTCTTTGCTCATAGCTTCATTAGCTGTAACTAAGTCATACATCTTCTTGTCGAATTCTTTTGCCCAAGTTGTGTATTGGTCATAGACAACATCAGCCTTGAATTTACAAATTACGTTCTTGCTCACATCGTTAAGTTTGATGATGTCGAATAAAGCACCACTCTTGCTCATTTTGTTAAGTTCAACTTCGAAGTTATGATAGTCTAAATATGGATTTTCATGTCTCCAGTCTTCGAAAGTAGAATTAATTATATTTAAAAGATATTCTATAACTGAAGTAACAGGATATCCTTGTTCTTTATAATATGAAACTGCGCTTTCTGGGTCTTTTCTTTTACTTAGCTTTCTCTTTGTGCCGTTATCAAGCTTCATTATTTGAGGAATATGAGCATATTCTGGAGTCTTGAATCCAAGCACTGAGAATAACTGTACATGTATTGGAAGTGAAGATAACCATTCTTCTCCTCTTATAACGTGAGTAGTTCCCATTAAAGCATCATCTATAGCATGTGCAAAATGATAAGTTGGTAGTCCGTCAGATTTTATAAGAACTATATCCTGATCATTTTCTGGGAATGATATATTTCCTTTGATTAAGTCGTGGAACTTAACTCTGTGTTCAGGATCTCCAGGTGATTTTAATCTTAGAATCCAGTTTTCACCGTTTTTAACTCTTTCAGCTGCTTCTTCAGTAGTTAAGTTTCTACATTTTGCATATTCTCCGTGATATCCAGGAGTAACTTTCTCAGCCATCTGCTTTTCTCTAAGTTCAGTTAATTCTTCTGCGCTACAGAAGCAAGGATAAGCTAATCCTTTTCTTACTAAATCCTTAGCAAATGTTTCGTATATTTCTTTTCTTAAACTTTGCTTGTATGGACCATAGTTACCTTTTTCAGTAGTTTCACCAGTCATACCTTCGCTAAAGTTCATTCCGAAGTTGTTCATAGTTGCAATTGTATCTTCAATAGCTCCTTCAACTTCTCTCTTTTGGTCTGTATCTTCTATTCTAAGATAGAAAATACCGTTGCTCTGACTTGCTAATCTTTCGTTGACAAGTGCTGCAAAGACACCTCCTATATGCTGGAATCCAGTTGGACTTGGAGCATATCTTGTAACCTTAGCACCTTCTGGAAGACTTCTTGCAGGATATTTAGCAAGATAGTAGTCAGGTGTTTTGTCTGTGTTAGGGAATAAAAGATCTGCTAAAATTTCGTTATGCATAATTTCAATCCTTTCATAAGTTAAATTTTTTTATTGATATAGCTACTGCACTAAGATAATCTTGTAAATAATAATATAAACTTCTGGATTAATTTATAGTGCATAATTCATAACGCATACTTTGTGTTATGCTCTATGCGATGTGCACTTATTCAAAATCTGGTTTATCAATATCATTTGTTGACTAAATATATAGAATGTGCGAGAGACCTATATTGTTTAATAATAAAAAAAGCCTCCATCCTAAAATTAGGACGAAAGCATAATTCCGCGGTACCACCTAAATTGGTTAAAAACCCTCTTTAAAAATTACAACTCCAAAGCTTCCTTCTATAAGATGAAATATCGAATTTCCACTATCATCGACTCCCTTTAAAATCACTGCTTATATACTCTTCTTTTTCAACGCTGCTTATATTAAATTTTACTTAATATATTATAGCGTTAATATATTTTAAAAGCAAGATAAAGACAAGCTTTAATATTAATCATTTAACTTTGGAAACATTTCTATTACGCGAGGAAGTATTCCATTTAAATGAGCGATTGCAACTCCGAAGTTTGTTATTGGAACTGTATTGGCCTCAGCTTTAATTATTCTTGACATAAGTTGTTTTCTTGTGAACATACAACTGCCACATTGTATTATTACTTTGTATTCTGACAAATTTCCGGGGAAATCTACACCTGTTATATTTGTAAATTCGATATCTTTTTTATACTTTTCTCGTATCCATCTTGGAATCTTTTCTCTTGCAATATCTCCCTTTAGGGGATGATGTGTACATGCTTCTGCTATAAGTACTTTGTCACCATCTTCAAGTGTATCTAGTGCTTTTGCACCATCAACAAGAGTCTTCAAGTCACCCTTATATCTGGCCATAAGTATAGAGAAAGAAGTAAGAGGTACATCTTTTGGTACGATTGAATTAACAGTTTTGAATACCTGTGAATCAGTAATTACAAGAGCAGGTTTGTCTTTAAGACATGCTAAAGCGTCTTCAAGTTCAGAAATAGTAACTGAAAGTACCATAGCATTATTATCTAAAAGATCTCGAATTGTTTGAGCTTCGGGAAGTATTAGTCTGCCTTTTGGGGCCTGTATATCTTGTGGAGCAACAAGTAGAACAAGATCCTTTTTCTTTATTATATCTCCAACAAGAGCATCTTTCTCAAAATCAGATGGAGAAGCTTTGATAAGTGCATCTTTAAGGCTGAATATATCTAGTTTGTTCATTGCACTCATTTTGACGACTGGTATATGAAATTCATTTTTGATATCAGTGCACAACTTGTCCAACAGTTTGGTATTATCTTTAATAGTATCAATTTTGTTCAAAACGGCTACCATAGGTGTGTTTTTCCTTGACAGTTCATTAAACCATTTCTTTTCAAAATCAAAATTTTCATTATTTTTTAGTAATTCCGCATTAAATACAAGAACAGCAAGATCAGTTCTGTCCATTATCTCTATTGATTTTTTTATTCTAAGTTTTCCTAAAGAACCTTCATCATCAAGTCCGGCAGTATCGATTACTGCTATTGGACCTATAGGAAGAAGTTCCATAGACTTTATTACTGGATCAGTAGTTGTTCCTGGAGTGTCAGAAACGAGAGAAATGTGTTGATTTGTAAGTGAATTGACGATACTTGACTTTCCAGCATTTCTTTTGCCGAAAAATCCAATATGTAGCCTGTTTGAGCGTGGTGTAGTTAACATTTAAAAGTCCCCAATCTTTTATATATTTTATATTTTTTCAATTCGTTGGTTTGTAAGTTATTATTGAAATAGATTTATAGTTTTCTAGTGATGTCTTTCTTTATAAATACAAAGAATCTTTTTACTGTCTGTATGTCGTCTTTAAGTGAGCTTTCGCTGTCATCTTTGAATGAATCTGTCAGGTAGAAGAATAATACAAAGAAGAATAGTGCAAGACAGATGTAGATATCTTTTATGTCTGCTATGAACAATGGCATTATTCCGATAAAATCAAGGCTTCCGCCGTAGCATGCTTTATCAATTAATGAACATACTGCACCTGAGAACATAAAGATAAATGTGAAGTCAAGCCAGAAACATTTATAATTATTATATAGAGCATATCTGTATAACTCGGCAATTAAGAAAAGGCCGACTATATTGAAAATTATAAGTGTTGTAAAGCTTACGTTGGTACCAAATCTTGCATTAAGCCATGAACCTTGAGAATTGATTATCGGATCAAAGCTTAATATGTCTTTTACTATAACGAATCTTTTGTTGAAAAACCATTTGTGTATTATAAACTTTATGCCTTGGTCAATAATAAGAAATATAAGTAAGTTTGCAATTACTGATTTTGCTGAAATACCTGATTCTAGTTTCATTCCTATTTTAAAAAGAATGAATCCTGTAACTGCAAACAAGATTATAAAAACTATGTTGAATGCAATCTGTTTTGTGTCATGTACTCTTCCTGTTACTAATTCAAACAGGAAATAAACTATCCAGTATATAGGCAGCAGTGCTGTTGCTGCAAGAGTTTTCTTTTTCATGATGTTACCTCCAAAAACTGCTGCTTGTTTATCTAACAGCTATAAAATGTGTATAAATAAATTTTATCATATAATGAAGCAAGTGGAAGGATTAATTTGGCTGTCAAGGGATATAAAAATAATGTAAAAAGTAATAAGCAGAGATAAGGTAGAAAAATGTAAAAAAAGAGTATAAAATTTAATGTAAACAGTAACATAAAAATGAGGAGTGATAATATGCTAAAAATATTTGCAGTTTCAGACTCCATAGGAGAGACAGCAGAACAGGTTGCAGTAGCTGCAGCTAGTCAGTTTAAAGATAAAACTGTCGATGTTCAGAGAATACCATACATAAAGACAAGATCAGATGTAGAGGAATTTGTCACATCACTACAGGATGAAGAGAATGACGTGATGATTGTCTCAACAATAGTTACAGTAAATACAAGAGAATACCTTACCCAGAAATGTATTGAAAAGAACATAAATATAATCAATGTGCTTGGACCAATTATCAATGTGGCATCAACAATACTTAATACTCAGCCAGATTATCATCCAGGTGCTGTATGGAAGACTGATGAAATTTACTTTAAGAGGATTGAGGCAATGGAATTTGCAATGCAGTATGATGATTCCAAGGATTACAGGGGGCTTCATAATGCAGATGTGGTGCTTATCGGACTTTCAAGAACTTCTAAGACTCCGCTTAGCATGTATCTTGCCAATAAGGGTATAAAAGCAATCAACATACCACTTGTACCAGAAGTAGGTGTACCCGATGAATTATATGAAATAGACAGAAGAAGAGTTTTTGGGCTAACAATTGATCCAATGCAGCTTATTGAGATAAGAAAGAAGAGGCTTGATAAGTTTAAGCGTATTTCTTCAGAAATTGAGTATGCAGGTGATGCCAGAGTTCTAGAAGAACTTGATTTCTCAGATAAAATCATGAGAAAGGTAGGCTGCAGGAAAATTGATATAACACATAGGGCAATTGAAGATACAGCTCTTATTATTATGAACGAACTTAGTCGAATAAAATAATTAAAAAACTTATATTATTCTACATTAACAACTAAAAAAGAAGTCGCAGTGAGGCTAAATAATTAAAAAAGCAATCATATTATATAAAGTGGTACCTATGTCAAGGACACTATAAAAAAAGAGTTATGCAGCAAGAAGCTGATTTCTGTATTCAACAGGAGTCAGCTTTTTTAAATTCCATTGATAACGATGATTATTATAATACTTCATATATTTATCAATAACTTTTTCAAGCTGAGATAAAGTTGTACAACTTTTATAATCAATTTCATCTTTCATATGTCCGAAAAATGATTCTTGCGGAGCATTGTCCCAACAGTTACCACGTCGAGACATAGATTGTCCTAAATTATAATGTTTTAATAATTTTTGGAATTTAGGGCTTGTATAATGGCTGCCTTGATCGGAGTGTATAAATGCATCTTTATGTAGAGTAAAGTTACGTTTTTTCATTAATTTATATATTGTATCTATAGCTATGTCTAAGGTTATTCTATTAGATAAATTATAAGCTAGAATTTCATTCGTCGATCCATCTTTGATGGTAGACAAATAAGCCATCTGGTTATTTCCATATGGCAGGTATGTTATATCTGTTAGTTGAATCTTTCGTTTTTAAATATCTATAATATCCCGAACGTGAAACCCCTGAAACTTTACAAAGGTGACTTACTATATTTTTGTGGTAAGAACCTATTTTAATAGATTCTCTTTTTTGAGTGTCTACTATATAGGTTCCATTTTAATAAATGATATGCTTTTTTTTATACCCCAAAATGAAAAAAGTATCATAAAAGTTACAACATAAAAATATAGTATAGTAGTGATCAAAAAAGAGGAAGAAAAAATGAAGCAGAAGTGTAGGGGGAGTATTTGATGAAAGTAAGAAGAGTGTGGAAGGTAGTAGGAAATATAGTTTTTTATGCAGTAATTATAGCATTGATAGCAGTATCGTGCATAATGATTAAAGCTAAAAAATCAGGTGTCCAGCCTTCTATTTTTGGATATAAGTTCTACGTGGTACTTACAGGAAGTATGACACCTACTATTGCACCAGGAGATCTTGTTATTGTCAAAGATGTAGAGCCATCACAGGTTAAGACTGGAGACATTATAACTTTTGCAAGTGCTAACAGTAAGAATATAACTACTCATAGGGTACAGAGTGTCAAAAATGATAAAGGAATTGAGTTTGTAACTAAAGGCGATGCCAATAATGTTACAGACCTTAATCCTGTTGCTCAAAAGTATCTGATTGGAAGAGTTGTATCCCATGTAGATAAGATAGGGATAGCAATGCAGTCAATACAGAATCACTTAATGCAGATAGTCATTATTATATTGGCAGTAGGAGTTCTGCTTTTTGTACTTGTTAATGTAGTTGGGGGAAATAAGAAAAAGCAGAAAGAAGAAGGGGTGGAAATAAATGATTAAAAAGAAGTTTTTAGTAGGTATTGCTGGGGTTGCAGCAGCTGTAGTTATCAGTGGTACTGCGATAGCTGGTTCATATTCCAGTTTTATATCAACTGATGCTAAAAACAATAGCTTTAAAACCGGAACAATTGATATTGAAAATAATGAAAATGGTTTTAAGAATGTGACATCATGGGATGGCTCACAAAAGACTAAAAATGTTCAGATTACTAATAAAAGTAGAAGCCCTGCACTTATAAGGGTTACAGTTTTCCCTCGGTGGGTTAATGAAGATGGAACTCCTTTTGCAGGAGATACTTCTATAGTAACAATAAATTATGCTAAGGATACAAAGTGGGTTGACGGAAAAGACGGGTATTATTATTACAACATGATTGTGCCAACGAATGAGAATACAGACTCAATTATAGAGTCGGTGTCTGCAAAAGTTCCTGATAATTTAGCAGCCAGATACAAAGGTAAAAAGCTTATGGTTGATGTAAAGTCTGAAGCAGTGCTTGCAGGCAAAGATGCTGATGGCAAGGGAGTATATACACATACATGGAGCATTTCAGATCAGGGGATAAAAGGTATGCTCAACAAATTAAGTGGTATATAAAGTTAACTTTGATTTCTATCCATATGAATAAATGTAAGTAACAGTTCTAGTTCGAGCTTTAGATATATTTATAGTATGGAAATTTATAAATAATAAAAGGGGAATGAAAATTTATGAACAAGAAAAAAGTAATTTCATTATTAGTTGCAGGGGTAATGACAGTAGGAATAGTTGGAGGAACATTAGCTTGGTTTACATCTAGTGATAATGTAACAAATAAGTTTACTACAGGAAGTTATAATGATGATGTAACACATGGTCTTGATATTTGGGAAAAATTTGACACTGAGAAAGCAACAAAGCTTACTCCAGGTGCTGATGTAACTAAGAAAGTTCAGGTACAGAATACAGCTTCTTATAGTCAGTTTATAAGAGTTAAGATTACTCCAGCATGGACAGCTCCAGATGCTGTTAAAGGTACTAGTACTAACTTAAACCCAGTATTTAATACAGATGCAATTTCAGAAACACCAACAGAAGGAAAATGGTTTAAGTCAGGAGACTACTATTATTATATTGGTGTAGTTGGATCAGGTCATTATACACCACTATTATTGAAGTCTGTACAGTTTGTAGGTACTAAAGAGAATCAGAATGCTTATGTTGGCGGAGCTTTTGATGTTGAAGTTTTATCTGATTCTATACAGTCTGATCATGATGCATATAAGGACTGGGCAGGTGCACCAGATGATGTTAAGGCTGCTTTGAAAGGACTTACTGTTGATAAGGGTGAAAAAGAGCCTAGTGACACTTTAGCAACAGGTCAAAATACAGTTTATCCAATACCAACTACTACTCAGACAGTAAAATAAAATATAATATAAGAATTAATTATACACAGGTATGGCATTTTATATACCTGTGTATTAAGCAATATATGGAGGAAGAGTAAATGAAAAGGAATAAAGTTTTATCGTTAGTTATAGCAGGAGCTTTGACTACAGCAGTTGTAGGAGGTACTCTTGCATATTTTATATCTAAGGATTCTGTAACTAACAGTTTCACAACAGCTAAAACTGGAATACAGGTAGAAGAAGTATTTGATGATTCAGAAAATGGACCTCATAATTCAGTTAAGCCTGGAGATGAGGTAAATAAGGATGTTTCAGTTAGAAATAAAGCAGATTATGCTCAGTTTATAAGGGTAAAACTAACACCTAAGTTCACTGGTACAGATACAGCTGGCCTGGAATTAAGCAAAATAAAACTTAATTATAAATCTGGAGAAGTGACTGATTCTCCAACTACAAACAAATGGGTTAAGAATGGAGATTACTATTATTATGTAGGTAAGGTAGCTCCAGCTGGAGTGACATCATATCTTCTGGATTCAGTAACATTAGATAATACTGCTACTGATGATAAGTACCAGGGGAAGGGATATGATGTTGATGTAGAGGCTGAAGGTGTACAGGCTGATCATGATGCATTTACAGACTGGGGAATAACAGCAGAATCAGATCTGGGAAAAGCTCTTAAGGATTTGCAATAAAAAGTATTTTTTAAGTGAGGGCGTTTATATGTCCTTAAATTTACTCAGATAGTTAATAAATCTTAAAGGAGGGTTAAGGGTGAAAAACTATTTGAAAGTTATAGTAATGACCTTATCGCTTCTTCTATTAGTAAATGTAAATGCCTTTGCAGAGACTCTCCCTTCAAATGTGAAGCTGGAGGGGAATGCTAATGGAATAGTAGTAATACCTGGAGACAAAATGTTTTTATATAAAGACAATATGGTTCCAGGTGATGAAGTAGACAGAACTATGACAATTGATAATAAGTATGATGTCCCATTTGATCTTTATTTGAGAGCAGAAAGGGTTACACCTAAGGAGCAGTATGACCTTCTTACAAAACTTCAGGTCAAAGTAACATATAAAGGCAGTGTTATTTATGAAGGACCTGTAAGTGGAGAAGACGGACTAATTAAGAATATAAGTCTTGGTTCATATAATCCTGGCGACAAAGCTGATCTTCATGCTGAGGTTAAGTGGGAAGGCCAGAGTTCAGGAAATGAATATATGAATAAGACAGCACAGGTTAACTGGATATTTACAGCACAAAATAAAGGAACTGTAGTTCCTAATGCTACAAAAGTTACTGTTCAGCCTCATACAGGTGACAGCAGCATTATTCCTTATGTAATTATTTTAGCAGGTGCTTCAATATTATTGATAGCAATAGCTATGAAGAAAAAAGCAAGTAAGGAGGTATAGATATGAGGAGAAAGAGAGCTAAGCATAATGTTTGGGATAAAAGAATAGTACCTATCTTAGTAGCATCTATACTTCTATTCACATTAATGATAAGTCCATTTACAAAACCATTAGGAGCAGAGGCTGCAGCAATTTCTCAGCAATCTTCAGATGATAGGATAACTATTACAAAGTCTGTAGAAGTAGTAGATGATACAGAGAGAGAGTTTAAGGTTACTCTTAATATTAAAAACAGTATAAGTAAACATGCTGATGATACAACACTATATAATGTAGTTGTGACAGATGTTGTAGATAACGGCTTTTCTATTGTGGGAAGCAATGGAAATACTATATTAAAATCATTGGGGTCAATGGCACATAACTCATCACAGACTATAACTTATAATATAAAGGCAAAGAGTGGTGTGTCTGGATACAAAAATGTAAATACTAGCAGTGCTAAAGTGAATTATCAATATAAATACAAGGAAACTTACAGCGATTGGAATTGGCCATTTGTGCATACGAGATGGGTTACTAAAGACACATTTTTACAAATAAAATCACCAACTATCTATGTTAAGCCTGAGAATATAGATGTGCCTGATCCAGAAGAGGGAAAGATTACACTGAACAAATCTGCGGTAAAGACTGGAGATGGACAGTATAGAATTAGTTTTGATGTTGCAGGGAAAATTCAGAAGGCAGATCCTAAACAGGCTGATATAGTAGTTGTTATTGATAAGTCAACAAGCATGAGTTATGACAGCAGAGGAACAAGCAGTGGTTATGATAATAGCAGAATAAAGGCTGTAAAAGAATCTGTAAAGAAATTAGCACAAGACGTCCTTGGTAATACATCAATTAACAAGGGTAATAATATTAAAATAGCCATTGCTTCATTTTCTGAGAATGCAAATATTGATCTTAATTTCAGCACCAGCATAAATGATATTAATACAGCAGTAGGAGGTCAAGGGACAGGAATAAAAATATATACTAATCAAGGTACAAATACTGAAGCAGGAATAAAGATGGCTGGAAAACTTCTAGATGATTCAAAAAAAGATAGACCAGATGCAATGAGATTTGTAGTTATGTTTACAGACGGACTCCCAACATTCTATCTGGCAGGAACGGATAATACACCAGCTAATGTTAAGGGGCCGGGAAGTGATTCTCCAGATGCATGTTTTGGATATGCCCAGGAGGAATATAACAGAGTAATAGGAGGCATAACTTCTTATGGTGGAATAGGAAGAAATAATAGAGATTATTACTATTATTCTAATGCTGGAACAGTTAAAAATCCACCTAAGCCACGTCATGCTGATGCAAAATTTTATAGTGTAGGATTTACATCAAGTGATACTACTGATAATAATATGATGATTAATTTCTTAAGCTCAACTCAGAATGTTATGAAAATAAAAGATGATAAAGACAAAAAGAAGTTTTCTGATAAGTATTGTACAGGAAGTACTGCAGCTATAGGAACAATTTTTGGAGATATAACTAATCAGATTAAGCAGAGTATCAGCAGCATTGTTGATAATGCAGTTATTTCTGATGTTGTTTCAGATGAGTTTGTAATACCTAATAATGTTGGCAGTAATGTAAAGGTAAGTGTTAATAATACTAAAATAAAAGATTCTGAAGTCTTAAGCAGTATGGTTAAATCTGTTAATGGACAAAATATAGTTTTTGATTTAAGTAAAGTTCCACAGGAAATAGATAAAAACGGTATGGTAAAAATATCTGTTTCATTTTTTGTTAATGTACGAGATAAGTACTTTAGCGGAAATAAAATAAATACCAATAATGGAGATGCAGTCTTAAATTACAAGGATCCCAAGACACATAATCAGGCAACACCAATAAAGGTTAAATCTCCAACTGTTGATATAGCACCTGTAGAGGGGATGCTTTATGTAAGTAAGTATGTTGATTTAAAAGGTATAAGCAAAGCAGATAAGACTAGTAATGAATTCCCTATATATATAGAGAAAGTTGCTAATCCAAAGACTGCTACACAGGCTGATTTAAGCAGGTATGCTTTTAATGTGACAGCAGGAACAACTTCTACTATGGATTTCTATTTAAGAGGACAATCAACAGATATAACAAAGATAAATAATGCATTAGATATGGGTAAGAACTATATTACTGCAGGAACTTACAAAGCTTCTGAAATAGTGCCTATGGATTATCAAAAGGCATCTATTCAGTATAGCTATACAGGAAATGATAATGACTGGACTACAGGAGATACTTTTGAAATTACAAAGGAGCATAACAAGGTTTATATAAAGGTAACTAACAACCTTGTTAATAACACTTATTGGAGAGACAGTTCTAATTCTAAGAACGAGTTTAACCTTGCAGAGTAGATTTCAATATTTAGCGAGAGGCCGGGAGAATATCCTGGCTTTTCTTATATCTCAATATAAAAAATGGAGGAATGGCATGAAGAGAAAAGTTTTAAGTATTATAGAACTTGCATTAGTGATAATAATTGTTTTTTCGAGCTATAAGGTATTTTCAAAAATGTACAGGTATAAGAAAGATGAGAAAACTTATAATGACATAACTAAAGAATATAAGGTAGATAAGATAGGTAATATAGATAAAGCTGCAGATAAGAGTAAAAGCAGTAAGGCTGCAAATCAGGCAGAATATAAATCATTATATGATAAGCTTAATATAAGAAATACTGATTATAGGTTCTGGCTGAGAGTTGAAAATACTAATATAAATTATCCTGTAGTACAAGCCAGCGATAATAAGTATTATCTTAAGCATGATATTAATAAAGCGGAATCTATATCAGGCTGTCCATTTGTTAACTGTGATAATAATGTTAAGACTGATAAAAATGTAATTGTATATGGTCATAATATGAGAAGGAATAATATGTTCAATCAGCTTGAGAGATTTAAAGAAAGTCAGTTTTTTAATGGCGATAACAATATAGTTATTACGGATAAAGAGGGAGATCATATCTATAAGGTGTTTTCAGTTTATACTATGAAATCAAATGATGAGCTTGGGAAAACTAACTATAGTAATAAAGATGAGTTTTTCGAGGCAGTTAAAGCTATGCAGTCTAAGTCTTTTTATTATAAAGATATAAAGGTCGCTGATAACGATAGGATATTAACGCTTGTAACCTGCACATATGAAATAAATGATGGGAGGCTTGTAGTTGAAGCTAAATCAGTTTCATAATTATAAGCTTAAAGATAACCATCTTTTATAATAATTTTGGCTGATTATAAGGCTGGATGAGCCTTTACTGGCTAATTAAGGAATGTTTATAGTGTCATTGCTGCCGGGTGTGCCACATGTAGAAAAACGGATAAAGAAAGAGAATAATATATCATTACAGATTTAATTTCGAATTTTAACTGAATCCTCAAAAACATGGATGTATAAAAGTGATAAGATAGTCAATGTCGCCAAGAGGTGATGAGAAAAATGAATGAAAAATTGAAACACATTTAAATTCAAATTTCTAAAAAATCTTTTCAAAAAAGTGTTGACACAAAACACTGTGAATGATAAGATAAGGAAGTTATCGAAAGACAGACAAACAAAATGATCTTTGAAAATTAAACAGAGGAAATTAAAGTTATACAAACTTTTTATTAGACCAGCAATTCTTTTAGTAATTAAGCTAAGATTAAGCTAAGCAATTAAACTTCAAGGCTTACAAAGATAGTTTTCAAAAGGAAACTTCTTGTGCCAAGAAGTAAGCG
>NZ_VULX01000004.1 GCF_009696465.1 Inconstantimicrobium porci | reverse complement strand
CGTTAGCTCACGGACTTCGGGTATTGCCAACTCTCATGGTGTGACGGGCGGTGTGTACAAGGCCCGGGAACGTATTCACCGCGACATTCTGATTCGCGATTACTAGTAACTCCAGCTTCATGTAGGCGAGTTTCAGCCTACAATCCGAACTGAGACAAGTTTTTGAGTTTAGCTCACCCTCACGAGTTCGCATCTTTCTGTACTTGCCATTGTAGCACGTGTGTAGCCCTAGACATAAGGGGCATGATGATTTGACGTCATCCCCACCTTCCTCCTGGTTAACCCAGGCAGTCTCGCTAGAGTGCTCAACTTAATGGTAGCAACTAACAATAGGGGTTGCGCTCGTTGCGGGACTTAACCCAACATCTCACGACACGAGCTGACGACAACCATGCACCACCTGTATTTCTGTCCCCGAAGGGACTTCCTCGATTAAGAGTAATGCAGAATATGTCAAGTCTAGGTAAGGTTCTTCGCGTTGCTTCGAATTAAACCACATGCTCCGCTACTTGTGCGGGCCCCCGTCAATTCCTTTGAGTTTTAATCTTGCGACCGTACTCCCCAGGCGGGATACTTAATGCGTTTGCGGCGGCACAGAAGGTTGGACCCTCCTACACCTAGTATCCATCGTTTACGGCGTGGACTACCAGGGTATCTAATCCTGTTTGCTCCCCACGCTTTCGAGCCTCAGCGTCAGTTATCGTCCAGAAAGCCGCCTTCGCCACTGGTATTCTTCCTAATCTCTACGCATTTCACCGCTACACTAGGAATTCTGCTTTCCTCTCCGACACTCTAGATTTCCAGTTTGGAATGCAGCCCCCGGGTTGAGCCCGGGGATTTCACATCCCACTTAAAAATCCGCCTACGCTCCCTTTACGCCCAGTAAATCCGGACAACGCTTGCCACCTACGTATTACCGCGGCTGCTGGCACGTAGTTAGCCGTGGCTTCCTCCCCAGGTACCGTCATTATCGTCCCTGGAAACAGAGCTTTACAACCCGAAGGCCGTCATCACTCACGCGGCGTTGCTGCATCAGGGTTTCCCCCATTGTGCAATATTCCCCACTGCTGCCTCCCGTAGGAGTCTGGGCCGTGTCTCAGTCCCAATGTGGCCGATCACCCTCTCAGGTCGGCTACGCATCGTCGCCTTGGTAGGCCGTTACCCCACCAACTAGCTAATGCGCCGCGGGTCCATCTCATAGCGGATTGCTCCTTTGATCATTCTAACATGCGAAAGAATGATGTTATGAGGTATTAATCTTCCTTTCGGAAGGCTATCCCTCTCTATGAGGCAGGTTACCCACGTGTTACTCACCCGTCCGCCGCTAATCCGTTCCCCGAAGGGAACTTCATCGCTCGACTTGCATGTGTTAAGCACGCCGCCAGCGTTCGTCCTGAGCCAGGATCAAACTCTCAATTTAAGCAGGCATTCCAAATTTTAATTTGGTATGTTCGCTTACTTCTTGGCACAAGAAGTTTCCTTTTGAAAACTATCTTTGTAAGCCTTGAAGTTTAATTGCTTAGCTTAATCTTAGCTTAATTACTAAAAGAATTGCTGGTCTAATAAAAAGTTTGTATAAACTATTAATTTCCTCTGTTTAATTTTCAAAGATCATAAGCAGGTGTTCCAAATCTTCATTTGGCACATTCGCTTACTTCTCACTTGTGAGAAGTTCCTTTTTCATGTCTACCTGTCGGCGACATTGATTATCTTATCACCTCGTATAGATCTTGTCAACATTTTTTTGATTTGAATTTTTAACTTTCAATCTTCATTTTGTTAACTATCTGCATCAGCGACGTGTTTTATAATATCATGATGTCATCATTCATTTTATCACTAAAACCCTATTATATAAAATTAGAATATAAATCAAGCTATTTTTCTTTAATTATATAAATATATCTCACATTGACACACATGGTAGTGTTTATAGTATATTTATGGTATATACTACTTTCATTGTATATTTATTTCCTATTCTTGTGCATTGTGATTTTCTATAATTACTTCTAAAATATATTTATGTAATTAAATTTAGTGTACCTTAATACGAAATATATTATGTACTTTAACATAGATTATTATTTTATTCGGCACACTAATGTCTAAAATAAATTTTGAATTTTTAAATAACGGAGGTATATTTTTGAAAAAATTATCACTATCATTGATACTTTTATCTTTATTATTAACTGGTTGTGGAACAGCTTCATCATCAGATCCACAGGATAATACTCAAGTTAATACAAACACAAATCCAAAAGTTTCAGCTTACAGCACCACTAATAATAGCAATGACGTTAATGCTTTAAAAAACTCACAAACAAAAGTCTCTCTTGTATTAGAAGAATCTGGAACACCTTCTTCAGAAGTTATAAAATTTAACGAAAACCTTGCAGCAGCAAAAGAATTAGATAACTTTAAAGTATCAACCTATAAATGGTCAGATGCATCTTCTATTATGGATTACAATAAAATAATCAAAACACTGGATATACAGTCTAAAGAAATGATTCTTAATGGAAACAACATTTTATATTCAAACTTTGCAGATAGCTATAAAATTTATTCTTATAATATAGAGAATTCCGAAAAGACAAAAATCAATAATACGTCTTCTTCAAACCTTATCTTTGCAGATAACAATATATACTATATAGATGAAAGTAATAACAAAAAGGTATGTATGGTTTCTGCTGATGGAAAGAAGCAGGAAACACTAATTTTCAGCAAGACAGGAAAGTTCATATTATCAAAGGGATACATACTTTATCAGAATGCGGATGATAATTTCAAGCTTTATGCATATTCTCTTACAACAAAGACCTCTACAAAGATTACAGACTTCGCTGTAGAAAGCTTCTGTTTTAATGAAAAAAAGCTATATGTAGTTAACTCATCAGATTCCGATTCATTGTATACAGTAGATACTGCATCATATGAAACAAGAAAAATAAATGACTATCATTGTGAAAAACTTAAAGCATACAAGAACAAGGTTTATTTTATTAATAAAAATAATTCAAATTACTTAAGCGTACTGTCTTCACCATCAGGAGATCCTGAAACTTATACTGCAAGCACAGTAACAGAATATCCTATTAATGATTACAACTTTGCAGATAACGCTATATTCTTTTCGCCAAGCACAGAAACAAACAGAATCATGGGCAAAACAATACAATAGCAATCATGACCACCCGTGAAACGGGTGGCTTGCTCTGCGCCTGTAAGGCTTTGTTGCTGGCCGTGCTACTCGCACGTTGAATGGTCTGCCGACCGCAAAACCTTTACCGGCTGCACCTAAAGGTGCTTTATTTTCTGCTGTTTTTTACCGGCTCACCCGTAAACGGGTCTATATACTCCTTCAAACTCATTTGTTCATAAGCAATATCTTCTTGTATTTGATTCTTAATATATTCTTCTATTACTTTTTTATTTCTTCCTACTGTATCTACATAATATCCCTTACACCAAAATTGCCTATTACCATACTTATATTTCATGTTTGCATGTCTATCAAAAATCATCAAAGAGCTCTTACCTTTGAGATATCCCATAAATTGAGCTACACTCAATTTAGGCGGTATACTTACAAGCATATGTATGTGATCCGGACAAGCGTTAGCTTCTATAATCTCTACTCCTTTTCTTTCACACAATAATCTAAGTATTCTTCCTATATCAGCCTTTATCTGCCATATATAATTTGTCTTCTATATTGAGGTCTATTTTTTTCTACTCATAGCTAAAAGCTTTCCGGAACCACAAGTCAAACTTGTGGTATTCATAAATACAAAAAAAGCACCTGATGCAGTATGATCAGGTGCTTTTCCTATATATCTTTATTTAAGTATCAATTATATCTTATAAACTGTTAACAAGCTCTTTAAACTTATTCCCTCTTACTTCAAAGTTAGGGAACATATCAAAGCTTGCACACGCTGGTGATAGAGTTACTATATCGCCTTTCTCCGCAATGCTTTCTGCCTTAGTAACAGCATCTTCAAATGAATCTGCCATAGTTATTGGTACATTTATACCTTCATTCTTTAAAAGATCGAATTCATGTTTTATCTTTTCCTTTGTCAGTCCTACAAGAACTAAATGTTTTATCTTGCTGTATCCTTCTCTTGCTAAAGGTTCAAATGATAAATGCTTATCATACCCTCCAGCTATTAAGATAACCTTCTGGTCAAATGCTTTAAGTCCTGCAAGAGTTCTTGTTGGTGATGATGCTATTGAGTCATTATAGTATCTTACTCCCTTTAATTCTCTTATAAATTCACATCTATGTTCAACTCCTCCAAAAGTTTCAGCTACTTTCTTCATGTTTTCAACAGATACAGTTCCATAAACAGCATTAAAGGCTGCTAGATAGTTTTCTACATTATGCATTCCCTTAATGACTATATCCTTAGCATCACATACATATTCTCCATGTACATAAAGCTTACCGTCCTCATAGTATGCTCCATTTTTTATCTTTCTCTTCGAGCTGAATTCAACCACTTTTCCTTTGGCTTCTTTTTCAAAACCATAAGTAATTTCGTTTTCCCTATTTACTACAAGAAGATCTGCTTCTGTTTGATGTGTAAATATGTTTTTCTTAGCTTCAATATATTCCTTCATATCCTTATGAATATCTAAGTGATTAGGGCTTAAGTTCGTAACAACAGCAACGTCCATTTCTGTATCCATAGTCATAAGCTGGAAACTTGATAATTCAAGGACAACCATATCATCTTGTCCAATCTCTTCTATGTGAGCAAATAAAGGAGTTCCTATGTTTCCTCCTACCCATACCTTATGTCCCTGCTGCATTAAAAGCTTAGAGATAATTGTAGTAGTTGTAGTCTTTCCATCACTGCCTGTTACAGCAAAGATTTTTGCTTTGCAGTACTTTGTGAATTCCTCCATCTCAGAAGTAATATATGCGCCTTCCCTAGCTGCTTTAACTAAAGCATCGCAGTCAATTCTCATAGAAGGTGTTTTGAATACAATATCAAAGCCTGTAAGGTTATCAAGATAACTTTCTCCAAGTTCAAGCTTTACACCCATCTTTTCAAATTCATCAGCTTTTTCTCCAAGCTTTTCTCTATCCTTTTTATCAAAGGCAGTAACATGTGCACCAAGCTCAACAAGGAACTTTATAAGTGGAATATTGCTTATACCAATTCCTACTACGGCAATTTTTCTGCCATTTACAAACTTCTTAAATTCGCTAAAATCCTTCTTCATATCTATCCTCCAAAAAACCGCATCTAAATATATTAATAATTATACCATGTTCTTATTTACTCTTGTATTCCTAAACATTGATGCACATTGCTTTTAGCATAATTCCAAATATATTATTGACTATTTTTACTATTAATACACAGAAGGCTGCTACAATTATGCATCAGCCTCCAGTACTTAAGAAAATAAATCTAACATTAAATTAAAATTAGAAATCTAATCTGCTTTCTATATAATTTTCAAGTTCATCTATCTTAACTCTAACCTGTGCCATTGTATCTCTGTCTCTAATAGTTACAGACTGATCTTCTAATGAATCAGAGTCATAAGTTATACAGAACGGAGTTCCTATTTCATCCTGTCTTCTATATCTCTTTCCAATTGATCCTGTTTCATCGTAATCTAAGTTGAACTTCTTGCTTAACTTAGCATAAACTTCTCCAGCCTGTTCTGAAAGCTTCTTAGAAAATGGTAATATAGCAGCCTTAAATGGAGCTAGAGCTGGATGTAAATGTAATACTGTTCTTACATTTCCACCTTCAAGCTCTTCTTCATCATATGCATCTATAAGGAATGCTAAAGTAACTCTGTCTGCTCCTAGTGATGGTTCTATACAATATGGTACATACTTTTCATTAGTTACAGGATCACTGTAGCTTAAATCTTTTCCTGAATGCTCCATATGTCTCTTTAAGTCATAGTCAGTTCTATCTGCTATACCCCAAAGTTCTCCCCAACCAAATGGGAATAAATATTCTATATCTGTTGTTGCTTTTGAGTAGAATGATAATTCTTCCTTAGCATGATCTCTTAATCTTAAGTTATCTTTCTGTACTCCTAAGCTTAGTAAGAATTTTTCACAATAATTTCTCCAGTATTCAAACCATTCAAGATCTGTTCCTGGCTTACAGAAGAATTCAAGTTCCATCTGTTCAAATTCTCTTGTTCTAAATGTAAAGTTTCCTGGTGTTATTTCATTTCTAAACGACTTACCAATCTGTCCTATACCAAATGGAACTTTCTTTCTTGAGCTTCTCTGTACCTGTTTGAAATTAACAAATATACCCTGAGCAGTTTCTGGTCTCAAGTATATTTCTGACTTAGCATCTTCAGTTACACCAGCAAAAGTCTTGAACATTAAGTTGAACTGTCTTATATCTGTGTAGTTCATCTTTCCACAGTTAGGACATACGATATTATGTTCTTCTATGTAGTTCTTAAGCTGTTCATTTGTCCAACCATCAGCAGAAGCAACTTCCGCACCACTTTCAGTCATGTGATCTTCAACAAGTTTATCAGCTCTATATCTTGTCTTACATTCCTTACAGTCCATTAATGGGTCTGAGAATCCACCAACGTGTCCTGTAGCGACCCAAGTTTCTGGATTCATAAGAATTGCAGCATCAAGTCCAACATTATAAGGACTTTCCTGTATAAACTTTCTCCACCATGCCTTTTTAACATTGTTTTTAAATTCAACTCCAAGAGGACCGTAATCCCATGAGTTTGCAAGACCTCCGTATATATCAGATCCAGGGAATATAAATCCTCTGTTCTTGCATAGAGCTACTATTTTATCCATAGTCTTTTCTACTGCCATTTTTCATACCTCCATTTATTCATTTCCGTTTATTTCCAAAATAAAATAAACAGAATTTTTATTTTTAACAATAAAAAAAAGCCTTATACCTTAAAGGGACGAAAATTCTTTTTCCGCGGTTCCACCCTTCTTGGCATCAGCCCATCTTTAACAAATTCACTCAGAAGCGCCATTCATAATAATTTCTTAATGGTTCGCATCAACCACCATCTTTCTTAAAAGAACACTATTACTACTTATTCTTCTTCAATGTGCTTATTTAATTATATCATTTATTGTAAATCAACTACTTTTATATGTCAACGACAATTTAAACAGAAATGAACAGTTAATACACAATAACTATTAGAAAGTAGAAAACTCCGTTAAAGGAGTTTTCAAAAAGAAGTTTCAAGAATAATACTCCATAAAGATTTATTAGTTATTCCTAAGAATAAAGTCCCTCGAATTCTTCTACTGTTTTTATGTATTCAGAGAGTGAAAAATAATTATCAGGTTTAGCAGTTTCTAAATACCAGTTCCATGACTTTTTCATATTAGGTACATCTACGTTATATAAGTCTGCAATATCTACAAGTATTTTCAGTCCATAAGAAAAATCTGCTGTGAAATATCTTGATGAAAAGTCAGGAATCCAGCCGCCATCCTTCTGGATCATAGGTGATTTAAGCCCTTCAAATGCTTTGATGCTGCTTATTTTATCAGTCATCTTCTCTGCAGTGTCACTTTCATAATGAACCTTAAGAGATTTTACGGCTTTTAAATCTAGACCGCTTTTCTCGCATACCTTCTGCAGTTCATCATCGCAAGCTATAAGCATTTCTGAAGATTCCAGTGTCCATTCCTCGTAGAAAAGTATATTTCTGTTGTAATAATAGCCTTTTCTGTAATTTTTAAACATTGTATATAATCTTGATGTATGTAGTATAGGATTTGATGGTGTCATTGTGACGCTCAGATAATTCTTTAATGGAACACATGGCATATCAAACATATCAGCAATCAATTCGCATATCTTATTTGTCATATCATAAGGAATCGCCGCTCCATATAATCTACTCTTACGCCCAAGCATATGAACAGATTTTCCGTACTCCTCAAGTCTAGCTATACTATGCACACGTTGAAGTCCAAATAATACAGCTCCACGTTTTATAAGATCACTAAATGAAAATTCAGCTCCACCACTTCCTGGTACAACTACTACAATCATACCTTTTTTCACAAATGGCTTCATAAGATCATTAAGTTTTGAGAATTCAAATGAGGGATGCGTTATCCATACCATTTCAGCATCTTTAAGTGCTTCTTCTATATCGTTAGTAAACTTTGAAATTCTGCTTGTAAATAAAGGTTCTTCTTCTGTAGAACCTTTATACACCGTGATTTCATGGTGCCACATTTCAGGTTTTGAAGTATATATCGTTACTTTATGATTTTTCTTTGCAAGTTCCGCAGCAATCAAAGTTCCTATGTTGCCTCCACCTATAATTGTCACATTCATATGGAATCCTCCCAGCATTATCTGAATTTTTCTTTAATTCGTATACTATATATTATATCAGTTTTTCGTGTGAATTCTATGTGAAAGTAACAAAATTATTACAAAATATATTACTTACTACAATTTCGTAACACTTGTTTATATTTTTTTAAAATAAACAAAAAAATTGATGTAAAATTTCACTAATGAAAACTTACATCAACCTTTCAACTAAACACATACAGAAAATAAAAATGGCTCCGCGAAGAGGGCTCGAACCTCCAACCTATCGGTTAACAGCCGAGTGCTCCACCATTGAGCTATCGCGGAACATCCACAATTCTTATTATAGCACGATTATTTTCTATTGCAACCAATTTTTATCATTTTTAGTATTTTCCTCATTTTTATTTTTCTATTTAAATTTGTTTAATATTTCAAGGTCAGGTCAAAATATAAATCCTTTATTTCAATGCTTTATAGACTATTATGATCTGAATATGTTCCTAATAGATCCACATATTCTTTAACACTAAGCTCTCTTATTCTATAGGATATATCACTAAATCCGTATTTTTCGGCTAAATATGCACGTTGTTTTGCATCATCTTCTGTATACTCAGTGGGCTTCTCAGCTTTTTTATTATAAAACTTATTTGTATGCAAAGGATTCTCTATAATTAGCCTTTAAATATATATTTACATGTTTTGTCTTCGTACGCTTTACCTTTTCAGCCATAAAAAAACCCTCCTTTTCGTATACGAATTTGGGAGGGTCAATGTTGTCTAAATACTTGATTTTACTGTATTTATTTGTCTAATGATTTCATTGTCGGGAATAGGATAACGTCTCTTATAGATGCTGAATCTGTTAAGAACATTATTAATCTATCAACACCAAATCCAAGTCCACCTGTTGGAGGCATACCTGTTTCAAGTGCTGACATGAAGTCTTCATCTATTTCATAAGCTTCATCATCACCAAGTTCTCTTTCTTTTTCCTGTTGAGCAAATCTGCTTCTCTGAACGATTGGATCATTTAATTCTGAGTATGCATTACATAATTCTCTTCCGTAAATGAATCCTTCAAATCTTTCAGTAAACTCTTCATTTCCTCTCTTCTTCTTTGTAAGAGGTGAAATTTCAACTGGGTAATCAACTACAAATGTAGGCTGAATTAACTTTTCTTCGCAGAATTCTTCAAATAATGCGTTAAGAACTTCGCCCTTAGTTACTTCACTTAAATCTTTCTTGAATTCAAGTCCCTTTTCCTTAGCTATAGCCTGAGCTTCAGCATTGTCTTTGATTGCATTGTAATCCACACCTGAACATTCCTTAACTATGTCAACCATAGTTACTCTTCTCCAAGGTGGAGTCATATCTATTTCAGTTCCCTGGTATGATATCTTAGTTGTACCATTTACTTTTTCACAGCAGTATGCAGCTATGTTTTCCATGATATCCATCATGTCATTATAATCAGTAAATGCCTGATATAACTCGATAGCAGTAAATTCTGGATTATGTCTAACGTCCATTCCTTCATTTCTAAAGTTCTTGCCTATTTCATATACCTTTTCAAAGCCACCAACTATACATCTCTTTAAATGTAATTCTGTAGCTATTCTTAAGTACATATCCATATCTAAAGTGTTGTGGTGAGTGATAAATGGTCTAGCAGCAGCACCACCAGCTATAGTCTGAAGCATTGGAGTTTCTATTTCTATAAATCCTCTCTGATCAAGGTATTCTCTGATTCCTTGAATTATCTTGAATCTCTTATAAAAAGTATCCTTAACTTCTGGATTTGTGATTAAATCAACTTCTCTTTGTCTATATCTTAGATCAGGGTCTTTTAATCCATGGAATTTTTCTGGTAATGGTTTTAATGATTTACAAATTAGCTGGAATGAAGTTACGTGAACTGTTACTTCTCCCATTCTAGTCTTAAATACTGTACCTTCAGCACTTACCCAGTCACCAAGGTCATAAGTCTTAAATTCCTTAAGATTTTCTTCTCCAACATCATTAATCTTTAAAAATAACTGGATTCTTCCATCTCTATCCTGTAAATCAGCGAATACAACTTTTCCCTGTCCTCTTTTAGACATAAGTCTTCCTGCAACAGTTACAGTTTTTCCTTCTAATTCATCATAGTTATTTTTAATTGTTTCTGAATTGTGAGTCTTGTTTACTTTGTAAACGTCAAAAGGATCTTTTCCTGCTTGCTGTAAAGCTGCAAGTTTATCTCTTCTGATTCCTTCCTGTTCACTAAGATTAGCTTCTAATTCATTATTGTTTATCTCTTCATTAGCCATTTTCAGTTTATCCCTCCACTTTTACTCTCTGCTTATTGCAAGTATCTTAAATTTAGCCATTCCTCCTGGAACACTTATTTCTACTTCATCATCAACCTTTTTACCAAGAAGTCCACTTCCTACTGGTGATTCATTTGAAATCTTGAATTCAGTTGGGTCAGCTTCTGCAGAACCTACTATTGAATAAATAACTTCTTCTTCGAAATCATAATCGTATACTTTAACTTTACATCCTACAGTTACAGTATCAGTTGAAATTTCAGCTTCATCAACTACTGTAGCATTTTTTAATGTATTTTCTATCTGAAGAATTCTTCCTTCATTAAATGCCTGGTCATTTTTAGCTTCATCATATTCTGAGTTTTCACTTAAATCTCCATAACCAAGTGCAACTTTAATCTTTTCAGTTATTTCTTTTCTTCTAGTAGTTTTTAAGTATTCTAATTCCTGTTCTAACTTTTTAACACCATCATAAGTCATTACGTATTTTTTTTGTTCGCTCATATTATTCTCCCCTTCGCCAATCATATATAATAAATATACTTTGTATAAATAATCAACATTAAATGTAGTATTTTCCTAAATGTAAACTATTTTTAATATTATAGAACAGTGCATTTTATATGTCAACTAACTATACCACCCATATTAATTATCTATAACAATATACATATTCTATGATTGTTTATCATTGCATTTTAATGTTTCTCTGTATTCTATTAATATTTGTTTTACTATATTACTGTCATTTTGAACATTAATGGCATTTTTTATCTCAGCACAATTTCTAAGTCCTTTGATATACCATGATGTATGCTTTCTCATTTCCCTGACAGCTTTATATTCTCCATCATATTTAAGAGATAAATCATAATGTCTTAACGCCATATCTATCTTCTCCCAATCTTCAGGATATATAACTTCTTCTCCATTTAATTTCTGTACTATCTGTTTAAATATCCATGGATTTCCCATGCTTCCTCTAGCAATCATTATGCCGTCACAGTTAGTCTGCTTCTTCATATTTAAGGCATCCTCTGCAGTAAATACATCTCCATTGCCTATTACAGGTATCTTAACTGCATCCTTCACCTGTCTTATTATATCCCAGTCAGCCTTACCTTCATACATCTGTTCTTTTGTTCTTCCATGAACAGCAATTGCATCTGCCCCTGCTTCTTCAAGAACCTTTGCAAATTCTACAGCATTGACATTGTCATTACTGAATCCTTTTCTAAATTTTACAGTGACAGGTTTGTTAGAAACTTTTTTCACTGCTGAAACAATATCATAAGCAAGAGCAGGATTTTTCATAAGTGCAGATCCTTCACCATTTTTTGTGATCTTATGAACAGGACATCCCATGTTAATATCTACAATACAGAAATCATCATTTGTATTGAAATACTTTTCTGTTACATGTGCCATTATCTCTGGATCATTACCAAACATCTGCACAGCAACAGGTCTTTCCTCTTCTGCTATTCTCATTAAGTCTAATGTTTTTTCGCTTTCGTAATATAGCGCCTTAGCACTTACCATTTCAGTATATACAAGCCCACATCCCATTTCTTTGCAGAGTCCTCTGAAGGATATGTCTGTAACCCCCGCCATAGGTGCTAAAAACACATTATTCTCAAGCTGTATATTACCTATTTCCATAGTAATACTTACTCCTTATTCTTTTGAAATAAAATATTAAGCCCTTTAAGAGTAAGATTTGAATCAACTTTATCTATAGCATCTGTTTCACTGGCTATTAAATTAGCAAGCCCACCAGTAGCTATTACAATTGGTTCATCTTCTCCTAAGCTTATCATTTCCTGCTTCATTTTTTTTACTATATATTCAACTTGGCCGATGTAACCATATATTATACCGGATTGCATGCTGCTTATTGTTGTCTTGCATATTACATGTCCAGGATTTTCGAGTTCTACTCTTGGAAGTTTTGCCGCTTTTTCAAATAATGCATCAGAAGATATTCTTATTCCAGGACATATGCTTCCACCAAGATAATTACCATTCTGTGCTAAGGCACAAAAAGTTGTAGCCGTTCCAAAATCAATTATTATTGCAGATTTTTTATATACTTCATGAACAGCAACAGCATTTACTATTCTGTCTGCACCAACTTCTTTGGGATTATCATACTTTATATTTATTCCTGTTCTAACTCCAGGTCCTACAACAATAGGTTCCTTCTTAAAACATTTTCTTATCATATGTTCTAATGAATACATGATATTAGGTACAACTGAAGAAATAATAACACCCTCAATATTATCAGGATTTAACTTTGCATTTCTAAAAAGCTGCATAGTCTGAATAGAATACTCGTCTGATGTCTTCTTTGCATCAGTTGAAATTCTCCAGCTTGTTACGTATTTATTATTTTCATATACCCCTAATACTATGTTAGTATTTCCCACATCAATTAACAGAACCACGATTACACCACCTTAATATAGCTTAAAAGCAGCCAAAAAGGCTGCTATTTTTTTATGACATAAAGCGAATTTTAACATTTTAATTTTATCAGTTTAGACACTTTTGTCAAGGTAATTTAGAATAATCCCACTATCTCTCCACTTTCTAATATATCCATGTTATTTGCTGCCGGCACTTTAGGTAATCCTGGCATTGTCATCACATTCCCAGTAAGTACTACTATGAATCCCGCACCATTTGATACTCTTACTTCCTGAACAGTAATCTTAAATCCATTTGGTCTTGCAAGAAGTTTTGGATTATCAGATAATGAATACTGTGTTTTTGCCATACATATTGGCAGCTTATCAAGTTCAAAACTTTCTATTTCCTTTATCTGTTTTAATGCTGCAATACTATAATCCACACCATCAGCACCATATATTTCTTTAGCAATCGTCTCTATCTTATTCTTTATGCTGTCTTTTTCATCATATAAAACTTTGAATTCTGATTTTTCTTCTTCCATAGTACTTAAGACTTCACGAGCAAGTTCTCTTCCACCTTCTCCGCCTTTTTCCCATCCTTCGCTTAATGCAGCTTTAACACCCATCTTATCACAGAAATCCTTAACAACCTTAATCTCTGCATCTGTGTCACTTACAAATTTGTTTATAGCGACAACTACCGGTACATTAAACTTCTTAATATTTTCAATCTGCTTTTCAAGATTTACAATTCCCTTAGATACAGCTTCAATATTTTCCTTATTAAGATCAGCCTTTTCAACTCCGCCATGATTCTTTAATGCTCTTACTGTTGCTACTATTACAACGCAGTCAGGCTTTAAGTTTCCGTATCTACATTTGATATTCATGAACTTTTCAGCTCCAAGGTCTGCACCGAATCCAGCTTCTGTTACTGCAATTTCTCCAAGTTCCATAGCCATCTTAGTTGCTAAAATCGAATTACATCCATGAGCTATATTAGCAAAAGGGCCTCCATGAATTATAGCTGGCGTTCCTTCTAAAGTCTGAACAAGGTTAGGCTTTATTGCATCCTTCATAAGTAATGCCATAGCTCCCTGTACCTTCAAATCTTTTGCATATACAGGCTTTCCTTCATAGTTATATGCAACAAGTATATTGCCCATTCTTTCCTTCAAATCCTGAAGACTTGTTGATAAACATAAAATAGCCATTATTTCTGAAGCAACAGTTATCATAAAACCATCTTCTCTTACAAAACCATTAGCTTTTCCACCAAGTCCTACAACTATATGTCTTAGCGCTCTATCATTCATATCTATAACTCTTTTGAAGATTATTCTTCTTGAGTCAATTCCAAGTGTATTTCCTTGATGAATATGATTATCTATTGCTGCTGCAAGAAGATTGTTTGTAGATGTTATTGCATGCATATCTCCAGTAAAGTGAAGATTTATATCTTCCATAGGTACAACCTGAGCATATCCACCGCCAGCAGCACCTCCCTTTATACCAAAAACAGGTCCTAATGAAGGTTCTCTTAACGCTATTACAGCTTTTTTTCCTTCTTTCCACATTGCGTCAGCAAGACCTATTGTAACTGTAGATTTTCCTTCACCTGCAGCTGTAGGGTTTATAGCTGTAACAAGAACAAGTTTTCCTTTTTTGCCAGATTTATTTTTTTTTAAAACATCAAGATTTATTTTACATTTATACTTTCCGTATAATTCAATATCATCTTCTGTAAGTCCTATCTTTTCTGCAATTTCAGTTATCTTTTTTATGTCAGCATTCTGAGCTATTTCTATATCTGTTTTCATCATCAAAGCACCCCTCTTTGTTATATTTCACGAACGTTACTTATGTCAAAACTCTTTATATTCGAATTATAACATTTATAAATAATAGTATCAACTTCTAAAATTCGTACTATTCCTTTCTATAATATAGATTTCCATAACTTGAAACCCTTTATTCCGTCTTTTGCTATTTATATATTATTTGTTTGAAATAGTTTATCAATATAAAAATATATAGTCAACCATACTATATTACATATACATTCTGCTTAACTTAAAAAGCCCAACGAACTTAGAAACCTAAGCGCGTTGGGCTTTTTTATATTAAGCATTATTAAATATTTCTTCAAATTCATTTGCCTGAAGCTTTTCTTTTTCAATAAGAGCTTCTGCAACTGCTCTAAGCTTATTCATATTGCTCTTAAGAACTTCTTCAGCTTCACGGTATGCATTATCGATAAGCTTTTTAACTTCATTATCAATCTTTGCACTGACCTCTTCACTGAAGTTTCTACTTTTCCCCAAATCCCTTCCAAGGAAAACTTCATCATTGCCAGTATCAAAAGAAATTGTACCTATTTCTTCACTCATTCCATATTCCATAACCATCTTTCTGGCTATGTTGCTGGCTCTGTCGATATCATTTTTTGCTCCTGTACTGATATCGCCGATTACTAATTTCTCAGCTACTCTTCCACCTAAAAGACTTGTCATTTCATCAAGAAGATCTGACTTTGATGTATAAGACTTATCCTCTGTTGGCAGTGGCATTGTATATCCACCTGCCATTCCTCTTGGAATAATACTTATTTCATGAACTGGATCTGTATTAGGAAGTACCTTCATAATAACAGCGTGACCTGCTTCATGATAAGCTGTAAGCTTCTTATCCTTCTCACTGATAACCCTGCTCTTCTTTTCTGTACCTACTGCAACTCTTGTGATGGCATCTTCCATTTCATGCATTGTTATCTGGTTAAGCCCTCTCTTGACTGCAAGAAGTGCAGATTCATTTGCAAGATTTTCAAGATCAGCACCTGTAAATCCTGGAGTTATCTTGGCAATAGTTTTAAGGTTAATATCTTCTGCAAGTGGCTTATTCTTTGTATGAACCTTTAGTATTTCTTCTCTGCCCTTAACATCAGGAGCTCCAACAACAATCTGTCTGTCGAATCTGCCTGGTCTTAAAAGTGCAGGATCAAGTACATCAGGTCTGTTAGTAGCAGCAATCATGATGATTCCTTCATTAACTCCGAAACCATCCATTTCAACAAGTAGCTGGTTAAGAGTCTGCTCTCTTTCATCATGACCGCCACCAAAACCTGCACCCCTCTGTCTACCTACAGCATCAATTTCATCTATAAAGACTATACATGGCGAATTCTTCTTTGCCTGCTCAAATAAATCTCTTACTCTTGAAGCTCCGACACCAACAAACATCTCAACAAAATCAGAACCTGATATTGTGAAAAATGGCACGCCAGCTTCTCCTGCTATTGCTTTTGCAAGCAGTGTTTTTCCTGTTCCAGGGGGCCTACAAGTAAAACTCCTTTTGGAATTCTTGCTCCCATAACAATATATTTTTTGGGTTCCTTTAGAAAATCTACAAGTTCAACAAGTTCAGCTTTTTCTTCATCTGCACCAGCAACATCATTAAATGTAACTCTCTTGCTGTCAGGTGATGCCATCCTTGCCCTGCTTTTGCCAAAGTTCATAACTCCACGGTTTCCACCGCCACCCTGAGCTTGTTGTGTAAACATAAAAAATGTAACAATACACATGACAAGTATAAGCACAAGTGGTATTATCTGAAGCCATACTCCGGCACTGCTTGGAGGATTAAATTCAACCCTAACATTGCTCTTAGGATTTTCCTTCATAAGTATATTAAGCGTATCAATAGGTGCATATGTTACAAATGAAGTGTTATCATTCAACACACCATGTATCTGTAACTTATCTTCTTTCACCTCTATACTCTTAACTTTATCTTCAATCCATTTCTGTTGAAAATCATTATATGGAATAGTTACACCTGTATCAAGAGTCTTGCTTACGAATGTAGCCATTAACACAATAAGTATCATAGCAATAATCCATGTAATTAATGTAGAACTCTTCTTCATTGGGATAGACCCCCTTTCTGATTAACACATTGTATTTATTTTAATTTATTTTTCATAAACTTCTCTTTTTAATATTCCTATGTATGGAAGATTTCTGTATTTCTCTGCATAATCAATTCCATATCCAACTATAAATTCATCTGGAACTTCAAATCCATGATATTTAACATTTATATCTGCAACTCTTCTTGCAGGTTTATTAAGAAGTGTAACTATCTCTATTGATGCTGCATGTCTCTGCTTTAAATATTTTAGAAGATAGCTTAATGTGATTCCTGTATCAACAATATCTTCAACTATTAAAACATGCTTTCCTTCTATATCATTATCAAGATCTTTAAGTATTCTTACAATTCCTGAACTTTCTGTAGAATTTCCATAACTTGAAACTGCCATAAAATCTAGTTCACAATCTGTTGTTATATTCTTTAAAAGTTCTGCTGCAAATATTACAGATCCCTTAAGCACTCCAACAACTACAAGTTCTTTTCCTTCGTAATCCCTGCTAATTTCTGCTCCTAGTTCCTTAACTTTTGATTTAATTTCCTCTTCTGATAATAAAATTTCCTTAATATCCTCTCTCATCTTATTAAATCCTTTCTTGTACTTTTACTTGAAGAATATTTTTTGTATCCCTTGTAACTTTAAATATATCACTTGTTTTTATGCCCATAACCCACGCAATATCATCATTAAATTCAAATATTGGTATCAAGTCTCTCTCATCCTTTGGCACCTTTTTATCAATAAATATATCTTTAAGCTTCTTAGGGCTTTTCATCCCAATAGGAACAATCCTATCACCGTTTTGCCGAAACCTTATCTTCACATCATTTATCTTATCACAATCAAAATACTTTATTAAGTGATTAGCCTTAAAATTAACATTTTTATCTTTTATAACTCTCATACTTATACTGTATTTATAAAAATCAATATTAATTCCTTCATTTACATTTGTATTTAAAATATTTTTTATTTCTATCTCTTTACATTTTGTTTCCCCAGCAAGATTATTGACACAATTTGCTATTTTTATATCTCCATAAACATTACTTACTAAAATATTATTAGGAAGCTGTATGCTCTTTCCTGTTTCACCTTTCTGAAGATTAATAACAGCATAAATATGTTTCATTTCAAAATTCCTATTTACTTTTGCAACAATTTCTAATGCCATCTTGATGCTTCTTGAAAGAACAGCTTCATGCTTGCTAAAGATTTCTTTTTTTAAAACACCTTCATTACACTTATTCTCAAAATTTTCTTTAAGTGTAGTCCTTGCTTCGCTTTCCATATAATCATTATCAATTGAAGAAATAACACCAAATCTGTTTATTGTATTGACTATATCTTCATTAAAATTCTCTTTTATGTATGGTAAAAGCTTAAGCCTTATCTTGTTTCTACTATATATAGTCTCAAGATTAGTCTTATCAATTCTTGGATTCAACTCATTATCTTCACAGTATTTTTCAATGTCAGCCCTGTTTAGGCAAAGTATAGGTCTTATGAATTTATTATCTCTTATAGGTTTTATTCCTGAAATTCCATGAGTCCCGCTTCCTCTAATAAGCCTCATAAGAATTGTCTCCGCCTGGTCATTTGCATTATGAGCAATAGCTATCCTGTCTATATTTTCTTTTTCAAAAATCTCGTCAAAGAACTTATATCTTTCCCTTCTCCCAGCAAGTTCAGACGAAAGCCCTTCTTCTATGACTATTTTATTTATATCAACTCTCTTTATATAAAGTTTAATATCATATTTATTGCACATCTTCTCTACATATTCTTCATCCTTATCAGCTTCTTCACCTCTAAGCATATGATTAATGTGTGCAGCATAAAGTTTAAAATTATACTTTTCTCTTAATTTAACAAGTATATGCATAAGACATATAGAATCTGGTCCTCCAGACAATGCAATAAGTATCTTGTCGTTTTTCTTAAACATATTATATTCTTTTGCAAAAGCTTCAACTTTAGTAATCAATATAAAACACATCCCACTATAAAAATTTATAAGTAAATTATAACCCAACAGTAAGGCAATGTATAACTTTATAAAAAATAAACCGCCAGATAAATATAAACTAAATAAAAATTTAGAATTTAGATTTTAAAATTTAAAATTACAGGATGAAATCAGTAAACTGATTTCTTAATTGCAATGAAGGTCTCACCTCCAAACCTCTGAATTATTTAATCAGGAGATTTAAAGAGGGCGGAGCTCTCTTTTTGGAACTCCCACAAAGGTAGTTCAATCCATAATTCTAAATTCTAAATTAAATAATAAATTCACACTTACTAAGCAGCAAATACTATAATACAGCTTTAAATACTATAGACCTTCGATACAACGACTGTCATATCGTCTTTGACTTTCCCGCCGTTCATCTCTTTTGCTCTTTCAAGAATCTCTCTTGAAAGCTGTTTTGGATCTTTTATATCTGTTTCCATCAGATATCTGCTAAGCCACTGGAAATTATTCTTTGTTTCCCCAACGTCAAGAATACCATCACTTACTGTTACTATTATATCACCTCCGCTTACTTTCTTTTCTACAATATCAACATCAGGTTTATCAAGTATTCCAAAAGGAAGAGTCTTAGAATTAATAACCTGAATACTTTTAGCCTTTTTAACAAATGTCTCAACGGCACCTATTTTTATAAAAGTAATTTCACCAGAGTAAAGATCAATATCCTGCATATCAAGAGTTGCAAATTTCTCATCCTCTGAAAATTTCATACTCATTATAGAATTTACTGCATCTATGGCAGTCAGATCTGAGAAACCTGCCTTCGTAAACTTCTCTATAAGATCAACAATTGCCTTGCTCTCATTGCCAGCTTCAGGACCCGAACCCATACCATCGCTTATTGCTATAGTATATCTGCCATCCTTGGATTTTCCAAATGTAAAACTGTCTCCTGTATAATTCTCATCATCCTTGCATGCAGAAGCACAATAAGAAGATACATAAAACTTAGGAGATTCCTCTATCAGAACTGTACACTTCTTTGTTACTGGATCTATAACACATCCATCACCGCCAATAGCCATTTCAGCTCCTATAGCCTGATTAATTACTGGCAATATACTCTTTACGCAATACTGGCATCCTCCACACTCATCCAAGATAATCTTAATATTAAGTCTGCCATTTTTATCGTTATAGCATAATACATCATCATATTTAATATTGTATCTGTTGAGCGCTTTAAAAACATCCCTTTCTATATCACTACATATAACTATATCATTGTTAAAATCATCTACAAGTTCTCCCATAGTAACAGCCATGCTGTTCAGCTGAGATGCCAGCATTCTTCTGCCTTCTTCAAGCCTGTTCTTCCATACTTCATTTAATATATGACTTTCAACAATTTCATCAGTATTCTTTATAAGATTGAATTTCTTAATACATCTCTTTTCTAGTCCAGCTGGAAATCTTTTATTCCCCTCCTCATAATTTTGTATAAGTTCAGAAAAATCAGCATATGTCTCCCTGAATTCTCTTTTCCAGCACATATTTTTCATATCACAGTTATCACATACCCTGTCACCAAGCTGTTCAACAAGTGCTGCACCTTTATTCTGCATTAACAGCTTCTTATTATCCTGCAGCTCATCAATAATCATAGACATTGATGATATTACCTCTGTAAAATCATTAAGTCTACCTGAAAACTCCTCCTTTAATTTATTAAAATGAAATATATTAAAATTATCTTCCTTTACCGTATTATCAAGTTCTTTAGTGATAGTTCCAAGAAAATCTCTTGGAACTATATAGAAAATAGCTACCGCTGCAGAAATTTCTCCGATAACCTGTATATTAAGCGTTTTACTATAAATATTAAGAATAAGATACATAATAAAACATGCTATAGAAGCAAATAATTTTCCAGTATCTTTGAATATTCCTGTTGTAAGAGCACAAAGGCCATAAATTCCAATTATCTGCATCATGTTATTTGTAGATATACCGATTATTACTCCGATTATCACACCTGCCGCAGCTCCTAGCGGACCTCCAAGCGCATACGCAATAACAAGTATTCCTGCAAGTGCAAGAACATTTCTTATTCCCACACCATATACACTCACTGTGCCAATACCTGCTAGCGCCAGGCAAAAAATAAGCATCATGCTTATTATTTCTTCATTGGTGAAATAATGATTTGTATTAATATCATCAAAACAATTTAATGAAAATTTAAAAATATAATAAATTGGATACATTAAAACAGTCTGTATCATTGATATAGTAACTGTAGTTCCTATTGAAAAGTTATTTATAATCATTCTGTAAAAGCACATTGCCGCAAAAATTATAGCAAACTTTATAAGCATTTCTATCCTTGACTTCAGTCCTTTTATCGTTATAAAGCGAGTTGTCATCAACACTGATACTATTACTATATACATCATAACTTCGCTGTTACTCTTGTATAATGAAAGATATCCTATTATAGCTCCAAGACATATTACAACTCCATCCCTTTTAGTATTCTTCTCAAGCATCGTCATTACAATTGTAATTCCAAAGGGAGCTATATTATCTATACTTGTTATATCAAGTGTTATAACAACCCTGCTTATTAAAAATACACACAATATCTTTAATAATAATATAACAGGTGAATTCACTGCCTTATCTTCATTTTCTTCCTTACTATTTTTTATTCTTTTAAATGATTCCACATTAGCTCCATACTGCATTGCTGTATTCCCCCTTGCTCTAAATGTAAATACATTATAGCAGAGTTTACTGGAAATAATTGTCATTAAAACAGTTTTCAAAAATTTTTCGTATGACTTTTTTCTTAAGACTTCTATTTTTTTTAACTTATTGTCTCATTAAAATTTAATTTTATTTAGCAGACTGGATATTCTTTTATTCTTGATAAGAAAAGCTTATGTTTAGAATTGCCTTTATTTAAAGGGATAAAAAATCATTTTAACTTTTTGTCATTTTTAATTATGTATTAGGGATTTATAAAAATAAGTTTTTGTAATAATTTTATTAATGGTTGATTTTGTCATATTTTTATATAAATATTTTAGGTTTACTTTTTAATAGTATTTATTTAGATCTTATTTTCTCAAAATGAATAAATTATAAAATAACTTTTCAAACAAAAAAGAGACTATTATTATAGTCTCTTTTGGTGCCGAAGACCGGAATCGAACCGGTACGATGTGTTAGCATCGCAGGATTTTAAGTCCTGTGCGTCTGCCAGTTCCGCCACTTCGGCATAAATTATTTAATTAAATGGTAGCGGAAATAGGACTTGAACCTACGACCCTTCGGGTATGAACCGAATGCTCTAGCCAACTGAGCTATTCCGCCACATGGTTGCGGGGGCAGGACTTGAACCTACGACCTTCGGGTTATGAGCCCGACGAGCTGCCAACTGCTCCACCCCGCGATATTATTGGTGCCGAAGACCGGAATCGAACCGGTACGATGTGTTAGCATCGCAGGATTTTAAGTCCTGTGCGTCTGCCAGTTCCGCCACTTCGGCATAAGTTATTTAATTAAATGGTAGCGGAAATAGGACTTGAACCTACGACCCTTCGGGTATGAACCGAATGCTCTAGCCAACTGAGCTATTCCGCCACATGGTTGCGGGGGCAGGACTTGAACCTACGACCTTCGGGTTATGAGCCCGACGAGCTGCCAACTGCTCCACCCCGCGATATTATTGGTGCCGAAGACCGGAATCGAACCGGTACGATGTGTTAGCATCGCAGGATTTTAAGTCCTGTGCGTCTGCCAGTTCCGCCACTTCGGCACATTTTTTTACATCGCTCATTTGCGACATGTTTTATTATAAGTTATACTTCTTTTACTGTCAACACTTTTTTTATATTTTTGAATTGTTAATTAAAGTCACTTAAATATTTATGCAAAATAAAAGGACAATTAATCATTAAAACCAATTGTCCCTATATCTAAAATTTCAATTTAGAAATTTCTCTTACTATTTTTTGATTTAAAATCCTGATGTTTTTTAACATCTGCTAATCTTTCTTCACTGTCCTTTAAGAACTTTGACATTATATCTTCAAAATTAGCTGAATTTTGTTGTTTTTTCTTTTCTGAATTCCAGTCTATTTCAGCTGGTTTTGCACTTTTCTTTACAGGGTTAGCTTGCTTTATAGATAAACTAATTTTACCGTTAGGTTCTATTGAGAGTATCTTTACCTTAACTTTATCCTGCTCTTTTAGGTGTTCTTTTATGTCCTTTACGAAAGAATCTGCTACTTCTGATATATGAACCAGACCTGTTTTTCCTTCTACTTCCACAAAAGCTCCAAAATTTGTGATATTAATCACTGTTCCTTCTACTATACTTCCTGCCTCTAAGGTCATGTTAAAAAGAATCCTCCTTAAAATAAATATATGTTATTATATAATAACCATCTTTTAATATTGTTGCCACTTTAAAACCGTTAATTCTTTTTCTGTACAACAACTTTTTCGCCCGGCTTTATCATGTTAAGTCTTTCCCTCGCCTGCTTTTCAATAAAGTCATCAGAAGTACTTTTACTTACTTCATCTTTCAGGGCTTCATTGTCCTTTTTTAGTTTATCTATCTGTTCTTGTTTTTGAGTTATTTGCTCTTGGATTTTATTCATAGTAACAATTTGTCTTACAATGCTTACCCCTAATATACAAATCAGCACTGCTATAACTATATATTTTATAGTTTTATTTGTAATCTTACTTTTCATGAATTTCCTCACAATTAAAATATACTTTCAATTATATTTTAATAATTATTCCCCTTATATTCAAGTTATTTTTTATATGATTTATTTCTTCTAAATATCACTCTAAAACTATAGCTTAAATTATTTGCAGTAACCCTTAAAGCTCTCGCGAAACCAGAAATTATTTTTCTTAAAACTTTCAGTACAAACTTAGAAAATGCCTTTAAGTATATTATAAATCCAATAAAAATAAGTGCATAGATATATGTCCCCATTATTGCGTAGTTTCCATACAATAAAAATAGAAATACAACAATAGCACATAGAATCCAAAACAAGGTATCCTCTATGATTTTTATCACCTTTGGAACATTATTTCCTCTTACTACTCTATACAAATCATACAGCATTCCAATAATAATGCCCGCTGCAATTCCTACTAAAACTATCCTAAATTGTTCTCCTATAGGTAAAAGCATACTTTTTCACCTACCTAAACAACTTTGCAAGTATTCCGTCTTTTTTCTGTGAGCCTGTACCACCACCAGAATATACAAGTGATGCTATCATGCCAACTATAACAACATCACCGTTTTGAACATCAAGCTTATTCATCTTTAAATTCTGTCCTCTTATTGTAAGCATCCCAAGGCATGTATTAAGCAGTATCTTTTCATCATCAAAACTTAATACTTCAATAACTCCTGTTAAAATCAATTTTTTCCTGCTATCTAAAGTTAAATTACTTTTCTTTTCCTGAACACTATTTTTATTTGACTCCATCTTAATCCTCCATAACATGTATTTATAGTTATTTAATCTATATTCTTATATACACTTAAATATATGAGGAATTGTAATGGTATATTCAATTAAAGTTTGTTATTTGTAACTCATAGCAAAAAATTATTCCTGATTTTCAACACCTTCTATTATTCTATACATATCCTTTGCATCATCTTTTCTAACATGCTCAGTAATGTTTACTATTTCAGCTTTTAATGTTCTATTAGCAAAATTAATTATAATTATATCTCCTTCTTTAACATCTGTTGAAGGTTTTGCTACTTTATCATTTATAGAAACTCTGCCACCCTCGCATGCTTCCTTAGCAACTGTCCTTCTCTTTATTATTCTTGAAACTTTTAAATACTTATCTAATCTCATTCTGCCCTCCAGGTATATACATAAAATTATACAAAAAAACCCGAGAGCATCTCGGGTTCTTTGCGAGTATATATAAACTATTTATTAACTCTTTCTTTAAATTCTTTACCTGCTTTAAATACAGGAGCTTTTGAAGCTGGAATCTGGATAGTTTCCTTAGTTCTAGGGTTTCTTCCTTCTCTTGCAGCTCTTTCTCTAGTTTCGAAAGTACCAAATCCAACTAATTGAACTTTGTCTCCGCCTTCTAATGCTTCCTGTACGCTTTCAATAAAAGCTTTTACTGCTACTTCTGCATCCTTCTTAGTAAGACCACTCTTTTCTGACATGCTTGTAATTAATTCTGCTTTATTCACGATTACATCCTCCTTAAATTTAGCCTTATTTAGTACTATGTACTAATCCTCACATTACCATATTATATATCTTATCAATGTCTTAGTAAATGTTTTTTTATTTTTGATGAATATACAATGATAATTTTCGAATTATTTTTATATATTCTCCATAAATGCCAAAATTCCTTTTATTTTATGCTTTATTTTTCAGTAAGCTTAGCACTTTCCCACAATTCATCCATTTGTTCCAAAGACATGTTCTCTAACTTCATGCCTTTTTCGGTTGCCTTTTCTTCTATAAACTGAAATCTTTTAATGAATTTTTCACATGTATTGTTCACTGCATCTTCACTATCAACTCCTAAGAATCTTGATACATTTACACAAGCAAAGATCAAATCTCCCACTTCATCAAGTATTCTTGCCTTATTTGAGCCATTATATACTTCTTTTAATTCATTTAATTCTTCTTCTACTTTTGACATAGCTCCAAAGACATTATCCCAATCAAATCCAACCTTAGAAGCCTTCTTCTGAATCTTTTGTGCTCTTGTAAGTCCAGGTAATGCTTTAGCAACGGCTTTTAATTCATCTGTCACAGTATTTAGTGACTTTTCCTTTTTCTTTAGTTCATTCCATTTATCAAGTACTTCCTCAGTATCTTTAGCTTTGTCGTCTCCAAACACGTGTGGATGTCTATAAACCATTTTATTGTATACACCATCAATTATATCGCTTAAATCAAAGTAAGCATCCTCATGACCTATTACAGCATGGAATATAACCTGGAACAATACATCTCCAAGTTCCTCTACCATTGCATCGTCATCTTCATTATCGATAGCATCTGCTGCTTCATAGCTTTCTTCAATAAGTGCATTTCTTACACTCTTATGAGTCTGTTCTCTGTCCCAAGGACAGCCATTTTCACCTCTTAAAATCTCCACAAGATCAACAAGGTCATATATATCCTTCTTATTATCAAGGTTCTTAGGTATATATACAGATGTCAGATAATCTATATCTTCCTGTCTATCAAGTTCATATAAAGGTATCTTTCTTATTGACTCAAGTCCTGGTATTCCCGCAGCTCTTATAAAGTATATTTCAGTTTCATCATTATAATAATCAAGCAGACTAAGCTTAACTTCTGAAGCTATAAACTGATTATATACCTGTGTTATTATAGTTCCTATTCTCTTATCCATAATCTGATTTTTCATATCAAAAGCATCAATTACTTTTAATCCTTCAACTGGATCAATCTTAAGGCTTTCCATAATAGCATCTATAAAGCTTACAGCTGGAAGAATCTCATACTTGATATGTTCTTTTTCGCATAACGATATTAGATTCACAACTGATTTTTCAGCAACAAGCGGATGTCCTGGCACTGCATATACAATGTCCTTTTCCTTTGCCTTCTCTACCAAATCCTCTGCAATAGACATATATACACTGTCAAAATCCTGCTTAGTTTCATATTCAAAATCATAAGTTTCAAACTTTATACCCTGTTTTTCTATATAGTCTACAGTAGGATGTATTTTTGTTCTGAAATATACATCTTCACAATTCTTAAGTGCATTTATTGTTCCTACTGTTAAAGATAACTCTGAACCCGGTCCTAAACCAACAATCTTTATCACCTGTAATCCTCCCGATTTTTAATAGAACCTACAAATAAACATTAACTTAATAGACTCAAACAGCCTGCAGGATCAATGATCAGTCACCAATTATCACTGACAATTCTCACATGTACGGTCTGCAGTTTGTATATTCTCTTAAGCATCATACAGTTCTATCTTATTTTTTATTTCTTTACTAACTTTTCTTTAATGAAATCTACGCTGACAACTCCTAAAGCCAGTAATAGTAATACATATATAATAATACCTGCAAATATAGAAATCAAGCAACTTAATGAGTTTATTCTAATACACACCATCATTCTAAAATACACAAATAACACCACTATAATCATTACCACAGAAGATAAACATGGTTTGATTATATTATCAAATACAGATGGCCTGTAGCTTGTTTTTATCAGCAGATAAATATAATTAAGTAAAGCTGATATAACATAAGCAGATATTGAAGCAATAACAGCTCCATATATATTAAACTGCTTTAACGGAACAAGTGTGCTTGTAAGAAAGATTTTAACCAGGCAGCCTATAAGCATATTAACTACAGGTATCTTATAGTGATCTAATGCCTGCAGAATTGAAGTTGTAGTCTGTGTAAAGATTATAAATGGTATAGCTATGGAAAGATATTTTAAAATAACAAATCCATCATACTTGCCTGGAAAAATAAGTTTCATAATAGGTTCAGACATAAAATAAAATCCTAAAAAGCATGGCAAGGCTATCATAGCAGACAGTTTCATTGAAAGAGATATCTTACTGTTAACCTCATCCATATTCTTAATTGCATAATTACTTGAAATTATAGGAATTAAAGACATGCCCAGTGCCATTGATAATGTCATTGGTATATTTATAAGTACGCTAGCCTTGCCTGTAAGCTGTGCATATAGAATAGTTGACGTCTTATAATCAAACCCACATAAAAGCAGTTTCTGAGGCACCAGTATGGAATCTATAAGGTTCATTACAGACCCTACAGATGTTCCTATGGCTATCGGGAATGCTATATCAAGGAATCTTGACATAACCTGCAGATTTTTTTTAATTTTTTTTATGTGGTATTCTCTTTTTATACCATCATACTTTATTAATAAATATATGCTACCTGCAATTCCTCCAGCCGCTGCTCCAAATGCAGCTCCACCTGCTGAGAATTCAATCCCTCTTCTAAAGAAAAGAAATGCTAGTCCAACTCCAACTACTACTCGTCCTAACTGTTCAATTATCTGAGAAACAGCAGTTGAATTCATATTCTGAAATCCTTGAAAGAATCCTCTTAGAGCAAACATTACACATACTGATATTGGTGCAAATGATATACCAAGAACAGAATAATATGACTTAGGGTCCCATTTTAAAAGTCTTACTATGAATGGAGCTCCTATGAAAAGAAATGCTGACATACATGCGCCAAAAATAATCATAAATCTCATTGATGTTCTGCTTGTCTCAAAAGCCCCATCAATATCATCTACGGCAATTCTTTCTGAGACTATTTTAGATATTGCTATAGGCATTCCTGATGCAAATGCAACAAAAAACATATATAAAGGGTATGACATTTGATAATATCCTACACCTTCATCACCAATCAACATTATGAGTGGCCATCTGAAAAACAATCCCAAAAACTTGGCAAATATCCCAGCCACTCCTAATACTATACTACCTTTAATTAAAGACTGCTTTTTCATAAATACCTCCAAATTACAATACTTACTAATCTTTATTTCTAATTTAGAGGTATTATTACAATAATTTTTCAATAATCTTAAATTACTGTTCCATCTGCTTTCCAAGAAATGCAGCTGCAGTCTCAATAACCTTCATTTCAAGTTCTCCAAAGCTTTGACCACTTTCTGTTGATAATATTATTACAGCGCCGATAGCATCACCTTCTGCAATTATTGGAGCAATAACCTGACATGAATATTTTCCTTCTTCCATATCTTCTACATATAAAGGTATAACTTTTTCTGTGCCTTCACCTAGAATTACTGTCTTTCTATCATCCATGATTTTTTCAAGTTCATTGCTTACCTTTTTATCTATGAAATCTTTCTTAGGTGAACCACTTACTGAAACAAATGTATCTTTATCTGCAATTAATATTGTATGACCTATTGACTGCTGAAGACTTTCTGCATATTCCTTTGAAAAATCTGTAAGTTCTCCTATTGGTGAATACTTCTTTAATATTACGCCACCTTCTCTATCAGTAAAAATTTCTAACGGATCTCCTTCTCTTATTCTCAAAGTTCTTCTTATCTCTTTTGGTATTACCACTCTTCCTAAGTCATCAATTCTTCTAACAATTCCTGTTGCTTTCATTCTATTAAGTCCTCCTTAAAATTATCATTAGTTAACTTCACGCTAATAGTATTTATCAAAATATATATTTTATTCACTTCATGGTTATAATTTGAAGACATAATTTAGTACTGCCATTCTTGGGTTATATATGACTAACTATTTATATATTTATTTATATTATTTCCCTTGATTTTAACTTTTTATTTACTCAAACTTGTATTACAAAACTGTTTACTATGGGACTTATTGAGGTAAGAGGAAATTAAGCGTATAACTGCCAGAGCAAAAGTGTTCACTATGATTAAAAAGAAAAACTGCACCATTTTTTGTATCACCTGTGTATCCTTTGTTTTCTAAGACTTACAGTATTTAAAATTTACCTTTTTCAATGCAATTTCCTAAACATTAAAAAAAAGACCATATGGTCCTTTTTTTAATATGTTAACTCTAACGCTTTTTTATTTTCTTTCACTTTATATTCTTTTTCCCATTCTTCTGTCTTTTTCTGGATAGCTTCCTGCTGCTTAGTTTGAGCAAGTGTGCTTTCTATTTCGCTCTTAACATCATCAAACGGTTGAACATATTTGTCATTATGTACGTTTTTAACCATTATTATGTGATATCCAAACTGTGTCTTTACAGGTCCTGAAATTTCACCATCTTTAAGCTTCTTAGCAGCTGCCATGAAATCAGAATCCATATTTTGTGTATCATATTCGACGTAACCTAATGAGCCACCTGTTGTTTTAGTTCCATCAGTTCCATATTCCTTAGCTAAATCGCCGAAATTAGAACCATTATCAAGTTTAGTCTTTATTTCCTTTGCCTTAGCTTCATCTGCCACAAGTATATGATACATATCTGCTCCAGCATTCTTTGTATAGCTGGTTGCCTTATTTTCATCATAATACTTCTTAGCATCAGCTTCTGTAATTTTTACATCTTTAGTTATATAATCTTTAACCTTTTCTGTGATTATGCTCTTTTTTATTTCGTTCTTTAACTGATCTTCTGTGATATTTTCGTTCTTTAATGCTAACTGATAATCGCTGTCGCTACTGTACATACCTTTAATAGTCTTCATTCTACTTTCAAGTTCTTTGTTAAGTTCTGCATCTGATGGCTTAAGCTTTAACTGATCTGCCTTCTTTATAAATACAGCCTGTTGTACTAAAGCATCTAGTAAGCTCTCCCTATATTGCTTAAGAGCTGAAAGAGCTTCTTCATTATCAGCAATATTTTTTACACCATACTGCTCTTTTATTTGAGTAATATAGCTTCCAAGCTGATCATCAACATCTTTTAGAGTTATCTTGTCATCTCCCACTTTAGCAACAACTGTTTTCTTTTTTGCTTCTGGTGTTTTTTGAATCATACTACATCCTGATAAGCTGAAGATAATGCTTCCGCATATCAAGACTTGAAGTAATTTTTTTGATTTTTTCATTGTGATTACCTCTCTTATAAAATGATATAATTTTTATCTTTTGAATGCACTGCAATAAGTATATCAACTAAATATACCATTTTCAATTTATATTTTTTTATATTATTTTTTCTTTATTATTTTGTTTCACTATCCTATTTTTACCTTAAGCAACCATTTTAATTCGTTTTATAAGGTTTATTTATAAAATCCAGATATACTTTTAGATAAATTAAAAATATATACGTAGAATGTCATAAGTCAAAAGCACAAAACATCCATTTTGAAACTAATAATTAGTTTCAAAATGGATGTTTCGTCAGTAAAGGTCTAAGATTTCTGTTTAATCAAAAATTCCGTATAAAACAAAAAGGGCCATTAGCCCTTTGCAAATTAATAAGTTAATGTTAACTTATCTTTATTTTCTTTTACGTTATATTCTTTCTTCCATTCTTCTATCTTCTTATTAACAGTATCCTGTTGTTTTGTCTTAAGAAGATTAGATTCTATGTCCTTTTTAACCTCATCAAACGGCTGTACATAATTGTCCTTCTGAACGTTCTTAACCATAATAATATGATATCCAAACTGAGTCTTAACAGGATCTGAGATCTGTCCATCTTTTAAAGCCTTAGCAGCCTTTAAAAAGTCCTGATCCATACTTGTAGTAGTATATTCTACATATCCTAATGAACCACCTGTTGTCTTAGTTCCATCAGTTCCATATTCCTTAGCTAAATCTTCAAACTTAGCTCCACCATTAAGCTTAGTCTTTATTTCTTTTGCCTTGTCTTCAGTTGGAACTAGAATGTGATACATATTTGCTCCAGCAGCCTTTGTATAATTTGACTTTTTATGACTGTTATAGTAATCTTTTTGTTCTTTTTCAGTTACTTTAACATCCTTGATTATATAATCGCTTACCTTCCTAGATATAACCATCTTTTTAATTTCTTCATTAAGCTTGCTTTCAGTCATATTTTCCTTCTTTAATGCAGCTTTAAAATCATCTTCTTTACTATATGCAGATTTAATAGTTTTTAACTGCTCATCAATCTCTTTCTTAAGATCTGCTTCTGAGGGAATAACCTTTAATTCTTTTGCTTTCTTAATAAACATCTCCTGGTGAACAAGAGAATCAAGCACATTTTCTCTATATTGCTGAAGTGCCTTAAGACCTTCTGCACTCTTTGATATATCATCTACCTTATATTGTTGCTTAATCTGTGAAATATAGCTTCCAAGCTGAGCATCAACATCTTTTAATGTTATTTCATCATTCTGAACTTTTGCTACAACAGTCTTCTTTTTTGCTTCTGGTGTTTTTTGTATCATATCACAACCTGATAAACTAAAAATCAAGCTTCCACAAATTAAGATTTGTAATAATCGTTTAACCTTTCCCATTGTTGTTACCTCTCTTTATAAAATCTAATTATTATTTTTTCCTTGAATGCACTATTTTAAGTATATCAACTAAAAATGTAATTTTCAACAATTATACATCCTGTTAAGAATATATTATTAAATAATATATTTTCTAACAATTTATCCGTATTACTAAATAGTTTTATTCTACAAATGCAAAAAAGGGCTTATGCCCTTTTTTACTATCTTAATTTCAATTATTTATAGAAAATATCACCTTTTACTTTCAACTGCAAATTTCAGCATTTCTTTTAAGGATGGTAATAACTCTTCTCTTTTTACATCTCTTATCCTATAAATAAGAGATGACTTAGAATTAAATGAAACGTATAGTTTTCTCTTATATTTTTCTATCAACTTAAGAATTACATACTTTCTACTATCGTCATCCTTTGCAAACCTGAATGTTATCTCTTCATTCTTTTCTTTAATTTCTTCAATACCGACAGAGTTAGCCATACTCTTTATATAAGCTATATCCATAAGATTGTATACAGGCTGTGGAATCTCAGCGAACCTGTCTTCAAGCTCTTCCTTAATATCCATATATTCATCAAGATTTTCAATACTTGCAATCTTCTTATATATTGCAATCTTCTGAATCTCATCTTCAATGTATTCTGCAGGAATATAAGCATCCACTCTTACTTCTATAGATGTTTCTATTGGTTCTTCGTCAATATCTCCCTTGATAAGCTTTATAGTGTCTTCAAGCATTCTGCAGTATAAATCATATCCTACAGATGACATATGTCCATGCTGTGCAGAACCCATCATATTACCTGCACCTCTTATTTCAAGGTCTCTCATGGCAATCTTGAATCCTGATCCAAGTTCAGTAAAGTCCTTAAGAGCCTTAAGTCTCTTTTCAGCAACTTCTGTAAGAATCTTATCCTTCTTATAAACAAAATAAGCGTAAGCTATCTTATTAGACCTTCCAACTCTTCCTCTAAGCTGATAAAGCTGTGATAATCCCATCTTATCTGCATTATATACAATCATAGTATTTACATTAGGAAGATCTATACCTGTTTCAATTATTGTTGTACATAATAGTACATCATATTCCTTGTTCATAAAGGCAACCATTTCATCTTCAAGCTGTCTTTCAGTCATCTGTCCATGAATAATAGTAACTCTGCATTCAGGCACAAGATTCTTTATATAATCACCGATGCTCTGAATATCCTCTACCCTGTTATAGACAAAAAATACCTGTCCGTCTCTGTTCATCTCTCTTAGTATTGCATCCCTGATTAGCTGATCGTTCTGTTCAATAACATATGTTTGAATAGGATATCTATCTTCAGGAGGAGTTTCAATTACTGATATATCTCTTACACCTGTAAGCGACATATGAAGTGTTCTTGGAATAGGAGTTGCACTTAAAGTAAGTACATCAACATTCTTTTTTAAGTTTTTAATCTTTTCTTTCTGAGTTACGCCGAAACGCTGTTCCTCATCTATTATAAGAAGCCCCAAGTCCTTAAAGTTTATATCTTTAGACACAAGTCTGTGTGTTCCTATAAGAATATCTACATTGCCTTCCTTAACAGCCTGAATTGTTGCTTTCTGTTCCTTTGAAGTCTTAAATCTGCTTATCATATCAATAGTAACAGGGAAATCAGAAAATCTTGATTTCATTGTTTTGTAATGCTGATCGGCTAAGATTGTTGTCGGTACAAGGAATGCAACCTGCTTGCCGTCCATGACAGCTTTAAATGCAGCTCTTAATGCAACTTCTGTTTTACCATAGCCAACATCACCACATAATAGTCTGTCCATAGGCTTATCAGATTCCATGTCTGACTTTATTTCTTCAAGCGAAGTAATCTGGTCTGGAGTTTCCTCATAAGGGAATTCATCTTCAAACTGTCTCTGCCACTCAGTATCCTTACTGTATTTATGTCCTTTGACTGTTGTTCTTATTGCATAAAGCTTAACAAGTTCCTTTGCAATTTCATTAATTGACTTTCTAACTTTTGCTTTTGCTTTCTGCCACTCTGCACTGCCCAGCTTGTTGACTTTAGGTGACTTTCCTTCTCCACCAATATATTTCTGCACAAGATCAAGCTGTTCTACTGGCACATAAAGCTTATCAGATTTTGCATATTCTATGTCAAGATAATCCTTCTTAGCACCATTGATTTCAATTTGCTTTATACCTTTATATACACCAATACCATTACTTGCATGAACTACATAATCACCTGGTTTAAGTTCACTAAAGCTTGTTATCTTTGCTACGCCTTTTCTATTAGATGCCTTTCCTCTTGAAAGCTTTCTCTTTGCTTCTCCAAAAACTTCTTTATCTGAAATAACACATACTTTTAAATCAGGATACTCAAATCCTTTAAGTTGATTACCAAAAGTTATTACTACCTCACCACATTGAATTTCAGTAATCACGTCTTTATATGAGCTTTCAATGCCTCTGTCTCTTAAAGTAGCAACAAGTCTTTCTCCTCTAGGTCTTGTACCTGATAAAATAACTGTCCTATATCCTTTTTCTTTCTTTTCCTTAATATCTTGAATAAGAATATCAAGTTGTCCATGATAATCACTAAGGATGCTCTGATTAAATGCAACGTCATAATCAGCCTCTATAAAGTTTCCTGCTTTATTAAATACGCTTAATGCTATGCAGTCCTTCGATGCTAAATTATCTTTAACTTCTTCAGCACTCATAATAAGTCTTCCCTGCTCAGGAAGAATATTTCCTCTCTCAAGGAATGCAGTAAAGTTTTCTTTAAATTCAAGCTCAACACTTTCAACTTTCCCTCTGCATCTTTCTGCATCATCGATTATAAACAGATAATCACTGCAGTATTCAAAGAAGTTAGAAAGTTTTTTATAGAAAAATGGCAGATAGCTGTCAATAGTTTCAAAAGTCCATGTTTCTCTCAATGATTCTATATTTTCTTTAATTGTAGATGTAATTCTATTTATAGCTTCTGTTTCAGATTTACCCTTAGAAGCTATATACTCTTCCATCTGATCATTCATTTTTCTTACAGCTTCTTTAATACTTTCCTCATCAAGAATCATTTCTTTAGCTGGGAATATATTGCACTCTTTTACTTTTTCAATACTTCTCTGTGATTCAACATTAAATGTTCTTATTGAATCTACTTCATCACCAAAAAGCTCTATTCTATATGGAAGCGCACTTGTAGGAGGATATATATCAAGTATACCTCCCCTTAATGAAAACTGACCTTTACCATCTACTATTTCCATTCTTTCATATCCACACTCCATAAGTGTCTGCGTGATATTATTAAAATCAACACTCTGTCCAACGGAAACAGTAAATATATGAGATTTTATCATTTCTACAGGTATGTAATTGTTAACAAAACTTTCTATTGATGTTACAACTACCTTCTTTGCACTGTTGGTAAACATGTCATTTAAGACTTTAAGTCTTGCCCATCTTAAATCTCCAGAAATAGCATCAATATTATAAAATACAACCTCTTTTGCCGGAAAATAATATACATCATTTATATAAAGAGATAAATCTTCATATATATTTCTCGCTTCAATATCACTATGAGTTATAACAACTATAGACCTGCTGTTTTCATTATAAACTGCATTAATAAAATATGACTTTCCTGATTCTGATAAACCTGTAACTCCTATTGGAAATCTACCATCTTTTATTTTAGACTGGGTCTTTTTAAATTCATCAGACTCTTGTAATGGAGTCATTAATCCATCTAGTCTCACAAAATTCTCCTCCTATTACTACTGAATAGCATTAAAACCATTATATCTATTCATAGCTTCTTTTGAATCTACTTTTATTATTGTCTCAACGGCTTCTTCTACAGCAGGCATTACCTTCTGTAAAACATCGCTGTCTTCCTTCGAAAACTTGCCAAGCACATGAGATACAAGGTCATGTGCAGGCTGTCCAACTCCAATTTTAACTCTCGGAAAAACTTCGGTACCTATATTTTGAATTATACTTTTTATACCATTATGTCCACCAGCACTTCCTTTATCTCTGATTCTTATTCTACCAACTGGAAGACTTATATCATCGTAAACAACAATCACATCTTCTTCAGTAAGCTTATAGAATGCCATTGCTTCTCGTATACTTTCACCGCTTAAGTTCATATATGTAGACGGCTTCAATAAAATAACCTTTTCATTTTTAATAAATATTTCGCCATATACACCTTTAAATTTTACCCTGTTTACCTCTGTGTTATACTTTTTTGAGATATAATCAATAAAGGCAAAACCTATATTATGCCTTGTATTATCATATTCCTTTCCTATATTTCCAAGCCCAACTACTAATCTCATTACTGCCTCCAAAATATATTTTATTTCTATTGTTCCATTTTTTCACAAACTTATTTTAATTATAATATTTTAAGCTTAAATCATCAATGCAAGAGCCATTACATTGATATAATTTTAGCAACAATCAAATAATGCATAAAGCATAGATAATATTTATATATACTAGCTTGTATGCATTAAGAATACTTATACTCTCTGTAACTTTAAAAAATTCGAAACTCCCCTGCAGGAGTTTCGAATATTTATTATTTATATAATACTCACTTTTATTCCTGAAGAACAAGTTCTACATCTTTCTTTCTGCCATCTCTCAAGATCTTGCACTTTATTTTATCACCTGTCTTATGCTCCTTCATAAGCTTCATTATATCTTCAAGACATGTTACCTTTGAATTATCGAACTCAATTATTATATCTGTAGGTCTTATTCCTGCTTTAGCTGCAGTAGCATTTGCTGTTATGTTCTGAACATAAACACCAGCTGTTGAACTATCACCTGCTGATACAAGGTCAACACCATCAAAACCAAGTATAGTCCTTTTAACCCTACCATAATTAATTATCGAATCCACAATGTTCTTAATTTCATTTACTGCTATAACATAGTTAAGAGGAGCTTTTGAATATTTCTTCCCAATATAGGCACTATTAAAGCCCACCACTTCTCCATTAACATTAATCAAAACCCCACCTGAATTTTCATTATTGATAAGAGCACTTGTCTCGATAACTCTATACTTCATCTTATCAGCATCTTTTTCTGCCGGAAGTTCAATATAATTATTTAACGAATTTACAATACCTGTAGTAACAAATCCAACATAATCGTCACCTATACAGTTTCCGATGCTAATGACTTTATCGCCCTCCTTCAAGGAATTAGAGTTACCGAATTCAATTACAGGCAAATTTTTCTTATCTATTTTAAGCACTGCTATATCAGTAAGTATATCATATCCTATAAGCTTGGCATCAAATGTGCTCTTTATGCCAAGTGATGGAATCTTAACAACATACTTATTCATTTTCACTATATCATTATAGCTTGTAACTATATATCCATTTTCGCGTAATATTACACCTGTAGTATTACATGATTTTCTTGTTTTAAATCCATCTTTATCGTCACTTATACTTACAATAGAACCTGAAACTTTAGATATACTAGTCTGCCTTATAGTATCGTTATTATCATCAATAACTTTTAATATAGTCTGACCTGTTCCCTTACTGTCATATGCATTGCGTATATAATAAGCTGCTGACATAGTACCAAAAAAAGCAGAAACTGCCGCAACAACAACAAGCTTACAACAGAATATGGCCTTACTTCTTTTTGTGGACTGCTTTATTTTTATTCCTCCCTTTGCAGCTTCTGATTTTTTATCAGCTATACTTTTTTTGTCCATTGTTAACCTCCAAAGATTTGTCTAACATTATGCCTTCTTTAAAGTAAATGTGAACATAACTCCCCTCTGTGGCGTCTTATTCTCAACCCATATATCTTCGCCATGCTGAACAAGTATATTTCTTACTATTGGCAGTCCCAGTCCAGTACTTACTTTATTAGTTCTTGATTTATCTGACTTATAGAATCTATCCCAGATGTACGGAATCTCATTTTCTGCTATTGCCGGTCCATCATTATAAATACTTACATATACCTTGTTAACTCTCCATCTTGTATTTATCTTAATATTGCCGCCCTCGCCGCAATACTTCACTGCATTATCAAGAAGGTTTGTAACTACCTGCAGCATTCTGTCTCTATCTGCAAGTACATCTAAGTGCTGACCTGATAAAGTAACCTCTACATTAAGATTTTTATCCTTAATTTTCTGTTCGCAGTTCATTACACACACTTTGATTATTTCATTTATATTTACCTCAGTAATTTTCAGCTTAAATTTTCCTGCCTGAATTACAGAAAGATCAAGAAGATCATTTATAAGTCGTGTAAGTCTTTGTATTTCATCATTAACTATATTTAAATAATAATTTTCCTTATCTTTAGGAATTACACCATCAAGTATTCCTGAAATAAATCCTCTTATTGATGTTATCGGTGATCTTAATTCATGTGATACATTTGATATAAATTCTCTTCTATTTTTTTCAACCTCCTCAAGGGAATCAGCCATAATATTAAAAGACTGCGCAAGTTCTCCTATCTCATCATTAGATTGAATCTCTACTCTGTTTTCTATATCACCTTTTGTAAGCTTCTTTGCTCCGTTATTAATCTTATCAAGAGGTTTTATCAGAATTTTTTCAGAGAAATAATATATTACTATATTAGAAAAGATAAGTGCAAGTATGGCTGTAAGCCATATAATCAGATATATCTTATCAAGAGGCTTTTTTATGTTCGCAAGTGGTGTCTCCATAATTATTACGCCTTTAAATATATCATTTGATACAATCGGCTTATAATATACATACTTTGATTCTCCACTCACTCTGCTTTTAGCATTTTTGTCTTCTACTGCATAGCCCTGACGTAAAGTATCTGCATTCTTAATATTTAACTGAGTATACAAAAGCTTAGAATATTCATCATTTGCAGAATTACTTATATTATAAACATACCCCACAGAATCTGTAAGAATTATCTGTGTATCTGTGGAGTTGCTAGCCATATCAATAACACCATTTAAATCTCTGGAATTATCCTCTACATTTTGATGGGATATAGCTGCTTCTGAAATAAGTTCTGCCTGTTTATCAAATAAATTTCTCTTCTCCTGAAATACATATCTGTTAAGCCACACTGATACTATTGCTGCTATTATTATAAAACTTACTCCAATTATAGCACTGAATGTTAATAATAATTTTGAAACCAGGCTGCTTTTTTTCATCTATTTCACCTCAAACTTATATCCTACACCCCAGACTGTCTGTAAATCCCAGCCTTCTCCATTTTGAAGTTTTTCTCTAAGTCTCTTAACATGAACATCAACTGTTCTTGAATCTCCTGGATAATCATAGCCCCACACTTCACATAAAAGCTGTTCTCTTGTAAAGACTCTGTTTTTGTTTGAAGCAAGATAATAAAGAAGTTCAAATTCCTTAGGTGGCATTTTTATCTCTTCATCTTTATATATTACTTTATATGAATTTACATCTATTGATAAATCCGAAAATACCAAAGTCTCCTTAACAGCAGTATCAGCATTATATCTTCTCATTACTGCTTTTACTCTTGCTACTAGTTCTTTGGGCTCAAAAGGTTTTACCACATAATCATCCGCTCCAAGTTCAAGTGCAAGAACCTTATCAAAGGTTTCACCTCTTGCTGTTAGCATAATAACTGGTGTTTCCTTCTCTTTTCTAATCCACTTTAATACATCTATTCCGTCAACTCCAGGAAGCATAACATCAAGAAGCACTAAATCAGGTTTATAATCAAGGAATACTTCCTCTGCAATTTTTCCGTTATTTACGACTTTCGTATCATAATTTGAACTCTGCAGATACATCTTTATAACTTCACATATATTTTCATCATCATCAACGATGAGTATCTTTCCTAACTGACCATCCATACATATCACTCCCAACTTACTATCTAATTTATAATTTACCATACCTTAAGTCACTATTACATATTTTTTTCAAAATGTTACAATTAGTTCACTTTTCGTTTAATTCATAATACCAAATTGAGAATTTGTTAAGATAATTTAGAATTTAAACTTTAGAATTTAGAATTGATGATGAAATCAGCAAGCTGATTTCTACATCATTAATGGAGGCTATGCCTCCAAACCTCTTTAATTATTCAATATAGAAAGTTTTAAAGAGAAATATGCTCTCTTTTGGGAACTCCCTCCGGGTAGTTCAATCCATAATTTTAAATTTTAAAATCTAAATTTTGAATTATTTTTGATATCCTGCTCAATAAAAAAAGGCTCCTGCATCTCTGCAGAAACCTTTTTTAAAAAATTATTTAAGATTAAACTTCGAATAATTTGCTTAGTGGTTCTTCTTCGTGGATTCTCTTTATAGCGTCTGATATTAATTGTGCTACTGATAGAGACTTAAATTTAGAAGTATCTTCTTTACCTTCTGGAAGAGCAATTGTATTAAGCATTACTAATTCTTCAATAGCTGAATTATGGATTCTCTCGAACGCAGGACCTGATAACACTCCGTGAGTACAGCATGCATAAACATTCTTAGCTCCTAAATCTCTTAATGCATTAGCTGCATTAGATATAGTACCTGCTGTATCAATCATATCATCTATAAGGATACATCTCTTATCTTTTATATCGCCTATTATGTTCATTATTTCAGAAACATTAGCCTTTGGTCTTCTCTTATCGATAATTGCAATTGGTGCATTTAATTTATCTGCAAATTTTCTAGCTCTAGTTACGCTTCCAAGGTCTGGTGAAACTACAACTACATCTTCCTGATCAGCTAATCCTTTGTCTACAAAGTATTTTGCAAGTATTGGTGATCCTAAAAGATGATCAACAGGTATGTTGAAGTATCCTTGAATCTGAGCAGCATGTAAATCCATTGTAAGAACTCTGTCAGCACCTGCTGCAGTAATAAGATCTGCTACAAGTTTTGCAGTTATTGGATCTCTTGATTTAACTTTTCTGTCCTGTCTAGCATATCCATAGTAAGGTATTACAGCTGTAATGCTTCCTGCTGATGCTCTCTTAAATGCATCTATCATTATTAATAGTTCCATTAAGTTATTGTTAACAGGGCTACATGTAGATTGTACTATAAATACATCTTCACCTCTTACTGTTTCATTAATATCTATAGAAATTTCTCCATCACTAAAAGTTGAAACCTTAGCACTTCCCATTTTAACTCCTAAGATATCAGCTATCTCCTGAGCTAATTTAGGATTTGAATTTCCAGCAAATACCTTGATGTTGTTCCCATTAGTTATCATGTCGTCGAAGACCTCCTTAAAATTTTAGACTAATATATATAAATATATTTACTTATTAAAATTTTTCTTTATTACCCAGTTTTCTATGTTAGTCTGTCTGGCTCTTGCTATTGCAAGACTGTTTTCTGGAACTTCGTTAGTTATTGTTGAACCTGCAGCTATATAAGTATTATCTTTAACTTCTACAGGAGAAACAAGATTTGTATTACATCCTATAAATGAATGATTACCTATAATAGTCTGATGTTTTTTCTTACCGTCATAATTAACAACAACAGTACCACATCCGAAATTACAATGTTCGCCTACCTTTGCATCTCCTATGTATGTAAGATGCGCAACTTTAGTTCCATTACCTATTGAAGATTTTTTAACCTCTACAAAATCTCCTATTTTAACATTATCTCCAATAGAAGATTCTGGTCTTATATATGCAAATGGACCCACATGAGTATCAGAGCCAACTCTACTATCTATAATTACAGAACTCTCTACTGTAGATTTATTCCCTATAATACCATTTTTTATTCTGCAATTTTCATAAATTATGCAGTCTTCTCCTATTTCAGTGTTTCCTTCCAAAATAGTTCCAGGATAAATTATGGTATCCTTGCCTATCTTAACATCAGTTCCTATATAAGTGTTTTCGGGATTGATGATTGTAACACCATTAGCCATATGAATTCTGTTAGTTCTAAGTCTCATAATTTTTTCTGCTTCAGCAAGATGAATTCTTGAGTTCACGCCTACTGTTTCTTCAAAATCAGTAACAAATGCACCAACTTTTTTGTTTTCACATTTAAATATTTCTATTACGTCTGTTAAATAATATTCATTCTGTGCATTATCATTTGTAAGTTTGTCTAATGCATCTAATAAATTTTCTATATCAAAGCAGTAAACTCCTGAATTTACTTCTTTAATTTCTTTTTCTTCTGCATTGCAGTCCTTTTGTTCTACAATCTTTAGAACTTCGCCATCTTTTCTAACTATTCTTCCATAGCCAGTAGGATCATCGATCATTGCAGTAAGTACTGTTCCTATATTTTTATTATTAATATGTGTGTCTATAAGACTTTTTACAGTCTCTGGCATAATAAGAGGAGCATCACCTGCAAAAATAGCCACAACACCTTTTTTACCTCTTAAAAAATCCTTTGCGCATTTAACAGCATGACCAGTTCCAAGCTGTTCATTTTGCATAGAATAAGATACATTTCTTGATGCTGTTATATTCTTTACAATATCTGCTCCCTTACCTATTACTACATTTATGTCATTAAGTTCTGCCTGTCTCATTGTATCTATTACATGATTAACCATTTCTTTTCCACATACTTTATGCGTAACTTTTGGAAATTTAGACTTTATTCTTGTTCCCTGGCCTGCAGCCAAGATGATAACACACTTATCCATTTAAACACCTCTTTGTGATAAACAATTCATAAATTTAAACCTAGATTTAATTATATTTTATTAAGTGAACTATTTCAAGCATGGTAATCGTTTTAAAAAATTTGAACAAGGAAAAAAGTAAAAGGAAGACTAGCTTCCTTTTACTTTTTCTTATTCTTCTACTGGTTGTTCTTCGTTTTTAACTTTTTCATACTCGCCTAAAATAGCTTTCTGAATTTTTTCTCTTGTTTCAGTATTAATTGGATGAGCTATATCTTTAAACTCTCCATCTGGTGTTTTTCTGCTAGGCATAGCGATAAAAAGACCATTTTGTCCTTCAATAACTTTTATATCATGAACAACAAATTCATTGTCAAAAGTTACTGAAACAATAGCTTTCATCTTTCCCTCTGCAGTAATTTTTCTTATTCTTACATCTGTTATTTGCATTTGACACACCTCCAGTTGCCTTGTTATATACTATATTCTACACAACAAAGGAAATTCCTTCTATTTATTATTTTTTTTATAATTTTTTTTGATTTTTTGCAGAATTAAGCATAACATTGCATATTGGGCAAGAAAATATCAAATACAATAAACTTATCTAAATTTTTCTGATGGAATCATACTAATTTCTCCATCATCATTTACACCTAAAAAATCAACTATAGCTGTATAATCTGTAACAAGCTTCTTTTCGCTTCCTATGTTATCAATTAGTATTCCGATACCTATAAGTTCGGATTCAAATTCGCCTAATAAGTCTACTATCCCCTTAGCAGTTCCTCCGCCCTTCATAAAGTCATCTATAAAGATACATCTGCTGTGTGGCTTTAATGTCTTCTTAGATAATGACATCTGTTGTATTCTTCCTGATGTTCCTGATACATAATTTATTGTCACTGTAGAACCTTCAGTTATTTTAGTATCTCTTCTAGCTGTGATAAGCTGAACACCTAAGTTTTTAGCAACTTCATATGCTAAAGGAATCCCCTTAGTTTCCACTGTCACAACATAGTCAATATCTTTATCTGCAAAAGAAGATGCAAGTATTACTCCTGCCTTGCTTATAACATGAGGATCAAACATTACATCAGTCATATATATATATAATTTCCAGGAACAATTCTCTTCTTATCTTTAAGCATTTCACACAATTCAAGTGCAAAAGATTTCTTTTCATCCATACTCATACCCGGTATAAACTTTATTCCTCCAGCAGCCCCTGCTATTGTTTCTATGCTTCCTAAGTTTAGTTTTTCCATTACTTTTCTTACAATAAGTATATCTTCGCTTATAGTTGACTTTGCAGCATTTAATTTTTCTGCAAATGTACTTAACCCTATAACTTTATTGGGGTTTTCTGTAAGTATTTTGGTTACAACAACTATCCTGTTATTTCTAGTTAACTTCTCCATATTTTCACCTATCTTTTTATTTTAATATTCCAATATCTTACGAACTATATTATTAATATTATCACATATTATTCATATTGTAGTAAAGAGCTATATTTTTTTATAGCAATAATCATTAATAATATTTTTAATTCTATTTCACATTATATAGCAAACATTATATAATACAATCAATATTTTACACTTATAGTAAGGGTTGTGTTGCTTATGTACTCAAAAAAAATACTCATTAACAATTTAAAAAAAGATATGGTTACTAGCGAAGACCTAGTAATAAACGGAAGAAAATTGCTTAATAAAGATTATACTATTACAGAAAGCATTTTAAATGCTCTTAAAGATAACTATCCTTCGTATTACATTTCAATATATAACAATGATGGTACAGCTTTTATCGAACAAGAAAATTCCAAGCTTGAAGCATTAGAAAAAAATCTTGCATCTACTCAAACATTAATAACGAACTTATTCGCAAAACTAAAAGAAAAAAATGCTGTAAGCATTGCAGATTTACGTCCTATAACTACAAATATACTTGAATATGCTAAAAAATATTCTACAAATATAATAAAGCTACTTAATCGTTCATATAAACCTGATGAATATCTGTATGGTCACAGCTTGAATGTTTCTATTTTATCAGTGATGATTGGTATATGGCTTAATATTCCTAAAAACTCATTAAGCAATCTCGCTACTGCAGGCATACTGCACGATATAGGCAAGCTGAATATACCCGATAAAATTATCAATAAAAAAGGTCATCTTACATCTGATGAATTTAAAATATGTAAGAATCATGCATTAATGTCTTACGAAACAGCCAAAAGAATTTCTCTTATTAGTTCTTCTGTCCTTCAGGCAATCTTGTTTCATCATGAAAGATTTGACGGCAGTGGTTATCCTACTCATTTAAAAGAGGAGACAATTCCACTATTTGCAAGAATAATCGCTGTAGCAGATGTCTTCGATGCAATAACTTCAAACCGCTGCTACACAACTAAAGAAAGTCCTCTTTACGCTTTAAAGCAAGTTTATGAGGAATCATTCTCAAAACTTGATCCAAGAATTTGTACAACCTTCATTCATAACATTGCAAAATTTTATGAAGGTCAGAAGGTACTTCTTAATAATGATAAAACAGCTTCTATATTAAAGGTGAATATGAATAATTATTCAAAGCCAATAATATGTTTAGATAATGATGTTATAGATCTTTCAAATCAGAATGAACTATCAATTGTAGATTTTTCATAATAATTATCTCTTTTATTGTGTTCATTTTAAAAAAAATGTATATAATTATAATGTATTGATATATGAATTTATTAGACTTTAAAGGAGTTGATATTTTTGTCTTTTGATTTTATAAAAGATAAGCACAAGAAGGTCCACTTTATCGGAATAGGTGGCGTAAGTATGAGCGGACTTGCTGCGGTATTACTAAATAAAGGCTACAGAGTATCTGGAAGTGATTTCAAACAATCTCCTACTACAGATAAATTAGAAAAAATAGGTGCTGAAATATACATAGGACATCGCTCAGAAAATTTAAAAGATGTTGACCTTGTAGTATATACAGCTGCAATACCTAGTGATAATCCTGAACTTGTCTCAGCAAAAAATCAGAATATTCCAATGATGAACAGAGCTGAGTTCTTAGGAAGAATAATGCTTGGTCATAAATATAATGTTGCAATCTCAGGTACTCATGGAAAAACCACATGTACTTCTATGGTTTCACATATAGCCCTTGATTCTAATCTTGACCCTACAATCCTTGTTGGTGGAGATCTTGATATAATTAGCGGAAACTACAAAATTGGTAACAGTGAATATTTTATCACAGAAGCATGCGAATATAAGGAATCATTCTTAAAGTTCTTCCCTTATGTAGGAATCATTTTAAACATTGATGCTGACCATCTTGATTACTATAAAGATATAGATGCAATAGAAGAAGCTTTTCATAAGTTTGCTATGCTTATTCCAGAAGACGGCTTCTTAATAGGAAATGCAGAGGATGAACGTGTAGTAAGAGTAATGAAATCTGCTAAATGTCATGTATTAAGCTTTGGTTTCGAAAATGCTGATGTTACTGCTCAGGATATCACTTATGATGAAAGAGGCTGCGCATCATTTGATGTATACAGAAAAGAGAAAAAGCTATTTACTCTTTCTTTAAATACACCAGGAAAGCATAACGTATTAAACGCTCTTGCCTCAGTATGCGTTGGCTTAATCTTTAATATAAATGCTAACAACATGATTAATGGATTATCTGAATTCAGAGGAGCTCACAAACGTTTTGAATACAAGGGTGTTAAAGACGGAGTTACTGTAATTGATGACTATGCCCATCACCCAACAGAAATAAAAGCAACTTTAAGTACAGCAAAGAATACAAAGCACGATAAGATTTTCTGTGTATTCCAACCACATACTTATACTAGAACAAAATCATTGTTCGATGAATTTGCTAGTGCTTTTAATGACTGTGATGAACTTATTCTTATGGACATCTATGCTGCCCGTGAAAAGGACACAGGTCTTGTAAGCTCAGATCAGCTTGGAGATGCAATCCGTGCAAATGGACAAAAATGTGTTAATGTCCACTCACATGAAGAAGCATATAATTACGTAAAAGAACATATCAAAGCAGGCGACTTACTTCTTACAGTCGGAGCTGGAGACGTAGTTAAAGTCGGAGATTTATTCCTAAAATAAGATAAGAGATATGAAATCAGAGAGATGAGTACTGGACGAAATTTATTCACTAAGTTTATAAATTTCTAAATCCTAATGGAGGTTTCACCTCCAAATCTCTGCTTCTATCAAAAAAGAAATCTTAAGGGGAATTTGTCCCCTTATTTTAAAACTCCCTTAGGGGAGTTTTTTCCTTTTCTCTTCTCTCTTAGTTCTTATCTCTTATCTATTAAGTTTTAAAACACATCTTTAATTATGGCTGGAACTTCACGAAGACCTCCGTATATTTCAGTTTCCATATATTTTTTTGAGAACGTTCCTGAGTATGATGCATTCACACCATTCTTCTTACAAATAATTGATGCTCTTCTTAAATGGAATAAATTCGAAACAACTATTACGTTGTTAAAATTATTTTTCTTAATAATATCATTTGAAAACTTTATATTTTGACGAGTATTTTCAGATTTATCTTCCATCAGGATCTTATCTTCTTCAATTCCCTCTTCAACAAGTATATTCTTCATACACTGTGCTTCTGACATATCTTCTCCGTTTCCTTTTCCACCTGAAACAATAATGTACCTTACTTTATTCTCCTTATACAGCTGCGCTGCTCTTTTAGTCCTCTGTTCAAGAAATGGTGTGGGAGAATTCCCTTTTATTCTACAACCTAAAACAACTGCCGCATCTGCTCTATTAACATTATCAACCGGCACTGTCCAAATATACACCTGGAAAGCTGCAATAAAGATAATTATTATAGATAGCAACATACATATTCTTTTCCTCATATTCTTCTTTATCATAATATACCTCTTTTTTACACTTTGTTAACATTATTATATAATGCTTGTACTATATTGTAAAATTAATAATTTATTACACTTATTAAAATTCATTTAATTCTTTTAATCTTTGCATATTGACAATATATTATTTACCATTTATACTTTAATTATACTTATTTTAGAAAAGGAGGTAGTAAAATGATTAATTATGTATTTAAAAACCGTGTGGTTTTAAGACAAACTAAATCAGCTTTTATTTATGGCTCTACCTCTGATTTAACGTTAGATTCCTTTTGATTTATCGACAAGATATTGAAAAAGCACTGAACGTTATCGTTCAGTGCTTTTTTATGTCTAAGATTGATTTTGATTAAGCAGAGCATGGGCATAAATATATGTACATGCTCTTTTTTTGTGCTCTTTTCGAGAAACGAATAGTGAATAGAGAACGAAGACTCATTTATCAAAGGCTTATTATTAAATCAAAGAATCTACAGAAAATATAAGGTATTAAACAACAAAGGGGGTTATCTTAATGGAATTATTTAACAAGTATATAAGAAAACATTATAAATCCTTTATAATTCCTATATTATCAATGATTATCTGTATTATAGGCGATACTTTATCGCCATATATTCAGAAATTACTTCTTGATAATGTCTTTTCAAAAGGAAATGCTTCTTTACTTGGGAAACTTTTATTATTACTTTTTATAATATCTGCAGTAAAAGCTATATTCGCATACTATAAAGAATATCTTTTCGATATTATATCCGCAGATATTACACGTTCAATAAGAAGTGACTTATTCAAAAAAATACAGACTTTTGAATTTTCCTACTTCGACAACATGAATACAGGAGAACTTATGTCAAGAATAAGTGAAGATGCTGATATAGTATGGCAGACAATTTCTTTCGGCTTAAGGCTTTTTATTGAAAACTTAATATATTTCCTATTAAGCTCCATAGTAATGTTTTATTTAAGCTGGAAGTTAGCACTTGCTTGCATCGTTGCTCTTATTCCTATTGCTTATCTGACAATAGTTCTTCAGAAAAAGCTGTCACCTAACTACGAAGCTTTAAGTGATCAGACTGCAGAGATAAACTCTACTGCACAGCAGAATATAGCTGGTGTAAGACTTGTAAAAGCTTTTGCACGTGAAAAACATGAAATATTGAAATTTTTAAACACTAACAAAGAGTATTACTCATTAAATATGAAGCTTGCCAGAACAAACAGCAACTTTCTTCCTCTAATAGATTTCCTTACTAATCTGTCACTTGCTGTAATGGTAATTTTCGGAGGATATCTTGCTATTGTTGGAGATATCACTTTAGGTACACTGCTTGCATTTAGCAGCTACATTCTTACTCTTGTAGGATGTATGAAAATGTTTGGAAACCTTACAACTCTTCTTGCTCAGAACAAAGCCTCTGCAAAGAAGATATTTACTATATTAAACAGAGATTCAAATATAGTATCTAATAACGACTGTTATAAACCTAAAACAGTTAAAGGTCATATAGAATTTAAGAATGTCAGTCTTAAATATAATAATGAAGTTGTTCTTAACAATATAAATATTGATATTCCTGCTGGTAGTACTGTCGCCATTATGGGTACAACAGGATCAGGAAAGACTTCATTACTAAATCTTATAGGCAGATATTATGATGTTCTTGATGGTGAAGTTCTTGTTGACGGAGTAAACATCAAAAAATGGGATCTTAACACTCTTAGAAGCAATATGTCTGTTGTCTTCCAGGATACTTTCCTATTCTCTGATACAATAGCCAACAATATCAGATTTTCAAATGAAGAAATTTCTGATGAAGAGCTTGTTAAAGTCAGCAAAGAGGCCTGTGCTTATAACTTTATCACATCCTTAAATGACGGCTTCGATACTCTTATAGGCGAAAGAGGACTTGGTCTTTCAGGAGGACAGAAACAAAGACTTGCCATAGCAAGAGCTCTTGCAAGAAAGTCTAATATTCTTATTCTTGATGATGCAACTTCAGCACTTGATATGGAAACAGAATTTACACTGCTTAAAAACCTTAAAGAGAATAAGAACTCAGAAGCTACTACTTTCATAGTTGGACATAGAATTTCAGCTGTCAAAGATGCTGATATAATTCTTTTCATGGAAAATGGACATATTGTTGAAAGCGGAAATCATGAACAGCTTCTTAAGAAAAAAGGATATTACTATAATATCTATAAAGACCAGTTTAAAGACTTTGATGAACTAGAAAGCGAGGTGGTATAAATGGCACATAACGCTATTTCACAAGACGAATTAATTGCAAAGCACTCATCGTTTACTACAATAAAAAGAATTTTATCATACCTTAAGCCCTATAGGCTAAGAGTTGCAGTCATCATAATGCTAATGCTTATTGTTATGGCATGTAACGTGCTTATTCCATATATGCTTCAGGTTTCAATAGATACCTATGTATCTTCAAAAAATGTACAAGGTCTGATAAAATTCGGAGGGTTGCTGCTTCTTATAAGCTTTGTTTCCATGGTTGTTTCAAAATATAGACTTCTATGGATGAATGAACTTGCAAATAAAATATTAATCAATATAAGGCATGAATTATACACTCATATACAGACTTTATCATTTTCATTTTTTGATAATAGACCAGTTGGAAAGATTCTTGCAAGAGTTGTTGGAGATGTATCATCACTTCAGAATCTGTTAAACACATGTGTAACTAATACTATTCCAGATTTATTTACACTAGTTTTCGTAATGATAATGATGTTTTCAATGAATCCAAAACTTGCTGTATGCAGTATTATCATAATTCCTGTACTTATGATTTCAATGTTTACAATTGAAATAAAGGCTACAAAATTATGGGCCGATTCAAGACAAAAGCGTTCTAACTTTATAGCTTATTCACATGAAGCTTTTTCTGGAATAAAGGTTACAGAAGGATTTAACAAGGAAGACTTTAAAGCAAAAGGATTTTATAAATCCGTATCTGATCATGTAAATGCATTTGATACAGCTGTAAAGGTTCAGGATTTATTCTGGCCTACAGTTGATATATCCCAAGGGATAGGCACTGTTATTGTATTCCTGGCAGGATATTTTCTTGTAAAGAATGGTTCTCTATCATCTGGTACTTTAATTGCCTTTACTATGTATATAGGAATGCTTTGGCGTCCAATAATAAATCTTTCAGATTTTTATACAACACTTATATCAAACTTCTCAGCTGCTGAAAGGATATTTGATATTCTTGATATAAATCCTGATATCAAGAGTGATACAAATGCGCTTATAATGCCTGAAATAAAAGGAAATATACGATTCAAAAATGTTGACTTTTTCTATGATAAGGAAACTCAGGCTTTAAGCAATATAAACTTTGAAATAAAAGCAGGACAGAAAATTGCCTTTGTTGGTGAAACAGGTGCTGGCAAATCAACAATTGCTTCATTAATAAGTAGATTCTATGATCCTCAAAAAGGACAAATTCTCATTGATGGCATAGATATAAAACATGTTGATATCGAAAGCTTAAGAAGCCAGATGGGAATAATGCTCCAGGATACTTTCCTATTCTCTTCATCAATAAAGGAGAATATCCGCTATGGAAAACTTGATGCAACTGATGATGAAATCATCGCAGCAGCTAAAGCAGTAAATGCACATGACTTCATTATGAGTCTGGAAGATGGCTATGATACAAATGTAAATGAAAGAGGTTCAAGATTAAGTCTTGGTCAGAGACAGCTTATCTCATTTGCCAGAGCTCTGCTTGCTAATCCGAAGATACTTATTCTTGATGAAGCAACCTCTAATATTGATACCCATACAGAAAGACTTGTTCAGAAAGGAATTCAGAAGCTGCTTACAGGAAGAACTTCTATAGTAATTGCTCATAGACTTTCAACAATCAGAGACTGTGACAAAATCATGGTTGTATCAGATGGTAAAATAATAGAATGTGGAACTCACGAACAACTGTTAAGGCAAAAAGGAGCCTACTACGATTTATACATGGCACAGTACAGCTTCCTGTCAGCATAAACTTGTCGGACAAGTAAACTACTGTGAACTGTATTTTTAACTACTTGTTAGATAACAATATAGAAATAAGTTATGAAATCAGAATTAAGAGAGCAGAGAAAAGGATGAAACTCCCCTGTGGGAGTTTCCATATAAGGGGACACATTCCCCTTATAACAGTTTGAAATATTAAAAACTAGTTTTTAATGAACAAAGTGAAATTACGTTCAGCAATTCTACAAGAGGTTTGGAGGTCATCCTCCATTATGATGTAGAAATTTATTTGCTACTTAAACGCAGCGAATAAATTTCATCCACTTCTCTAATCTCTGCTCTCATATATCTTATCTATTAAATGACACATTAACTTGAAATCATTATGAAGATTTTTTGTTTAATGTGTTATTTTTGTTTTACATTATGATATACTAATTAGTTATTTAAGGTAATTGTTATTTACTTATTGACTATTGCTTAACTTTTATATAATATACCATATGGGATTTCTTAAATTATTTTATAATATAAGAATAACTAATAATCTTCAAACAAAAGATATATAGTGAAATAAAATATGAAAAATTATTAACGTTAAAAGTTTCTTAATTGAAATTTGAAATAATAAGCAGAAGGAGATGTGCATTATGGATTTATCCACAAAACTAAAAGAATCTGCTGATTTTATTCTATCTAAAACTAAGTTCAAGCCTGAAATAGGTCTTATTCTTGGTTCAGGACTAGGCGCAATCGCAGATAAAATTGAAGATGCTGAACATTACAATTATAGTAATATTCCAAACTTCCCTGTTTCAACAGTTGCAGGTCATGCTGGAAAACTTGTAATTGGAAACTTCCAAGGTAAACAAGTTGTAGCTATGCAAGGAAGATTTCACTATTACGAAGGTTACGAAATGGATCAAGTTACTTTCCCAGTTCGTGTAATGAAACTTTTAGGAGTGCAAACATTAATAGTTACAAATGCAGCTGGAGCTGTTAACAAAGACTTTAATCCTGGCGATCTTGTACTTATCTCAGATCATATTAATCTATCAGGAAGAAATCCGCTTATAGGAAGAAATCTTGATGAATTTGGTCCTAGATTCCCTGATATGTCTAATGCATACGATAAGGATTTACGTACAAAGGTTAAAGAAATCGCGAAAAATGCTGGAATAGAATTAAGGGAAGGCGTATACACAATGCTTAGTGGTCCAACTTATGAAACTCCTGCAGAAATTAGAATGATTAGAACTTTAGGTGGAGATGCTGTTGGTATGTCTACAGTTCCTGAAGTAATAATTGCTAATCACTGTGGATTAAAAGTAATTGGTGTTTCTTGTATGACTAATATGGCAGCTGGAATCTTAGATCAGCCACTATGTCATGAAGAAGTCATGGAAACTTCAAACAAAGTAAAAGCAACTTTTATAAACCTTATGACAAACATAATTAAAGAAATTTAATTATAAAGCGAAACCGGGGATAAAATTTATTTACCCACTTAAAGATAAAATATTAAAGGATACGGTGAAAAAACTATGGATAAATTTATAGGAATTATCGGAATTATTGTACTTCTTGGAATAGCCTTCCTATTCTCTGATAACAAAAAGAGAATAAACTGGAGATTAGTTATTACAGGTATAGTAATACAGTTCGCATTCGCATTACTTATTTTAAAAGTTCCTGTTGGACAAAAAATATTCGCGGGATTAGGCAACGCAATCTCAACACTTTTAGACTTTACAAAAGAAGGAACTTCTTTCTTATTCGGATCACTTGTTGATACTGATAAATTCGGAGTAATCTTTGCACTTAACACATTACCTACAATAATATTCTTCTCAGCTTTTGTTGGTATACTTTATTATTTAGGAATAATGCAATTTGTTATTAAATATGTTTCTAAGTTTTTCTCAAAAATATTAGGAACAAGTGGTGCTGAATCATTAAACTCAGTTGGTAACATATTCTTAGGCCAGACTGAAGCACCATTATTAATAAAACCTTATATCAATAAGATGACAAAATCTGAAATTATGGCAGTTATGACTGGTGGTATGGCAACTGTAGCTGGCGGTGTTATGGCTGGATATATAGCAATGGGAGTTAATGCGGCACATCTTCTTGCTGCAAGTATAATGGCTGCTCCTGCAGGACTTGTTTTTGCTAAGATATTAGTTCCTGAAACTGAAACTCCAGAAACTATGGATGGTGCAGAACTAGAACTTGAAATAGATCATGCAAATGTTATTGATGCTGCTGCTTCAGGTGCAAGCGACGGCCTTCAATTAGCACTTAATGTTGGAGCAATGCTTATAGCATTCGTTGCATTAATAGCTTTAGTTAACTTCTTAATAAGCTCAATATGTGGATTATTCGGAGCTCCATACATAAACTTAAACTGGATACTTGGAAGAATATTCTCACCTATAGCTTACTTAATGGGTGTTCCAGCATCTGATATATTTGCAGCTGGTGACTTACTAGGACAGAAACTTGCTATTAATGAATTCGTTGCTTATGGAAGTTTATCAAAATATATAACAGCTGGTACACTTGCTCCTAAGACTATAACTATATTAACTTATGCTCTATGCGGATTTGCTAACTTCAGCTCAATCGCTATACAGATAGGTGGTATAGGTGCTATGGCTCCAAACAAGAAAGGATTAATCTCAAAGTTAGGATTAAAAGCACTTCTTGGTGGATCACTTGCAACATTCTTAACTGCAACAATAGCAGGACTTTTAATATAATTTAGAATTTAGATTTTAAAATATTGATGTTGAAATTCCTACGGAATTTCTATGATTGAATAAAGAAAACAGCACTGCTTTCGCAGTGCTGTTTTTAATTTATAAATACTAAATTAGAGGTTTGGAGGCACAGCCTCCATTTTAATTCAGAAATCAGCCTGCTGATTTCCTCCTCAATTCTACATTCTAAATTTTACATTCTACATTATTTAAGTATAATCATGTCCTTTGGGTATGCATTAAGTACTTCGCATCCGTCTTCTGTTACCATTACAAGGTCCTCAATTCTTACTCCAAGATTTCCTGAAAGATATATTCCTGGTTCTACTGAGAAAATCATTCCTGGTCTTAATACTTCTGTATTAGCTGAACTTACATCACCAAAATCATGAACTTCTATACCGATACTGTGTCCAGTTCTATGTGTAAAGTACTTTCCATAGCCAGCTTTTTCAATAACATCTCTTGTAGCCTTATCAACGTCACAGAATCTAGCTCCTGGTTTTACAGCTGCTATTCCTGCCTTATTAGCTTCAAGAACAAGGTTATATACTTTCTTTCCTTCTTCAGTAGGCTCTCCTAAAAATACTGTTCTAGTCATATCTGAGCAATAGTATTCATTTCTGCATCCCATATCAATGATTACTGTATCACCACTCTTAGGAAGTGAACCATCACATTCATGATGTGGATCTGCTCCGTTAGGTCCATAGCCTATTATAGGTGAGAATGAATTACCCTGAGTACCCATATCTGCAAATATGTTACCTACTTCAGATGCAACTGTTTTTTCTGACTTATCCATTGATAAGAACTTAATAACTTTATCGATAGCTTGATCATTAAGTTTTGAAGCCTTTCTCATTAAGTTTTTCTCATTTTCATCCTTTATCATTCTTACTCTGTCAAGAATATGTGAACCATTAACATAAGATTTTGCTGCGCTCTTTTCCATAAGGCTGATAAGGAAATGGCAAGGCCAGTTTTTGTCTACTCCAAGTGCTTCATTTTTATCCACAACAGTTAAAATATCATCAACAGGGTTATCCACATCACTGTGCCATTTTAGTTCAACACCAAGATCTTCGTTTATAGGGAAAAGCTCATTAATAAACATCTTTGTAGTTCCATCAACGTTTATGTACAAAGCAATCATTCTTTCTCCACAATCAATCCACTTTCCTGTAAGGTAGAATATAGATGCAGCAGATGAAACAAGCATCTGTTTTAATTTCTGTTCTTTCATTCCTTCGATTACTCTGTTAAGTCTATTTTTATCAAGCATATTATCACTCCTTATTTGCATGTAAATCTACTATGCTTTTAGTATACATTTTTATATGTATATTTAAAATACCTTAGCCTCACAATATTCTTAAAGTATTAACTTTTTTATTATTTTAATTCTTTCACTATACTTCACTAATAATCCACATATAATGAAATAACAAAGCATAGTTCCAACAATTCCTGCCACAATATTATAATGACTGAAATCATATATAGCAGCATTTCTTAACTTAGGAACAACCTTTATCATATTATTAATATCAGGGATAAAAAAACTTACAGTTAATAAAGCCCCTAGAAAATACTTAATAATATGATTCTATTACCAAAATAGTAATTGCTCTCCAAATAAAATATATTAGATAAGACTGGTTTAAGTGATATAATATTTATTGTATTAATGAAGAAAATTAAACGTGGAGGCATAACTTATGAAAATAGCAATAATCTCTGATATACATAGTAATCTTTACGCTTTAATGGAGGTTTTAGCGGATATAGATAATGAAAAAGTGTCACAAATAATCTGTCTTGGTGATCTAGTAGGATATGGATGTCATCCAAATGAAGTAATAGCATTAATAAAACAGAGAGACATCTTATGTTTAAAAGGCAACTATGACGCTTCAGTTGTGGACAATGCCTACTCATATATAAGAAATACAGATTTAAATTCATTTTCACTACCATGGACATATGAAGAACTTAGAGCTTCAAATAGGTTCTATCTATCTTCACTTCCTGAAACTATGACTCTTGAATTTGAAGGTAAAAAGATAAAATTCGTACACGGAAGCCCATTAAAAATAAATGAATACTTAACAGAAGATAATGAAAACATAGATGAAATAATGGCAAATCTAGAAGAGGATGCTTTAGTATGTGCTCATACACACATCCCATATATAAAGCAGTTTGGTAGCAAACTTTTAGTTAATGATGGAAGTGTCGGCAAGCCAAAAAATGGACAGCCCGATGCGACTTATGCATTACTTGAAATTGAAAAAGACCAGCCTATAAAAGCAAAAATAAAAAACGTTCCATATGAATTCACAAAAATAATGAAAGACATGACAATGAAACGATTTCCTAATAGACTTATAAGTTCATATGAAAGCGGCATAGAGTAATTTATTTAATAATTGATTCAATATCAAAACTTCTAATTTAGAATTTAAAAGTACCTTTGACTAGATTTATAGAATAAATTAGATTGGGGGAGGGATTAAAAAATGAAAACTAATTTCAGAAGATTTCTTGCAGTGTTATATGTGGTTGTTTTCTTGATAGTTGTATATTTAAGCAATGCTATAAACCACTCAATATCTCCTGCCAAAGTAATAAACAAAACTAATGATGCCCCTTATAATGATGATTTACAATTTTTCAAAAATGATCTCCCTAAGTTACATCCTAATTTATTCTATAAATACAGCAAATCAGACTATTATAACAAATTAAACTATCTTACAAAAAATCAGTCTAAATATTCTATAAATGACATGCGTCTTGAATTAATGAAGCTTACAGCATCAGTTGAAGATGGCCACACCACTGCCTATGTAAAATCAGCAAAATATTTTCCTTTTTCAGCTACATGGTTTGATGATAATTCACTAAGAATTACTGCAGTTACAAAAGAGTATAAAAAATATCTGGGATACAAAATATCAAAGGTTAATAATCTACCAATTAATGATGTAATAAAAAAGTTAGATGCTGTAACACCTAATGAAAGTAGTAACTGGTTAAAAAGTAAAGCCTCTAAAAGCCTTCGTAATTACGAACTCTTAAAGCTACTAGGAATTGCAGCAAATAATACTATAACCCTAGCTCTGAAGGATTTCTCAAATAAATCTTTCAACGTTAAATTTAAGGCTATAAACAAACAAGACTTTAAAAAGCTAGTATTTCTTGATCTGTTATATAATCAGAAAAACGTTCCTGCAAAACCCAAAAAATCAAATCAAAATTATTGGCATGCATATGATAAAGACAATAAAATCTTTTATTTCAAATACAAATCATGTATGGATGCAGCTACAGCAAAATCTATAGGTGAATCTCAGTTATCTTATTCAAATGATATAAATCTATACTTTAATAGCCTAATAAAAGATTTTAATAACAGCGATGCTGAGAAATTCATTATAGATTTAAGAGACAATGGCGGAGGTAACCCTGAACTTATAAAGTATCTTATTTCAAACTTAGCAGTTGACCCAAAATTCAAAAATATAGCTGATAAAAATAACAGGCTGTTTATTTTTACAAATGAATCAACATTCTCGGCAGGTGTATTTGCCGGCATTGACTTTAAAAATGCCTTTCCAAATTCAAAAATCATCGGAACAAGTACAGGTGGACTCAAAACTGTATTCTCAAATCCAAAGACAAAAGTTTTAAAAAATACAAATATGTATCTTTCCTATGCCACTGATATATATCCTAATAATAAAACTATGGACAGAATGCCACTTATTCCAGATATAGAATCACTAATCAACCTTAGGGATGCTCTTATCGGCATCGATTATGATTATAAATTAGTAAAAGATTCGAACATTAACTAATATAATCATTGCAAATAATAAACTTATAATGTAAAATCTTAATTGTTAATAAAAATTTATGACAATGATGAGAAGAGTAAATATAGATTATAGTTTTAGCGAGTGGACGGTGGTGCAAGGATCCATACTATTTCTTTATTGAAGAACGTCTCTGAGTTTCTATCCGAACTCTCGGTTTTTTGAGACAGTAGGCCTAGACGATTTCAACCCGTTACAGTTGAGCGTATTATTAAAGAGGCCTATTTGGCAATTTGGGTGGTACCGCGGAATTTTAACCTTTCGTCCCAGTGTGGATGATAGGTTTTTTTATTTGAAATTACTTTTAGCTAATTTATATTACACATGAAAGAGAGGATTTTTTATGAAAGATGTAGTTTACATTAAGACACTTTACAGAAACGAAAAAGATTATGTAGATAAGAAAGTAAAAATCTCAGGATGGATAAGAACTTTAAGAGCTTCAAATGCTTTTGGTTTTATCGAAGTTAATGATGGTACTTTCTTCAAAAACATTCAGGTAGTTTTTGATAACAAACTTGAAAACTTCAAAGAAATATCAAAGCTTCCTATAAGTTCATCAATATCAGTAACAGGTACTCTTGTAGCAACTCCAGATGCAAAACAGCCATTTGAAATTCACGCTGATGCAGTTGTAGTTGAAGGTATGTCTAACTCAGACTTCCCTCTACAAAAAAAGAGACACACTTTTGAATACTTAAGAACTATTTCTCACTTAAGACCAAGAAGTAATGCTTTCTCAGCAGTATTCAGAGTTCGTTCAGTTGCTGCTTATGCTATACATAAGTTCTTCCAGGAAAGAGACTTTGTATATGTTAATACTCCACTTATAACAAGCTCAGACTGTGAAGGTGCAGGCGAAATGTTCCAGGTAACAACTTTAGACATGAAGAACCCACCATTAACAGAAGACGGAAAGATAGATTACAGCAAAGATTTCTTTGGCAAACAGTCTCATCTTACTGTTTCAGGACAGTTAAATGGTGAATCTTATGCTTTAGCATTCAGAAATATCTATACTTTCGGACCAACATTCAGAGCTGAAAACTCAAATACAACAAGACATGCTGCTGAATTCTGGATGGTAGAACCTGAACTTGCTTTTGCAGACTTATCTGACTACATGGACTGCGCTGAAGAAATGCTTAAATACGTAATCAACTACGTTATGGAACAATGTCCAGAAGAAATGGAATTCTTCAACAAGTTCATCGACAAGGGATTACTTGAAAGATTAAATCATGTAGCAACTTCTGACTTCAAGAGAATAAGCTACACTGATGCTGTTGAACTTCTTCTAAAATCAGGAAAAGAATTTGAATACCCAGTTAAATGGGGAGATGATCTTCAAACTGAACACGAAAGATATTTAACAGAAGAAATCTTCAAGAAACCAGTATTCGTTACTGATTATCCAAAGGATATCAAAGCATTCTACATGAAGCTAAATGATGATAATAAGACTGTAGCAGCTGCTGACTGTCTTGTACCAGGAATCGGAGAAATCATCGGAGGAAGCCAGAGAGAAGAAAGTCTTGAAAAACTTTCAGCTAGAATGGATGCTCTTGGCCTAGATAAGGAAACTTACTGGTGGTACCTAGAACTAAGAAAATACGGAGAAACAATGCATTCAGGATTCGGTCTTGGATTTGAAAGATTAATCATGTACATCACAGGAATGTCAAACATCAGAGATGTTATCCCATTCCCAAGAACTACAGGACTTTGCGAATTCTAATAAACTATGACAAAAAGCAGAAGGCATCATAATGTGTCTTCTGCTTTTTTATTTTAAGATTATATTTTTATCTCAAAAGATGCAAGATTAGTATTTAAGTAGAGTTTTAAAGAGGATACCTCCTCTTTTTTTAGAAACTCCATAAGAGTTTCATCCTCAATTCTACATTCTAAATTATAAATTCTTAATTAATGTTGTATTATCCTTCCCAGGAACATTCCTAAAGAAACTCCTATTAAACTAAGAAATAAGTTTAATGCAGCATTGATTCCTCCCATCATTACTTTACCTTCACCTATAAGTGTTATTGTTTCATATGAAAAAGTAGAGAAGGTTGTAAGTCCTCCCATTATTCCTGTTGTAAGAAATGTTTTAAGTTCTGATGAGATATTTGATTTCTTACTCATTTCCATTATAAATCCTATAAGAACAGCTCCAAGTATATTCACTATAAGTGTTCCCATTGGTATGCCAATCTGTATCCCTTTATTAGCTTTGGCAGAAATAATATATCTTAATGCTGCACCGATAAATCCACCACATCCAACAATTATTACAATATTAAATTTATGCATTATACATCCTCCTTTCTAAGCAAGAGAATTCCATTCCCTAATATGAAATAATTATATCATCATTTATTATTTCTATGTATAGATATATCTATCGATTTAATGTACACTAGATTAGGTATATCAAACTAAAATAAGGGGGGGGTTGAACATTGTTGGAACATAATTTTGTAGCTTGGGGGACTACATGTAAATGCGGCAACGATATAGAAATATTAGTAACTAATCATCATCCATGGATTGAAGATAACTTTACTATTAAAACTCGCTGTAATAAATGTGATAACGAAGTTATTATAGACAGAAATGATGCTGAAAAATATTATAACAAAAAAATGAATACGAAAAAAGAGGCTGGAAGGTTTCTCTTGAATATTTAGACTGGTACAAATACGGATATTTTATAAAAGCATTAAAATAAAAAAGGGTGAAAGACATATTCCGAAGTCTCCGCCCTAACACGCTCCAAGTCGTTTCTTCATATGTCTTTCACCCCTAGATTACTAAAGGACAAAAAGTAATCTTACTTTCTAATTAATAATGCTATTAATGTAATTGCTGATATTATCTGCACAAGTCCTATGCCAACTGCATACATAGAAACTTTCTTACCCTGTCTCATAAGTTCTTTTACATTAACTTTAAGACCTATAGCTGCAAGAGCTATTATTTCAAACTTATTGCTTAGAGCCTTACAGAATGCAGATACTTCAGGTGTAATAATATTAAGTGAAAATAGTGCACATGTTATAAAGAATCCAATAACATACCATGGAACCTTAACTCTACCTCTCTTTTCTGCTACTATTTCCTCTTCAATTATTTCTTCATTAGTCTTATGCTTTAAATGCCCAAATACAAGCACAACTACAACAAGCATAATAACTCTTAATATCTTAAATATTGTTGAAAGATCCTTAACCTGTTCATTTACCATTGCACCACTGGCTACAACTTGCCCAACAGACTGAAGAGTTCCACCAATCATCGCTGATGTTTTCATAGCTTCATGGTTATAAAGAATTCCTGATATAAGCGGAAGAAGAAACATAAGAACAATTCCACTTACATTAACAATTGTAATTGCAATGCCTTTTTCATCGTCATCAGCATCAATTACTGGTGCTACAGCTCCAATTGCAGATGAACCGCAGACAGCATTACCACTTGCCATTAAAAATCTAAAATTCTGGCTGAATCCAAGCTTCTTTCCTATTAATAAAGCTGCTACTATTGTTATAGTCATCTGTAATATTATAAATGCAAAACCACCTACGCCAAGTTCTATAAGAGTTGAAACACTAAGTGTTGCTCCTAAAAGCACTATAGAATATGACAATAAATCTGTTTCTGAAAATTTGTATCCTTTAATAAAAACCTTCTGTTTAAAAAATAAGTTTCCGACTATCATTCCTAAAAATATTGCTATAGTTGCTGCACCAAGCTTAGGCACAAACTGTGCAATAAACATACTCGCAAGGGCTACTGCAAGTGATACTATAAAACCAGGTATTATATCTTTAATACTCTGTATGATACCTTTTTTATCTTTAGCCATAAATCAAATCTTCCTTTCATTACGAATTTCTGTTACTGTCATAGTATATATCTGATATAATAATAAGTAAAATAAATATAATGAATACTAACCATTAAAGATATTAATCATTAAATAATACATTAAGTTAAGGAGGTCTATCTTTGTTTGAAGAATTAAAAACATTTATATCTGTTGTAGAACTAAAGAACTTTACTAAAGCTGCCGCAGCCTTGAATTTATCTCAACCAAGTGTAAGCACGCATATCAAAAACCTTGAAAATCACTTTGGCGTAGTACTTATTAACAGATCAGTTAAGCAGAAAAATATTATTATAACTGAAAGTGGTTATAAGCTATATGCACGTGCAAAGGAAATACTTAATCTGCTTGATATTACATATAGCGACCTCCATAATATACCTGACACAATAAGTGGCACACTGAAAATAGGTGCAAGCCTTACAATTGGTGAATATATACTTCCAAAATTTCTATCATATTTCCTGAAGAAGTATCCTTACATTGATGTAGAAGTTTCAATTAAAAATACTTCTTCTATATGTTCTTATGTCAAAAACCTTTCTATTGATTTAGGTCTTATAGAAGGTTCTCCTACAGTATCAAACATAAATCAACATTACTTCTTTGAAGACTCCCTAGTTTTAGCTTACCCAGCAGATGAAAACTTATTAAGAAACAAAATTTCTACAGAAAATCTTCAGAATAAAAACTGGGTTGTACGTGAAGAAGGTTCTGGCACAAGAGAGTATCTAAATCTTTTTCTTGCACAAAATAAAATTACTCCAAAAAGTATAACAGTACTAGGCAGCAACTATGCTGTTAAGGAAGCTGTAAAAGATGGTCTAGGTATAACTGTAATATCAAGCCTTGTAATTGAATCTGAAGTTAAAAATAAAGAATTAAATATACTGCCTCTTGATAAGTCCTTTAACCGTCATTATTCATGTATTGCACCAAGCAACATAAATAAAACAGAAGCATGCAGTATTTTCATCAAAGAACTTGCGGTATATTTTGGTAAAATGTAGTAATACCTTGAATATGATAGTTTAATAACTTAAACTATATATAGAAAGGAGTTTACCGTGAATAGATTCAAAAAGTATACACTTAACATAATTATTTCTTTCACAATCTTATTTTTATGCGCAAATTTAATTTCATATTTTGCTGTGCGTATATTCTTAAAAGATGAGCAGAAGATTACTACAAAGATAAATGATGTATCGATTTCTTATACAAAGTCAGGAAAAGGCTTACCTGTTCTTCTTATACACGACTTTAACAGTAGTTCTGATGAATTTGGCAATACAGCTGCAGATCTTTCTAAGAGTTACACTGTAATTTCTATGGATCTTCCTATATACGGCTCACAAAACTCAAAAGTTGATTATAATGTGAATAATCTTGCCGAACTATGCAATAATTTTATGTCTTCTTTAGGTTATAATAGCTATTATGTAATAGGTCATGGTGCTGGTGCTAACATTGCTCTTGAAATGTGTAGAAACTATACATCTGTCCAAAAAACAGTGCTGGTTTCTTTAAAAGAAAAGAACTTAACTGCAAAGCCTAATATAATGACCTGGCTAAGCAATAAGTCTTATTTTCTATATATGATAGATTATGCTACTAAATTTTTAAATCTTCAGCATATAGATATGACTATATTAGAAAAGAACTTTAAGGCAGTAAGCAGAATTCCATATGAATCATTTAAAAAAGCGTACAATGCTAATTTCGACTACAAATCTGAAACTAATGATAAAAATCTCAATGGTGAAGTTCTTATAATAGATGGTAAGAATTACGATGAAGCAAGCATAGATTATGCTTATACACTATTTTCAAAACATAACAACTTAAAGATTCATACAATAGAAAATTGTGGCTACCATCCACAAATTGAAGCTGAAAAAATGTTCTTAAGTTCTGTAGAAGAATTTCTAAAATAAAATAAAAGGGTGAAAGACATATTCCGAAGCCTCCGTCGACACGCTCCAAGTCGTTTCTTCATATGTCTTTCACCCTCTTGATGACTAAAGGACGAAATTGCATTCTACCATTTTTTGTATCAACCTGTAAATCCTTTGTTTTCAATGCTTTACAGATTAAAATTTTACCTTTTTCAATGCAATTTCCTTGAGCATTAAAAAATAAAAGCAGAATGAAGAAAGAGTTTTAATGGGAATCTGTCCCCTTATTCATTGGTTTGGAACTTCCTCTGGGAGTTCCAGACTAAACTCTTCACTCTTCATTCTGCTTTATTAATTAACTACATCTTTTCTGGTACTTCTATACCTAATAAATCAAGACATTGTTCAATAACTCTCTTAACTAAAGTTATCATAGCTACCCATGAAGACTGTTTTTCTTTGTCTTCTTCAGAAACAATCTTGTTACTGTTGTAGAATCTGTTGAATATATTAGATACGTCATAAATATATTCACATATCTTATGAGGAGCTCTTTCAGCATAGCTTGCTTCAATAACTTCATTAAACTTAGTAAGCTTAAGCATTAAGTCTCTTTCTACATCGCTGTAAGGCTTAATAATAATCTCTTCTCCAGTAGGATTTACCTTTGAAAGTATTGACTTAATTCTTACTACTGTATATAGAATATATGGACCAGTATTTCCTTCAAATGCAGCAAATCTGTCTATATCAAAGATATAATCTTTAGTTGCCTGATTTGATAAATCTCCATACTTAAGTGCTGCAAGACCTACTATTCTAGCTGTATCTTCAACCTTATCTGCTTCAACTGAGTTGTTAGCTACTATCTTGTCTCTAACAGCTGATTTTATTATTTCAATAAGATCATGAAGTCTCATAACTCCGCCTTCACGAGTCTTAAATGGCTTGCCATCTTTACCATTCATTGTACCGAAGCCTATATAGTCAAGTGTCTTATCTTTATCAAATATATGAGTCTTCTTTGCACATCTGAATAACTGGTTAAAGTGAAGAGACTGTCTCTTATCAGCAAGATAAATTATTTCATCAGGATTATAATCCTGAACTCTCTGAACTATAGTTGCTAAATCTGTTGTACCATATAATGATGCTCCATCAGATTTTAATACTAGGAATGGAGGAATTGGTGCTTTATCAGTTTCTTCTTCTACATCAACAACAAGCGCACCTTCACTTTCCTTAGTATATCCATTGTCTTTAAGGTACTTAACCATGTCAGGAATAAATTCCTGCGCATCGCTTTCACCTTTCCAAAGATCAAAGAAAACATTTAAGCTTGAATAATTCTTCTTTAAATCAGCAACAGATACATTTAATATATGCTGCCATAAAGCTCTATATCCTCTTCTACCTTGCTGAAGTTCAACTGTAGCTTCTCTTGCTTCAAGCATTGCATTTTCATCACTCTTAGCAAGTTTACTTGCCTTTGGATATATATCTTCAAGCTCATCAATAGTGAATGGAGCTTCCTTTGGATATTCTCCAGTAAAGCTTTCATCAAAGTATGGAAGACCTGGCTGACGTCTCTTAACTTCAGTGATAACCATACCTATCTGAAGACCCCAGTCTCCTAAATGAACATCACCTATTACATTGTGTCCTAAGAATTTAGCAGTTCTCTTGATGCTTTCACCGATGATTGCAGAACGTAAATGTCCAACATGAAGCGGCTTTGCAACATTAGCACCGCCGTAATCAACAACAATGCTCATTGGATTTTCAGCATTTGAACATCCACACTTCTTATCTTTAGCCATATCATTAACATATTTAACTAAGATTTCATCTTTAACTTTTATGTTGATGAATCCTGGTCCTGCTATTGATATTTCTTCGAAAGTATTAAGTGAGTTAAGACTTTCTACTACTTCTTCTGCAATATTTCTTGGTGCTTTTCCATATTTCTTAGCAGCTGCTAGTGCACCATTACACTGAAACTGGCAAAGATCAGGTCTGTTTGAAACATTAACCTTACCATATTGTTTATCATATCCGTTTTCTTTAAACTTTGTAGATACAATATAGCTTATCTTTTCAATAAACTTATCCATAAATACCTCCTAGTAATTATTAATTATCATTTCTCAATTTTCATTTGGCATTAACTATAATACAGAATGATACCCTGCTTGTAAAAAACAATACAATAACAGAATATTTTAAGAGCAAAAAAAAACATCCTTCTCTTTATATAAGAGACGAATGTATTATTCCGCGGTACCACTCAAATTAACTAAAATTTAGTTCACTCAATGCTTTAACGCAGCAAACGGCTTATCTCACCTGTAAGGCTTAATATCTTCTCCAAGATTCTTTTCTTTATTTATATCCTACAGGACTTACACTCTGTTCCTGCTCGCTAAAAGGAATCTAAATAAATACTCTTCTCTTCATTGAATTTACTTATTTGATATTGCCATTATATACAAAACGTAGTTTAATGTCAATAATCCATTTCAACAACTTTTCCTTCAGACAAACTCTTCTGAACATCAATTATTCGCTGATTAGCTGAACCTCTGAATTTAAGCCCTTCCTGCATCTGTTCTTTTATGAAAACTCCATCAACAAGTACATCTATATTGTTAAGAAACTCTTTCCATCCCTTTTTATTATCCTTGTTTTCAAGAATTTCTTCATATGTATAACCTGTATAACACCATATGTTAAGATGTAAATTTCTGATTTTCTCAGCCATATAAGTACACTTATCAGCCTGTTCAAATGGATCGCCACCACTAAATGTTACACCTCTAAGCATAGGATTATCTCTAAGGTCATCAATAAGAGCATCCATGTTTCTATCTTCCCCGCCATTCATACTGTGAGTAGTCGGATTCTGACAGCCAGGACAATTGTGAATACATCCCTGAGTAAAGTATACCCTTCTCATTCCAGGACCATTAACAAGACTTTCATAAGTAATGCCAGCAAGCCTAATATTTTTATCCATAAACAACCACTCCTTCTTTTACACAACTCGGTAAAATTTCATACTTAATTTAAAATTTAGAATGTAGAATTTAGAATTACGGATTAAACTCCCTTATGGGAGTTTCAGCCAAGGCATAAGCGAATATACCAAATCGAAGATTTGGTATGCTTGCTTAAAAAGAGAACTTCGCCCTCTTTAAATCTCCTAATTAAATAATACAGAGGTTTGGAGGTTATACCTCCATTATACTAAAGAAATCAGTTAACTGATTTCATCCTATAATTCTAAATTTCAACTAATACTGTTTATTTTTATAGTAAAAGGAACTCCTGAAGGAGTTCCATCCTTTAATTTTAAATTCTAAATCTAAATTTAAAAATTGAAATTATTCATTATAAGTGTGAGCATGTAAGTTATCATGGCTTACTCTGTCTGCTCTTTCAGCTACTTTTCCTTCTCCGAATCTTTCATCTAAAGAAAGGTATCCAGTAACTCTTGATATTCCTTGAATATCTGTGCTTTCACATTTAGGACATTTGTGCTGTCCTTCGTGAAGATAAGTTCCACAGCGTCTGCAGTATCTTATGTGGAAGTTGATTCCCATGTAGCTCAAGTTAGTGTTTCTATAAGCATATCTTACTATATCCATGATAGCTTCTTCTGTAGGCATATCATCAACTTCTAGGTAGCTTATATGTCCACCATTACACATCTTGTGGAATGGTGCTTCTATATCTATTTTTCTCTTTAATGATATTGGATAATATACTGGAACGTGATATGAATTAGTATAGTAATCTTTATCAGTTACGCCCTTTATTATTCCGAATATCTTCTTATCCTGTTTAATGAACTTTCCTGAAAGTCCTTCTGCTGGAGTTGCATAGCAAGACCAGTTTAAGTGTGTTTCCTGTGTAGTCTTGTTAGTGTAATCTCTTATATAAGAAATTATCTTGTATCCTAATTCTCTTGCATGATCATCTTCACCATGATGTTTTCCTGTAAGAGCAATAAGTGTTTCTGCAAGTCCAATAAATCCAATTCCCCAAGTACCCTGCTTTAATATCGGTTCGATTGAATCATCAGGTCCTAAGTTTTCAGATCCCTTCATAAGTCCTTGACCTGCTACAAATGGAAGGTCTTTAACCTTAAGCTTCTTTAATACTTCATATCTGTTTAATAATGATTTCTTAGTAAGCTCAAGTCTTTCATCAAGAATTTCGAAGAATCTTTCTTCACTTCCGCCTGCTTGTATTCCTATTCTAGGTAAGTTAATTGTTGCTGGAGCAATATTTCCTCTTCCTTCACATCCAGGTTCACCATTAACATTACTCATTAAGTAAGTTCTACATCCCATAGTTGCTGGCATATATCCCTTATCATAATATTCCTTGTTGAAATCTGCATCTATATTCATAAATGTAGGGTTCATTCTCTTTGATGCAACTCTGCATGCTATCTTAAATAAGTAGAAGTATGGATCATTTTCTTCTCTGTTAACACCATCTTTAACTCTGAAGATTATGTTAGGGAATATTGGCTGTTCACCTTTTCCAAGTCCTTTTTCGTATTCAAGCAAGAATATTTCACATACTAATGCAGCATCCTTATTCTTAGGTATACCTATATTAACTGAACTAAAAGGTACCTGGGAGCCTGCTCTTGAATGCATGGTATTTAAATTATATATAACTCCCTGCATTGCCTGATGAACTCTTTTTCTAAGCTTCTTTTCTGTAAGCTCAGTAAGTATATCACCTTCAATACCTAGCTCAATAAGCTCCTGTTTTACTTCTTCTCTAGTAGGTTCTATGAATTCTGACATGTCGTTATCAAAATCAGGATGAGACTGTCCACCAAACATATCATTCTGAGTTGACTGCAATAATATACATGATAATTCAGCTGCAGATTCTATTCTTCTTGGAGGATTAATAGTACCATATCCAGTATTAAATCCATTTATAAGCATCTTTTTAGTTGGTATATGAAGGCAGTTAGTAGTTAAATTATAACTGTCAAGATCATGATAATAGATATCTCCATTTTCATGAGCCTTTGCAAGTTCCTTAGGCATCACTGACAAGTTATGCCATTTGTTAGATTCTGAAGCAATTCTCAATAATTTTGATGAGAAGTTGTTTCCTACGTTAGCATTATCTCTATCTGTCTCAACACCAATCTTGCTTATTGCTGTCATTAAATCTGATTTAAGTTCTCTTATCTTAGTTCTTTCTGTTCTATAGCTTTCATATGCAGCAGATATTTTTGGCAAATTACTATCCCTTAAAGCCTTAACCACAAAATTCTGTATTTCTTCTACTGAAACTTTTTCGCTTTCTGTTTCTTCTATATATGAAATTACTCTTTTAACAGTATCTAAAAGTTCACTTTCCTTTATTTCATATCCTAATTCCTTAGCTGATTTTCTTATTGCAATAGCTATCTTTTCAGCATTAAAGTTTACTTCTCTCCCGTCTCTCTTTACAACATGTAGCATTATTAATCCCTCCCTAGTACTATATCTTGTATAATTATAATTCAATAATTTTTTTTGAACAATTTTAAATTCGTTATTTTAAGAAAACAAATAGTGTTTATATCCATTTTTCTCATTATATTAACTTCTTTTATATGATTTCCTTTGTTGACAATGCAACAAAACCTCTATTGTAAATCGAACATTCGTTTACATTACCAAACAAACTCATTTGACATATTTATCTAAATATTATAGTATATTTCTGTAAGTAATTATGAACATGCTAGGGGTGCCTATAGGCTGAGAGATGACTAATCATTAACCCTCAAACTTGATCTGGATAATTCCAGCGTAAGGAAGCGACCAACATTAATGTCTATAAAATATTGATGATATGAGCTGCCTTTATAAGGCTGCTTTTTTGTTGATTTACTTCATTTGCATTTGTGCATAATTTCTTAAAATTATAATAATGAAGGGATGATTCAACTATGATGGGTATTTCTAAAATATTCAGTACTTTTATCAAAAACATTCAAAAGTCATTTACATTGCCTGAAGCAGCAGACGCTTCATTCTCTTATCCTCTTTGCATAATAACAATATTAGCATGCGTAATCTTATTTGTTGTTGTTATAAGAGCAAGAAAAATTAAATTCACTCCTCAGATGGTAGCAAGATTAGGACTAGCTCTTGCCATTACTTTTATACTTCATGCATTTAAGATTTTCGAACTGCCAAATGCACTTGGAAGCATTACACTAGGAAGCTTTATTCCATTAATGATAATTTCATTTATGTATGGCCCTGAAATAGGAATGTTCACAGGTTTTGTATACGGAATTCTTAACCTGCTTATGGGAGGATACATGCTTAACCCTGTACAAGTACTATTTGACTATCCACTACCATTTATGTGTCTAGGAATCGCAGGATTCTTTAAAGATAAAAAATTCATCGGAGCACTTGTGGCAGTATTATTTAAATTTGTATGTCACTTCATTTCAGGAGTTGCATTCTTCGGAAACTATGCACCAAAGGGTATGAGCCCTTGGGTTTATTCTTTAGTTGCTAACGGAGCAGCACAGGGATTAGAATGTGCAATCTGTCTTGTAATACTTGCTATACTACCTGTTGAAAGATTAATGAGAGAAGTTAACCGTTCATCATCTATCGCTAAAGCTTAATTGAGAATTTAAATTTTAAAATTTAGATTTTAAAATTTAGAATTACGGATGAAATCAGCAAGCTGATTTCCACTTCCAATGGAGGACACCTCCAAACCTCTATAATTAGTTAATTTAAAGAGGATAAAATCCTCTTTAGGAACTCCTGAAGGGAGTTCAATCCAAATTCTAAATTCTCCATCCCAAAAATATTATTTTGCTAAATTATGGATATAATTAAAGAGACTCCGCAATTTGCGAAATCTCTAATAATTTAGAAACTCCCTTTAGGGGAGTTTCATCCTCTAATTTTAAATTTTAAATCTTAAATTCTAAATTAATAAAGTGCTCCAAATAATTGATCATAAAGTGGACTTTCCATTACATACTGCTCTGCTTTTCCTTCTTCAAGAGCTTCTGTAAGGTCTAGGTTTATAGGAAGCTCACAAAGAAGTGGAAGTCCTATATACTGCGCAAATTCTTCTGAAGATTTCTTTGAAAATACCTTCATCTTCTTGCCACAGTCTTCACATTCAATGTAAGCCATATTTTCAACAAGTCCTCTTATGTTAGCTCCGATCTTCTGAGCCATTATAACGACCTTCTTAACAATCATAGAAACCATATCCTGCGGAGTTGATACTATGATAAGTTCTTTTATAGGGAAGCTCTGCATTACTGTAAGAGCTGTATCACCAGTTCCAGGTGGCATATCTATTAGAAGATAGTCAAGTTCTCCCCACATAGTATCTGTGTAGAACTGATTAAGTACTCCAGTAATAACTGGGCCTCTCCAGATAACTGGCTGGTCTTCTTCTTGAGTTAAAAGATTCATTGATATAACCTTTATTCCTAACTTAGTTTCCACTGGCTGTATTTTAAAGTTATTTTCATCTACAGGTACCATCTTAGCTCTCTGTTCATTTATACCAAAGAATCTAGGCATAGATGGACCAGTTATATCTGCATCTAACACACCAACTTTATAACCCTTCTTAGCAAGCTGTATTGCTAATATACCAGTTACAGTTGACTTACCAACTCCACCTTTACCACTTATAACTCCGATAATATTCTTTACATTGCCGTACTTAGGCATTATTTTTAAACTTATAGAATTGCTGCCACAATTTTCTTTATCTTTGCTTGAGCATTTATCTCTGCTTGCGCAGCTTTCACATCCTGACATTTGTTCTCCTCCTTTTAGCTTTACCATGTTGATGGTTTCTTATCTAATATATTTATCTCCCACGTATTTGCATTGTTTTCACAGTCAACATATATATTAGTTTCGCTTTTATCATTCTTATTTAGTATAGTTATTATTGATTTATATTTTGACGTTTTAAAACCGTAAGTTCTTACGTTCACTATAATATCATATTTTTCTCTATCTTTATTTACAAGTTTTGCATTTGGTACAGCGTCATTTATTTTTTCCATAAAATCAGAAATATCAACTGAATACTGATACTTAGTAACATCAACATCACCGATAATATCTATACCTACTTTTTTATTATCTTTATTAAGAAGCGCTTTGTTCTTCTCAACAACTTGAATTATTGATTCATAATATACATTTTTAAAATTTCTAGGCTTTCTGCTTATTTCAAGGTTCTGAATTATATCATTATCAAGTCTCTTTGATACTATATATTTCTTGTTGTCATTATAGAAGTTTCCCTTATTTGATTGATAATCGCCCACAACATACTTGAACTTCTTCACAGAATCTCCTATATGAATTTCAAAGATATAATCAGGATCATAATCACTCTTTTCATTAATGACTTTTCCTTTAGATAAAAGCTCATATACTTCCTTGATTGTATTCTTATCAGTAACCATAAACCTAAAGCTTGTATCTCTTGTACTTTGAATAACAAGCTTATCAGCCTTACCCTGCTTAAGATATTCAAAATCTGTATTCTTCATGTTAAGTTTTAGTTTGACATTATCGATAAGTGAACATCCTGTTAAACTAAAAGATAATATCATTATCACCATGAGTAAAATTATTTTTTTTGATTTATTCACTTTTTGATTTTCTCCCTTTTCTTAGTTGTAAAACCAGCACAGAAATACCAAGTACAAGGATAAATATTGCAATAAACTGAGATGTGCTCAGCATGCTGACATTTCCTCTTGGATCGCCTCTGAAATATTCTACTATAAATCTGCCAATACTATATAGTATCAGATACATAGAGAATATAACGCCGCTTTTTTTATTCTTTTTAGAAAGCCATAATAAGAATAGTGCAAGCAGTACATCAAATGCTGCTGAATATAACTGTGTAGGATGAAGATGTACACCTACTGGGGCAAGTCCTCCAGCTGGGAATACTACAGATAAATGTGATGTAGTTTCCTTTCCGTAACAGCATCCTGCAAGAAAACATCCAATTCTTCCAAATCCCTGAGCAAGTGCTACAGCTGGAACTGTAAGGTCTAATATTTCAAGCATATCCCATGACTTTCTTCTACAATACACATATATTGTTATCATTCCGAAAATAATAGCTCCATATACTACAAATCCGTTGCCAAATTCTTTTATAATGCTTACTGGATCACTTAAAAACCTCGAAAATTCTGTAAGAATATAAAATACCTTTCCGCCTATCACCCCCATTATGACTGTAATAATAGTCATATTAATTATTGAGTCTTCATCATATCCTTTTTTCTTAGCTCTTGTGCTAAGTAAAAAATATGCAGCAATTATTCCTATAGCAATCATAGTACCATATGAATAAATATTAATCTTTCCTAAACTCAGTAATATAGGTCTCATTATTTCACCACCCCTTTATATATTAAATAAGGAGAAGCAATATGCCCCTCCACCTATATTCTTATATTTATTATAATACTATATTATTTTAATGGCAATTAATAAACAGCTTTTCACATATATTTACCACTTTCCATGATTGTCTCATACACAGAATCAAGACTTTCGTTATAATTATCAGAATTTATGTTAAAGCAACCTTTAAAAATTATACCTTCACTAAGTTGAATATAATAAACCCGCTTCGTATAATACTTTCCATTTTTAAGTTTTTCGATATAACCTATCTTCTTCGCATTTTTACCATTAAGCTTAATGTCCTTAGCACTATATGCACTTACATCTTTACTATTAAGATTTTCTTTATCCTGTCCTATAAGATCTTGAATACTGCCCTTACTATTTATTATCTGTATATATCCATTCATATCAACTTTGTCGTTCTTGAACGAATTATGGTGAAGAATAACGTTTCCTGGGAAATTTTCTTCTTCAGTGCTCCAGTTTTCAGGCAGTGAATAAGTATACTTTTCTTTAGCTTCATACTTTTTTAAACTGCTTATATTGTTATTAATAAGCGCAACAGTCCTCAGTTGGTTCTTAAAAAGCATTCCTGAAAAAAACAGCACAGTACATAAACAAATCAAAACCACAGCGATAGTAACTCTCTGTTTATGTTCATTCATCAATATCACCCCCACAATCTAATGTAGAATTTAGGATTTCGGATTGAACTCCAAAAGGAGTTCTAAAAAGAGGACAAATTCCTCTTTACAACTCTTTAAATTAATTAATTACAGATGTTTGGATGCATCCTCCATTTATTTTAGAAATTCATGAGCTATAAGCTCATGAATTTCATCCTGAATTTTAAATTTTAAAATCTAAATTCTAAATTACTTCAGATTATCATTTATCAAAATAATCAGATTAAACTTTAACTAGTTTTCTTTCATCGGAACTACTAGTATCTCATTTTTGTAGTCATAGAACATCAGCCAGTATCCCATGCCTTTTTCTTTATTTGCAGCCTGTACCCAAGTTACAAATCCTGATTTTCCACCGTATGGCTGATCTTTCACATTGTTTGTACCAGGCACTGCATAAACAAGATATTTAGCATTTCCTTCCTGATCGCCTTTAATTCCAAACATAAAATGATGATTCTTAATTATATAAGGATAGTTATTTACCATAATCTTATATATAATTCCCTGCTTACTTAGATTATCCTTATTGCACATCTGCTGTATGCTGTCAACAGGAATGTTGTACCACTTGCAATATTTTATATCTTTAATTGATTCAGTATCATTCTTTACGCCTGATAATAACCTATTAAAATATTCTCCCACTTTACCTTTTATTTCATACACATTATTTTTCTCTAGACGGTCATATCTTGCATCATCTATTTTTTGTTCATAATCATCAAAGGTATTGGTTTCACGCTTCTTGCTGTCACATTTTGGTTTATCTTCTTTTCCTAAAGCTTTTGGAACTGCCTGTACTACTGACTGCATTTGACAAAGACAAAGTTCCTTAAACTTCTTTAGTTCAGCTAATATTGCTTCCTCATTCTTCTTATTTATGCTGCATATTTTTTCCTTAACTTCTTCAAGTTCAGATTCTATAGCCTTAAGTTTTAATGTTCTAAGAAGGTCACTGTCAATATCATCATCTATAACCTGTTCATTTGTATTATCACTCATATTCTCATCAGATCTTACTGCATTAATAAATCCTTCATCAGCAGTCATACTTGTTATGTTTAATGGCATCTCAAGAGGTATATCATCTGAAACACCTTCTATAGTTGGAACTGCCTGCTCCATTGAAGAACATTTCTTACACTCCTTATTCTCGCCATCATCATGATGATTATGGTGCTCATCGTCATGATGATCATGGTGCTCATCGTCATGGTGATCATGGTGCTCATCATCGTCATGGTGATCATGGTGCTCATCATTGTCATGGTGGTCATGGTGCTCATCATCATCATGGTGGTCATGATGATCATCATCGTCATGGTGGTCATGGTGCTCATCATCGTCATGGTGCTCATGATTATACTTCTTATAATCATCATCCTTATCTTTATCACATTTCTCATCTTTGTCCTTATCCTTGCATTTTGTTGCGTCTATATACTCATCGTCAAAGAAATCATCTTTCTTTTTACATTCTTTTTCTACCTTTTTATCTTTATCATCACATTCATCTTTTACTTTAACTTCAAGATTTTTAGACTTTTCTTTTACAGGCTCTTCCTTCTTAATCTCTAGCTTAGGTTTTTTCTCTTCTTCCTTCTCCATGCCCTTACATTTTACTTTACTGAATTTCTTCCAGTCTTCCTTTGGAACATGTCCATTAATGAAACCATACATTAAGTACACTATCCTGCCCTGAATCTCCTTGTAAATTGCAGCACCAATTATTTTTTCAGCATTCAAGCCAAGACCAGCTATATCATTTATAGGAAATTCAACTCCAGTATCACATTTTCCTTCTCTTCCTATAGACAACGCTCCTATGTTAATTATCTGCTTAGCATCTTTTTTATAGCAGATTAACGCCATATAGCATCTATTTTGATCAGCCTTTATGTTCTGGGCATAAAATGATATTCTGCACCTATCTGGTCTGGTCTCAATCTTAACATAGCCTGACAGCACCTTATCTTTAGACACTGATTGATCTTTCTCATCCTCTTGTAAGATTATAAAATTTCTCATCATTCTAGAATGTGCCAATCTCAATTCCTCCGATACATTTTTATTCCATATAGTATACTGAGCAAATGTTGAATTTATGATAAGAATTTGATTTAGACATTATTACAATTACAAATACTCCAAAGAAAAATGATCATTGCTCAAGCATCAATGATTAATAAATGAGGATATCAGCTCGCTACACTCGCTGATTTCTCTATTATAATGGTGGCTCCGCCTCCAAACCTCTGTAATTTAAAATTTAAAATTAAAATTGCCCACCTGCATTAAGCAGATGAGCAATATAATTATTATTCAAACTTTTTTCCACAGTATGGACACTAATATACATTATTAAGATCATTATCGAAATCTATTCTTATAGGAAGATGTTCCTTACAGTAAGGACATTTCCAGAACAAATGTGAAAGTAAAAAAAATATAAGCACCAATAATACAATTATAATTGTCATAACTAATCTTATAATAATAAATGGTGCAAGCCATGCCAAGATATTAATAATGCTAGAAATTATAAAAAGTATAATTGAAATTTCCCGCTTACATTCTCATTTCTAAATTAATCATGTGGCTTTGCCTTCCCACAGTCACCACATTCCACAGCATGTTCTTTGTTCTTTTTACCACAGTATGGGCAGTACCATGAACCATCCTCAAGGCTATAACTCTTTCTTACAGATTTGAATGACTGTGCACTGCCACTCATTTTATCTACTTCCATACCTGCAATAGGTGCAATTGATACGCCTTTTGCTCCTCCGCCTGCGACACTTCCAAGTTTCAGGCTTTTAACAAAGTTCTTAATCCCCTTATTGCTTAAATGAGTTCCGCACTTCTGACAGTAAAAAGCATTAGTATCATTAGTAAAACCACATTTTTTACATATTCTCTCTTTCACAACTATCCCTCCAACAAAAATATCTATAAACACAATTATATATTTCCTTTTTTTGTGATCAAAGGTTTATGTTCTTTTATTTTTTCACCACAGTATGGACACTCATATTCATTGTCAAAGTCCTTAGATTTTATAATAATAGGCAGTTCCTGCCTGCAGTTAGGGCACCTCCATATAAATACCGAAATAAATATAAACGTGATTATCATTAATGCTGATAGCATCCCCATAATAATTTTCACTACAATAAACTTAATACCAAACACAGCTAGACAACCAATAATGATTGCACTAATAGGCAAAATTATAGAGCACCTTCTAATTTTTAATAAATTATTAATAGTAACACCTCATTCATTTATTATTATCCTTAGAAAGTTTACTCATTAAGATGAAATATTATATCTACTTTTAAAAAAAACTTACAAAATTAATTTGTAAGGTTTTTACGTATCTTTATTTATTCTTCACTTCATATATTTGATCTGATAAATTAGCAAACTCTTCGATACTTAAAGTTTCCCCTCTTCTCCTAAGGTCTATTCCTGCATTATTAAATGCTTCCTCAAGCTTTTCTTTTGGAAGCCCTAAAACCTTAAGTCCATTCATTAAAGTCTTCCTTCTCATGTTGAATGAGCTTCTGATTACTTCAAAGAATAGTTTCTCATCTTTCACTTCAACTCTAGGACTTGCAAGTTTATCAAGTCTTATTACTATAGACTCAACCTTCGGTCTTGGTATAAAGCATGATGGAGCAACCTTTCTTACAATCTTAGTGTCACAGTAGTACTGCACTAAAAGAGATAAAGAACCGTAATCTTTGCAATTTGGTTCTGCATCAATTCTTTCTGCAACTTCCTTCTGAATCATTATTGTAAGAGATTCAAAGTTGTATCTTTCTTTTAAAAGCTTAACTATTATTGGAGTTGTAACATAGTATGGAAGATTTGCAACAAGCTTAACATGCTTCTCTTCGCCTATAAGCTGCTTGAAGTCAACCTTAAGAGCATCATTATGTATAAGCTGAAAATTTGGATTATCTCCAAGTTCCTCCTGAAGTATAGGAATAAGTTTATCATCTAGTTCGATTGCTATTACTCTTTTTGCTCTATTTAAAAGCTGAGTAGTAAGTGTACCAACTCCCGGTCCTATTTCAATAACAAGATCATCTTTATTTACTTCTGCACCATTAACTATATCATGTGGTACTGATTCATCTGTAAGGAAGTTCTGTCCAAGGCTCTTTGTGAACTTAAAATTATACTTCTTAACAAGTTCCTGAGTCTGTATATCTTTCATATCCATATATTATTCATCTTCTCCTAATTTTATTTTCTTTTCAACAATTTTCATAGCATCTACAAATTCTTCTTTTGTTATACCATAATTGTTCAATCTTGATAAAAGCTGATTTGCATTACCATAACCTATTCTAAGCTGCTTTCCAAGTAGCTCTCTTCTCATCTTTGATTTTGCATCACCACTAAGCTTGAAGAAAACAAGGTCACTTGAATTAAATTCTTCTCTCTTTTCCTTTGTTAATGCCTTTGCACCAGCAAGTGCTTTTCTTATTGCTTCAGGGCTAGCATTTTCAACACCTATGTCATCAGCTTTAGTACCTTCTTTTCTAGATATGTATGCATGTTTTATATTAGGAACTCTTTTCGAAATTATTCTTCTTATCTTTTCTCCTGCAAAATCTGGATCAGTAAGAACAATTACACCCTGTCTCTTCTGAGCTTCCTTTATTCTGTTAATAACTTTATAATTTATACCAAAGCCACCAACAGCTATAATTTCTGCATCGACAGCTGCTTTTACTGCTGTTACATCGTCTCGTCCCTCAACAACTATAACTTCTTTTATCACCTAAAACATCCTTTCAATACGAATATTTTTACATTTTATATCATTAACTATTTTTCTAAAAATTATCTTCTTAATTTTAGCATTCCCCTATACTTTTATCAACAATCGCTATTATTAAAAAATTTCATATATTTTATATTTTGTAACCATTTCTTAATTTATTAATTAGAAAAAAGGTGTAAAAATAAAGTAGAGATAACGAGCATGTTATCCCTACTTACAAAAAACAATTACCATTGTCCTGGATATGCAATTATATATACTTCAACGTTGCGAACTCCCCAGTTATATGCTTCGCTTGATGTATTCATAAATAAATCAATTTTATTATTTTTAATAGCACTGCCTGTATCTTGGGCAACTGCTAGTCCATATCCTGGCACATAAACCTTTGTTCCTAAAGGAATTACATTTGGATCAACTGCTATGGTACTTAAACCATTTGGATTTCTTACAGTTGTTGCACCACTTGCTGTTCCACCATGAATTGCATAGGCTGTAGTTACCATATTCATTTTCTTTTTATATACAGTACTCTCGCCTCTTGATAAAGTAACAGTTTCAGCTGTTCCTTTTTTTATAACCTTATTTACTGGTTTCTTAGTAACTTTCTGAGCTACTACAGTTCTTTTTACTTCTTTACCATCTTCTAAGGTTAACATATAAGTAGTTTCCTTACTTCCACATTCACCTTCTGTGATAGTCTTAGATACACTCTTATCTAAATTATCATCTGTTTGTATAACTGTTTCATAGTCCAGTTTGCTTTCTTCTTTAACTATTTTTGAATCAACCCTAGTTATTTTCACACTAGTATCTTTAGTAATTTCTGTTTCTTTAACAGGTTCTATTTTATCTTTATCTCCTAAAATAACACCTTCAGCTTTTAGCATATCAGCAACTGTTTTCTCTGCTGATGCTACATGAGTAGTTTGTCCATCTACTGAGATTGAAACATTAACTGCTCTATGGATATTTACTCTTCCTGTTCTTGAAAGCTCTGTGCTTAAACCTGGTGTAATTTTATCTTTCTGCCCCACTGTAATGTTATTGTCCTGCAATGCTGCCTTTACATTACCCTTGTAAGTAGTTATTGTTGTTTCTTTACCGTCTATATTAACTATTAACGTCTTCCTCATGGATAATAACGTCACCACCATGATGGCAATCACTATCAATCCTGCTACCATTTTTGCCTTGGGACTACCCGTCAGTTTTTTTAGCTGACTAGTTATCTTATTTACCATTCAATATTCCTCCTTTGGCAAGAGAGTCTCCTGTATTATAGGAAAATTCAATTATCATGTCAAATTTAAGCCTCTTGCTAGTACTTTCATTCTTATAGAATGCATACACTGTACATATTTATACTATATATAAAGAAATAGTATACTCTGTAAGATCTTTAGTCATATAAATGGTTTTATGATTAATCTTTATATATATATTAATATAATACTTTTCTTATTCCATCGTAGCTCAAATAACTTAAAAAACACAGCATATTATTTTATGCCAAATAACCTTCTAGTGTTATCTATAAGCTTTTCGCTAAGTTCTTTTTCGCTAATTTCTCTCACTTCTGCTATTTTAGAAATTACGAATCTTATATAGTTTGACTGATTTCTTTTACCTCTGTTTGGCTCTGGCGACATATAAGGTGCATCAGTCTCAACTAACATTCTGTCAATCGGGATATCTTTAGCAACCTCAACTGCTTTTTTAGACTTCTTAAATGTTACAACTCCTGTAAAGCCTATATAATATCCTAGCTTTAAACATTCTCTTGCAAACTCAACACTTCCTGAAAAACAATGCACCACTCCTCTGACATTTGGAAACTGTTTCATTATATCTAATGTATCCTGATGAGCATCTCTATCATGAATAATCACTGGAAGGTTAAGCTCATCTGCAAGCTTCATTTGTCTTGCGAAAACTTCTTTCTGTATTTCTTTTGGTGGATTCTCTTCCCAATAATAATCAAGACCTATTTCTCCAATAGCCTTAACCTTTGGCTCAGACAACACTATATTTTTTAGTTGTCGCTCCACCTTATCATCATATTCGTATGCATTCTCAGGATGAATTCCTACTGCGCTGTAGATAAAATCATATTTTTTAGATAATTCTACTGAGTCAAGCGTCCCTTTAAGTGATGCTCCACAATTTATAATTCCTATTACTCCATCATCGTTAAGAGACTTAATAAGTTCATATCTGTCATCATCAAAGCTAGAATCATCATAATGCGCATGTGAATCAAATATTAATATATTATCTTGATTCATGAAATCACCCCGTTAAGTTTATTAGTATAATTATCCCATACCCATGTCAATATGTCAAATTTCAAGCATTTCATCGGCATATCGGCAACCAAATTAAACTTTTTTAGTGACTACGCTATAAATATTACCACTTTTTTACATTTTTAACAAGCCATATTATATGGTTGAAATTAACTCTTAATATGCAAATACTGTAAACATCTAGCTGCACGATACATAAAAAAAATTAAACCCACCTCTAAAAGCAAAAAAATAAAGCCATATAATGACTTTATTTTTTCACAAAAAGTACCTAATAAAAAGATTAGAGATATGAGAGGGATTCGTCCTCTTATCTTGAAACTCCTCCTAGAAGTTTCATCCTTTTCTCTGCTCTCTAATCTATATCTTCTAGAATAGTCCATTTATTATTGGTGATATTATTCCCAGGATTGCTCCTAAAAGTGCTCCCAGCCATGTTATTGACTTTAATTCTTTATCTGCTATTTCTATGATAATTTTTTCAGCATAGTCTACTTCAAATTCATTAATCTGCTTTTCAACGATTGGTGCAATTTTGATGTCATTTATTAAAGTAGGTATGTATCTTGTAAGTACCTTATCGTACAGTCCTCCAGCTATATCTGACACATAGCTGTTGACTGTGTCTATAAACTTATTGCTGATGTTCTTATTCATCATCTTATTAACTGTATCATCAACAGCATGATATACAAGTACTTTTATATCTTCACTGTTAACAAGTTTAACAATCTCTCTTTTAACAACTTCCTTTATATCTTCTCTATAAGTACTTCTGAAAGAAGAGATAATTTCATCATATGATGATAAACTATTAACTTTCTCTGATATTTTCTTTGAAATAAGATTTGCTATATCAGAATTAAGAATTCGCGATTCTATCTTAGTTGAGATGTTTTTAAGAATTTCATCCTGAATATTAACTGGAATCTTTTCAAGTACTTCTGCTACAGTCTTATCCTTATATGAATCCACATATGAATTTAAGTATTTTACAATTTCTATTCTGTTTACTTCATCATCAAGATAGCCATCAACAAAATCTAACACTTTAGTATAAAGAGTCTCATCATTAAGGAACATAGAAACAAGCGGATTCATGTTATTTAATACTTTTGATGTAATGTTTTCTTTAATCTTATCTGCAACTTCTGGGTTCCTTACAAGTTCCTTAATTTCTGATGCTATAGTTTCTTTTTCATTAAATATATAAAGATTAATACCAGTGAAAACTTCTACAGGTACAATTTCGAAAAGCTTTGTATTATTTTCTATGAGACTTATCTTTTTATTAGTAATTATCTTTGAAATACTATCCCTGATATATCCCTGATCTTGTGATTTCTTCATTAAATCATTTAAAAATGACTTAAATCCATTTCCTGCAAAATAATCTTTAATAAGAAGAGGCTCTTCATTAAGTTTCACATCCACAAAAGCTAATAAGTGATCACTAATTCTCTCAACCACATCTTCACTTTCAAACTTATTAAGTGCTGTGTTAGTTATTAACATCTTCAATTCGTTTTCAACAGCTATCTCTTTATCTTTAACCATAATTGTTAATAACTTTTTGACATTAAGTTTTTTATCCTTTAATGAGCATATAAAATTAAAAATATTATTTCTTACTTTATCTTTTAATCTCTGAGTTTTTAATGATTCTAAGATAGCCTCACTACTTAAAAGATACTTGCCAACTGCTTCACCAACACTTTTTGCTATTCTTGACTTTTCTTTTGGTATAAGTCCTGGTGTAAATGGCACCCTTATGCCAAATATTCTTTTTTCCTCTAATGGCCTAAAAAGCATCTTTATAGCTATGTAATTTGTGATATATCCGATTACTGCCCCAATAGCAGCGCCTACTAATATCTTTATCAAAGCAATTCCTCCTCATGTTAATAATATATTTATATTTATTAATAATTTCTTTGCTTTTTTGACACAATCCTGACACATAAGTTTTGTAATATAATACTTGTAAAGTAGCTAAAGCACTAAAATAAAATTTTACCCCTTAAAATTATATAAGTTTAAAGCCCTGGGTTTTAGTCGTCCCCCTTGACAGACTTTTTTGTACCAGGGCTTATTTTTTTCTTTCATAGAAAATTGTATTCAAATTCATTCAGCATTTCTTGCATCAATCATAAGTTGAATTTCTTCATCAATCTTAGATTTATCTATTCTGGTAAATAAAAATGATAATTCATTAACTGATACATCCTTAAGTTCAACAAAACTCCATATAGGCTTTTCTATATTAAGAAATTGTCTTATCTTAGCTGCAGATTCTGGAACAAAAGGCTCTAAAAGATTTGAAAGATTTGCTATTATCTGTACGCAGTTATATAAAGTATTCCTGCACCTTTCCTTATTTTCTTTCAAGGTAACCCATGGTTTTTCATTATCAAAATACTTATTTGATTCTTTTATAAAATCAAATATCTTTTCAAGTGCTGCTTTAAATTCACCATTTTCGATTTTATTACCAGCAATTATATATAAATTCTTTAGTTTACGCTGAATTTCTTCATTTAATCCACAGTTATCAAGCTTTCCGTCAAAATTCTTGTGGATAAAACTAAGACTCCTGTTAATAAAATTGCCATAGCATCCAAGAAGGTCGCCATTATGACTATTTATAAACTTCCTCCATGTAAAATCAGAATCTCTCTTTTCAGCACCATGGATAGTAAGGTAGTATCTTATGGAATCTGAATCATAATGATCAAAGATATAAGGAACCCATACTGCCCAGTTCTTCGCTGCAGAAAACTTCTTGCCCTCAAGATTTATATATTGTGACGAAACCATTCTTATTTCTGACTTTCCTATATTAAGCCCATATAATATAGCAGGTAAAATTACTGTATGGAAAGGTATATTATCTTTTCCGTGTACAAAATATATTCTGCTATTTTCATCATTCCAATATTCCTTATAATCTTCATTTCTTTCTTCAGCAACTTTTCTTGAAGCTGAAATATATCCCATTATGGCATCAATCCACACATAAATTTTCTTATCTTCAAATCCAGGAAACGGTACATCAACACCCCAGTCAAGAGTTCTTGTAATCGCTCTGTCTCTTAATCCTTCCTTGATATATCTCTTTGTTATTTTAATAGAGTCATTTCTCCAGTACCTGCCGTCTCTCTCTACAAGTGCTTTTATGTCATTATCAAAACTTGAAAGTTTAAAGAATAAATGCTTAGTCTGCTTGATAACAGGTTCACTGTGACATACTTTGCATTTCTTATCAATAAGATCTTCTGGATCAAGAAGTGCTGAACATTCTTCACACTGATCTCCTCTTGCTGCTCCTCCACAGTATGGACAAGTTCCTTCAATCATCTTATCTGAAAGGTATTCACCACATTCTTCACAATAATTCTGCTCAAGTATCTTCTCATATATATATCCATTTTTATAAAGCTCAGTTACAAGCTCCCGAACAATCTTATGATGATATGGAGAATCTGTTTTTGCATATATATCAAAAGACATATCAGCTTTCTCAAAATATCTTTTAAACTCATTGTGATAATAATCTGAAACTTCTCTTGGGCTTTTCTTTTCTTCCTTAGCTTTCATTAATATTGGTGTACCATGACAGTCACTACCTGAAATAAAAATTACTTCATCACCTTTTTCTCTATGATACCTAGCTAAAATATCTCCAGGAATCCAAGCTGCCAGTCTTCCAAGATGAAGAGATCCACTTGAATATGGCCATGCATTACCTATTAAAACTTTCATAAACTAAACCCCACTTATAATTCTTATTGCTTCTACTATGTATATGTATCAATGTAAAATGTATAATTTAGAATGTATAATTCAGGATGAAATTAGCAAGCTAATTTCTAAAACTTAATGGAGGCTTTGCCTCCAAACCTCTTGTCATTAAAAAAAGGTGTTTTAAAGAGGGCCAAGCTCTCTTTTTAAGCAGGCATTCCAAATCTTTGATTTGGTATGTTCGCTTATGCCTTGGCTTGAACTCCCTTCAAGGGGAGTTCTATCCTGAATTCTACATTTTACATTCTAAATTATCTTACTATGCTTCCTGTTGGAAGATCACCAGGATTTACAGCAAATAGCTTACTGTCATCATCTGTTGCTCCACAAAGAATCATTCCCTGTGATAATTCGCCTCTTAATTTAACTGGCTTTAAGTTTGCAACTAGAACAACGTTCTTTCCAACAAGTTCTTCTGGCTTATAGAACTTAGCTATTCCTGAAACTACCTGTCTTACTTCGTTTCCTAAATCAACCTTTAACTTAAGAAGTTTCTTTGCTCCCTTTATTGGTTCACATTCAAGAACTTTAACAACTCTTAAATCAAGCTTTTCAAAATCATCTATTGTAATTTCTTCTTTTATTGGCTGTATTTCATGTTTTTCAGCCTGAGCTGCATTTTCTGCCATCTGAGCTGCTTTTAAGTCTTCAAGTTCTTTTATCTTAGCTTCTACATCTATTCTTGGGAATAATGCATCACCCTTAACAACCTTAGTTCCAGCACTAGTTCCATCGAATGATGATAAACTGTTCCAGCTTAAAGTTTCAGCATTAATCTGTTCATTAATCTTCTTGCTTGTTCTTGGTAAGAATGATTCAAGAAGTACAGATGCAAATCTTAAACTTTCGATTAAGTTATATAAAACTGTTCCAAGTCTTTCTTTCTTGTCTTCGTCTTTAGCTAATATCCATGGAGTTGTTTCATCAATGTACTTGTTAGCTCTTCCAATTAGATTGAATATTTCTTCAAGTGCAGCTGGTAAGTTGAACTTGTCAACATATTCTTCAACCTTCTTAGGAGTTGCAAGTGCAAGATTTATAAGTTCATCATCAATAGCTTCTTTAGCTGTTGGTGCTGGTATAACTCCGTCAAAGTATTTTTCAACCATTGCAACACTTCTTGAAAGAAGGTTTCCAAGGTCATTACATAAATCTGAGTTAATCTTCTTGATGAATATTTCATTATTGAATAATCCATCTGAACCAAATGGTATTTCTCTTAATAAGTAGTATCTAACTGGATCCACACCGAATTTATCAACAAGGACAACTGGATCTACAACATTACCCTTTGATTTTGACATCTTTCCACCATCAACAAGAAGCCATCCGTGTCCGAATACCTGCTTTGGAAGTGGTAAATCTAGAGCCATTAACATTATTGGCCAGTAAATTGTATGGAATCTTATGATATCCTTACCTACAAGATGTACATCGGCAGGCCAGTACTTATTGAATTTTTCTGCGTTTTCTGAGCCATATCCTAAAGCAGTGATATAGTTTGATAATGCATCTATCCATACATAAACAACATGCTTTGGATCAAATGTTACAGGAATTCCCCATGTAAAGCTTGTTCTTGAAATACAAAGATCCTGTAAGCCTGGCTTTAAGAAGTTATTAAGCATTTCATTCTTTCTTGATTCTGGCTGAATGAAATCAGGATGATCTTCAATGTACTTTATAAGTCTTGGAGCATATTTGCTCATCTTGAAGAAGTAAGCTTCTTCTTTTGCCTTTTCACATGGTCTTCCACAATCTGGGCACTTTCCGTCTACAAGCTGAGTTTCTGTCCAGAATGATTCACATGGAGTACAGTACATTCCTTCATATGAACTCTTATAGATATCTCCCTGATCATATAGTTTTTTAACTATCTTCTGAACTGCTTCAACATGATAATCATCAGTAGTTCTGATAAACTTATCATAGCTTATGTCCATCATTGTCCATAGTTCCTTAATTCCAGCAACTATTTCATCAACGAATTCCTTTGGAGTTACTCCCTTTTCTTCAGCTTTTCTCTGAATCTTCTGGCCATGTTCGTCAGATCCAGTAAGAAACATTACATCATATCCTGTAAGTCTCTTAAATCTTGCAATTGCATCAGCAGCAACAGTTGTATATGTATTACCTATATGAAGATTAGCTGATGGGTAATAAATTGGTGTTGTAATATAAAATGGTTTTTTTTCCATTTCAACGTCCTCCTACAATGTTTTTATATTTTAAAGTGCTTTAATTTCCTATAGTTATTAGAAAAACAAGCAAATTAGTTACTAATTAAGAAAGCGCCCCCATATGAGTTATTCTCATATAGAGGCGCCTTTTTTATACGCTGTACCACTCTATTTCATATCTTAAAAAATAATTTACGATACCTTATATCAGGCGACTTTAATACATCATCACCCTGCAGTATAACGGCTGCTTCCGTACTTCTCTAAAACATAGCATTTACGCTATAAATTACATTCGAAAAATATGCTCCAAGACCATGTTCACAAATCTTCCTGTTATTGGTTTTCAGCTTGCCCAACTCTCTTTTAACATTCCAAAATGCTACTCTTCTCTTCATAGCTTCTTATAAATTTTAACATAATTATATTATACACTAAACATAGTGTCAAATCATTTACTTTTTATTTGTTTTTTTAATTTTATATTCTGGTTTAAGGCTATCTTCACCATTAACTTCCTTTATTGCTTTACGTACATATAATACCTGAATAATAACCAAAATCCAGCTTATTATTGGCATGTTACCTATCCCAAAAGCTTTTAGGCATGTAAATAATATTATTGGTACAGTTACTGTAAATGAACTTATCTTAAATATCTCTCCAAATTGCATAGGATTCTTTGCTCTCATGCTGAATGTCATTACTAATAAAGCTGCCATGAATATCAGCATATATGATATAGCTATATTCTGTATTATAAATCTAATAGGCATAAACTTATATGACTTTGCTTCATCTATTACGTATTGTTTATTTAATGTAATCCCTTTTGAATCAGCATATTTTGCACTTCCTAATTCTTTGCCATTAAGCTTCTTCTTTAGGCAGCTTTTTCCCCAGAATATTGCATTCTCAGCTTTAGCATAGTCACTATTATTGTCAGTGCTGTCGTCAAATATAAGCACCATTCCACTATCATTAATAACGACAGGTCCCTCATTTTTAAGCTGAAGATTATTATTTTTAACAGTGAATTCTGGTATCTTGTCCATATTATTTTCTACAACATTAACACTACTCCTGCTATTATTGTAAAATGGCACTGATAATATCCCTCCAAGAACTGCTGACAATATCACAACATATAGAAAAACCTTAAGCTTTGACGCTTTCATCAACTCTTTATATACTTTAAAATCATACAAACCTTTAAAACAATTTTTTATAAACTCCACTTTCTCATCCCTCCGTACCACGTTTTATAGTAAACAATATAATTACAATTATATAATAATATTTAGTATTTTTAAACATTTACTATAACGCTTCCGTAGAAACTAAGATAATATAGCTCTTATTTTTTAGTAATATTACTGCTGAAAAAATGAACTGTGTTAATAATCCATTCTGGCAGATCAGGATAACTTTGTTTTAATGTATCCTTTAACTGCTCAAAAGGTGTATTTAATGGAAGTGTCTTTATTCCCTGCACAGTATTGCCGATAGCTATATGAGCATGTGCATTATCACCTACAGCTATATCTGATGCAATTGCCATTGCACCAAAGGCATACTTTCCTATTGCTAATGCTCCACATGAAAACACACCTATGATATAGCTCCAAATGAGAAAGTCCCCACAGAAATAGCTCCAGTCGCCAATAAAAGTCCTAATGCAATTGCTCCAAATCCAGCAAATCCAATACCAAAACAGCCAAAACTTAATAGTCCAAAAGACAGAAATCCTACTGATATTACCCCGTATGATATATTTCCTATAGCAATTATGCCTTTGGCTTTCTTAAATCCTCTTCGTGAACTACTCCTCATTGAAATAAGGAGCTTCTTTTTATAGTCATATATGAGGAAGTATGCAATGCAATATATCTCATATACTACCTATAGGGGAAGTCCACACCCAATACTGCTACTTAACTATGAAGTTACACAGCTACTTTTATTTTATAAGGGTTACTTAATCCTTTAAGTGGTACTTTTATACCTTTATTTTCTTGTTGTTCATATAGCCTTAATATATTAAATGCTCCAACACTATCTGCATTAAATAATGTCATTTTGTCTATATATAAGCCTCTTTTCTTTCTTTTACTCTTTGTTGCATATGTTTTACTCACCTCTGGCGAAAATGGACTTACTTGTGAACTATAACTTTCTTTTATTTTTATTAGTTCTATTCCTTCTCTTAATAATTTATATGCAAGTAAATCATAAAGTCTATCATAAGGCAAAAAATGTAGCTTTTGATTATTTATACTTCCTAATTTAGCATTATCTCTAATTCCTTTTATATCACCTATTACAACTTTATTTATATTATTAGTAACACAATATTTAACAACTTCTTTAGTTACACAATGATAATAATGATTAAGTTGTAATTGTTTCTTTTTATATAAATTATTTATCCTTTTAGTAGTAGTTACATACTTTTTACCACTTGCTATTTGCTGTTTATTCGCTATTTCTTGAAGATGACTTATCTTCTTATTAAAATAATGACTAATTTCTAAGTATTTAGAGCCACTTGCAATAAAGCTTTTACCTTTATTATCATAGCAAGTGAAAAGATTTGAAATACCAATATCAATAGATAAATAATTTCCATTATCATCTTTAAGGGCTACATCTTCTATTTCATAAACAACATTAATTTGATATTTTTTATTTTTAAGTGGTTTAAATTCAATAGTTTTAATATTTCCTTTGATTGTTGAAAAGTATTTTATTTTCAAACTTAAATATTTAGAATCAAAGTCATATTTATCCTTTAAATATTCTTTTTGTTGTTTAGAAATAGAAAATTTAATAGTATCATCAGATACTTTTTTAAATCCATTATTAAGATAAGTAAAATTAAATAAATCTTTTTTACCTTTAAATCTTGGTGGTTTTGGATTTTTAATTCCTTTTGATTTATTTAACTCAAAAAAACTTTTCCAAGCTTTTTGCAATTTATTTAATACATCTTGTGATGTTTGAGATGGTAAATTCTTATACCAAAAATTATCTTTTAGTCTTTTCTTTTGGTCATACCAATTAGGAAATTCAGAGAAACCTAATGTTTTATAATTTCTCTTTTCATAATTGCCTATATTCCATAGCTTTGCTGACGAAAAAGCCATTGAGTTTAAAATATTAAGTTCTAATTCATTTGGTTTATATATAATCTTTTTCGTCAATAACAAAACATTATTCTCCTTTCATTTTTTGATTTTCAATATATCTTTTTATATTTTCTTCATTAGTTGAACCAATAGTTTCAATATAAAAAGAACTATTCCACAAAGTATTTTTCCATAATTTTTTACTTATATCAGGGAATTGTAGAAACAATTTTCTTCCTGTGATACCTTTACACATCTTAACAATGTAAGAAGGTGCTATCTTAGGATGAGCTGATACAAATAAATGAATATGGTCTTTATCACATTCCATTGCATGAATTATAAAATCTTTTTCTTCAGCAATTTTTTGTAGTTCATCTTTTAAATATTGTTCTACATCTCCAATTAAAATTTTACGTCTATACTTAACTGTCCAAACAATATGATAGTTAATATTATAGACACAAGTTCTCGCTTTAGTTAATTTACTCTTCATACATATAGTATACACTTATTTAATATAAAAAGCAAGTATTTAAGGGTGTTAGATGATTACATATAGTCTTTTTATGCAAAAAAAAGAAGAACATTCATCTCCTCATTGAAATAAGGAGGGTTCTGCTCTTACCACCTAAAATTTGTAAAGTATATATTAATATCAAAAAACCGGGTTAATACTTCAATAGTATTAACCCGGTTTTTTTACTATACTAAATATCGAACTAAAGGCTTCTTGCTTACGAATCCAGTATTTATCATATTAGATACGATATTCTTTACTGTAAGCTCCTTATATTCGTAACCACAATCCTGTGCTATGGTATTTACAGATTCATTATTTGTAGATAAATCAATACGCACACCGTCATAGCCTTTTTTCCTTGCGTAATCTTCAATCCACATTAATATATCATAATAATTTTCCTCATACCCGTTACCTACTATAAGCTCTGTAACGCATAGGAAGTTATCGCTTAACATACTATTAGATAATCTAACTCTGGTGTCATATTTTATATCTATTGCGTCACCATCATATGGCATACCTGTTCTAGTCTCATACTCTTTTATATGATTATACCAGTCATTTTCATCAAAATGGTTCAATCTATCATCGAGGAAAACAATCTGATAAAATGCTATTCCTCTAGTTAAGTCTTCAATATTATCTACAATATTTGGGTGTCCATTACAGCTATTAGCCAAAAGTTCTTTTAATTCTGAAAAGTCTCTTACATCAAACATATATATACTCCGTTTCATATTTTGATAAAATTAGGGTAATTGAGAAATATAATATAATTATAACGGCAAATATATTTATTGCAAGAAAAAAAGAAGATATAATATATTAAGAAAGTATAAAAATAGTACTCCAAAGCTAATACAAATAGCAATGGATAAGGGGTGCGTGAATAACCCTATATTGTTAAGGGTAGCCTAACAGGTTAGAAATATTAAATACCAAACACAATATAAAAAAGAATAAGATAGCCCTGTTAGGACTACCTTAGAAGCTCCCTCTTCTACAAGAGGGGAGTATTCACTAATGACTATTTCCCAAAAACGCAAAAAAGCGACACCTTCTAAGCGTGATGTCGCCTCATTTTCTCGCAATTATTTACAGTTTTCCATGATTATAGTTTTTAAGTTTTACTATGGTTAGAGCTAAATATAGTGAAATTAACATAGGTGTAATAAAACTAATTATTTTCCATTTTATGGTATCATGCTTTATGGTTTTATCTAGTCTAGTTACTGTGTCAGTAATAGCTCCCGCATAATTTCCATCTTTTAGTTTTATGTTAGCCAATCTTTCAAGGTTAAATTTAGATATAAAGTTCATCTTAACACCTTTACCATGTATAATTCTCATTTTATTTGTTTCTGTATTTACTGTAATTAATATATTGGTATTAGTTTTGTCCACTTTATACCCGAACATAGTCTCAAATGTGCTATCTTCAACATCTTTAGTATCAGTATACACTACAATATTAAGACCTGTCAGTTCGTTTTGATTGGCAATTACGGTATTTATTTCCTCTTTATCTGTTAGTATATTAGATATATCAACTACATTACTAGATAAAGTGAGAGTATTATCATTAATATCTTCATATCCGGACATTGAGCCAATCTCATCTAATGGATTTTCTATATTAGGTTCTCCATATATAGTATTTTCTTCTGTAGATATATCATATGGGGATACATAGTCATTACTAACTTCTCCTTCTGCCTGTGCTGTAATTAGTGTATTACCTAATCCCGAAACTAACATTAACATTGTAATGCCGAGCATTATTTTCTTTAGTGACTTCATCCTAATTATTCCTCCTTAGTGATATATTTAAAATTATATAAAAAGCGTTGCATATAGTCAACATAAACAGATATAATATAATAAGTACTAAATGAAAATCTATAAAATTAATGATAAAAAATATAATAATACAAAGGAGGCAGAGTATATGCTATCATTCAACATGGATACTATGTGAACTATAACTTTCTTTTATTTTTATTAGTTCTATTCCTTCTCTTAATAATTTATATGCAAGTAAATCATAAAGTCTATCATAAGGCAAAAAATGTAGCTTTTGATTATTTATACTTCCTAATTTAGCATTATCTCTAATTCCTTTTATATCACCTATTACAACTTTATTTATATTATTAGTAACACAATATTTAACAACTTCTTTAGTTACACAATGATAATAATGATTAAGTTGTAATTGTTTCTTTTTATATAAATTATTTATCCTTTTAGTAGTAGTTACATACTTTTTACCACTTGCTATTTGCTGTTTATTCGCTATTTCTTGAAGATGACTTATCTTCTTATTAAAATAATGACTAATTTCTAAGTATTTAGAGCCACTTGCAATAAAGCTTTTACCTTTATTATCATAGCAAGTGAAAAGATTTGAAATACCAATATCAATAGATAAATAATTTCCATTATCATCTTTAAGGGCTACATCTTCTATTTCATAAACAACATTAATTTGATATTTTTTATTTTTAAGTGGTTTAAATTCAATAGTTTTAATATTTCCTTTGATTGTTGAAAAGTATTTTATTTTCAAACTTAAATATTTAGAATCAAAGTCATATTTATCCTTTAAATATTCTTTTTGTTGTTTAGAAATAGAAAATTTAATAGTATCATCAGATACTTTTTTAAATCCATTATTAAGATAAGTGAAATTAAATAAATCTTTTTTACCTTTAAATCTTGGTGGTTTTGGATTTTTAATTCCTTTTGATTTATTTAACTCAAAAAAACTTTTCCAAGCTTTTTGCAATTTATTTAATACATCTTGTGATGTTTGAGATGGTAAATTCTTATACCAAAAATTATCTTTTAGTCTTTTCTTTTGGTCATACCAATTAGGAAATTCAGAGAAACCTAATGTTTTATAATTTCTCTTTTCATAATTGCCTATATTCCATAGCTTTGCTGACGAAAAAGCCATTGAGTTTAAAATATTAAGTTCTAATTCATTTGGTTTATATATAATCTTTTTCGTCAATAACAAAACATTATTCTCCTTTCATTTTTTGATTTTCAATATATCTTTTTATATTTTCTTCATTAGTTGAACCAATAGTTTCAATATAAAAAGAACTATTCCACAAAGTATTTTTCCATAATTTTTTACTTATATCAGGGAATTGTAGAAACAATTTTCTTCCTGTGATACCTTTACACATCTTAACAATGTAAGAAGGTGCTATCTTAGGATGAGCTGATACAAATAAATGAATATGGTCTTTATCACATTCCATTGCATGAATTATAAAATCTTTTTCTTCAGCAATTTTTTGTAGTTCATCTTTTAAATATTGTTCTACATCTCCAATTAAAATTTTACGTCTATACTTAACTGTCCAAACAATATGATAGTTAATATTATAGACACAAGTTCTCGCTTTAGTTAATTTACTCTTCATACATATAGTATACATTTATTTAATATAAAAAGCAAGTATTTAAGGGTGTTATATGGTTACATATAGTCTTTTTATGCAAAAAAGAAGAACATTCATCTCCTCATTGAAATAAGGAGGGTTCTGTTCTTACCACCTAAATTAATGTGTACAAGAGGCAGTCCAAATAAAGTCTTTTTACTCTTATACTCATAATCAACTGATATCTTGTTAATATTGAGAACTATTTTACCATTTAAATCTTGCTCATATGAAGTATTACTTTTTTCATCTGCTGCTTTATTTTCATTACGCTCACCAATTTCATTGTCATCATTAACTAAGCTGTCAATTGTAACATTATAAAGTTTAGATATTGCTTTAAGTTTATTTAAATCTGGTAAAGACTGTCCAGATTCCCACTTTGAAACTGCCTGTCTTGAAATACCAAGTTTCTCTGCAAGTTCCTCTTGAGACAATAAATTTTTCTTTCTTAATAATTGTAACTTATCTGCTAAATTCACCACACTCACCTCTAAGAACAATTATACTTAAAAGGTAATTTTAGTCTACAAACCGATAATTTCTTTTTGTCAACTAAGAGTTGCATCGCCTATATTTCAATACTTTACAGAAATTAATTTATATTATAAATTAATATAAGTTTCTTCACCTGTTTTCATATTTTTAGATTTTAGTCTTTTATTTTTAACTTCATCTTCGCCTATAATAATTACATTTTCTGCTTGTATCTTATTTGCATAAATCATCATCTTTTTTAATGTACTTTCTTCAAAATAAACAGTTGCTACGTAATTCTTTTTCTGAAGATCATTCATCACTTCTATGCAATAATCCATTGTATCTCCAAGTGGTAGAATAAGATAATCAAGACTATTGTTTGCTTTATATGTATCAAGGAATCCAATTTCACTTAACACAAAGAACAATCTTGTTAATCCTATAGACATTCCAACACCAGGAAGAATATTATTTGTATACTTTTCTGCAAGGTTATCATATCTTCCACCTGAACATACTGAACCATAACTCTCATTACCAGTAAGGAATGTTTCAAATACAGTACCTGTATAGTAATCAAGACCTCTAATTATCTTTAAATTTATTGTAAATTTATCACTGCTTACTCCAAGACATGACAGTATATTAGTTACTTTTTCCAGTTCTTTTATTCCTTCAATAAATGTTTCATTGGAAAACTTAAATTCAGAAAGTCTTTTTATTGTTTCATCACTGCTGCCTTCTATAGAAATAATGTTATTTATTATCTCAGCCTGTTCTGAACCAATAACTTTTGTAAGTTCATCATTAAAACACTTTTCTCCAATCTTGTCATACTTATCTATAAGTGTCATTACATCATTTTCTCTCTCAATTTCAAGTTCGCTTAAAATTCCTTTTAAGATTTTTCTATTGCTTATCTGGAATTTATATGATGTAAGGCCTATAGCTTTAAATGCTCTATCAGCAAGATTAATAACCCAGGCATCATTATTGATACTTAAACTGTTCTTTCCTATTACGTCAACATCACACTGATAAAACTCTCTATATCTTCCTCTCTGATTTCTTTCTCCTCTATAAACTTTTCCTATCTGGTATCTTCTGAAAGGAAAAGCTAATTCATCAAAGTGCTGAGCTGTATATCTGGCAAAAGGCACAGTTAGGTCAAATCTTAATGCCATCTTATTCTTTCCTTTTTCAAAGCTGTATACCTGCTTTTCAGTTTCTCCGCCAGACTTTGCAAGCAGCACTTCAGATTTTTCTATTATAGGTGTATCAATAGCTTCGCAGCCATTCTCCTCATAAACTGCTTTAATCTTACTTACTATATCATCAAATTTTTTCTGATTCTTGGGAAGTAACTCCATAAATCCTGCTAAAATACTTGGTTTTATTATATTATTTTTCATTTTTCATACACTCCTTAATAATTTAGAATTTTTGAATACAAAAAAACCATGCAGCTTCTATCCTGCATGGCTTCACAAAAATTATGAATACACTTAAAAACCATTGTCAGAGATACAAGCCTGCGGAAATAGACTTGTATCTGACTTTAATCAGACCAAGTCTCTAACAATGATGATGGACTAAAATTACTTTAACCATATTAAGTGATGTCATAATATACCTCCTAAAATTAAATTAATATTATAATAACCCTTTTTCTAAAAAAAGTCAAAAAAATCTCAATAATACCAAAAGGTATAGGATTCTCCCATACCTTTTATTTAAAATATAAAATTTATAATTAAAAAGATAACCCCCTCTTTAATTTCAGAAACTCCTGTAAGGAGTTTCTGCCTACACTATTCGTTATTCACTATTAACTATTCGTTACCTTCTACTGGTTTTCCTATAAGATAAGTAAGTCCAGTAAGTGCAGCAATAGCTACTGGAAGTATTATATATATAGGAAGCCCTAGTCCTGCTGGTATATAACCAAAGATTATTGTTACAGCTGCAACGAAAAGTGCATACCATATCTGAGTTTTAACGTGATCTATATGATGGCATCCTGCTCCCATTGATGAAAGTATTGTTGTATCAGATATTGGTGAGCAGTGATCCCCAAATATAGCTCCTGTAAGTACAGCACTTATACTTACTGTTACATATCCCATATCAGGTGATATTGCAAAGGCTAATGGAATAGCAAGCGGCATAAGTATTCCCATTGTTCCATAAGCTGTTCCTGTTGCAAATGATATTACTGAACCAAATATAAATATTATTGATGGAAGAAGGAATTGTGGAACTGAATCAGATAATATTGAAACAAGGAATTTTGCAGTTCCAAGTTCTTTTATTACTGAGCTTAAGCTCCATGCAAGAATAAGAATAACTCCTGTAATTACAAGTGGTTTCATACCTTCTATCCATACTTCTACAGCTTTTGATACTGAGAAAATCTTTTTAAAGAATGCCATTATAATTGCTACTATTGTTGCTATAAGTGCTGCCTGGAATAATACTATTGAAGCATCTGCCTGTCCAAAACATTCCCTAATAGCTGCAAAACTTGCTGGTGAATTATTTACAAGTGCTATAAGCGAAGCATCTTTACCAGCTAATATTGTTTTATATCCACTGTAATAAAATCCCACAAGTGCTGCTATTATAAGAGTTCCTATTGGAATTATTGCATTCCAGACACTTAATTTTATTCCTTCTACAGGTTCAAGATCAGTATCAATAACTACATTTTCTTTATCAGCCTTTTTACTTCTAACTCTGGTAGCTCTCTCCGCTTTAAGCATAGGTCCAAATTCTCTTGAAGATAATGCTGTAATTACAACAAAAGCAAGGATTAAAATATTATAGAATCTATAAGGAATTGTATTTAGGAATATCCCAAATCCATTTACATCCTGTCCAAGTTGCTGGCTGAATCCATCTTTTATAAGTCCAACTTCAAGCCCTATCCAAGTTGATATTATTGCAAGTCCTGCAATAGGTGCTGCTGTTGCATCAATAACAAATGCTAATTTTTCTCTTGAAACCTTAAGCTTATCAGCAATTGGTCTCATTATAGGTCCAACGATTAACGAGTTTGCATAATCATCGAAGAAAACAAGAATTCCTAAAAGCCATGATATCATCTGGGCACTCTTTGGAGTCTTGGCTTTCTTTGATAAAGCTTCTGCTACCGCCTTAGCTCCACCCATTTTACTTACAAGACTGATAAGTCCTCCTATTGCAAGTACCTGAAGTACTATACCTGCATTCCAAGGATCTGCTATAGAATTAAGCATCCTTTGAGTCATATCCAGGAATCCATGGATAAGTGCATAAAATATATTGCTTGTCCCATTAAACTGCAGAATTACACATCCTACAAGTATTCCCAGAAACAATGAAATAACAACGTTTTTTGTTACAAATGCAAGTACTATTGCTATTAGTGGTGGAAGCAGTGTAAGCAGTCCAAACTTAACTGCGTTAACCTGTGCTGCATCCTTCTCTGCACCAAGTGCTATAGTACAAAATGATAGTAAAAACAAAGTAAATGATAGTAAAAATATTTTTTTTCTGTTTTTCATAAAAAGTCCTCCTTTAAAATACTTAAGAGTGATAATAAAAGAGGCAAAAAAGAACCCTGAGATAACACCCAGAGTTCTTAATCCATTAAGATAACTTAATGAAAAATTTCCTATAGATGATAGCTCTCCACAAAATATTGTGACAGCCTTGCATATATTCTATGCAAGTCCAGCATATGGCCTTAAAACATTATCCATAAACTTCGGCATCATTTCCTTTCACTGCACTTCATTGTGTTTACCTCTGTACAGTTACTATTAAATAATGCGCCTCTACCTCTTCTAAATCTATTCTCTTTTTGATAACAATTATACTATACCATTCTAGCAAAAAATACAAGCCCTATTTGCAAAATTGTAAAAATACATATTTCTACAAAATAATGCTTAAGACTTGTATTATTTTAGATTTCCTGATCGTAATATTGAAATTAACAGGTATAATGCAAATATCCCTGAGATAACATATCCTGTTATTCCAATGATTGATACACCCTTAATTTTAGGTCCTACATTGGCGCTGAGTATGTAAGATGAACCTATTATCATGCCTGATACTACGACTCCAAATACCACCCTGTTAGTCATTTTATTGACCTCCTTCATGGTATCTTTGAATTCTGTAGATTCTATTTTAACTTTTACCCTTCCCTCATTTAGGTTTTCTGCAAGTTCTGCATACTTATCTGGCAACTCGCTAGATCTTTTTAAGAATGAGTATAAGCTAATCATTATATTATCGTAATTAAATGATTCTCTAAAGTAATATTTATTCTTAGACTTTACATATGGAATTACAAAATCAAGTATATCCATGTCAGGAGAAACCTTTGAAACAACACCTTCAATGATAAGCGCACTTTTTGATATCATTACAAAGTCAATAGGCAGCTGTATATTGTTTCTTTTTGCTATTTCAATAATTTCTCTGATAAGCATTGACATCTTTATGTTCTTAATTGACGTAGATAGATACATATTTAAAAGATACTTTACATCTTCATAAAGCATATTTCTATCCATTTTCCCTCGACGTATACCTACCCCTATTAGGAAATTGACAAGCTTATTGGTATCCCTTGTTGCAACTCCAACCATTGCATCATTAAATGATTTTTTCATTGATTCTGTGAGAACTCCCACAGATCCAAAATCTATATAACATATTTTATTATCAGCTATAAGAATATTTCCAGGATGAGGATCCCCGTGAAAGAACCCATCATTAAACACCTGCTTGCAAAATGAAAGAGCAAGTTTCTTTCCTATATCATATCGATCATAACCATACTCCTCAATCTTATCAATATCAGTAATCTTAAAGCCTTCTATGTACTCCATAGTAATTACTCTTCTACCACAGTATTCATCTATAATCTTTGGTGCATATATACATGCTACATCTTTGTTAAGTTCCCTAAACTTCAATATATTTTCTTTTTCAAGTTCAAAATTTAATTCCTTATTTGTTTCGATTTCAATTTCCTTAAGAGCATCCACTGGATTCATAAGGAATTCATCTTCATTTATAAAGCTGACCATTCCAAGAAGTTTTTTTAATATATGAATATCAGTATTGATCATTTCTTCAATGCCAGGACGCTGTATCTTTACAATTACCTTCCTGCCATCATTAAGTTCAGCTTTATAAGCCTGGGCAATCGATGCACAGGCCACAGGTTTTATATCAATATCCTTAAAAGCTTTCTCAATGTCTATCTTAAATTCATCAAAAAATACCTGTTTAATGCTGAAGAAGTCTTCTTCATTTGTAGAATCCTGAAGTTTTGAAAGTTCATTTATATATTCTTCCGGCAGTATATCCGGTCTTGTACTTAGTATCTGCCCTATTTTTATAAATGTAGACCCTAATTCTTCAAATGCTCTTCTTAAATTTTTAGGAGCATCTTCATGCCTCTTCTTCTTTGAATCTATAAGGTATCCAAAACCATACGAAGCGAAAACCCCCATTATCTCCTTAAACCTTAAAAAAGACTTCTTCTTCATATTTCACCAATCATCCTCTAATTATTTGTTTTTAAGTTCTTTTCAAGTTCCTCAACTTTCTTTTCAAGTTCATCAACCTTGCTTTGAAGAAGATCATACTCTCCCTTATAGCAGAAACCATACTGTTCTATTATCTGTCTTACTTCATCTTTAGTTGCAGGTTTTATGTCATCAATCTTATTGTTTAGCTTATTCATTTTGTCGCTTGCTGAACTAGTAAAGTTTCTCTTTAATTCTTCTGAAAGTTCCTTACCTTCATCTACTGTAAGCTTTCCTTTTTCAACAAACTGCTTAACCATACTGTCAGCCTTTTCATATGTTGCAGCTGCAGCACCTATCCCTGCTAAAAATACATTTTTTAAATCATTCATAAAAAACACCTCTCATTATTTACCATAATATGTTTTTATTATACCCTTTTTTTAATGATTAATCCTCTAATAAAAGCTATATATAAATAATTAAAAATTTAGATTTTAAAATTTAAAATTACAGGATGAAATCAGCAAGTTGATTTCTTAATTTATCATGGAGGTTTCACCTCCAAACCTCTTAATTAATTTTAAATTAAGAGGAGTTTTAAAGAGGAGCTTCCGCCTCTTTTTAGAACTCCTCAAAGGAGTTCAATCTGCAATTTTACATTCTAAATCCTACATTCTAAATTATTATTGAGCATCTTGCTCAATCTATACTTACGCTTGATTTTGCTAGGGAATTAATGTCTAACTTTTGGCTTTAAACTGTATGCCACATTTTCTACATGTAATTGTAATCTTGCCTTTTCCCCTTGGAACTCTCAGCTTCTGACCGCAATTCTTACATGTAAAAATCTTATAGTTTTTCTTTTCATTAAACCAATCGCTCATTCTCTGGCCTAATGGCTTCTTGTATACATTATAACCACTATATTTCTGTGCTGATTTTCCAAGGGCATTTCTTATAAAGTCCTGAAACTTCAGCTCTTCCTGCTGTCTCTTATATACATCCTTTGAAAAGAATCTATATAGTACAAATAAGACAAGCAATATGCTGACAGGTCTTGTATATCTGAACATGCATAGTATTGCAGCAACCAGAATGATTATCTGATCGAGCATATCAAACTTTCCATATCGTCCATTCATAAAATTCATATCTTAAACACCTTCTTTATTATTTTTTTATGTTTACTTCTGAGCCATAAATTTTTCTATATCTTCTACTGATTTAATCATATCCTTAGTAAGAACTTCACAGCCGTTCTCAGTAACAAGTACATCGTCTTCTATTCTTACTCCTATACCTTCTTCAGCTATATAAATACCTGGCTCAACTGTCCATACCATTCCTGGCTTAAACTCTACATCTCTTCTTCCAACATCATGGCAGTCTAATCCTAAACTATGTCCAATACTATGCCAGTAGTACTTTCTAACTTCTGACTTATCCTTTATAAGACCAAGATTTATACATTCTTCTGCAATCCATTCGGTAGCTTGGTTGTTCCAGTCGATAAATTTAACTCCTGGTTTTGTTGCTGCAATAACTTTTTCATTTACTCTAAGTACTGCTTCGTATACATCCTTCTGTCTCTTTGTGAATCTTCCATTAGCAGGGAATGTTCTTGAGATATCAGCATTGTAGTATTTGTACTGAGCTCCAAGATCAAAAAGAATCATTTCATTATCTTTGATTACAGTATTATTAGTTGAGTAGTGAAGAATTGCTGCATTTTCTCCTGCTGCTGCAATAGTCTTAAATGCATAATCCTTAACTCCATGGCTCTTGCATACAAAATCAAAATAAGCTTCAAGCTGATATTCTTTTATGCCTGTTTTTGAATTTTTCATAAGAGCTTCTACGCCTTCTAATGTTATAGCTATAGCTTTTCTCATCTCTTCAATTTCTTCTTCAGACTTTACCATTCTTATTTCACTTATTATATTATAGATATTCTTAACTACAATTTGTGGATATATTCCCGCTATCTTTGAAGCAAATTTTTCTGCAGTAGTCTTGTCATCATCCATTGAATTTCTTTCTAAATCAAGATATAAGTTTTCAATGTCTCCAGCAGTTATAAGTCTGTTAACTACGGCTTCAAAAGAATCAAGGAATTCTACGTCTTCAATTCCTGAAAGTTCTGATGCTTCATTCTGTCTTAAAGTTTTTCCATACCATCTTTCTCTTTCAAGATCTGGTTTTATTACAAATAATACTTCACTTTCTTTTCCGTTAACCTTCTTTAATAAAAGAATATGATGTGGTTCGTCGATTCCTGTTAAATAATAAAAATTTCTATTTGGAGTAAATGGATATTCTTCATCAGCAGATTTAGTAAGCGCTTTTCCAGCGAAAAATATAACTGCTGAATTATCCTCTACCTTTTCCAATAATTTTTTTCTATTCTTTACGAATACATCTTTTATCATAATATCGCGCCCCTTCTTGTAGTTTTATTAATTAATATTGTAACACAGTTTTGTGACAACTTTACAACATATCCCATGATGATAAAATTAATTTTCTTTAAACATTTTCGAACAAATTTTCTATTTTATTGCAAACATTTGTTCGGTAGCATATATTTATATTGAAAGTTAAAAAGGTGGTGAACTTAATTTGGAAATAAATTCATTCGAGGAATTAGTAATAAAAACAAAAAACGGAGATAAAGAAGCTGAAAAAGAACTGTATGAAAAGTTCAGGCCTTTCATCATTAATCTCTGCAAAAAAAGCTTTATCGACGGTTATACCTTTGAAGATATATATCAAGAATGCTATCTTGCTCTATCAAAGGCTGTGAAATACTACAACGTGGACAAGCACAGATTTTTTGGCTATGCACTTACTGCTATCAAAAATCAAGTAAATTATAAAATACGAAGAAGCGTGCCAGAAAAAGAATCAAACTGTTACGTGGATAACTTTGAATTTGTGGAACAGACTACTCATGATCTTGTGGAAGATATAATATTAAAAGCTGATTATGATGTACTTTTAAAATCACTAAAAAATCTTGATGAGAAGGAACAGCATCTTATAAGGCAATGTTTTTTCAAAAACAAATCCTATAGACAATATGCAAAGGAAGTTCACTTAACATACAGTCAGGTTATGTTTATAAAGAGAAAAGCGCTAACCAAGCTACAAAAACAGCTGCTTGATAATAAATAGATTAGAGATATAAGAGCAGAGATAAGAGAACAGGATGGAATTTATTCGCTACGCTTAAGCAGGCATTCCAAATCTTTGATTTAGTATGCCTGCTTATACATTTGCTAGAAACTCCATAGGAGTTTCATCCGATTCTCTGCTCTCTTAGTTCTAATCTCTTAACTAATTCACAAATTCACATTTATTAATATGGCTAATAGATATTTTAGTACAATAATTGATGCATATCACTCAACAATTATATGATATAATGGGAATATTGATGTTTTTAAAAGGAGACTTTATATCATGACTAGATTTCACAAACAGACTTATTTAAATGTTCTTAAGCTTTCACTTCCAGCAGTCGGAGAAATGCTTCTTTACACTTTAATATGGGTATTTGATACGATGATGGTAGGAAGATATGGTGGAAATATTGCCGTAAGCAGCGTTGGCTTATGTACAGAAATACTTTCTACATTTTCTAATATTCTTATAGCTTCTGGTATATCAGTTGGAATAACATCCCTGATTGCACGTTATACAGGCGCCAAAAATATCGCCAAAGCTGAAGAGTGTGCCACAATAGGATACGGTATTACGATAATAATCTCATTAATAGTCAGTATATTATTTGCAGTTTTTGCTCTGCCTCTTCTTAAAACTATAGGCGCAGATGATAATGTTGCATTGATTGGCTCTTCATATATGAGAATTGCCTGCATAGGAATATTCTTCAGCATGATGACTACTGCTCTTTCTGCAACACTTAGAGGTTCTGGCAACACTGTAACACCACTTATAATTGCAGCTTCAGTCAACATTATAAATATATTTCTTGATTACTGTCTTATCTTTGGACGCTTTAGCCTTCCAGAGCTTGGAACTGATGGGGCAGCCATTGCCACAGCTATTGCAGAAGCTGTAGGTTTTTCCGTAGCTTCAGTATATTTCATTAAATACTCAAAAATAAAGATAAGGATAAAATATATAAAATCATTGAACATATTCAGAACAAAATCACTGATTAATCTTTCAGTACCAGCTATGTTGCAGGAAGCATCATTCAGTATAAGTAGGCTTATCTGTAACCTCTTCATAGTTTCACTTGGTACAATAGCCTTTGCGGCTAACCAGATTACTACAACTATTGAGTCCTTATCATATATGCCTGGATGGGGATTTGCTGTAGCTGCAACTACGCTTGTAGGACAGAAGGTAGGCGAAAAAAATTATAAAGGAGCCAAAGAATATGCTTCAGTTTCACTTATCCTCGGAATACTTACTATGTCAATCTGTTCTGTACTTTTCCTTGTAATTCCCGGGAAATTAATAAATCTCTTTATTACATCAAACGAATCTGAAGTTATAAAATTCGGAACATACTGCTTAATGGTAGCTGCAATTGAGCAACCATTTACTGCTTTATCTATGATAGCTGGTGGAATCTTAAAAGGTACTGGCGATACAAAGACTCCATTTAAGGTTGCTCTCTTTACATCATGGGCTATAAGACTACCACTGATGTTTATTGCAATTTTTGTCCTAAAGATGTCAGTAGTATCAGTATGGGTTATAACTTCAATTCAATGGGTATTTGATGGAACACTTCTTTATATATTGTTTAAGAAGAATTTTAAAAGAAACTATAACTTATGATGTTTCTTATCATACTCCTTTTCCCATTTTTATCTCCCCCAAGCAAAAACAGGGCCGTTATACAACGGCCCTGTTTAATTTTAATAAACTTTTCATTTTATATTATTCTATAGATGCAAATCTTTTTACTCCATAATTAGAGAGTACGTAATATGCAGCAACATTGATCGCTGCAAGAATTGCAAGTATTACTAATATATTAATCCATAATCCCTTATCAATAAGCAGTATTGTAGGAAGAATTCCAAGTGCAAGTATTACTGCTGATATTGCAAAAGCAAAAAATGGATTAAAGTTCTGCTTTACAGCCTGTTCTTCTGTATTCCATGAAAGTTTTGGCTTCATAACATCTATTAATAGAGCTACTATTGATGCAAATGATGAAATAAGAAGTGTAATCAGTAATGATGCTATAAATAAAATCGCATTAAGCTTTAATAAGATTTCTACTATAGCTAATATTAAAATTAATGATATAGCACTTATGCTAAATGATACTATAAGTTTTGCATCAAGCTGTTTCTTATAATCAACTGGTATATATTTTGATACATATATACTACTTCCTTCTCTCGAAATAGCTGTACCTGATGCAGGCGCTACTGCTACTGTAAAAGCACTGATTGCATAAATTATCATAAGTGTTATAATCTGTGCACCTTCACTTGATGCAATAGTACTAGCAAGTCCTCCAAGTTGACTGAAGAGATTGCCTGACAAGAATACAGGAATGCAGCATATTGGAACAAGTAAAACTGTTGAGCCGCAGTTCATCAAATAAACTGGAGTTCTTAAAATAATCTTTATTTCTCTTTTAACAAGTGCTATAAGTGGACTATTTGTATCTGTAGACTTTTCAAATTGTTCACTAGATATCTTTTTCTTTTTTGATACAGAACCAGATGAACTCATTGCACCTTTAAGATATAAAGCATCTGATAGTACCATATAAATTCCAAGTGCAGCTACTATTATAACAAAAAGAATAAGCAGGTTTATAATTCCTTCGCTTGATCCTGATAAAACAATAGCCTTAGTTGATGACTTAACATTTACAAAAATAGTTGCTATAGAATTTATAAGTTCGTTTTTGCTTTGTAAAATATTTTGTAGAGCTTCTGGTGAATTTGCGTTTTTTCCTACACTTTGTGTAAATATATTTATTCCTACTCCAAAACCAATACCTATAAATGATCCTACAATAGTAAAAGCATCTTTATGTTTTACAAGTCCTGAAAATCTCATTATAGGCATTATTATAATAGCTGATAATAATATAGGTACAATCGGTGTAACAAGAAATACTATCACTGCAGCAACATAAAACATTACTCCAGGGTTACTGTTAATAATCCATACAGCATATGCTGGAATTAGTATAAAAGCTGAAATTAAATATTCTCCAAAAAGAATATATAAAAACTTTGCTATAGTTATTTCTCTTGCTTTAAATGGCATAGGCAACAGATACTCTATATCCTTTGAAAAGAATAGTATCGAAGCTATGCTGAACATTGAAAATATAAATATAACCATACTTACTGAACTAAGGACAAATGTCATCAGATATCCTTCCTGATTTAAAGCCTTAAATGATCCATAAACATTATTTAGAAGTGTAAATATTAATCCTATAAGTGGTAAAAAACAGATACAGATTAGAAGATACATTAAGCCATTCCCAATCTTTGCACTCTTTTTCTTTTTGTTGCTATCTGAGGCGAACGAATTTCCTCCTGTTTTTAAAAATACTTTAGTTAATAAAAGAATATTATGCATTTTCAGTCATCTCCAAGAACATTTTTTCAAGTGACTCATTTTCCTTAAAGTGTTCTTTCATTTCGTTCAGTGTTCCACAGAATAGAACTTTACCTTTATTTATAATAGCAACTCTGTCACAGACTTTTTCTGCAACTTCAAGAACATGTGTAGAAAATAATACTGTATTTCCATTATCAGCATGCTGTCTCATCATAGTCTTAAGATCAAAAGATGATTTAGGATCAAGACCAGTCATTGGTTCATCAAGTATCCAGATTCTTGGGTTATGAACAAGCGTACCCATGATAACAATCTTCTGTCTCATACCATGAGAGTAACTCATAATCTTATCTCCCAAGGCACTTTCCATATCAAAAACTTTAGCAAGTTCAGCTATTCTTTGCTTTCTATCTTCTTTTGAAACCTGATAAACATCTGCCATGAAATTAAGATATTCAATTCCCTTTAATCTTAAGAACATATCTGGACTGTCTGGAACAAATCCAAACAACTTCTTTGCTTCAAGAGAGTTGTCCTTTATGCTTTTTCCATTAAGCTTTATTTCACCTTCAGTAATATCGATAATTCCTGTAAGCATTTTTATTGTAGTAGTCTTTCCAGCACCATTTGGTCCAAGAAGTCCAAATATCTCACCGTCTCTAATATCCATACTTATATTATCAACAGCTTTATATGTCTTGTTATAGACCTTAGTTACATTTGATATTTCTATCATTATTATTTTCCCCCTTTATTTCTTTAATAGAAACCAGTAAACATATTTTAATTTTTCAATTTTCTATTTAGAATTATAAATATATTTTACTATATAAGAGCAGAAATTCCATATATTTTTTTTAAACTTTAAGAATTCTTAATGTTTTACTTAACATTTTCCAAAAAATAGATTGACAAAAAATATAGCACTTATTATGGCAAATACATCTGCACTTACTGCTGCCAGCAAAGTATGACGTATCTTTTTTATCTTCACAGCTCCAAAATAAACAGTTATTGTATAGAAAATAGTCTCTGTTGTGCCCATTATGACTGAAGCCAGCAGTCCTATATGGCTATCTGGTCCATACTGCTTTAAGATATCTGTAAGTACTCCAAGTGCTCCGCTTCCAGAAAGGGGCTTGATAGCGACAAGTGGCACAAGTTCAGAAGGAAGTCCAATAAATGAAGTTATCGGCCTTAAAAAATTATTTATAATGTTAAGCAGTCCTGAATCCCTGAAAATCCTGATGACAATTATCATTGCTAAGAGATATGGAAAAATACTCAGGCATACCATCAGACCTTCTTTTGCTCCTTCGATAAACCATTCATAAACTTTTCTGCCTCTGATCATTCCATATGTTATTACTATACCTGCGATGATTGGTATTATACTTTTCAACAGATAATTAAACATGACTACTCCTTTCTAAAAATATTTTTCAACTATTTTGCAGATAATGATTCCGACAATCGCCGCTATAGTAGTTGATAATATGGCTGGTATTATTATAGCTGCCGGATTTTTAGAGCCTGCTGAAGCTCGTATTGAAATGATTGTAGAAGGAACCAGCTGAATACATGAAGCATTCATCACAAGAAAAAGCGCCATATCATTTGATGCAACACCTTTCTCATCATTTAGCCTGTCCATTTCTTCCATAGACTTTATGCCAAATGGGGTAGCCGCATTAGAAAGTCCAAGCATATTGGCAGTAAGATTCATAACTATTGCTCCAAGAGCTTTATCATCCTTACCAGCTATTTTAAACAATCTTCTTAGGATAGGTCTAAGGAGCTTTGCAAGTATTTCAGTAAAACCACTCTTTTCAGCAACTTTCATAATTCCACACCAAAAGCACATTATCCCCACAAGTCCTATAATCAGATTTGTGGTAGACTGAGCTGAATCTATTATTCCCGTTGAAATTACTTCTCCTTTTCCTGTAAAAATCCCAAAACATATGCCGAAAAAAAGCAAAAAAAACCATATATAATTAATCATACTGTATTCTCCTTTTTATTTTTTTAATTATGTATCTAAGGTATCATTTAACTAATTTATATAACTTATACCTATAAAGTATGCTGTGCAGAAGAGGTCAAAAGTCACAGGTACAAGGTAAGGAAATATTTCATGAGACCATCACATGAAATAAAAAGTTTTAATGGAGGCCTGCCTACAAACCACTATAATATGCAAATTTAGAGGCTTGGATAAATCAACGTTAATGCTATAGTTCTTTTTTATTTATATTAATCATTAATTTATATGCCTTGAAAACAATATTTAGTCATGATACCATAAAAGTATCTACTTATTTTAAAGATGAAAAGGAGAACCTTGATATGAAAGAAAATAACTTAAAAATAGCTCAACAAGATATAGAAGATGCTTTAAAAGCAATCGAAGATATAGAGAAAGTTATAGATTCAAATAGTCTGGAAAAAGAAATGCTTAAAGCAAAATTCGTAACACTTACAGAAAAGGTTCAAAAAGTTGAAGAAATATTAAAATCAGAAGGAATTTTATAGAAAAAAGTTCGCAAGACATATTCCGAGGTCTTTGTCGCTAACACGCTACAGGTCGCTTCTACATATATCTTGCAAACCCTAGATTACTAAAGCACAAAATTGCATCATTACATATTTTAAATTATTCTATAAACTCTTTAATTTCATGTACAAAAAAGGAGTGGTCACAATAAATGTGACTACTCCTTTTTTGAAGTGAATAATATGGTTTATTGATGCAAATGGGGATTTCATCCCCTCATTAGCATTATTAACTAAAGCGTTTATTTTATACATATTTTAACTTATTTTTAGTTCTTTTGTTTCACTTTCTTTTCCTAATTTTCTAATCTGTTTTATGAATATTGTTATTGTTATTATAAATGCAAGTGTATCACTTACTGGACCTGCCAGCCATACACCATTTAACTCAAAAAATCTAGGAAGTATCAGTATACATGGTACTAACAAGAACACCTGTCTTAATAGACTTAAAAACATTGATATTTTTGCCTTTCCTATACACTGGAAGTAATTTGTTTCTATTATCTGCACACCTATTAGCGGGAATGATGCAAGATATATTCTTATTCCGTTTTCAGTCATTTCAAGCAGTGACGGATCTGAATTAAAGAACTTAATCAGTACATCCGGTATAAATTCTACTGCTAAGAATCCTGCTACAACTAACATAGTTGCTGCAATCTGCGGATATTTAACAGCTTGCTTTACTCTATCATACTTCTTGGCACCATAGTTATAACCTATGATTGGCTGCATTCCCTGGTTAAGTCCGAATATTGGCATCAGGAATATTGTTGATATACTATTGATAATAGTCATACCTCCAACAGCATTATCACCACCATATTTAAGTAGCGCATTATTAGAAATAACCTGCACAAGACTAGCCGCCAGTTGCATACTAAATGGTGATATACCAATTTCAAATATGCTAAGTACAAGCTTTAACTTTAATTTTAAATTCTTAACTCTTATCTTTAAACTGCTTTTTCCTTTTGTGAAATAATATAATCCCCATACAGCGGAACAGAATTGAGCAATTATAGTTGCAATAGCTCCACCTTTAACTCCCATTCCTAATACAAAAATAAACACAGGGTCTAACACAATATTAGTAATTGCACCTATAAGCATTGATGCCATGGCAATAGCGGGACTGCCATCTGCTCTTATTGAATGATTAAGTCCAAAACTAAGAATGTTGAATATTGTACCTGCAAAAATAATCTGCATATAATCCTGTGCATAACCAATTGTCTTATCACTTGCTCCAAAAAGCCCCAATATAGGTCTTCCAAATAAAAGGCCTATTATTGTTATAGCTACACTTAAGATTATTATAAGCGTTATTGCATTACCTAAAATATTTTCTGCTTCCTGCCTCTTACCTTGACCTAATCTTATAGAAATAATTGAAGCAGTACCTATACCTACTAACATACCAAATGCAAGAATTATTGTAGATAACGGTAATGTAATACCAACACCTGTTATTGCTAGATTTCCTACCCCCAGTATATGACCTATAAATATTCTGTCAATAATATTGTACAATGCATTTACAAGCATTCCAACAATAGCAGGTATTGAAAACTTTAATAATAAACTTGTTACTTTCTGCTCTCCTAACGCCTTCTGTCTATCCATAGCTCCTCCTATACTTTACGCAAATAATCCCATCGCTTTAAAGTTTATAAAAAAAAATATTTCTATGAATTTATTCAAGGAAATACTTATCATTACTCTTCTTCAACTTTACATACTACATATCGTAACATACACAAAATTAATTATCAATTATAAAGATTTCTAAGACATATCTCGATGCAATTTCTTATGCATTGAAAAAGTCCGCCATAATCAATGACAGACTTTTTATAAATTAATTAAGATTATTTACAGCTGTTTCTTTCAACAATCTTATGATCAAGAATATAATGCTGCTGTTCTACTTCTTTCTTATTAACAAGTTTTATAAGCATTCTCATTGCAATTGAACCCATATCATACATTGGTTCAGCAACTGTAGTTATCTTTGGATAGAATACTTCAGACATATTTATATTTGAGAATCCTATTACACTTACGTCTTCTGGAACTCTCTTTCCATGATCTCTTAATGCATTTATAGCTCCCATAGCGATTTCATCTGATGAACATACTACTGCATCAAAATCTTTTTTACTTTCAAGAAACTTTTCTATTCCGTTATATCCAGTCTTAACTTTAAATCCATCAAAATATCTTAAGTCTTCGTCTAATTCAAGTCCGTTCTCTAATAATGCTTTTTCATATCCCTTATATCTCTTAGTAACTGCATTTACTTCTTCCTGCTTTGTTCCTATAAATGCAATCTTTTTAGCTCCCTTATCTATAAGGTACTTCGTTGAATCATATAATGCCTGTATATCATCAATTGTTACACTTGGGAATATGCCCTTCTCATCTTTAGTTTCTACAAGTACAGTTTTCAAATCAAGATCATTAACAAGATTTATAGTTTTTTCTTCTAATGAAATACTCATATATAAAAGTCCATCAACCATTTTTTCTTTTAGGACTCTTAAATATTCTTTTTCTTTATCCATATCATAATCAGAATTACAAAGAATTATATTATAATCATAGATATTAGCAACATCTTCTGCACCTCTAACTATTTCAGGATAAACCTGGCTTGATATATCTGGTACAAGTATTCCTATAGTTTTAGTTCTCTGAGTTTTTAAACTTCTAGCTACTATGTTAGGTCTATAGCCTAAATCTTTAATTGCATCTAAAACCTTTTTCTTAGTCTCTTCGTTTACAACATCTATATCATTAAGCACTCTTGATACTGTTGCGATAGAAACTCCAGCTTCCCTAGCAACATCTTTAATTGATACCGCCATTTAATCAACTCCTAACTTTTGAAATTGTTTCAATAAGTATTTATTATATACATTAAATTAACTTTAAGCAATATTTTCCGTCAATCCTTGTAGAATTAAGATGAAATTATGTTTTATCTTGCTTATTAAACGTTTTCTAAATTTAGTATAATGTTATTTTTTGTTATTTTCAATTAACAGACTGTAAATTTCAAAAATTCTAATCTATCTATATATATCTTAATCATTTTTAGTTACTTTATACAAAAAATCTATCCTCAAGAAACTCTAGAAGCAAGCCAGAAGCCGTCACTTTTCTTCCGAAAAAACAAGACTACGCTGAGAAGCACTAATATCCTTCTTTAGTCAGCCATAAGCATAAAATGTTTATATTAAATACATTTTTAAATAACTGTTAATTTTAAATAATGTACCATTCAATTTATAATCTTCCCTCATTGTAACCATAAATCCTCTTTTTCGATATTTTTTATTTAACACATAACCTATCTTTAGCTTCTTATTAATATAATTAAAACTATGCAGTGCTATAAATCCAATAAGCTTGTCCTCTTCGGTCGCAAATATTCCTAAGTATATAGCATTTTCATCCTGTTCTCTTATCTCTGCTCTCATATCTTTAATCTTTTTCAGTTTATCTATCTTATTATAGAAAAAAGCCAGAGGCAATTCCCTCCGGCTTTTTCATTAGTATATTTACAAACTAGTTTTTCTTAACAGCTATCTTTAAGTCTTCTCCGTTGATTGAGTATTCAGTGTAATCTGCATCCTCATTGAAGAATATAGTATCTGTTAAAGTATCATTCTTAAGTGATTCTTCATACTTCTTGATAACATCGATAAGCATATCGTTGCCTGCAACATAAAGATTGATTCTATCTAAGACTTCGAATCCACTTTCTTTTCTCATATTCTGAACCTTAGAAAGAATTTCTCTTACGTATCCTTCTTCCTTAAGTTCTGGAGTAATATGAGTATCTAGGACAACTCCAAGCTCGCCTTCTCCAGCGAAAGCATATCCTTCTTTACCTTGCATTGTTACAAGAAGACTTTCCTTAGTTAAATCGATCTTAGTTCCCTGAACTTCTATTGTTACAGTCTTACCATTATTGATATCCTGAGCTAAAGTCATCTGATTCATTTCTGATAAAGCTTTTCTTATTCCTGGTATTAACTTACCATAAGCTCTTCCAAGCACAGGGAGGTTAGGCTTAATTTCAAAGTTAACATGTTCAGATAAGTCAGCTCCAACTTCTAATGACTTAACATTAAGTTCATCCATTACGATATCTTCATAATACTTAGGAAGAGTATCTACAGAAACTGAAATCTTGCTTAATGGCTGTCTGTTCTTGATATTAGCAGCATTTCTTGCGCTTCTTCCAAGTTTACAGATTGCGTAAGCTAAATCCATTTCCTTTTCAAGATCTTTGTTTATAAGCTCTTCGTGAGCTACTGGCCATGTACATAAATGAACACTTTCTGGAGCGTTATTATCTAATGACTTAACAAGACTCTGATAAATGCTTTCTGTCATAAATGGTATGAATGGTGCTGCAACCTTTGATAAAGTAACAAGTACTGTATATAAAGTTGTGTAAGCTCCTATCTTACTATCGTCAAGTTCTGTAGTCCAGAATCTTGCTCTGTTTCTTCTTACATACCAGTTAGATAAAGTATCAACAAAATCTTCAATTGATAAAGCAGCTTGAGTTATCTTGTAATTATCAAGACAATCAGAAACAGTCTTAATTAATGTATTTAACTTAGATAATATCCACTTATCCATAGCATTATCTGACTTAAAGCCCTGGTACTTAGTAGCATCAAACTTATCAAGATCAGCATATAGAACATAGAATGAATATACATTCCATAATGTACTTAAGAATCTTCTCTGAGTATCAGCAACATCTTCCTTAGAGAATCTTGTTGGAAGCCATGGTGCACTTGAAGTATAGAAATGCCATCTTGTAGCATCTGCTCCTACAGTATCAAGAACATCGTTTGGTGCAACAACATTTCCCTTTGACTTAGACATCTTTAAGCCCTTCTTATCAAGAACGTGACCTAAAACTATACAGTTTTCAAATGGTGCTTTATCAAATAATGCAGTTGAAACAGCAAGTAATGTGTAAAACCATCCTCTTGTCTGGTCAACAGCTTCTGATATGAACTGTGCTGGGAAGTTCTTTTCAAATACTTCCTTGTTTTCAAATGGATAATGATGCTGTGCAAATGGCATAGATCCTGAATCAAACCAGCAGTCTATAACTTCGTGAGTTCTAACCATTTCCTTTCCACAATGTGGACATTTTAAATGAACATTATCTATATATGGTTTGTGTAATTCTATATCAGCAGGAACATCTATTCCTTTTTGTTTTAATTCTTCAATACTTCCAATACATTCTTGATGACCACATTCACAGTTCCATATTGGAAGTGGTGTACCCCAGTATCTATCTCTTGATATACCCCAGTCAATAACATTTTCAATGAACTTTCCAAATCTTCCTGTCTTTATATTATCAGGCATCCAGTTGATTCCATTATTGTTTTTCATTAACTGATCTCTTAAAGCTGTAGTCTTAACGAACCAGCTTTCCTTTGGATAATAAAGAAGTGGTGTATCGCATCTCCAGCAATGTGGATATGAGTGAAGATGTCTTTCAGCTTTGATAAGCTTATTGTTTTCTTCAAGCCACTTGCAGATACTTTCATCACATTTCTTAACGAATTTTCCTGCCCAAGGAGTAACTTCATCAACAAACTTACCTTCTTTATCAACAAGGTTAATGAATGTTATGCCGTTCTTCTTAGCAACAATATTATCGTCTTCACCGTAAGCTGGTGCAATATGAACTATACCAGTACCATCTGTTAATGTTACATAATCACCATGAATTACTTCAAATGCTTTTCCCTCAACTTTTGCAAAAGGCATAAGTTGTTCATATTTAACTCCAAGAAGTTCTTCACCCTTGAATTCTCTTACTATTTCAATATCTTCGCCAAGAACTTTTTCTGCAAGATCCTTAGCAACAACATATACTTCATCATTATCTTTAACTTTTACTTCAGCATAAGTATAAGTCTTATTTACTGCTAAAGCTAAGTTTGAAGGTAAAGTCCAAGGTGTAGTTGTCCAAGCAAGTATATACTTGTTGTCTTCTCCCTTAACCTTAAATTTAACTGTTGCAGTTAAATCTTTAACATCTTTGTATCCTTGTGCAACTTCATGTGAAGAAAGAGCAGTTCCACATCTTGGGCAGTAAGGCATAACCTTGTGTCCTTCATATAGAAGACCTTTATCCCACATTTGCTTTAAAGCCCACCATACAGATTCAATATAGTTATTATCATAAGTAATATATGGATTTTCCATGTCTACCCAGTATCCTATCTTATCAGACATTTCTTCCCACATATGTACATATGTAAATACACTTTCCTTACATTCTTTAACGAATTTTTCAACTCCGTGTTCTTCTATCTGCTGTTTTCCTGAAATTCCAAGTTTCTTTTCTATTTCAAGTTCAACAGGTAATCCGTGAGTATCCCATCCTGCTTTTCTTATAACATTATATCCCTGCATTACTTTATATCTTGGGATTAAGTCTTTCATAACTCTTGTTAATATATGACCAACGTGTGGCTTACCATTTGCTGTTGGAGGTCCATCAAAAAAAGTAAAGCTCTCGCCATCTGGGTTGGCATTAAGGCTTTTCTTTATTACATCATGTTCTTTCCATTCTTTTAAAACGTCTTGTTCTAATTTTACGAAACCTTCTGAGGCATCATATTTTTTATACATTACCCTTTCTCCTTTCATATTTAAGAAATATCTCAATCATATATAATTGATTTTTCTTGCTAAAATAAAAAAACTTCATCCTAACAAGGACGAAGTTATATTCGCTATACCACCTATAGATTATAGTCTGTTTTATCCTTCGACATTTTATCATGCATCGAAACTATACAGAACTCCATTCAAGCACATTATAATGCTCTATTCTTTAACGCAGAATTACGAGATAAGCTTAATTGAACTCTTTCAGCCTCCAACTCATAGGTGATTTTCCTTAAATCAAACTACAGCTTTACACCAACCAACTGCTCTCTATAAGATTAAGTTTAAGTACTTTTCCTAATCATAGTTTTTTCATTTATTAAATTATATAATACTGTATTTTTATTGTCAAATATTTTCAATACATATTATTATATATCTTTATAATTTAATGCACTTATTATTTATGTATAATTAATTTGATTATATTAAATTAAATTTTTTCAAGAATAATTGCTATTGCTTGTTGACTTTCTTGTCGAAATATGTTTAAATAAGTTCATAGGATTTCCCCATAGGGATATTCGAGTTATTTTTAGGAGGATTTCGTTATGAATAATAATGTTAATCCAGAAATAATGGATAAACTAACTAAGGTTTGTTTATGCAGAGCGATCAATAGATCCACAATAAAAAACGCCATACGTAAAGGCGCTTTAACTCTAGACGAAGTCAGAGAAGCAACTGGTGCATTAAGTGGCAGCTGCAAAGGATCAAGATGTTCATATAAGATCAGTGAACTTATTGAAAGCTATAAAAATAACGAATGGTCTTAAAATAATCCCCTTAAACCCTATTTAATTTTCCCTATATCCCATAATTGAAATAGTTTGAAGAGCATGTTATCCCCTTAGCATGCTCTTTTCGCATACTTTTTATTTTAAATATATTTCGGTGTACAAGCTCTCTATTTCCAAACACTGTATTTGTGATATAATTTATTTAGTTTAAAATTAGGAGGCACAATATGACAAGTAAATTCTTTTTATTTAAAGGTGCAGGAAGAAAAGCTCAAGCTGGTAGACCATGGATATATGTGGACGAAATAGAAGCATATGATGGTGACTACGAGAACGGCGATATCGTTGATGTATATGATTTTAAAAATGTATTTATAGGCAGAGGCTATGTAAATGACCAATCAAAAATAACAGTAAGAATCATGACAAGAGATATAAATGAAGAGATAAATGAAGAATTCTTCAGAAAGAGATTCAAACTTGCATGGGATTACAGAAAAAAGGTAATAGACACTTCAAGCTGCAGATTTATATTCGGGGAAGCAGATTTTCTTCCAGGGCTTACAGTAGATAAGTTTGAAGATTATTATGTAGTACAGATTTCTACTCTAGGAATGGAACGTTACAGGGACATTGTCACTAAAATTCTTGTAGAAGAATACGGCGCAAAAGGTGTATATGAGAGAAGTGACCTTGCAACAAGAGAACTTGAAGGCCTTCAGCAAAGAAAGGGCTTCCTTACAGATGAATTTGACACAATGGTTCAGATTGAGGAAAATGGCGTTAAATACTACGTTGATATAAAAGACGGACAAAAGACTGGCTTCTTCTTAGACCAGAAGGAAAACAGAAAAGCAATTCAAAAACTTTGTAAAGGTGCAGATGTTCTTGACTGTTTTACTCACACTGGCTCATTCGCATTAAACGCAGGAATTGCTGGCGCAAAATCTGTACTTGGTGTTGATGTTTCTCAGCACGCAGTTGATTTTGCCAACAAGAATGCAGAACTAAATGGCTTACAAGATACAGTTAAATTCGAATGCCACAATGCATTTAATGTACTTCCTCAGTGGGCAAAAGAAGGCAGACAGTATGACGTAGTTATACTTGATCCTCCAGCATTCACAAAATCTAAAAATACAATTAAGAATGCTACAAAAGGATACAAAGAAATTAATATAAGAGGAATAAGACTTGTTAAAAAAGGCGGTTTCTTCATAACATGTTCATGCTCACACTACATGAGTGAAAAACACTTTAAAGAAACTATCTTTAAAGCAGCAAGTGATGCACACAGACAATTAAGACAGATTGAATTCAGGACTCAGGCTGCTGACCACCCAATATTATGGACTGCAGACGAATCTTACTACTTAAAGTTTATAATATTCCAGGTAATCTAAAAATATAGATTTTTCAAAACACATTCTGTAATTTTCAGGATGTGTTTTTTTATATTTTAGTTATTTACTTCGATATAATATCTATAAATATATACTAATATATATTTTAAAAAGGGGTCATAAAACTATGGAAGTAGAAAGAGTCACTGATGATGATTTTAAATATCTTAAATTCAAGGAAAGTTCAATTCACAACACTGCCTTTATTGCAAAGGAAAATGACGTTGTCATGGGAATTTTTGAATACAGCATATTTAACACTGTAACGCAGATACTCAACATTTCTTTTCATCACTGCATAGAAGATAAAAGTAAGTTGTTCGCTGCATTTATCAACGAATTATTTTACTGGAATCCTTACATTACAGAAATAATTGCAGGTGATGACATAATAAGCAGTTCAATATTGTACAATTATGGATTTAAGAAATATAAAAGGTGGATTTATAAAAATAAACGTGCTACCAGTATTGTAAAGTTAAACATAAACAGCATTATTCCCGAACAACTTACAGTAAATATTGAAAAAGTTAAAAATGCAGCTTCATGGATTAAATCACCTAAAGATATAATTGTAGGATTTATCTATATTAATGGTCTGCCTGTAGTTATTGATGGCTATTCAAGACTTACCGTTGCATATTTGAAAAAGCTTGATTATGTCTATGGTTATGAAGACAAACCAGCTGACAGTATGATGAAATTCTATAAAGAATGTTTAAGATGGTGTAGAGAAGCAGGAATAAATTCTATCAAAGACTTATCAGAAAGACTTGTCAGTCCAGAAGAACACCAGAAAATATGGGTAGAGAGATGCTCAGAATATTTTCAGACCCATTAAGAAGCATTTTTATTATAAAAGAACAATAAGCATTATCACAAACTAACAAAGGGGATGTTACACAACTAATTAATTGTGTAACATCCCCTTTTATTTTAATGAATGTTGTTTTTTTCTTTCCATATTAGCAGCGCTATTGTAAAAATAGCGGCCTGCCTAAAATCTCTTATATCATACCCTGTATCTTTTAAAATCTTATCAAGTCTGTATATCAGAGTATTTCTATGTATATAAAGTTTTTTAGCTGTTTCACTTATATTAAGTCCGGCATTTAGAAATTCTTCAACTGTATTGATCATTTCGTTATCAAGTTTTGACAGCTTGTCCTTAAACTTATTATAAATTTCTTCTTTAACATCAAAACTCACATTATATATTGTCTTCTCAAAAAGAAGACTCTCATTGTTATAAATTCTATTCTGAAGATTATACCTTTTACCTATTTCTATATATGACTGCGCACTTTTAAATGATTTCACAAATGCAGTTGTATCACCTTCAAAATTCACATAACTTATATAGCATGATGAAAAAGCATTTGATTCTATCATTTCTTTGATACTTACAGCATGCTCATCTGGATCCTCAAATGTACCAACGATAGCTATGTAATCACCATATACAAAAATAACTATATCTTCTTTCTCATAATATTCTTTAAGAATATTTAAAACTTCATATTTATTCTTGTTAACAGAAATTAAGAACAAAGTACACTTTGAAGATAAAAAAGGAAGAGCACTATACAGTGACTCTGATGTAATGCTCTTTCCTTCTAACATATCAACAAAGATCTTCTCTCTAAGAGAGAAGATTTCTTTGTATTTACTTTCAATAGAATATTTCAGAATAGATGCACATATTTCAAATTCCTTTTTTACATATAAGCTTGCTCTACTTCCTTCAAGCATTAAATCAACGCATTTCAAATCATCAAAGTTTTCATTCTTTATTGAATCGAATAAAACTTCGCCATCTTCTGAAATCAATTTGAAATTCACATTGCTGTTTCTGCTTAAATCTAGCAAGTATTCTTTAAAATTGTACACCGTCTACTTCCTCCTAAAATACAGCTAATTCAGTTTCCTTATCAAATACGTGGCACTTGTCCATATTTAATCCAACTTTAGTGTTATCTCCAACCTGAAGTTTTGTACTTCCATTAGTTCTTAATATTAACTGTTTTCCGTTCTTATTTAAGTAAATGTAGCTTTCAGCTCCCATTAATTCAGTAACTTCAACTTTAGCTGAAACTGTTGAATCTTTATGAGCTTCAGTTAATTCTTGTTCTCCAACTAAGTTTTCTGGTCTGATTCCTAGTAATACGTCTTTTCCAACATATCCTTTAGATTTAATTATAGCTGCTTTGTCAGCTGGTAGAAGAATTTCTTCACCCATAAAATCAGCATACACCTTTCCATCCTTTTCTACAAGCTTAGAATCTACAAAGTTCATCTGAGGGCTTCCTATAAATCCTGCAACAAATACATTTATTGGATGTTCGTAAATTTCTTGTGGAGCTGCAACCTGTTGAACAACACCATCCTTCATAACAACTATTCTAGTACCCATTGTCATAGCTTCAATCTGGTCATGAGTAACATATATGAATGTTGTCTGTAATTTTTTATGAAGTTTAGATATAACAGTTCTCATTTGAACTCTTAGTTTTGCATCTAGGTTTGATAAAGGTTCATCCATTAAGAATACCTTTGGTTCTCTGACGATTGCTCTTCCTAAAGCAACTCTTTGTCTTTGTCCACCAGATAAAGCCTTTGGCTTTCTGTCTAATAAATGTTCTATATCAAGCATCTTAGCTGCTTCTTTAACTTTCTTATCTATTTCTTCTTTTGGAACTTTTCTTAATTTTAATCCAAATGCCATGTTATCGTAAACACTCATGTGTGGATATAACGCATAACTCTGGAAAACCATTGCTATATCTCTATCTTTAGGTGCTACATCGTTAACCATCTTGTCTCCGATCCATAATTCACCTTTTGATATTTCTTCAAGTCCAGCAACCATTCTTAGAGTAGTTGACTTACCACATCCAGATGGTCCAACGAATACAATAAACTCCTTATCTGCTATATCCAAATTAAAATCTGTAACAGCTGTTACATCTCCTGGATAAACTTTATAAATATGTTTTAATGATAAATTTGCCATATTTTTTCCTCCCCGTATCCCATTTATTAAATTTAAGTTGTTATATCTTTTGTATACTTAAATTGTAACCGTTTAATAAGGGTTATTCCATACGCAAATTTAACAAATCTATTTATAGTTATTTGTATGAAAGTCCAAACCTTGGTAATAGTTATTCTTTTCCATGCAATCATCAATTGCATTTAGAACTTCCCACTTTTTAAGACTCCACATCGGTCCAATAAGCGATTGTCTAGGTGCATCACCTGTAAGTCTATGTATAACAATGTGGTCTGGTATCCTTGTTATAGCCTTACATATTAGATTTACATACTGATCCTTTTCTAAAAATTGAAGCTTTCCTTCTTCATATAATTTCACAAGTCTTGTATGTTTCATTAAATGAAGAAGATGAAGCTTTATTCCCTGAATATCGCTATGCGCTAAATGATCAACAGTCGCAATCATATCATCTTCAGTTTCTCCTGGAAGACCAAATATTGCATGAGCAACAACATCTATATTTCTACTTCTAAGCCTCTTTACTGCATCATCAAAAACTTCAAGCTTATATCCCCTATTGATAATCTCTGCAGTCTTGTCATTACTGGTCTGAAGTCCAAGCTCTACCCATATATAAAGCTTTTTGCTCATTTCTTCAAGAAGGTCAAGCACTTCTTCAGAGACACAGTCAGGTCTTGTTGCTATTGCAAGTGCCACAACGCCTTCCTTGCTTATGGCTTCTTCATATTTTCTCCTAAGTTCATCTACTGGTGCGTAGGTATTTGTATATGCCTGAAAATAAGCAATATACTTACCACTGTGCCACTTTTTCTCCATCATGTCTTTTACATTGTCAAACTGATCTGAAATAGATAAAAGTCTGCTGCCGGCAAAATCTCCAGAACCATGTTCACTACAGAATATGCATCCACCTTTAGCAACCTTTCCATCTCTATTAGGACATGTAAAACCACCATCTATAGAAATCTTAAATACCTTTTCTCCAAATTTATGTCTTAAAAAACTATTAAGGGTGTAATATCTCTTGCCACCCCATTTATCAAAATTCATAAAATCACCGTTACCTTTATATTAATAGTTCGATTTAATTTCATCATAATATACAAATCATCTCTACAAACTAAAGTTTGAAAAAGATTAGAGATATGAGAACAGGTTGAAATTTACTCGCTGTGCTTGTAAATTTCTAATTTTAATGGAGGTTTCACCTCCAAACCTCTAAAATCACATTACCTAAAGAGTTTTTAAGAGAAATTTATCCTCTTAATTCGAAACTCCGTAGGAGTTTCATCCTTTTCTCTGCTCTCTTAGTTCTAATCTCTACTCTACAAATTCTCACTTATCGAGCATTATCTTAATCATATATATGTTTTGTATTCCTTAAATCTTTTACCTTTATTATATAATAAAACATAAAAAATAAAGAATGTAAATTTTAGAACATGAATAAAATAGCTAAACAATAAATATATTTTAGTATGATATTACAACTAGGAGTTGATTTTTTTGGATAAGAAAGTTAATACAGTTTTTCAGATAGCGGCTGTTTTTATAGGCACAATTGTAGGAGCAGGCCTAGCATCAGGTAAGGAAACCTCTCAATTTTTCACTTCATACGGATATAAAAGCTACATTGGCATCATAGCTTGTGGTATATTTTATATACTAATATGCTCACTTATTTCTAAGATAAGTGCTGCTAATAATCTTAATTCTTATAGCGATCTTATGTATACAGTAAGCCCAAACTTTTTCAGCAAAATAACAGGTACATTAATTACCTTATATTTAATTTCATCTTCTTCAATAATACTAGCTGGCAGCGGTGCACTTCTTAATCAGTTTTTTGGCATACCAAAGATTGTAGGAACATTAATAATGGCTGTTATTGCTCTTATTACATTATTAAAGGATACATCAGGACTTATTGAAATAAACTCAGTAATAGTACCATCACTTTTAATAGTCATCTTCAGCATCTTTACTCTATATTTACTTCTTGATTCTAAATCCATGACTTTAGAGAATATGAAATCACTACCCCCATTAAAGCCAAATGGTCTTACATGGTCAACAATTATCTATATAGGTTTCAACATAACATGCTGTAGTGGTGTTATTGTCCCATTAAGCACAAAAATAAAAGATAGCAAAAGCATGAAGTATGGAATAATACTTGGTGCCATCGGCCTTACATTACTATGTATAATGATTAATTCAATGTTGCTTGTTAATCAGCCTCATATTTTCAAGTGCGAGATTCCTCTACTTTATGTGGCCGACAGATTTGGAAAACTAATCCAGGCAATACTTCTTATAATTATATGGTGTGAAATGTTTTCCACAGAAGTATCAGATGTTTATTCTATAAGCAGGTCACTAGATACTGCTCTTAATATAAGCTATAAAAAAGCAATATTCCTTGTTATACTAATTGATCTGCCAATTTCACAGATAGGCTTCTCAAACCTTATATCAACACTGTATCCTATCTTTGGATTACTCAGCTTAATCTTTATAGTACAATGCGCCTACTATTACTTTAAACACAGAAAAGAACTTAAAATCAATGCATAGTTCATAACGCATAATTAAGGACAAAATTCGACGCAAAGCTTATGAATTTTAAAAAATGGAGGGATACCCTCCAAACTACCTAATTATAAATAAAAAAAGTTTTAAAGAGGAGAATTCTCCTCTTTTTTCGAAACTCCCGCAAAGGAGTTTCTTCCTATATTTTACATTATACATTCTTACAGAATCTTCACTATTTAATCTCAATTCTAATTCAAATATTGCCTCTTCCTCTATGGTATAATATTTAACAGTGAGGTGTTTTCTTTGGAATCAAATGAATTGGAATTATTAAAAGAGTGCAGACTCTGCATAAGAGACTGCGGAGTAAATAGATTAGAAGGTAAAACCGGCGTATGCCGTTCTACTTCAGATATAGTTATTGCAAGAGCTGCCCTTCATAAATGGGAAGAGCCATGCATTTCAGGTACAAAAGGATCAGGTGCTGTATTTTTTTCAAACTGCAATTTTAGATGTGTATTTTGCCAAAACCATGAAATAAGCCAGGAGAATAAAGGTAAAATTATTTCTATAGAAAGATTAAGTGAAATATTCTTAGAGCTTCAGGATCAAGGTGCAAACAACATCAACCTTGTTACACCTACTCATTTTGTACCACAAATAATAGAAGCATTAAAAATTGCCAAGTCAAAAGGACTTAATCTTCCAGTAGTCTACAACACAAATGGCTATGATACAGTTGAAACTATAAAACTTTTAAATGGTATAGTGGATGTTTATCTACCAGATTTTAAATACTTTAATGATAAATATGCAGCTAAATATTCTTTTGCTCCTAATTACAGCAAAAATGTAGTTGAAGTTATAAGAGAAATGGTTAATCAGGCAGGTAAGCCTCAATTTAATGAAGATGGAATAATGATAAAAGGTGTTATTGTACGACATCTTATGCTGCCAGGACTTCTTTTTGATTCAAAAAAGGTAATAGACTGTATTTACAATAACTTCAAAGATTCAGTTTACATAAGCATTATGAATCAGTATATTCCAATGCACAAAGCATGTAATTACCCAGAAATAAATAAAAGCCTTAATCCAAAGCATTATGATAGCCTTATAGACTATGCTCTAAGCATTGGAGTTAAAAACGGCTTCATACAAGAAAATGGAACAAACGACATATCATTTATTCCACCATTTAATTTTGAGGGAGTAGATCATGATTGATAACTCATTTTTCATAATGCATAGTCTTAGATTTAAAAAGATTGGAGAGCAGAGATAAGAGTATCGGATGAAATTAGTTCGTTTCTCGTACTAATTTCTAAGCTTAAATGGAGGCTTTTTGCTTCCAAACCTCTATATCCTTGATTAATAAAGAGTTCTTAAGAGGAATTCGTCCTCTTATCTTGAAACTCCCCGAAGGAGTTTCATCCTTTTCTCTACTCTCTTACTTCTTATCTCTAATCTAATTAATATCATTCTAATTTAAAATTCGTTAAGCGCAGCGAAATGAACTTTGTCCTTAATTATGAATTATGCGTTATGATTTATGCATTATTCGTAGAAATAGCTAGGAAGTTCTATTCCTAAATACTTGTCATATCTATAATGTTCCTCTTCTTCTACTGGTTCTGACCTTAGTTCAGCTATCTTGCTCACTCCTACATATATAGCTGAAATCTGATACCATGTAGCATAATCAACATCACCTGTTCTTGGAAGAGAGAAAATACTCTGGAATATATCAACAGACTCTGCTGTCTGTTTATTATATACTCCATCTACAGCTACCTTTGGTATCAATGGATAATTATTTGATATTGTGTTTAAATATTCCTGTAACTGTCTTACTGGCACACCGCTTGAGCCTATAGTTAAAATATATCCTGGATAAGAACTTGGTATTCCTTCTACCTTCTCTGCAGTAACCAGTTCTATATCATTACCATAAAAACTCTTTAATATTTCAAATGGAGTTTTCCCTTGATCACCTAGATACTTGCTTCCCCACTGAGTCAACCATCCTGGACATGAAACATTCTTACCGTCACAGTATTGAGTGAAAAGAGGCTGCTTTTTTCCTGGTCTTCTTATATATGTTGAAAAAATTTCATCAACAATAGCACTTATATTATCAAATATATTTCTTCCATAGTTAAATGCCTGGTCATATGCAGTGGAATTTGTAATCTGAAATGGCTTTCCTTTAGCTCGATACCATTCAGTATATACTCTGTTAAGGGCAAATGATACTATACAGAACACATTAGCTCTTATAGTATTATCAGGCCATGTAGGGAATATCTCACTGCTTGCAACATTCTTTACATACTCTTTAAAATCAACAGTATAATTGTTTCCACTAGTATTATTAGGAGTTCCATCATGTACTACTATAAATTCTGGTACTACCGGTTTTTGAAGTACTACGCCAGATGTTGGTGGAGGTAAAATCTTATTAGGGTCTTCAGGTATCTTACTAGGATAATTTCCTACAAGAGTATTAGGAAGTATATTAATCAACTCGCTCTGCCTTGTAGATGTGCTATTTCTAAATCTACATATTTGATAAGCAGTCCTATCAGGATATACTTGACATCCGTTAATTATTATATCCTCAAACCCCTGCCTTTGTACTCTAAGATCACATAATGAATATGGAACCCTATCACTTGGTGTCTCAGAATATTCTCTAGGAGGTGTCTCAATTTCTATTACTTCACTTAACCCAGATGAATCAGTTGTTAACTGTACATCTTTAGTATCAATAACCTGTCCTTCAACCGATCTTCTCGTTATTGTAATGACAGCGCTATCTACTGGTTCAAAAGTATTTCTTACAAAACACTGGCACTTTAATCTTCCTATTGCCATAGCTTTCTCCTTATATATTTTTACTTTATACATTATGAATATGATATTATGTCTGTGAATATTATTCAGGAATGCGTATAAATAAATTTCCTATAGTATACTCTTTATATATACTGCCGTGGACTCCTCTTAAACATCTAAGACTGTTAAACAATTCTTCCATATTAATAAATCCATATCCTGTTTCCCTATTGGGATAGGTATCTCCTTTTCTCTTTGTAGTTCCTCTTATAAGATAAGTTTTTAATTTTGTCATATACATGTTTTTATCATTTTTATCTACAATTCCCCATTGCAGCATAAGTGCACAGCATCCTGCAACTATAGCACCAGCAACACTTGCTCCAGACTGCTTAACAACGCCTCCTCCTACTGCTGCTACATCTGCATTTATCCCACCTGCTGCAAGATCAGGCTTTATCCTTCCATCCCTTGTATATCCTCTTCCTGAAGATGGTACTATAAAATTATTATTCTGATTATAATAAGCTGCACTTATTATACTATGTGCTGTAGATGGACTTGTAAGAGTTGTAAATGGATCTGAATTCAAGAATTTTGTATCTGGAGCTAATAAAGACAACTGAGGAAGCCATGCATCGTACTTACAATCTACTATATAATCACCAGTCAACCTAACCTGCCATATACCTTCTCTAATACCAAATGCCTTAACCTCTATTCTTTCATCTCCAGTAGCTTCTTCAGGAGCATCTATAGTTATAGTCATATTAGTTCCTTCATAAATAAATTTATGGCTTACACTTTCATGAAATCTGGCCTTAACATTTGGAGTGTTTTCTCCAGAAGGTGAAATTACTGTTACTGAAACTTTATTAGGTTTGTCTATCCATATATTAAATATCAAATTTTGCTGTAGTCGTCCAATTTTAACTTCTATAGTCTTAGATTCACCAGTATTCTGTATAACTCCTGATGTATGTGTATCTGAGTCGCCCTGATTTCCTACAGATGCAACAGGAATAACACCTGTATTCTGTGCTGTTATCTCAAGAGACCCTTCCAAGATACCATTTCCATCATGAGGTCCATAATTAGTTCCTAGTGGTGAATATAAGACTATAGGTTTCTTTAATCTAGAAGCTGTATATGTTAAAAACCTTACTGCAAACATTATATCTGAAGTTTCATATCTTCCTTCAGTACCTCCATATAAAGCAAATTCTTCTATCATAAATTTTTTTATTTCTTTAAGCTTTACTATAATAAACTCACAATCAGGTGCTACTCCAGTTAAAAGAGGATTTTTACCTTTAGCACCTACAAGAGATGCCATTGCTGTACCATGTCCTGATGTGTCTTTACTAGCTACAATATTATAAGGATCCTCTCCTTTATTCTTTGCTTCTATTGCTTTATTTATATCTTCACTGCTATACTCACTTCCATATACAACTGGAGATCCTTTAGGCTGTCTTGAAGGATCGTTTATTGTCTGATCCCATAATGCCACTATCCTTGATGTATTATCTTCATTTATAAATTCTTCATTCAGATAATCTATTCCTGTATCAATAAGTCCTACCAATACACCTCTGCCTGTAAGGTTTAAATAAGGATTTAATTTAACCACCTCTACATTTGCAGCATCTAATGGTGATATATCAGTAAGTGTATATACAGCTCCAAGTTCATATGTTACTATGTCATCTTCGTATTCTACTAGTTTTATTGCCTCACCTCTTGGTGCAGTAAGTATTCCATACTTAGATGTAAGTTTATATAACTCTACATCAGGATACTTTTTTAACACTTCATCAATTGCTGTAGTAAATTCCACAAGTATTGATTGATAATCTTCGCTTAAATATCTTGACTCCTGTCTCACCATACCTGAATTACTTACAATACTTCTTGGCAAATTAAATTTTAAATCATCTAAAGCTGAGCTCGCACATAACTCTCCATATCCCCATCTTGGATCTGGATAAACTATATCTGTCCTGTTTCTCCTTGCTCCCTTTGCCAGATAAAACTTCAGCCTCTGTCCATATAAAAATGGATCATTCCCCTGAACTATTCCCCATTGCATTAATAATGCAGCTGACCCTGATACAAATGGTGCAGCCATAGACGTTCCAGTTTTAGAATCATATCCACCTCCAGGCGTAGCTGAAATTATGTTTTCACCAGGTGCAACTACTGTAGGCTTAATATTAAACTGTGTAGTAGAATTATTTCCTACACCTGAAAATGTTGATATAGTATTATTCAAATAATTATAGCTACCAACAGCTATTACACCAGTTACTGTAGCTGGTATACCTATTGTGTTATAAACATTTGGCTGAAGAAACTTAGTTCCCGGATCAAGTTCCTCACTTGTAGGCATCCATAGATTATACTCATCTTCATAATCAGAATCAGTTCTAAAAATTATTGCCCATAAACCTCCAGAGAATGTATCTGTTCCAGGAGGAAAAAGAGTAATGATAACCTCTCCGTTTATATCAAAAGGTTTAGGGCCTGTATTATATACATAGACATCGCTTAATCCTACCCTGAACTGCCTGTATCCTTCTAAAAGATTAATAATACCGCTGGATGCCCCAAGCGGATTTATTATCTCTATTGTCATATCAGGAATAAGCGGTTTATACAGCTGTAGTACAAGCGCTGGTTCACCTGCTGCAATGCTGAATTCTACTCTTTCTTCTTTTTTTACTTTGCCTCCGCTGTGATGACCTGCATCACCTTCATTACCAGTTGCTACAATAATTGTTACACGCTCTAATGTACTTACAACCTGTATATACTGTTCAAGCAGACTTGTACCATTATGTGCACCATCATTTGTGCTCATACTTATATTAATAACAAGCGGTTTTACATCCTGTGTAGCCTTATCTACAAGAAACTTAATACCTCTCATAAGCTGTGTGCTCAATGCATAATTTAAGTTACCGTACCTTGTAGTCTTAACCATGGCTATAGAACTATTAAAAGCCACTCCTTTTCTGCTTTCAGGAATATTTCCTCCACCACATGCTATACCTGCTACATGCGTACCATGTCCTGCAAAATCCTGCTCTGGAACTATTTGAAGCGGATCATCACTTGCTAAAGCATTATTAATATCTTGTTTTGTATATACTACTCCATTTGCACTAAGATCATAGATATAATCAATTCTTGTATTTCCTGCCTCATCTTTAAAAGCAGGATGCGTATAATCAATGCCTGTATCTATAAAACCAACAAGTACACCTTCACCTGAAAGCCCCATTCCTGACCAAAGCTGTGGTATACATGACGCTCTGTTGGCAGGAAGATCTGATGTAAATAGCGTTTTAGGAAGTTCTGCATATAATATTCCTCGCACACTATTAAGCTTTTCTATTTCATCTGCATTTATAGTAATTATTCCAAATCCATAATTTAAATCTTCAAACCGAGCACCTATTTTTTCTACATCCTGTTTTACAATATCCCTGTTTTCTCCGAATAGTACTATTACTTCTATTTTTCCCGCTTCAATATATTCCTGCCCAGAATACTTAGTTATTTTTTCTCTTATTCCTGGAGGTGCATTAAAGAATAAATTAATAAGTCCACCAAATGCATTCTCGATAATAATCACTTCCGCAATATTTATATAATAATTATATATTTATAAAACATACAATTTAGAATAAATTTATGAAAGCAGAATGAAGAATGATGAATTGAGGATAAAATTGACATAGCTTCGCTAGTTGATTTCTAAATCTTAATGGAGGTTTCACCTCCAAACCTCTGACTTTTATTATCTAAAGAGATTTTAAGAGGAATTTGTCCTCTTATCTTGAAACTCCCTTAAGGAGTTTCATCCATAATTCATCATTCTGAAACCTTAATTCTTAATTTTAAAAAAGCAGCTACAGCAAATTAATGCTACAACTGCTTTTTTCATAAAATATTATGTTCTATATTTGTAATTACAGATTAAATTCTACTTTTATAGCTTTTGCTAAGAACTGAATTTCTTTTACATTAGCTGTTTCAGTTCTTACAGCACCTTTATTGCTTAGTAAAAGTACTTTTGTAGAATCAAGTCTCTTGACCTGTCTTACTACTACTTTATCATCTGCTTTTAAAACATATATACCGTTTACGCTAAATTCCTTTACGCTTCCACATAAAAGAAGATCATTCTTTTGGATTCTAAAGCTTGCCATTTCATCGCTTTCAACACTCATATAGAATACTTTATCCTGTGATATTCCTTCTATCTTGTTATCATGAACGGCTAAAGGTTTAGTTCCTATTGTCTTTTTTAAGCTTTCATCGTATATTGGCACATTTTTTAAAACCGAAGCAAAAGCCTGATTCCACATTTCATTGACTTCAGGTTTCTTTGTCTTCTTTGATTCATGCTCAAATACTCTAAGCTCTTCTTTTTCCTTATTAAGTGCTTCATCTGTAACAACCATATTTACATCATTTAAGCTTACTTTAAGTACCTTCTCTATTCTTTGGATGAAGTCTTCATTAATTATTCTTCTTCCTATTTCAACTTCATTTATATACTTTTCAGCAACTCCAAGTTTCTTAGCTAATGCTTTCTGAGTTATATTAGCACTTGTTCTTGCTTCTTTAATTTTTTCCCCAACTCTGCTCATTTCTTTCACCCCTCTTGATTCTTGTAAAACTCTCTTTCAGCAATTAAATGCTCAAGCAGGTCTTTAAAAGTCCAGTTTATAGATGTAGGTGTAACTACAGCAAGAACTGGATTATCAATTCTGTTTCTTATAAATTTAACCTTCTTCTGAATTTCAGAATCAGTGTATTTGTTAAAGATTATTACTTTTTCATCAGGCAGTTCAGTTTCAGATACATTCTTTTTAACTCTGTTCAATATATCTATAATTTTTGTATTCCCCATATCTGCTGTTACTTCAGTAACTCTCTCAGTTTTCAAAGCAATCTTCTGTATTTCCTCTTTTGTAAGTCCGTATACTAATAATGTTTTATAATCACTTAACACAGAATCACTCCTTTTTAATTTAGAATTTAAATTGTAAAATTTAGAATTATGGATTGAACTCCCCAACGGGAGTTCAAAAAAAGAGGAGATTCTCCTCTTTAAATCTCCACTTAATTTAAAATTAAATAATTCAGAGGTTTGGAGGCAAAGCCTCCATATAATTCTTAAGAAATCAGCCTGATGATTTCTTCTTTCAATTTTAAATTTTAAAATCTAAATTTTAAATTGTCTCTGGTTCTTCCATGTTATCTGCGTTTTCTACAGTAACACTTTCCATAACCTGATCTGCTAATGGCTTATCATTGTAGTCTCTGTCTACGTTAACTATTCTTTCTGCAACATCCATTCCTTCAATAACTTTTCCGAATGAAGCATACTGTCCGTCAAGATGTGGAGCATCTGCTGTCATTATGAAGAATTGGCTTCCTGCTGAATCAAATGCCATAGTTCTTGCCATTGAAAGAACACCTTTTGTATGTTTTAAATCATTCTTAAATGCATTTCTAGTGAATTCTCCCTTTATTGAATATCCAGGTCCACCCATTCCTGTTCCATCCGGACAACCTCCTTGAATCATAAATCCTGGTATAACTCTGTGGAATATAAGTCCATCGTAAAATCCATGTTTAACAAGGCTTACAAAATTCTTAACTGTATTTGGTGCTATTTCAGGGTAAAGTTCAGCCTTTATAACTCCTCCGTCTTTCATTTTAAAAGTAACTATTGGGTTCATAAATCATAATCTCCTTTGTAATGCGTATTTATTTTAATAGATAGAATTATATCATATATATTCTATTTTTCTGCTATTAATTTATAACTTAAATCAATTATCTCTTTAGACTCTAATGAATTATATATTTTAATTGTTCTTTCTCCTTTAGTCTTTAAGAGATCCTTTTCTGCAAGCTTTCTCTTAAGCTGCTTAACTGTACCTTCACTTCCATCAATTATGTTTACATCATCTCCAAGTATCTTCTGAAGAGTATTCTTTACAAATGGATAATGAGTACATCCTAAAACAACAGTTTCAATATCTGCTGGATTAAGATCTTTGAACTTATATGTAAGATACTTCTTAAGTTCCTCTCCTGATGTTATTCCTTTTTCTACAAGTTCAACAAGCTTTGAACATGCCATTGGAACCATCTTAATATTATCATTTTCATTATATAAATCTTCAAATTTCTTCTGTGATAATGTAAGTTTTGTAGCCATTATTACTACAATGCCCTCCTTATGGAATTCCACAGCAGGTTTTACTGCGGGCTCTATTCCTATTATAGGCATATCACTATATTCTCTTCTTAATTCCTTTATAGCCGCAGATGTTGCAGTGTTGCAAGCTACAACAATAGCCTTAGCTCCCTTTGCTATAAGAAACTTTGCAGCATTAAATGAGAGTTTTTGAACTTCCTCTTTGCTCTTAACTCCATATGGTGCGTTCTTAGAATCTCCAAAGTAAACAAGACTTTCATTAGGAAGCATCACTACTGCCTTCCTCATAACGCTTAATCCACCAACGCCTGAATCAAAAAAACCGATAGGCATATCTTTATATAACTTTCTCATCTATATCAACTCCATATATTTTATAACTATTTCCATTATTCATTTATCCTCTCATAAATATTATACAATATATTCTATCATTTATTTTCAATTGTAACCATTTATGTATATAATAATACTATACATAATTACATATTCTAATTTATAATTTTTATTTATTTTTTATTTGATTCTTTATTTTACTATGAAAGGATGTGAATCAGAACTATAAAATACATAATATATTAAAAATCTGTGTTTTGGTAGTTCTAATCATTATGTTTGAAAATTTACTTTTTACAATTAAAAAAGAAAAACATAACGTTACCGACCTTAAAGAAATATTAAACAATCACCCTGAAATTAAATTCGTTTCTCTTGTAGGCGTAGATCTTGCAGGAAATGATACCGATGAAAAAATCCCTATAAAATTGTTTATAGATGATATGGATACATTTATAAATGGAACAGCTGTACAGACAGACGGTTCTTCAGTTGTGCTTCCCGAAATCGCAACTTTAAATAATGCAAAAGTGGACATGATCACAGATAATGAATCAGTCTGGTTCATAGACTATAATTATGATTTCGTTGACCCAATAATAAACAAGCCTATAGGTACACTTAGAATTCCTTGCTACCTTTACCATAACGACCTTCCTGTCTGCTCAAGAAATATATTATCAAATGCTATAAAGAATATTTCTGATAACATTCTAACTTTGTTTAAAGAAAAAAATTCATTATTGAATGACTACCCATTTAAATATGAAGATATCGAATCATTACAGCTTACAGCTGCAACAGAGCTTGAATTCTGGGTAAAAACTCCTAATGATAAAGCGCATGTTGAAGAATTATCATTCTCACAAACATTAAAAGAACAGTACTGGCAGAGAACTAAAGGTATCGTAAGAACTGCTCTTGAAGAAACACTGCTTTTGCTTGATGCTTATGGCTTTGAACCAGAAATGGGACATAAAGAAGTTGGAGGAATAAACGGTAAACTTGATAACAGTGGTAATTACAATCACGTTATGGAACAACTTGAGATTGACTGGAAATATACAGATGCTGCCCAAGCTGCTGATAATGAACTTTTTATAAGATCTATCGTAAAGGAAACATTTAGAAGACATGGATTATATGTTAACTTCCTTGCTAAGCCTATTTCGGGAGTTGCTGGAAGCGGAAAACATACGCACTTTGGTATTAGCGCAAAACTCAAGAATGGCAAACGTGTAAACTTATTTGCATCAAATGAAAAAGGATACTTAAGTACAATCGGCTATGCTTCAATAATGGGACTGCTTAAAAATTATGAAATCATAAACCCATTTGTATCTGCAACTAATGATTCATTAAAAAGACTTAAACCTGGCTTTGAAGCTCCTATATGCGTAGTTACTTCTCTTGGTGAAAGCCCTGAAGTTCCATCAAGAAACAGAACAATACTTGTAGGACTTATAAGGGATCTTAACAATCCAATGGCAACAAGATTTGAGCTTAGATCTCCAAACCCATATTCAAATACTTATCTTGTGCTTGCTGCATGTTATCAATCAATGCTTGATGGTATACTTTATGCTGCAGACAACAACAAAACTGAGGCTGACCTTTTAGCTGAACTTTCAAAACAACCTGGTGAAGATTCACAGTATCTTGAAAAAGATCGTGCATACAGAACTGAAAAAGATGTATTTGAAGATTTTACAGACGAAGAAAGAGAACATTTTTTTGGAACTGCACCAGAAACTGTTTATGAAAATATAAAAGCATTCGATATTTACAATGATAAGCTAAATGTGTTAAAATTGAATGATGTTTTTACGGACAGCATATTAAACAGTTTTAAAATTGCTACATTAACAAGATGGGCTACTGAACTTTCAGGAAGAATGATTAATAACTATATAGATGAAGTAAGAAGCTGTAAATGCCTTCATTCATCAGACAAAGTTCTTGATCTTGACGTATCAAACTGGTTAAAAATCAATGACTTAAGAAATTATCTAATGAAGGACACTAATACTACAAACAGCTTATTTACTAAAATTAAGAGAAGTATAAAAGAAAATGATTTTGAAACTGCTTCAGTTCTTCAGAAAGATCTTTATAAAAAAATGGAGTTATTAAGAGATCTTTATTCAGATTACAAGAAAAATCTTTTAGATTTTTAATAGAGTTTTAAAATAGGAGCTGTATTATTAAAATCTCATAGTACAGCTCCTATTATTTATCTTTCTATTTATATGAATTTTATTTATAATTAACTACAAAGCTATTTATGTCAAGGAGATGTAACTTTATGAGATTGATACCTATAGGATGTGTAAGACCAGATACGTATCTGGCCAAAACCATTTATGACCATGAGGGTAAACCGTTACTAAAAGCAGGTGCATTATTAACAAAACGTGTAATTAAAAAATTGAGGGAAATAAATATATATAGTATTTATGTAATTGATGAATATAGTTCAAGTGAAATTCAGGATATTATAAAGCCAGAACTCAGACAGAAATCAATAAAAAAAGTTCACGACTCTTTCATGAACCTTGAAAAATTATATTTAGAACCTTATTTATGTGCATCATCCTATAAAAGTAATGAAATAATAAAAAAACAGGATTCTATTATAAAAGAATTATATAATGTTGCCCACGAACTTCTTGATAACATATTATCAAACAAAAATGTGCTTGTAAATCTTGTTGATATAAAAACTATGGATAATTATACTTACCAGCATAGTGTAAATGTTGCCGTATTATCAATTGTTATTGGAATGGGTTTAAAGCTAAACAAAAGCCGTCTGCTGGACCTAGCTCTAGGCGCACTCCTTCATGATATTGGCAAGATTTTTGTTCCTAAAGAAATATTATTAAAACCAGGAAAACTTACTCCTGAGGAATATGATGAAATAAAGAAACATCCTAAGCGAGGATATGAATATGTATCAAAATTCAGCTTTATTTCTTCTGTTTCAAAAATAATAATTCTTGAGCATCATGAAAAATATGATGGAACAGGATATCCTGATGGAATTAGTGCTGATCAAATTAATCTTCTTGCCAATGTAGTTTCAATAGCTGACGTATACGATGCATTAACTTCAGACAGACCTTATAAAAAGCCTATGTGTCCTAATGATGCATTTGAATATATACTTGGAAATGCTGATAAAATGTTTCGTTTCGATATTGTAAATATTTTTTCAAAAGTCATTGTACCTTATCCAGAAGGAACAATGGTTAAACTCAGCAATGGTGATATTGCCATTGTACAAGGAACTCCTTGTGACTATCCTCTAAGACCTATTGTTAAGGTTATTAAGAGTGAAGAAAAAGGAAAAGAAGGTTCTATTATAGACCTTGGTGAATCTTTATCACTTGTAATATCAAATATTGAATATAACTTAGCTTAACAGCAAAGCTTAATATTATTTTTACTTAATATCTCAAATGAATAACTTGATGTATCAACGAATGGATTATCACTTACAATAAGTTGAGCTTCTTCAAGGCTATCAGCCTGAAAGATAAATGTTCCACCATTTTTATTGTAAGTTCCACCACATAGAAGATATTTTGATGAATTATTATTTTTGTAATTCATCTTTTTTTCTTTTATTCTGTTTCTGCTTTCCATATCCATTTTATAATTAATTTTAACAAATATACCTGCACTCTTTGTCATAAATTCATCCTCCAAAATTTATTTTTTAATTATTTATATGTTTATGCTTCCCATATTATTCCTATTATTTTCGAACACTTGTTTGTATGTTCTTATTGTATAGAACATATGTTTAATTGTCAACAATGTTTTTATTTGTAAGTATTGAAATAATTTTTAAATATAGTATAATAATTTATGAAATAGAAAATTTAATACGTAACCATTAGTCTTACGTCAAAGACTAATCATAGATTGTGAAAACACATGAAGGGGTATACCACCGCGGGTATAACTTCTTTGTGTGTTTTTTTTATCTATAAAAGTTTATTAGAAAAAGGAGGTGAAGTAATGGTCAGCATAAACGGTGAAAATATAGATGGATTTGATAACAAACCACTAATTATATATCTTAATGAGAAAAATTATGTTATTTCAAGAATTGCTGTAGAACGTAATGGTAAAATAGTTCCTAAAACAGAATATAGCAATACTATTCTATGTGATAGAGACTGTATAGAAATAGTTCACTTTGTAGGAGGCGGTTAAATTGTTAAGCAAAGAACAATGGAATGAAATGCTTATTGAAAGACATACAAAAGAAGTACATGACAAAATAAGTTCAGCTAGCGTTATAATTGCAGGCCTTGGAGGTTTAGGTTCTAATATTGCTGTAGCTCTTACTAAAGCTGGTATAGGACATCTATGCCTTGTAGATTTTGACGTTGTAGAACCGAGTAATCTTAACAGACAAGCTTATACAATGAGCAGTCTAGGTCTTTATAAAACAGAAGCACTAAAAGATATACTTCTATCAATAAATCCTTATTTAAAAATAACTACATGCTGTACAAAGGTAACTGAAGAGAATATTCCATCTATTTTCAAGAACTTCAATATAATATGTGAAGCCTTTGATAAAGCAGATAATAAAGCTATGCTTGTTAATTATATACTTGAGCATTATCCAGATAAAAAACTTGTATCTGCTTCAGGAATGGCTGGTTATAAAAGCAGCAATACAATAAAAACACGAAAAGTAATGAAAAACTTTTATCTATGTGGTGATGAAACATCTGGCATAGAAAGTGGTTTAAGCCTAATGGCTCCAAGAGTAGGAATCTGTGCAAATCATCAGGCAAATATGATACTACGACTAATTCTTGGCATCGAAGATGTTTAATCAAAATTTTAGCAAATAACATAAAAATGTATAATATAAAATCTATAATTTATAATTTTGGATTGAACTCTGCCTTCGGCTGAGTTCTAAAAAGAGGAGATCTCTCCTCTTTAAAACATCTCTAATTACTTAGTTATATAATTAGGAAGTTTGGAGGATTTGCCTCCATTAAGATGTGGAAATCAGTAAGCTGATTTCAGCCTGAATTATACATTATAAATTTTAAATTCTAAATTAATAATGATTGGAGATATAAAAATGAATAATAAAAATGATAAATTAATCATTGGAAAACATGAATTTAACTCAAGGTTTATTCTTGGATCTGGCAAATACAGTGTTGACCTTATAAATGCTGCTGCTAATAATGCAGGTGCTGAAATAGTAACTTTAGCTGTCAGAAGAGCCAACAGTAACGGTAATAACAACATTATTGAACATATTCCAGATAACGTTACTCTTCTTCCTAATACATCTGGAGCAAGAAACGCTGAAGAAGCTGTAAGAATTGCTCGTCTTGCAAGAGAACTAGGATGTGGAGATATGATTAAAATTGAAATAATGCATGATTCAAAATATCTTCTTCCTGACAATTACGAAACAATTAAAGCTACCGAAATTCTCACAAAAGAAGGCTTTACAGTTCTTCCATACATGTACCCAGATCTTAATGTTGCACGTGACCTAGTAAAAGCTGGTGCTGCTGCAATCATGCCTCTTGGTGCCCCAATAGGATCAAATAAAGGTCTATGTACAAAAGACTTCATAAAGATACTTATAAGCGAAATTGATCTTCCGATTATCGTTGATGCAGGAATTGGTTGTCCATCTCAGGCTTGTGAAGCTATGGAAATGGGTGCTTCTGCAGTTATGGCTAATACTGCTATAGCAACATCAGGAGACATTCCTATGATGGCAGAAGCTTTCAAAAAGGCTATTGAAGCAGGACGTCTTGCTTATCTTTCAGGACTAGGCAGAGTTCTTGATAAAGGTGCTTCTGCATCATCACCATTAACTGGATTTATAGCAGATTAGGAGGATTAGCGCCATGGAAAGAATCGATCACATGAAGTACCTTCCCGATATGGAGGTACTTGAAAATTCAGATATTATGGACAAGGTTATCAGTGCAAAAAACAACTATGATTATGATAAATACACAGCTGTGGATGTAAGAAACGCCTTAAGCCATGATACAATAACAGTTGAAGATTTTAAAGCTCTTTTATCTCCTGCAGCTCTTGACTTCATTGAAGAAATCGCACAAAGAGCTCAGAAAGAAACAAGAAAACATTTTGGTAACTCAATCTGCATGTTTACACCTTTGTACATCGCAAATTATTGCGAAAATTACTGTATCTACTGTGGTTTTAACTCACATAACAAAATAAAGCGTGCAAAACTTACTTTAGAAGAAATAGATAAGGAAATGGCTGCAATATCTAAGACAGGCCTTGAGGAAATTCTTCTGCTTACAGGTGAAAGTAGGAACATGTCTGATGTTGAATACATTGGTGAAGCCTGTAAAATAGCTAAAAAATATTTTAAACTTATAGGAATCGAAGTATACCCTATGAACTCAGATGAATATAGATATCTTCATGAATGTGGAGCTGACTTTGTTACTGTATTCCAAGAAACTTATAATTCAGATAAATATGAAACTCTTCATCTTGAAGGTCATAAGAGAATCTTCCCTTATCGCTTCAACGCTCAAGAAAGAGCTATACTTGGAGGAATGAGAGGTGTAGGTTTTGCCGCTCTTTTAGGTCTTGATGACTTCAGAAAGGATGCTTTTGCAACAGGAATGCATGCTTATCTTCTTCAGCGTAAATATCCTCATGCTGATATTGCATTCTCATGTCCAAGATTATGTCCAATAATCAATAACGACAAAATCAATCCAAAAGATGTTCATGAAAAACAGTTAGTACAGGTTATATGTGCTTATCGCCTATTCATGCCTTTTGCCAGCATTACAGTTTCCACTAGAGAAAAAGCAAGATTCCGTAATAATATAATCAAAATTGCTGCCACAAAAATATCTGCAGGAGTTAATACCGGCATAGGAGAACATGCTGATGGCATTAAAGATCATGGTGATGTTCAGTTTGAAATATCTGATCCTCGCTCTGTTGACGAAGTAGCATCTGCTATAAAAGAGGACGGACTTCAGCCCGTTATGAATGATTATGTTTACGTATAAAACTTTAGCCATAACAAACAGACATCTATGCAGAGAAGATTTTCTTCTCCGCATAGAAAAACTGTGTAAGACAAATACTGAAGCTATAATACTGCGTGAAAAAGATATGAGTGAAGATGAATATACTGTTCTTGCAGAAAAAGTCTTAAAAATATGCAACAAATATAACAAGACATGCATACTACATACATTTATAGATACAGCAATAAAACTAAACTGTCCAAATATTCACCTGCCTTTACATCTGTTAGAGAAATATAAGGACAAGCTTTCCAGCTTTAAGATTATAGGTTCATCAGTCCATTCAGCAGCAGAAGCTGAAGAGGCAGAGAAACTAGGTGCTACATATATTACAGCCGGTCACATATTTAAGACAGACTGTAAAAAAGACTTAGCACCAAGAGGTCTGCAGTTTGTAAAAGACGTTGCTTCTTCAGTCAGCATTCCAGTATACGGACTTGGCGGCATACACAAAAATAATGAAAAGTCAGCAATAGACTCAGGATGTACAGGAATCGCTATAATGTCAGAAGCAATGACTCCATAAATTGTAAGCTTAAATAATAATAACTTAAATATACTCATTATTTCTTTATTAAATATGTAAAATTTTTCTTACTTTTTATTTGTAATATATTTACTTTTTTTAAAAAGTTGTCTATAATGATGTTGTAAGCTTACAGTATATTTTTATTGGAGGTTTTTATTATGAATAAAAAAAATTAAAAAAACATTAATATCATCATTATTAATACCAGGTGTAATGGCTTCAGGTGTATATGCTAACGAATTATCTACTGGAAGTTTTTCTTATGGTAGTTTTGCTGCAGTAGGTACATTAAAGACTACATGGAATTTTGGGTCTAATGATTACGGAAAAGCTAGAACCGATAGAACTTCTAAAGGTGATAGCAGTCTTAAGGTAACAAGTTATTTAGAGGCAGAAGGAACAAATAAAAGAAGTTTTGATGATGGCTATCAGTGGGCTGAAAGTAATGTAACAGCCGTAGCAAAAAGATTTAATAGCTCACATGCAATAGCATCAGCTTCAAATAAATATAAAGCTATAACATATCATACTTTATCAGATAACTAAAAAAAATTGTACAGGGCTAATTTAAGATTAGCATTGTACTATAAATATGGAGATATATATGAATATAATACGATTATTTATTAAACAGATTAAAGCTCATCCAGTTACAGTAATGTTTTTTATAATAGGCTTTTTTATTTCTACATTAATTATATCTATCGGATTAAGCAATATAATTAATGTGCGAAATTCTATAATTGAAAAAAACAATGGAATCTACAAAGATAGCCTTAATATAAACGTATCATTATCTAAAGGCATAAAATTCGATGATTTTATAGACTCATTTAATAATATCTCAAATAAAAGCAAAGTTAGAATTAACAATATATCTACTTATGTTAATAATAAAAGTACTCAATATGAAATTGTTGCAGAATATTCTAAGTCTGATGAAATATCAAACTTTCCAATAATGAAAGGAAGGTACTATAATTCAAGAGAAATACTAAATAAAGAAAAGGTCGCTGTTATAGGAAAGCAGCTGGAATCATCTTCGTATAAAAATAATGGTATACAAAAAATAAAACTAGGTAACGAAGAATATAAAGTTATTGGAGTCATAGGACATAATCTAAAATCATCCGCGTGGGATAAAACAATTTTTATTCCCATAACTTCTATTCCAGACAACAGCAAAATAGATTACTTTAAAATGAGATCATCAGATCTACTTCTTATAAGTGAAAATGGAATGGAAGCATCAGATTTAAAATCTATAGATAATAATCTAAAAAAATTAGATCCTGACTCTAGTACTAAAGCCTCTAGAGCAGAAGAATCAAAAAATGTACTGTTAGACACAATAGGAAGCAACGATCAAATATTAAAAATTGCCGGATTAATACTTATTTTTTCTATAGTAAATATGATTAGTATATCTTCTTTCTGGATAAATGAAAGGAAACAAGAAATCGGAATAAAAAAATCTTTTGGAATCACTGATTTTCAAATATCTGTCACCTTATTTATAGAATTTATGTCTATAACACTTATAACCGCATTATTAAGTTTAAGTTTCCAATTTATATTGAGCTTATTTACAGAGAATATTTTTGGATGTCACCTTGCATTATCTATACCTAATTTTATAAGTGCAATTTTAATATCAATATCATCAGCTTTAGTAACAGTAATTGTTCCATCAATAAAAGCCATAAAAGTAAGCCCTATAGAAGCGCTTAATATGTAGGGAGGTATTTATAATGTTAATAAAAACTATCCTTAAAGGATTATTTAAAAAGAAATTAAGCAGTATCCTTATAATTATACAGGTAGCAATAACAGTAATTATTCTAGTATATAGTTATGACAGTATACGAATGCTAGATTACCCTCAAAAACAAATGGAATCTGTACTCGGTAACGAGTACAAAAATATATATCAAATTAGTTTTAATAATAGTTCTGACTCTCAGCAATTTGCAGATTCATTTAGTAAACTTGATGATAACCTCTGTAAGTATTTAGGTTCATCTAATATAGGGTCATACCATCTGACAAATACAGAATATGATGAATTGTCAAATAATAATAAGTTTAAAAATTTGAGACTAAAATTCACGAAAGGAACATTCAAAGAACAATATCCATCATCAATAGAACTCTACACAGTAGATTATTCAATTTATAAAAAAATGAATGTACAAATCAAGGATGGACAAGCTCTAAAAGAAGAAGATTTCATTTACAAGAATAATTCTGTAATTCCTATGGTTGTAAGTGAAGTATATAAAGGAATTATAAATTTAAATCAAATATATACAAGTCGCTTAGATAATAGAAAATATAAAGTAGTAGGTTTCTTCAATGATAATCTCAAATGGTTTGAAAACTCCTATCCAGTATCCAATAAACTTATTTCATTAAATGATAAAATAATAACTCCATACATTATAGAAAAATCCGGATTAAATCAAGCGATAAAGTCTCAGTCTTATTTTTTCATTAACGACAAGGGTATTTCTGATAGCAATGTTAAAAGCAACATCTGCACATTAGGTAGAAAGTTTAATCTAGATATAGAGTGTACAAGCTTAAATGATCAGATTCAGCAAATAAGAACTATGAATAAGCAAGGAATTTTTATTACTACTCTCATAGCAGTTTTCTTTACAATAGTATCATGTTTAGGATTATCTCTAATAATGTACTATTCTATCAATTCCAAAAAGTCAGAAATAGGAATACGAATTGTATGTGGTGGAAGCACAAAATATATAAAAACATTAATTATTGGAGAAATTATTACCCTTATGATACCTGCTTTTTTAATCTCTCTTATAGCCTTATATAAATTAAGGGGAGAATCATCTATTGGAATATCTACAATGCAATTATTTGATTTAAACACAACTGCTTTTATAATTATATTCTTATTAGTATTCTCTATACTCTCATCTATACTTCCACTTAGAAAAATTTCTAAGTTGAGTCCTAAAGAATTAATAGGAGGTAAGGAATGATGCCCTTAATCAAATTACAAAATATATCTAAAGTATATGGAAAAAATGATTATAAAACTGAAGCCTTAAAAAATATCTCTCTAAATATAGATAAAGGTGAATATTTAGCTATTATGGGTCCCTCAGGTTCTGGAAAATCCACATTACTCAATATAATAGGATGTATGGATAATCAAACTTCAGGGAAATACTATTTAAAAGATAACGATATAAGTCTTATGAATAATAAGGAACTAAGTATTATTCGTAATCAAAGTATAAGTTTTATCTTTCAGCATTTTGCTTTGATGAAAGATTACACTATTTATGACAACGTTGAACTTCCTTTAAGCTTTAGAAAGATAACAAAAAGGAAAAAGAAAGGGCTTGTAATGAACTGTCTAAAAGAACTTCACATAGAGGAACAATATAAAAAGAAGCCTAATCAACTATCAGGTGGACAGCAACAGAGAGCTGCTATCGCAAGAGCATTATGTAGTGACGCCAAAATAATTTTGGCAGATGAACCAACTGGTGCCTTAGATCAAAAAACAGGCAAAGATATTATGAATATTCTTACTAAGCTAAATAATCAAGGTAAAACGATTATTATTATTACTCATGACCCATTAATAGCATCTTATTGCAAACGTATTTTAACAATAAAAGATGGCCAAATAATCAGTGATATAATAAATGAACATATACATCAGTAAAAAAGGAGCACTTTGACATAAAACAAAGTGCTCCTTTTTTATTTATTTTATATTTTTATTTTGCAAGATCAAAAACAGGTATTTCTGTATCTTCTATCTTGTTTTTCTTTACTTCCACAAGTGCTCTTACTGTGTCTAATGCAGTCATTACTCCGATATTTCTTTCGATTGCTGCTCTTCTCATGTGGAAGCCATCTGTCTTTGAGTCGTTAGCCTTTGTTGGTGTATTGATTACAAGATCAACTTCACCATGCTTGATAACATCCATGATATTAGGATGTTCTTCATTAAGTCTTCTTACTACCTTAGCATTGATTCCAATTGATTCTAACACTTCAGCAGTTCCCTTTGTTGCCATGAATTCATAACCAAGATCCTTAAGTGGAGATATTATATTAAGGAATTCTTTTTTATCATGCTTGTTGATTGTAGTAAGAACTTTCTTCTTAGGAGAATCATACATATTTGCTCCTACAAAACCTTTGTATAGAGCTTCTAGTATGTTTCTTCCTACTCCTAGTACTTCACCTGTAGATCTCATTTCAGGTCCTAGAGATACTTCTACGTTTGGAAGCTTCTGAGTTGAGAATACAGGAACCTTAACTGATACATACTGTGGTTCTTTGTATAAGCCTGTACCGTATCCAATATCTTTAAGCTTTTCTCCAAGCATTACTCTTGTAGCTATATCAACTATTGGAACTTTACTTACCTTGCTTATATAAGGCACAGTTCTTGAAGCTCTTGGGTTAACTTCTATTACATAAAGATTACCCTCAAATTCTATGAACTGAATATTTATCATGCCCTTAATGCCTATTCCTAGTGCAAGCTTTCTAGTGTAATCAAGTATTCTTTGTTTCATAGCATCACTTATATGCTGGCTTGGATACATTGTTATACTATCTCCAGAATGAACTCCTGCTCTTTCAAGATGTTCCATTATTCCTGGTACAAGCACATCTTCGCCATCAGATATTGCATCTACTTCTATTTCTCTTCCCATTAAATACTTATCTATAAGTATTGGGTTCTTATGGTCTTTTTCAAATGCATTGCTTAAGTAGAATGTTAACTCTTCTTCATCATGAGTTATTTCCATTCCCTGGCCACCAAGTACATATGAAGGTCTTACAAGCACTGGGAAGCCAAGTCTTTCTGCTTCCTTAAGTCCTTCTTCAACGCTCCAGATTCCTTTACCCTTTGGTCTTGAGATTCCTAATCTCTCAAGAAGATCATCAAATTTTTCTCTATCTTCTGCCATATCAATCTGATCAGCAGTTGTTCCCAAAGTTGGTACATTCTTTTCCTTTAAGAATTCAGCAAGCTTTATAGAAGTCTGACCTCCAAACTGAAGTATTACTCCATCTGGCTTTTCCTTTTCAATTATGTTTAAAACATCTTCTTCAGTTAAAGGTTCAAAATATAACTTATCTGATATATTAAAGTCTGTACTTACAGTTTCAGGATTGTTATTAACTATTATAGTTTCTATTCCTTGTTTTCTTAATGCCATTACGCAATGTACTGAAGCATAGTCAAACTCAATTCCTTGTCCAATTCTTATTGGTCCTGATCCTAAAACCATAACCTTCTTCTTATTTGATACTTCAACTTCATCATATTCATCATAAGTTGAGTAATAGTATGGTGATAAAGCTTCAAATTCTCCACCACATGTATCAACCATTTTGTAGACAACTTTTATATTCCAGAGACTTCTTAATCTATACACTTCATCTGGGCTGACTCTGAGCATATCTGCTATAGCTTTATCTGAAAATCCTTTTTTCTTAAGAGTTAATAGCCAGTCCTTATTAACTTCATCAAGATGACTTAATCTAAGCTTCTGTTCCTGCTGTACTATCCACTTAAACTTCTTGATAAAGAACATATCTATTCCTGTAATCTTTGCAACTTTTTCTTCTCTGTAATCACGTCTTAACATTTCTGCAAGAGCAAATATTCTCTCATCATCTGGAGACATTACTCTTCTCTTAAGTTCCTTAATACTTAATTCTCTAAACTTTGGATGCTCTAAAGAGTATTTTCCTATTTCTAGTGAACGAACTCCCTTTAAGAAGGCTGCTTCAAAGTTGCTTCCTATAGCCATTACTTCTCCAGTCGCCATCATCTTAGTTCCAAGTTCTCTATCAGCTCCTGTGAATTTATCAAATGGCCACTTTGGAATCTTGCACACTACATAATCAAGAGTTGGTTCAAAGCATGCATAAGTTTTCTGTGTTACTGCATTTTTAATTTCATCAAGTCCATATCCAAGTGCTATCTTTGCTGCCACCTTGGCTATTGGATAACCAGTTGCTTTTGAAGCAAGTGCTGATGAACGAGACACTCTAGGATTAATTTCAATAACAGCATATTCAAAAGAATCAGGATTTAATGCAAACTGTACATTACATCCACCTTCAATTCCGATTGCATTAATAATGTCAATTGATGCACTTCTAAGCATCTGGTATTCCTTATCAGATAAAGTCTGGCTTGGTGCTACAACTATACTATCTCCTGTATGAATTCCAACTGGATCAATGTTTTCCATATTACATACTGTAATACATGTACCCTTTGAATCTCTCATAACTTCATACTCTATTTCTTTCCAACCCTTAACGCTCTTTTCAAGAAGTACCTGTCCAATTGAACTTAACTGAAGTCCTGATTCAAGTATAACTTTAAGTTCCTCTTCATTTTCAGCTATACCACCACCAGTTCCTCCTAAAGTATATGCTGGTCTTACAATAACAGGATATCCAAGTTCCTTAGCATACTTTAATCCTGATTCCATATCAGTTATTATGTCACTTTTTATAACAGGTTGGTTAATTCTATTCATCATATCTCTGAAAAGCTCTCTGTCTTCTCCTTCTTTTATAGAAGCTATTGAAGTACCGATTACTTTCACGTTATATTTGTCTAGAATTCCTTTATCATAAAGTTCAACTGCAAGATTAAGTCCTGTCTGTCCACCCATGCCTGCAAGAAGACTATCTGGTCTCTCCTTTGCTATTACTTTTTCTACAAACTCGCATGTTAAAGGTTCTATATATACCTTATCTGCTACTTCCTTATCAGTCATTATAGTTGCCGGATTTGAGTTTACAAGTACAACCTCTATTCCTTCCTCTTTTAATGACTCACATGCCTGAGTTCCTGAATAATCAAATTCTGCAGCCTGTCCTATTACTATTGGACCTGATCCTATTACTAATACCTTTTTAATATCTTTATTTAATGACATACTCTCATCCTCCTAAAGTGCATATTTCATGAATTCATCAAAAATGTAGTTACTATCTTGTGGTCCTGGACATGCTTCAGGGTGAAACTGAACTGAAAACATCGGTAAAGTTTTATGTCTCATTCCTTCTACAGTACCATCATTAACATTTACATGACTAATTTCCATGCCTTCAGGAAGTCTGCTTACATAATATCCATGATTCTGTGATGTTATGTGAACAGTATCATGCACTAAATCTTTAACTGGATGATTGCATCCTCTATGTCCAAATTTAAGTTTTGCAGTATCTCCGCCAAGAGCAAGTGCTAACAGCTGATGTCCAAGACATATTCCAACTATCGGCTTCTTTCCTACAAGATTTTTAACAGTTTCTATTCCTGATTTAACATCCTGTGGATCTCCTGGTCCATTTGACAAGAATACAAGGTCAGGATCAATACTTAAGATATCTTCTGCTGTTGCATCTGCTGGGAACACCGTTACGCTGCATCCTCGTTTTGAGAAGTTATCTACTATGTTCTTCTTTATACCAAAGTCCATAATGGCAACTTTCTTGCCACTACCATTAACTTTATATATTTTATCAGTAGTTACTTCCTTTACAGCGCCCCTGTTTGAAAATCTGTCAAGCTTCATCTTAACTTCTTCTTTAGACATATCTTCAAGTGCTATGATACCTTTCATAGTACCGTTATCTCTAAGAATCTTTGTAAGTGCTCTTGTATCAATGCCATAAAGTCCAGTAATTTTATTCTGCTTCATGTAATCTTCAAGTGAAAATTCACATCTGAAATTACTTGGTTCATCACATTTTTCTCTTACGATAAACCCTCTAACTTTAGGCTTGTCTGACTCACCATCTTCAAGATTTATTCCATAGTTACCTATAAGGGGATAAGTCATAGTAACTATCTGTCCATAGTAAGATGGGTCTGTTAGAACTTCCTGGTAACCAGTCATTCCAGTATTAAAAACAACTTCGCCAACTGATTCTTTAAGATATCCGAATGCCTTTCCTTCGAATTCTATGCCATTTTCTAAAATAAGTTTTGCTTTCATAGTAGTCACTCCTTTTAAACTATAAAGCAAAATACACTCATAAATATGTTTAATGCTTATAAATATTGAAAAAGAACACTAAGGGGTTAATTAATCGATAAAAAAATTAATCCCTAGTGTTCTTTATATATAATTATATTATTAAACAAATTTATAATCTTTCCAGATATTACTGCTAAGTATGTCATAGCATATACCCCTTTCTGGCCTCACGGGACCAATTTAAAGTGCATTTTAGCTCCAAATATTCTTTGTATCAAATTATATTGTAAAAATATGTTTAAGTCAAGTCACAAATATAAAAAAGTAGTGTATGCTTAAAATCAGACATACACTACTTTTTTCCTTGAAACTTTTATTAAATTTACAATATGTATCTTTTTAACGAAGGATACTACTTCCGAAATCCGCAGTAATAACTGCGGATTTCTTATTAAAAGCTTAAATATTCAGCAAAATAACCTGTGGAATTACATTACTAGAATATTTACCCTCTTTCGCTTCGCTTTGTCCTATTGAAGCCTATTTTATTATTATATATAACCGGTTTTTTGTCAATGCTTCTATAGATAATTGTACCTTCTCTTAAAGATGTTTATCATGGTATGACTACCATCATATTCAACTACATTTGATGATATAAGTTCATAATTATCTTCACCCATTACATTAAAAAGATCTTCAATTTCTTTTTCATTGATCTCTTCAAGCTTAATAGTCTTGACTTTGTATTCCCACTTATCCATAAATTACTCTCCTTTTATCTCAAATATTATTATTTAGTATAACCTTAATTTTCATTTTCAATAAATAAAAATCATGCAACTTTTTCTTATTCCCTCATAATTATATAAAGATAAATATTATAGGAAGGTTTTTTATGCTGGATGAAAATAATGAGTTAAATTCCAACAATAAATTCAGATTTTTTAATGATAGTACCGGCTTTGATGCTGTAGGCGAATATGAAGTAGATATTCCATATACTTATTCACCAATATACATGGATGATGATGACTTCACAGCAAATAGATCAGAAGGTAATCAGGATACTTTAGTTATACCTCCTCCTGCTGCTAATATTCCTCCACAATCATCTCCACCTCCATTTATACCTTCAAAAACAGAAATAAGCAACAGCGGAAATAGTGTAGTTAAGGATATTACTACAGAAAACATGAAAGACTGTTTCAATAAATTCACTTACGTATGGCAGCTAAATGGCAGGTCATATTGGGCATACATCACAAGTTGTGACGAAAAATCACTAAGTGGCTGGAGATTTATAGCCTTTAAGTGGATCTACTTCGGAGTAGACCTAAGCAAGATTGAATGCTACATTTCATATTAATCTAAAATAAAAAATGAGCCCTATAAACAGTATTTGATAGATTAGAGATATGAGATCAGAGAGAAAGGAATTTGTTCGCTTATACCTTGGCTCGAAACTCCTCTAGGGAGTTTCATCCTTTTCTCTGCTCTCTTCGTTCTGATTTCTGATCTAATCTACAAATTTTCTTTTATCGGGTTATTTAACTTGAAACTAATAGTCTTTCTAATCCAATATATACTTGTATATTCCTTTCGCTGCTCCATCTTCATAAACTGTGTCTGTGACTTTATGGGCAAAGCTTTTAACATAATCCGATGCATTTCCCATTGCTATTCCACATCCCACTTCTGACAGCATTTCAATATCGTTTGTCCCATCTCCAAATGCAAAGCTGTTTTCTCTTGATATATCAAGATATTCAAGCAATTTTATTATTGCAGAAGCCTTTGTATTTTCCTTATTATATATCTCAAAAGTGTTAGCTCCAATACTGTGAAAATAACCATACTGAGGATTTCTATCCATTATCTCTATACACTTATCTTCTATTTCCTTATTACTACATAATGTTTCTGCTTTAAGAACATGTAGTTTGTCCACATCAAAATCACTCATAATTAATTTAGAGGAGATTCCTATATTCATATAGAAATCCCACATATCTTTATGCTCTCTCTTTATATATGAATAGTGCTCCCCTTCTAAAATGTACTGGATTCCTAAGCTGTCAAATTCATCTGTAACTTCCTTTACAAACTCTTTATCAAATTCACCTGCATAGATAATTTTATTGTCCATGATTATCTCAGCGCCATTTGCAAGCACAAAACCATCAAAACCAAATTTTAAGATTTCTTCACTTAAAAATGCATATGGTCTTCCAGATGCAATAAAGGCATAATTTCCTTGTGTCTGCAGCTCTCTTATCGCTTTTTTCACCTCATCAGACATATCATTCATGCCGTTTAAACAGTCAATAAGTGTTCCGTCTATATCAAAAAACACAGCTTTTCTCATAAATTAACTCATCCTCATCCTTCTTTAGTATTAATTAAATATCTTTTATATTTTAATTATATAAAAAAAATAAACAACAAAAACCTAAATCAACGCATATTGCATAGAGCATTATGCTCTATGAACTAACTTAATAAACTTAAATTTTCCTACATTAATAATATCATTATTTTTTACTGCTGTTTTAAAGTCTGTTGTCTTCTGATCATTAATCTTTACAGCACCTCCTAAAACAAGTCTTCTTGCTTCACTTCTACTCGCACAAAGCTTTCCTTTAACCATAGCAGAAAGAATGTCATCTGTTTCTTCAATACTTACCGCTCTTATTTCCTGAGGTTTCTGTCTCTCAGCAAAAACTTGTATAAAGTTTTCCTCTGCTTTCTTAGCTTCAGTTTCTCCATGGTATAAAGTAGTTATTTCCTTTGCAAGCTGCATTTTTATATTCTTTGGATTTTCGCCCATAGAAAGACTTTCCTCAATTTTAGAGATATCCTTAGGATGCATATCTGTGGCCAGATTAAAATATTTAATAATAAGATTATCAGGTATAGTCATTACTTTATTGAACATAGCTACAGCATCTTCATCTATTCCAATGTAATTACCAAGACTCTTACTCATCTTGTTTACACCATCAGTACCCTCTAAAAGTGGCATCATTACTACAGCCTGTGACTCCTGACCAAACTCCTTCTGCAACGTTCTTCCCATAAGCAAATTAAATCTCTGATCTCTTCCTCCAAGCTCGATGTCAGCATGAAGATGAATAGAATCAAAAGCCTGCATTATAGGGTAAAAGAATTCATGGATCCCTATGCTCTGACCATTTGTAAATCTGTTTTTAAAATCTTCTCTTTCCATCATTCTTGCTACAGTACACTTAGAAGCAAGAGATAAAACTTCTGAAAAATTAAGCTTAGCAAGCCATTCACTATTAAATTTAACTTCAGTCTTTTCTGGATCAAGAACCCTTAGAAGCTGTTCCTTGTAAGTCCTTGCATTTTCAAGCACCTGTTCTCGTAAGAGCTGCTTTCTTGTCTTGCTCTTTCCTGTAGGATCTCCAATCATGCCAGTAAAATCGCCAAGTATGATTACTGCTCTATGCCCCATGTCCTGCATCTGTTTAATCTTTCTAAGCACAACAGCGTGACCTAAATGGATGTCCGGTGCTGATGGATCAAGTCCAAGCTTTATAGTAAGAGGTTTGCTTTCCTCAATACTCTTCTTAAGTTTTGTTTCAAGGTCTTCCATACCTATTATTTCATCTGTACCCTTTGATATTATTTCTAACTGTTCTTTTACACTTAACATTTTTATTCCTCCCAAAATTAATTGTAATAAAAATTCTAGGCCGGCCTTAATACATACCTTAATATTGCGCGCACAAGATATGAATTAAAAAGATTTTATAAAACAAAAAAACTCTCATCCTCCGGAATTAAATATTCCAGAGGACGAGAGTATAATCTCACGTGTTACCACCTCAGTTTATCGATTATGTCACCATAACCAACCTTATCGAGTACAAAAAAGGATTTTAAGACTTATTTCGAATCCTCCGTCGGCAAGCTCCAAGTCGGCTCTGCATAAGTCTTAAAACCCTTGGATGACTAAAGGACGAAAGTACGTCTTAATATTCTCTAACATAGGTCTATGAATCTTTTATCTTCAATTAATTACAATATAAAAATAGATTTTTCACGTACTTTCCTATGCAATAAAAATACTCTAGCACTATAACGGGTGCAGGTAATCCGAAAACAGCCTACTTTCTTGCGATTTTGGTGTTTAGCTCTGAGATGTATTCAAAATATCTTCTTTATTCCTTCACACCAGCCAGGAACTCTCTTAAAAAGAAATATACTTCTACTATTTCTCTTCTTTGCTCTAATAAATCTTAATTTTTAATTTAGTATATTCCAATAAACTTATTTTGTCAATTACTTTTATTTCTATTGCCTTCCTTTATACCACAATAAAAATTTATCTATTAAACATTCTTTTTATAAACTGTCTTTTCTTATTTTGAAACTTTGATACATCATGACAATCAGCATAAATTCCAAATAACATAAGTGATATCGCAAATCCAGCAAAAAACCCCTTTATTATTTCTGGAATTGCATCAATTTCTCTTGTCATTAAAAAAGCACCATTAAATAACAAACCTGTTGTCATATATTTATTAAACTTTTTTCTCATAAAGGTATCTCCTTAATAAATTAATAGTCAAATCAAAAATTTGTGATGTGATCTATGATCTAAATATTACTTCTTCTTTTGAGAACATGTATCTTGCAAATAATACTGCTGCTACTGTATATACTACATTCCAAGCTAATACTATAAGAAGATGATCTGTTCTGTATATACCTGCCATAAGCTCTTTTAAAAGACATGTTGTATTAACAACTGGTATATTAAAGAACACCATTTGTATACTCTTAGCATCCATCATAAATGGTACATAGCATAGAACCATTGATAGTACACTTACCCCTGATAAATAAGAATTTGCTTCTTTTATTGATCTTGCATAAATACTTATTGCTATCTGAAGTGCACCAAAAGCTAGCACTAAGAATAAACATGTTATTCCTGTAGATAAAATAAATCTTGCATTTACAAACGTCATCTCTGCATTATTTCCTATAGTCTTGATAGACACTGACATAGCACCAAGTGTACATACTAATGTTATTATTGCAACAACTGCAAGTGCTGCTATTTTAGCCCATACTATAGATGTTCTATTTACTGCTGTTGAAAGTAATGGTTCCATAGTCTGTCTTTCTTTTTCTCCAGCACAAAGATCTACAGCTATACCTATAGTAGGCATTAAAAGAAGCATTACTACTAATGTTGGAAGAACCATCATCATACCTTTAACAATACCAGATGCTGCATCATCTTTACCTGATGCTGTCTTAGAAATATCACTACTTTCAGTAGTAAATGGAGTTAATATAGATGTATCTATGCCCTTGTCCTTTAATCTCTGTTCAGCCACCTTTTGTCCATATTCATTCATAACTGACTGAATCATGCTATTTAACATTGCAGAATCCTGAGACTTATCATCATAAATAAGCTTAACTTCTGATATCTTCTGGCTTTTTACACTCTCATCAAAATCCTTCGGAACCTCAACAATTAAAGAAATATCTCCATCTTTAAGTGCTTTTTTTGCATCCTTTTCATCTTTTATAGTTATATTTTTTTGACCCTTAAGCAATTCTCTCACTTGTGAATTTCCATCATCTTGAACAACTATTGAGAAATTCTTCTTGTTTACATCAAAACTTTTCTCAGCTAATTTGTCCATACCAATCATCATTATTGGATATAAAATTATAGGAAGAAGAATACCCATAACTACTGTCTTTTTATCTCTTAATAAATCTAGTAATTCTTTTTTTAATATTGTAAGAAAATGATTCATTATTTTACCCCCCCACTAATAAGCTGTACGAATACTTCTTCAAGATCATTATTGTTATACTTTTCCTTTAATCCTGAAATAGTGCCTTCTTCAACAAGTTTTCCTTTATGAATTATAATTACTCTGTCACAAAGTTTCTCAACTTCCTTCATTGAATGGCTTGAAAGAAGTATAGTCTTACCTTCGCTTTTACATTTTTCTATAAAGTCATGAATAGTTCTTGCTGCAGTAACATCAAGACCAGTTGTAGGCTCATCAAAAAGCATTACTTCAGGATAATGGATTATACTTCTAGCAATTGATACCTTCTGTTTCATACCTCTTGAGAACTTGCCCACTCTCTTATCAATATACTCTTCCATATCAAGATCCTTAGCCATTTCATCAATTCTCTTATTGATTTCTTCTTTTTTAACGTCATTAAGTTCTGCAAAATATCTTATATTTTCTCTTGCAGTAAGTCTGTCATATATCCCCACATCACCGCCAAATAAGATTCCAATATTTCTTCTTACATCAGCCGAATTCTTAACAGCATCAAAGCCATTAACATTTATGCTTCCACTGCTTGGCTTAAGCATCGTAGAGATCATTCTCATTGTAGTTGTCTTTCCTGCCCCATTTTCACCAAGTAAACCAACTATCTCTCCCTTTTCAAGTTTAAAGCTGATATTATCAACAGCCTTTTTAATTCCCTTTTTTTCTTTAAATTCCTTACATAAATTTTTTACCTCTAACATAAATTCCTCCTATAAATCCTTTTTCTTTTTCCTATAAGCTGCATAGAGATTTATATCTATAAATAAAAATTCTAATATTAAAAAGCTCCATAATATTGTATCGATCGCTCCTGGCCATTTTCCCTGAATCATTGGTTTTATAAATCCCATGAAGAAGAAGAATCCCTCTAACAAAGATAAGGCCACTATATAAGTTCCAATCCTATGCATTATCTTTATTTTATCTTTACCTGTATAAATTTCTTCAGATAGACACTTATCAGCATCACACTTGTATAGATTCCATCCACACATGCTGTCACAGAATTCCCAACCGCATTCTTTGATAAATTCCATATAACCGCCACTATTTCTGCACCACAATGGATTATAATCAAGTTTATATATAATATCCTTAGGTTCAGTCTTCTTAAATCTATATTTTCCTATACTCCATGAAGAAAATTCATAACCTTTATTGCTCATTTCTCTAAGCCATTTTTCTTCTTTTTCATAATTCCAAGCCCAAAATAACTTTTTTACAGTAATCCCTTCATCCATTTCCCTGTCACTTCTCCTCTACGATTTTTACACCATTATCATAAAGAATCTTTATTCTTTCATGCTGCATTTTTACAAGCTCCATTCCACATTCTGTAAGAACATAATTCTTCCTTCTTGTATCATCCTGTATTTCTTTTATAAATCCCTGCTTAAGAAGTTTAGAGAGTGCGCCATACAATGTTCCTGGCCCAAGCTTTACATTGCCCTTGCTCATCTCGTCAACCTTCTGCATAATTCCATAACCATGCATCTCCTCAGTCAATGATAATAAAATGTAATATGTGCTCTCGGTTAGTGGAATATGTTTTTCTAAATTATCTGCCATTTTCACACTTCCTTATCTGATATATCGAGTTGCGATATATCGTATGATGATATAATATAGTATATTTTTCCTAATGTCAATGCCTTACATGCAAAAATTTATATGGAAATATAGTTATATAATAAAAAAAGAGCTACATAGTAGCTCTAATCACATAAAAAACATCTCAAAAGTAATATGTTTTTATAGTTATTTTATTTTTTCTCTTACGTATTCTATTACTGCTTTTATTGCACTTTCATTATTGCTTACTGTCTTGTGCTTTGCTTTTTCTAAAAGATGGGGATTTCCATTAGCCACCGCAAATCCATATTTACACTTTAAGATCATATCAAGATCATTCATCTCATCACCAAGGGCTATCGTCTTATTAAGATCAAAACCTGTTATCTCACAAATCTTTTCTATCTGGCATCCTTTAGACGTACCATCTGGAAGTACTTCAAGGTAATTAGCTGCACTCCTTACAATATTGCTTATATCGTAATGATTTCTTGCTACATCCTCAAACTTATCCATATCTTCTTTTTCGCCGATAATAAGAGCTTTTGTCCAGTCCTTATCAAATATGCTGTCGTCAGTATCATATTCAACTTTGTAATGTAGATTCTTATATCTATCTGTAAACCTGCATCTATTATATATGTATGTTACTTCATCTGAATAAATTTCTAGTCCTAACTCCGGATGGTCTTTTTTTATTTTTTTATAGACATCTTTACTATGACCGCTTACATATGTCTCCCACACAGTTTCTTCTTTGCTGAAATCATATATCTTGCCACCATTATACAAAGCAACAGGAGCTCCAATATGTATATCTTTAAAATATCTATCTATATAACGTCTTGCTGATTCCACAGTTCTGCCCGTAGCTATAGTAAAACTTCCGCCTTCAGCAATAAATTCCTTTATAGCCTGTATGTTTTCATTTGATATGTTTCTCTCATCATCAAGAAGAGTACCGTCCATGTCAGTAATTAATAAGTATCCACTAAATAAGCCCATAATAACATCCCCTATTCTTACTATTTATTTAACCTAAGTGCTGCCATACCAATAACCTTCCTTGGTAAAAATCTAAAACTCTGTACCAGTACTTTATTTTTATACCCAGGAATAATTATAGTTTTTCCCTTATTGTACTTCTTATATGCATCTCTAGCTACCTCATCGGCCTTCATCATATACCCCTTAGCAATCTTAGCTTTCTTAACTCCTGCTTTTCCTTGGAATCCAGTATCAACAGGTCCTGGACATATAGCTGCAATCTTAACGTTTGTGCCTTTAACCTCTGCACTTACTGATTCAGTTAATGACAATACATAACTCTTTGTTGCATAATATACTGACATCATAGGTCCAACACCAAATGCAGCAGTAGATGCAACATTTAATATTCCTCCTTTATTTCTTTTTATCATGTTAGGTAGGAATAATTTCATAAGTTTAGTCAGTGAATAAACATTAAGCTTTATCATATCAAGATCTTTAGTACAGTCTGCTTTATAAAATTCACCAAAGTTTCCTATGCCGGCATTATTAATTAAATTATCCACAACGATTTTATTTTTTTCCACATATTCATATAGGTAATCAACATCATTATCCACACTAAGGTCAAGCCTTATTACTATTACATTTATCTTATACTTCTGCTCAAAGTCTTTTTTTATCTCATTTAATTTTTCTTCATTTCGTGCAACTAAAATCAGATTATTCTTATCCTTAGCAAAAAGCTGTGCTATTTCATATCCAATACCACAGCTTGCTCCAGTTACAATTGTATAGCTCTGCATCATATTATCTCCCATCATATAAATAATTTTTCACTCTACTTATTATTATACATTATCCTTTTCAATTAATTACGGTATAACATAAAAATACTTTTTCAATATTTTTAAATGTTTAGAAGTAATTTAAAATTTATATTTTAGAATTTAAAATTATGGATGAAACTCCGTGGGAGTTTCGAAAAAAGAGGAGAATTCTCCTCTTTAAAACTCTTCTTAATTATCAATTAGAGAATTAAGCGGTTTGGAGGCAGCGCCTCCATATAAAATAAAGGAATCAGCATGCTGATTCCTTCCTCAATTTTAAATTTTAATTTTTAAATTCTAAATTTATTACCCGTTGATGATTTCTCCGCCGTTTACGTGTATTGTCTGACCAGTTATGTATGATGCATCATATGAAGCTAAAAATACATATGCTCCTGCTACTTCTACTGGCTGACCTGCCCTCTTCATTGGATTATCAGTTCCAAACTGTGACACTTTTGTTGAATCGAATGAAGATACTATAAGTGGAGTCCATATAGGACCAGGTGCTACAGCATTAACTCTTATACCCTTATCTGCAAGATTTGTTGCCAGTGATCTTGTAAATGAAGCTATTGCTCCTTTTGTAGCTGAATAATCAATAAGGTCCTTGCTGCCTTTAAATGCAGTTATTGAACTTGTATTGATTATACTTGAACCTTTCTTAAGATATTTCATAGCTGCTTTAGTAAAATAGAAATAGCTGAATATATTTGTTTCAAAAGTTTCCTTCATCTGCTGTGTTGTTATATCTTCAATCTTCTGCTGAGGATACTGAACAGCTGCATTATTTACCAGAACATCTATTGTGGCATATTTCTTGATGACTCCTTCTATTACGCTTATACAGAACTGCTCATCTTTAACATCTCCATAATATATATCACACGTTCCGCCTTCAAGTTCAATTTCCTTCTTTGTTTCTTCTGCATCACATTTTTCTTTTTCGGTGCAAACTATGTTTACTTTTGCCCCCTGCTTTGAAAAAGCAAATGATACAGCTTTTCCAATACCACTGTCACCACCTGTAATTACAGCAACTTTATCTTTAAGTCTATCAGTAATTTTATTATAACCATCTTTTATATAAACAGGCTGAGGCATCATCTGTAACTCAATCCCTGGCTGACTATCCTGATGTTGAGCAGGAAAACTCTTAGGAAAACTATCCATCTTATATCACTCCTTATTTTAATGATAAATTTTAAATTCTAAATTATTATTAGTATTTGCAGAAAGCCAAGTGATATTCGAGCGCAAAAAAAGCTCCCCACATTACTGTGAGGAACTTCTTATTTAAAAATTATTTGTTTTTCTTTGCATAATTGTTGAAAATAACAATTGCTACTATTGAGAACACAACTGGTCCTGCAATCATCCAAATAGTGTTTGCTATGTTTCCATTAACAGCTGGTTCAATTATAGTAAAGAAGTTTGCAAAGCCTACTACTACAGTTACTAAAATTGAAAGCGCAGCTGCTATCTTCTTGTTCTTATAAATTTCAAATGGTTTAGCAATGCTGTCATTATTCTTAAACTTAATAAATGCTGCTGCTATAAACATATAAGGAATTGTCATCGCAACATTTGTCATAAGAACTAACTTACCAAAGAAAGCCTGAGCATCTTCTCCACCAAATGATACAAGCAGAACTATTACAGCAACAACTATACACTGTATCCACATAGCATTCTTAGGCATTCCATCTTCGATCTCACCCATTTTTCCTGGCCACATCTTTTTTGGAGTTCCTTCAATAAGCTGCTTAAGTGGTGAATATGCAAGTGTAAAGAATGCTCCAGTTAATGCTAGGAACATTGAAAGTCCTGTAAATCTTGCTATCCAAGTACCAATTGATACTGCTACAGCTTGTGATAAGCCAAGTGCTGTACCTACCTGATATCCAAGGTTGTTCATAACAACGTAAGCAACGTTAGCCATATTTACTGACTTACCTGCTAATATATCATTCCAGTTAGTAAATAAACCAACCATAAGAATTCCTACGCAGTATCCTACAGATATTACTATAGCTGCTATTGTAACTCCTCTAGGGAATGTTTTTTCTGAATTCTCAGTCTGGTCAACAAGACCTCCTACTGCTTCAATTCCACCAAAAGCAAATATAGCAAATACCATGAAAGATATTACTGATATAAGACTTTGATATGATGGATTTGGTGAATTAACAAATGCATTTAAAGTTATTGGTTCAGCAACCTGACCTTTATTTGCTATTAATACTGCTATTGCTCCAATTAAAAGAACTATGTTTAATAATGATACTGCTGTACCTGCAACAGATGTAATCTTCTTAATCTTATCAAGACCTTTAGATGCAACTACTGTTATAAATATAATCCATAAAACACCTAAAACACCTAAAAGCTGAGTTGAATTAAGGAATCCAAATGCCCATTCTCCAGTCTTATCACTACCAAATATAGCGTTTGATAATGGAACCCATATTGATGAACATATATTAACCATCCATACTACATATGATGCATACCACATAAATGTAGCAACGAATGCATATTTAGGTCCAACTGATTTCTCCATCCATGAATATATTCCACCCTTTTCGTCCTTAAATGCTGCTCCGTATTCCGAAAGCATAAATGCATAAGGAATAAAGAATAGTATAGCTGATATTAAATACCATGGAATCGCTGAATATCCCATTAAGAAGAATGCTCTAGGCATATTAGCAAATCCAAATACTGATGTAAAGATCATAAGTATTAACGGTATTAATGTTAATTTACTTGTCTTTTGTTCATTATTCATACTATTTTCTCCCATTCTATTTATTTTTTTAAATTATACCATAACTTCAACATTTTTTTCACGTGTTTTTATTTTATATATATTATAATTATTGCCACTTATGAGAAGACAAAGGGTAATATTAATTTATTACAAAATTAATATTACCCTTTAATGTGAATAAAATACTATATGCTTAATTGCATAAAATTATAATAATCTCCTATTTTTCATATATATGATGGAAAAGTTCATGTGCATTTCCTTCCCCAGGCTTTCCAACATAATCATTATACATCTTAATTATAGCTGGATTCTGATGAGATTTTCTCTTAGCCACAGATCTTGAACTATCCTGGTTATATAATACAGAAGCTCTAAGTTTTTTATAATCATTTTTTGTTCTTATCTCGGAAGAAACATGTGGCTGACCACCACCATTTATGCAGCCTCCAGGACAAGCCATTACTTCTATAAAGTGATATTGCTTTTCGTTGATTTTTCCTGACTCTATAAATTCAGAAAGATTTTTAGCTCCATTAATAACTGCAACATTATATTCATTGTCACCAATTTTAACTGTTGCCTCTTTTACTCCTTTAAATCCTCTAACTTCTGTATAATCAATATCCTTAAGATCTTTGTTTTCAACAAAATCCTTAGCAGTTCTTAGTGCTGCCTCCATAACTCCACCTGTTGCTCCGAAGATAACTCCAGCCCCTGAATACATTCCCATTGCTGGATCTGCTTCGCTATCCTCAAGTTTTGCAAATGCAATCTTAGCATCCTTAATCATCTTTGCAAGTTCTCTTGTTGTTAAAACTGCATCTATCTCTCTTAGCCCATTAGTTTCATTATATGAAAGATTTGCTTCATATTTTTTAGCTGTACATGGCATTATAGTTACTGTATATACATCTTTAGGATCTATATTTGCTATAGCTGGATAATATGTTTTTGTTGCCACACCAAAAATCTGCTGTGGAGATTTAGCTGTTGATAAATTCTTTAGGTACTGTGGGTAATAATTTTCCACCTGTCTTATCCATCCTGGACAGCATGAAGTGAACATTGGGAAAGGTCCAGCTTCCTGAATTCTATGGATAAGTTCAGTTGCTTCTTCCATGATTGTCATATCTGCACCAAAGTTAATATCAAATACCTTATCAAAGCCAAGTTCTCTTAACGCTGTATAAGCTTTACCAGTAACATCTTCTCCATATCCCATGTTAAATAATTCGCCTAAAGAAGCTCTTACTGCTGGTGCCATAGCAACTACTACATGCTTGTTTGGATCAGCTATTGCTTCCTTTACTTTATCTAATTCAGTCTTTTCAGTTAAAGCTGCAACTGGACATGCAGCAACACATTGCCCACAAAGCAGACAGTTAGTATCTTCAAACTTTTTACCTTCAACCTGAGTTACAATTCTCTTGCCATCAACTCTTTCAAATTGAAGAGTGCATGTACCAGTTTTTTTCTTACAGGCATCTATACATCTCCCACATTCAAGACACTTAGTTCTATCTATCTGAATTGATACGCTTCTTGTATCCATGTATGGAGTCTTATCCTGTACTAAAAATGGCTTGCTTGCTCTTGCCTTAGTCTTTATAACAAGCTTTAAGAACTCACAATTTTCTCTTCTAGTACACTGTCCACACTTAAATTCATGTTTATCTAATAATGTTGATATTCTTTTTTTGACCATTTCCTGAACTTTTTCAGAATTTGTAGTAACTACCATTCCATCTTCAGCCATTGTTGTACAAGATGTAGACAGCTTAGTTTTTCCTTCATATGATATTTCAACTATGCAGACTGCACATTTAGTAACACCATTGCATTCTTCTAAAAAACAAAGAGAAGGTATACTTATGTTGTTTTTACGTGCAAGTTCCAGAATTGAAATGTTTTCATCTGTCTCTATAACATCCCCATCAATTACTATTTTTTTCATATTCTCACCTCATATACACTTTTTACTCATAATTTCTACTCTTTTCTATTATAACAAATTTTGTTAAATAAATCACGAACTTTACCATTTATTAATTTAGACTTTAGATTTTAAAATTATAGATTAAATCACAGAGGCTTGAAGGTATCCTTCATTAAAATGCAAAAATCCACGAGCATAAGTCTAGCGGATTTCTTGCCAAATTATACCTTGTACATTTTAAATTTTAAATTACTTATATACTACATGGAATCCTGCGTATATTCCATTTTGCTTCATAAGTTCTTCGTGTGTTCCTCTTTCTTCTATACCTTTGTCTGTAACTACAACTATTTCGTCAGCATGCTGTACTGTTGAAAGCCTGTGAGCTACTACAAGAGTAGTTCTGTCAGCACATAACTTCTCTAAAGACATCTGAATTTCATGCTCAGTTATGTTATCAAGAGCTGAAGTTGCCTCATCAAGAATCAATATTGGCGGATTCTTAAGGAATACTCTCGCAATAGATATTCTCTGTTTTTGTCCTCCTGAAAGCTTGACTCCTCTTTCTCCAATGTATGTATCATAGCCATCTTTAAGTGTCATTACAAATTCATGGAGGCTCGCCATCTTAGCCGCTCTCATAATATCTTCATCAGTAGCATCAGGATTTCCATATGCTATATTATCTTTAATTGTACCTGTGAATAAAAATACATCCTGCTGAACTATACCTATGTTATCTCTCAAAGATTTTAGTGAAACATCATGAATTTCTGTACCATCAATATATATATTTCCTGAATCATATTCATAAAATCTCGGAATCATATTACAAATAGTTGTCTTTCCTCCACCTGAAGGACCTACAAGTGCAACCATTTTACCTGCTGGTATTGAAAGACTGAAGTTCTGCAGTACTTTCTCATTATTTTCATAACTGAAAGATACATTTTCTATATCAATATTCCCCTTAACATCTTTAAGTTCCTTACCATGTTCAATATCCTTTTCAGGAATCTGATCCATTATCTCCATATACCTCTTAAAGCCTGTTGCTCCTGCCTGATACTGTTCCATAAAGTTTACAAGCTTCTTAACCGGATTAGTAAAAAGACTTATATAAAGAATATATGCTGTAAAATCACCAATAGTAATTGACCCATTGTAAGTAAAAACACCACCAACTACAAGTACAATAAGGCTTAAAAGATCAGTAAAGAAGTTCATTCCAGAGAAATACTCCGCCATTGTTTTATATGCATATTCTCTTGCTTCCTTAAATTTCATATTGTTAACCTTGAACTTCTTCATTTCATGTTCCTTATTAACAAATGACTTTGTTACTCTTACACCTGCAAGACTATTCTCAAGTGTAGCATTTACTTCACCTATCTTAACCTTAGTCTTTAAAAAGGCATCTGTCATCTTCTTTCTTCTGCTAAGCGTAAACCATAAAAGAAGAGGAATAAATGCAAAAATTATAAGTGTTAGTGGCACATTTATTGTGCATAGTATAATTAATGCACCAATAAACATAACAAGTGAAGTAAAAATATCTTCTGGGCCATGATGAGCAAGCTCTGAAACTTCCATAAGGTCATTAACCATTCTTGACATTATTACTCCAGTCTTGTTGTTATCAAAATATTCACATGGAAGGTTTTCAAGATGATCAAACATCTTCTGTCTCATATCAGCCTGCATTCTTACTCCAACAGCATGTCCATAATAAGTCATAAAATAATTAAGTCCTGCTTTTGCAATATAAATTATAAGTAATGCTACCGCAAAAATTATAAGAAATCTGAATTTTCTATTTGGTACGATATCATTAATTATGTTTCTTGTAATCATTGGATATACAAGATCACATCCTGCTGCAAGAAATGCCGCTATAAAATCAAGCGTAAATAACTTTATATACGGTTTGTAGAATTCAATAAACTTTCTTAACAATATAATCACCTCGTCTATTTTTTATTTTTAGGGTTAAGCATAATTCTTAGCCCTTATATATCAAGGCTCTACAGAGCCAAGATTTCTTTATCACTCAAATTTTCCTGAATTATCTATGTCCGTTTGGATAATACTAATATTAATGGATATACTAA
>NZ_VULX01000039.1 GCF_009696465.1 Inconstantimicrobium porci | reverse complement strand
ATTCTATCATCCTCATGGGGATAGTATACCCTTTTTTGAGTCACTTTATTAATAAAAAACCTAACTTTTCCAAAATATTTCTCTATATCAATATTAAATTTTTAAAGATCAATTATGCTCATGTCTAAATTATAACAAAAAAAAATGGGAAAAAGTTATTAAAATAAACAATTTACATGAAAAGGAAACAAAAAATATAATTTTAAAATAAATTGATTGTTTTAAACGATATATAATATAAATATAAGATTTGCAATCGTTTACCGGGAAACGAAATTGAATTTTTCATATTTTGGAGGGATTTTGATGAATAAAAAGATTAAATTATTATCTGCTTTAGTAGCAGGGGTTGTTGGTTTTGGAATGCTTGCTGGTTGTGGCAGCAGTAATGGTGGATCAAATTCAGGCAAAAAAAGTGATAAAGAATTAATTGTATGGTCACATTTAATGGATAACGAAGTTAAAGAAGTTAATAAGGTGGCTCAGGAGTGGGCAAAGAAAAACAATAGAAAAGTTAAAGTCGTTAAAGATGAAAGTGATATGAAGGCTTTCTTACAGGCTGCAAATTCAGCTAAAGGTCCAGATATAATGTTTGGTATACCTCATGATAACTTAGGATCTTTCCAAAAGGCCAAGCTATTAGCAGAAGTACCAAGTGGCATAGTTAATAAAGATGATTATGCAAATCCTGCAGTCTGCAATGCAGTTTCATATGATGGAAAAAATTATGCTATTCCACTAGCAATGGAGACTTATGCTTTATTCTACAATACAGATAAAGTTAAGGAAGTTCCTCAGACTATGGATGACCTTCTAAAACAAGCACAAGCAATTGGTGGAACAGCATTCCAGTATAATGCATCAGACTTCTATTTTAATGCAGCATTCGTTCAGTCATATGGTGGATATATTTTTGGAATGAAAGATGGAAAATATGATATTAATGATGTTGGATTAAATAATGAAGGTGCTTTAAAAGCATATCAATTCATACAGGATTTAGCTGTTAAATATAAATTTATAAAAGCAGATATTAATGGTAACATAGCAAAAGATAACTTCCAAAATGGAAAATCAGCATTCTATATTAGCGGACCTTGGGATGTTGATGGATTTAAGAAAGCAGGTACTAAATTTGCTTTAGCACCAATTCCAAAGATTAATGGTGAAGGTGTTAAGTCATTAATGGGTGTTCAGACTGCATTTGTAAGTGGTAAATCTAAAGACCAAGACGGTGCTTGGGATTTAATGAAGTATCTTGTTGACAATACAGCAGACAAGCTATATGAAGTTGGAAATAGAATACCAGTTAAAAAAGCTGACCTAGATAAGGATGCAGTTAAGAAAAATGATGTAACTTCAGCATTTGTTGAACAGTTAAAGACAGCATTACCAATGCCTAACATTTCAGAAGTTAATGGCGTTTGGGATGCAGGAAAGAAAATTCAGACAGCTTTAACTGGAAAAGATGTTAAGAAGATTGCAGAAGATATTCAGAAGTCATTCGTTGATTCAATAAAGGTTGCAACTAAAAAGTAATAAGTAAAAGTTCTCAGCCCCGTAAGGGGCTGAGGATTTAATATTGATTACAGTACCAAAAGTATTTATCTATAGGAATATAAGCGTTTAATAGATAAACTTGGTATTAGTATATAGAGGGGGGTACTTTTGGTACCTTAATCAAAAAATATATTAGTAGAAGGTGAATTAGAATGGCTAAAAAAGTTAGTACATTTGGTAAGAATAATAAAAGAGCATATGCATATCTAGCACCGGCTCTTACCAGTATAATTATTTTGAGTATATTACCAATGATATATTCTGTTTTTCTAGCATTTACAGATTATGGACTATCAAATTTAAGTAATGGATACGGAACACCTGATGGCTGGCATATGGTTGGATTTTATCAATTTAAACAGATACTTGTAGGTCCATTAAAGGGAGAATTTTTTCCACTACTTACATGGACAATTATTTATGCTTTAATATCAACATTAGGATGCTTTTTTATAGGACTTATTTTTGCAATGATTCTTAGTGATGAAAATTTAAAAGAAGGATTTATCTATAAGGCATTACTTGTTATTCCTTGGGCTCTTCCTGGAGCAATTATAATAATAGCATTTAAAGGATTGTTTAATAGTGAATATGGTGCAATTAATGGTGTACTTCAAAGTCTTCATATAATAAAAGAGCCAATAATGTGGCTAGTAAGTCCACATGCGGCAAGATTGGCTGTAATATTTCTAAATTTATGGCTTGGATATCCTTATATGATGAACATATGTATAGGTGCATTAGCAGCAATTCCTTCATCATATTATGAAGCAGCTGATATAGATGGAGCTACTGGAATCCAGAAGTTCTTCAAAATCACTTTACCTTCATTAGCAAGAACTGCTTATCCATTGTTAATATCAAGTTTTGCATTTAACTTTAATAATTTTAATACAGCATTTTTACTGACAGATGGAGGACCAGCAAAAGAAGGAGCGTCATTCTCAGGATGGACTGATATTATAGGATCTGCAGCATATAATATGTCTACTAAAAATGGACAATTTGCTCTTGGTTCTGCAATGTCTATCTTGATTTTCATAATAATAGGTACAATTTCATTTGTAAATATGAAAGCATCTGGACAGTTTGAGGAGGTTGAAGGTTAATGAGTGAAGCAGTAACAATAAAGACACCAGCAAAACTTGTTTATAAAAGAAGAATAAGTAAGTCAAAAAGAATAAGATTATGGATTAAAAGAATCTTTTTATGGTTTGCTATATTAATTATATTATTTCCTGTATTTTCAATAATAGCATCTTCGCTATCAAGTGGTACAAGCTTTATGCAGAAACGTCTTATACCAGATAATATAACTTTTGAGAACTATAAAGTTGCTTTAACTCAAGAGAATGGATTCCTTACTTGGATGAAAAATACTATATTTGTTGCAACATTTGTTTCATTAGTTCAACTTGCAATGACTCTTCCTGCAGCCTACGCTTTTTCTAGACTTAAGTTTACTGGCAAAAGAAATGGGTTAATGGCTTTGTTAATACTTCAAATGTTTCCAAACTCAATGATGGTACCAGCAATACTTTCAGTAGCATATAAATTACCATTCGGAATGGATAATCTTATATTCCTTTCAGTGGTACTGTGTGGTGGAAGTGCCTACAATATATGGTTGATGAAAGGCTATATAGATGGTCTTCCTAAAGACCTTGATGAAGCAGCAATGGTAGATGGAGCAACAAATTGGCAGATATTCACAAAAATTATTTTACCTCTAACAAAATCTATGGCTGTAGTTGTATTCTTCTTCTCATTCATTGGAATATTTGGAGAATTCATTTTCTCAGCAGCATTGATTAAGGATTCAGAACTTAGAACTCTTGTAGTTGGACTTAAGAGTTTGATGACAGATAATATGACAGTATGGCCACAATATGCAGCAGATTCAGTTCTAGCATCAATACCACTAGCTATATTATTTGTATCAATACAGAAATTTATGTCAAAGGGACTTGTAGCAGGTGCCGTAAAGGAATAGTGTTTTTATGAACTCCCTTTTTAGGGAGTTCATAAAAAATTTATAGTAAAAATACATGTGCGTTGACTTAGGATTCAACATTAATTGGGAGGAAAAAAATTGAATAAACATGCTATTTACCATATAACAGATGTTCCTTATGCGTATGCAAAGGATACAAATACTTTATGTGTAAGAATAAAGACAGCTAAAAATGATATTAATAGGTGTATTCTTCACTATAAGGACAGATATGACTGGGTTAATCCGTTTAAAGCAAAGGATATGAAAGTTGTACTTAGTACAAAGTTATTTGATTTTTATGAAACAGAAATATCAGTATATAGAGATAGATATAGATATTATTTTGAACTAATTGACAAAGATGGAAACAGGGCATTTCTCGATGATAGGGGCTTAAGAGATTATGAAGTAGATAAAAAGGAAATAACATCATTTCAATATGCTTATATTGCACCAGATGATGTTTATAAAGAAAGTTCATGGCTTCAGGAATCAGTTGTTTATCAGATATTTGTAGATAGATTTTACAATGGAGATAAAAGTAATGATCCAGAAGGAACTTTAGAATGGGGAAGTAATGTTACGCCAACATCAATGTTTGGCGGAGATTTAAAAGGAATAATACAAAAACTTGATTATATAAAAGAATTAGGGGTAAATTTGATTTACCTGACACCAATATTCAAATCTTCATCAAATCATAAATATAATACAGCAGATTATTACGATATAGATTCACAGTTTGGAACAATTGATGATGCAAAAGAATTAGTATCACAGTGCCACAAACGAAATATGAGAATTGTATTTGATGCAGTATTCAATCATTCAGGAAGCGATTTCTTCGCTTTTCAAGATCTCCTTAAAAACCAGCAGAATTCAAAATATAAAGATTGGTATTTAACAGATGGCTATCCAGTAGATACAGAAAAGATTAACTACTATACATTTGCAGTAGGTATTTCTGATATGCCTAAGTTTAATACAGAGAATAAAGAAGTAAATGATTATCTTCTTAAGGTAGCCGGATACTGGATTAATGAAGTCGGTATAGACGGATGGAGACTTGATGTTTGTGATGAAGTGAGCCATAGATTCTGGCAGTTATTTAGAAAGGAAATTAAATCTAAAAACAGCAATGCAGTTGCAATTGGAGAGATTATGCATGAAGCAAGTTCATTCTTAAAGGGTGATCAGCTTGACAGCATAATGAATTATCCATTTAAAAATGCAGTGATAGACTTTTTTGCCAAGAGGATTATCGATGCTGACAGATTTAATGATATTTTAAATAACAGCAGAACATCATATATGGACAGTATATGCAGGCAGATGTGGAATCTTATAGGAAGTCATGATACTTCAAGATTTCTAACCGAGTGTAATGACAAGGTTGAAAGAATGAAGTTAGCAATAGCATTTCAATTTTCGTATATAGGAGTTCCATATATATATTATGGCGATGAAGTAGGTATTAATGGTGGTGAAGAACCATTATCAAGGGGGTGTATGATATGGGATAAGGATAAGCAAAATCATGAGCTTTTAAATCTATACAAGACTATGATAAATATAAGAAAACAAAATAAAGAGCTTGTATATGGAAGTTATAATTCTTTGTATGCTAAAGATAATGTACTTGTTTTTGAACGTGCATATAATGGCAGCAAGGTGATTATAGCAATTAATAATAATTATGAGGAAACAGATGTAAGTGTACCAGCAAAAGGTAAATATAAAAACCTTATTAATAATAAAATCACTAAAATAGATGGGGATATAAAGCTAAGTTCAATGGATTTTCTAATATTAAAAGTTTGTTAATTTTAATTTAGGGAGGATTTTATCATGAACTCTAAAAGTAAAGTTAGTTTTAAGAAAAGAACCATTTCATTATGTTTGTTAGCTTCTTTAATTGGATTTACTCCAATTAAGACAAATAGCATTCCAATACTCCAGCATGTTACAGCAGTTAAGGGGGTACAAGCAAGTGAGCGGAATATTAGTAAAGTTGATTATTCAAAGGATGTAATTTATCAGATAATAACTGATAGATTCTATGATGGAGATAAATCTAATAATCCATCAGGAAATCTTTATGATGCTAATAAAAATGATTGGAAAAAGTATTGGGGCGGCGATTGGAAAGGTATTGCCGATAAAATTAATAGTGGATACTTTAGTAAGTTAGGCGTAACAGCATTATGGATTTCTCAACCTGTTGAAAATATCGATGCATATATTCAACAAGATGGTGAGGGAGCTCCATATCATGGTTACTGGGCTAAAGATTATAAAAAGACTAATCCTTACTTCGGTAGTTTAAATGATTTTAAAGATTTAGTACAAGCAGCACATAGTCATAATTTAAAAATAATAATAGATTTTGCTCCAAACCATACTTCTCCAGCAAGAGTAGAAAATACAGGCTTTGGGGAAAATGGTGCCTTATATGATAATGGAAAATTACTTGCCAAGTATAATAATGATCCAGATAATATATTCCATCATAATGGTAGTATTATACAAGATGATAAGAAGAATATAAATGAATACAAATCTTTAGAATGTTGTACTTATAAAAATTTATTCGATTTATGCGATTTAAATCAACAGAATAAAACTGTAGATAAGTATCTTAAAGATGCAATTAATCTATGGATTGATCAAGGTATAGATGGTATAAGACTTGATGCAGTTAAGCATATGGCATTTGGATGGCAGAAGAGTTTTATGAGTTCAATAAATGCACATAAACCAGTATTTACATTTGGAGAATGGTCACTAGATAACGGAAATTATGATGCAGGCAATACTAATTTTGCTAATAATTCAGGCATGAGTCTTCTTGACTTTAGATTTGCAAGAACTGTAGATAACGTATTCAGATATAACTCAGCTAATATGTATGATTTTAATAACATGATTGCAAGTACTGCAAAAGACTATGAAGATGTAAATAGTCTAGTAACATTTATAGATTGCCATGATTTTAATAGAATCTCTACAGGTTCAAATAATAATAGAACAAACCAGGCTTTAGTAGCACTTCTTACTTCAAGAGGAATTCCTGCAGTTTATTATGGAACAGAGCATTATATGACAGGGGATAACGACCCTTATTGCAGAGGAATGATGAGTAACTTTAGTACAAATACTACTGCATTCAATATAATCTCTAAGTTATCTGCTTTAAGAAAGAATAATACAGCTATTGGTTCAGGTACAACAAAAGAAAGATGGATTAATGATGATGTATATATTTATGAAAGACAGTGTGGAAATAATGTAGCATTAGTTGCCATAAATAAAGGTAATACAGACGTAAACGTTTCCGGGCTTTTAACTGCTATGCCTAATGGAAATTATTCAGATGTATTACAGAATATTATGTCAGGAAACAGTATAACAGTTAGAAATGGAAGCGTTAATAACTTTACATTAAGAGCTGGAGCTTCTGCTGTGTGGAGTTATACAACAAATTCTAATTCACCAACTATAGGAAATGTCCAGCAGCAAATGGCTAAACCAGGTCAGGAAGTTACTATAAGTGGTGATGGATTTGGAACATCTAAAGGAACTGTTTACTTTGGAAATACTGCAGCAACAGTAACTTCATGGAGTGATGATGCTATTACTGTAAAAGTACCTTCTATATCAGCTGGAAAGGTAAATGTAAAAGTAAAAACTGCTTCAGGTGCAGTAAGTAATGTATACAAAAATTATGATGTTATCTCAGGCGATTTAGTTAGTGTACGATTTGTTGTAAATAATGCATCAACTTATTATGGACAAAACGTATATTTAGTTGGTGATGTACCTGAATTAGGTTCTTGGAACACAGATAAGGCCATAGGACCATTCTTTAACCAGATAGAAGGTCATTATCCAAATTGGTATTATGATGTTGCTGTACCTGCAGGAACAAAAATAGAATTTAAGTTTATTAAAGTTGGTACAGGTAGTTATGGTAAAAAGACTATAGATTGGCAGAGTGGAGACAATAGGACTTATATAGTCCCATATAATACAACTGGTCAGGTAACTGTAAATTGGTAATCAATGCTCATGATCTTTAAAGTAGGTTTTCTCATTAAAGATCATGATTATAACATTGATGGCCATATAACAATGTAAAAAGGGAAAACAGTATGTAGTCCCCCTCAGATTCTACATACTGTTTTTCTATATATAAAAAATATTAAGTTAGTGAACAACTAATAGAGAATAGTGAATAGAACTGGTTAAAATTCATATCACTACGCTTAAGCAGGCATTCCAAATCTCTGATTTGGTATGTTCGCTTACGTCTTGACCAAGCAGGCATTCCAAATCTCTGATTTGGTATGTTCGCTTACGTCTTGACCAAGCAGGCATTCCAAATCTCTGATTTGGTATGTTCGCTTATGTCTTGACCATGAATTTAATAGAATGGAAGATACTCATATTTAGAACTGAGCTTTAGCGAAGTTCTTTCCTTAACTATTCGTTATTCTCTATATTATCGAAGTAATTAATGCCTATCTTATCACGTACTTCTTTTAAAGTCTTTGCTGCAACGGCTCTTGCCTGCTCACTGCCTTTTCTTAGCATTTCGTAAACAGCTGGTATATCCTTTTCAAATTCAGCTCTTCTTGCTCTAATTGGTGCAAGTTTTGCTTCTAGTACTTCATTAAGATATCTTTTTACTTTTACGTCTCCAAGTCCGCCTCTCTGATAATGTTGTTTCATTTCTTCGATAGCTTCCTTGTCAGTGCCAAATGCATCAAGGTAAGTAAATACTGTATTGCCTTCTATCTTACCTGGATCCTGTACTCTGATGTGGTCAGGATCTGTGTACATTGACATAACCTTTTTCTTTACTGTGTCAGCATCATCTGAAAGATAGATGCAATTACCAAGAGACTTACTCATTTTAGCTTTTCCATCTAGTCCTGGAAGTCTTCCGCAAGTTGATGGTGGAAGTACAGCTTCTGGTTCAACAAGAACGTCACCATAGATTGAGTTAAAGCTTCTAACGATTTCTCTAGTCTGTTCAATCATTGGCAGCTGATCTTCTCCTACTGGAATTACACTTGCCTTGAATGCTGTTATATCAGCAGCCTGGCTTACTGGATAAATGAAGAATCCTGCTGGAACACCTTCGCCAAAAGCCTTTTGCTTAATCTCCTGCTTTACAGTAGGATTTCTTCCAACTCTTGCAACTGATACAAGGTTAAGATAATGCATAGTAAGTTCATTAAGTTCAGGAATCTGAGACTGAACAAAGATAGTAGATTTTGCAGGATCAAGTCCTACAGCAAGATAATCAAGAGCAACTTCGATTAAGCTGTTCTTTATCTTTTCCGGGTTTCTTGCGTTATCTGTTAATGCCTGCTGGTCAGCAATCATTATAAAGTTTTCGTATAATCCTGAATCCTGCATTGCAACTCTGTTCTTTAATGAACCTGCATAATGTCCTATGTGTAATTTTCCTGTTGGTCTATCGCCAGTTAATAATATTTTTTTACTCATAATAAAAACCTCCGTTTTAAAGTATTTATTTTATTTAATGTTTTTACTATATAGAATTTAGTATTGCAGATTAAGTTGTTTGTCAAATTTAGAATTTATAGTTTAGAATGTAGAATTTCGGATTGAACTCTGCCTTCGGCGGAGTTCCAAAAAGAGAGCATATCTGTCTTTAAAACTCTCTTAATTAAATTATTAAGAGGTTTGGAGGCAGAGCCTCCATTTTGTTTAGAAATCAGCTTTCTGATTTCATCCTTCAATTTTAAATTTTAAAATCTAAATTCTAAATTAAATAAAAAAACTCCGCCCTAAAAATAGGACGGAGATATATCCGTGGTACCACCTAAATTGCATCTGCTTAGAATTATCTGCAGATACCGCTTTCAATACTAAAACACAATAATGTTTTGTCTGCTATAAGGTGCAGAACTCCATGTCAGATACTTTCTAAAAAGATTTCCCTTTATTCCTCAGAGGTCCATTCATAAAACACTTTCATATCAGGATTACACCATCCCTGACTCTCTTAATGAAAGATAAGTTAAACTACTATTCCTCATCATTGGATTTAAACTTATAGTTAATATTATAGTAAGTCTTATGCATAATAAAGTCAATGAAAAATAAAAAGATAAAAATTATTAAAAAAATTTTCAAAACCTTGTAACGAAATGGAGTTTTTGAGAACATATAGAGTGTAACAGTTAAAAAGTTAAAACATGTTTTAATATAAACACCATAAAAGATGAGGTGAAAAATGAACAAAAAAGATATTAATCAGATTTATAAGGAGAATGTAACAATTGTATACAAGTTTATTTACTGTTTAACGCATGATGCTGATATCGCTGAGGAGTTAACTCAAGAGACGTTTTTTCAGGCTATTAAGGGGATTGATAGATTTGAGGGAAGATGTAAAATATCTGTCTGGCTCTGCGAGATAGCAAAGAAATTATGGTATAAAGAACTTGCAAAAAAGAATAAGCATACAAACGAGGAACTGAATGAAAATATAGTATCTGCTGTTATATTTGCGATTTTAGGCAGTATACTTAAAGTAGATAAAAAGTTGAATAGATAAGGACTGCATAATTTGTTGTTAGCCAACAGAAAATAAAATTAGAATACGCATATAAAAGGAGAATTTTTATGCATTGTGATATTTTGATAAATTTTGTTGGCAACAACAATGAAGAAAGTGTTCTATGTACTGAATATATGAAACCAAAAGAAGCTGTATTTATATATAAAGATAATGATAAAATTGAAAATTTAAAAAAATATTTTATGCACACATATCCCAATATTATTTTTACAGGAATAAAAATGGATAATAATAGAAAAATAAATGAAATTATAGGAAAATACATGGGTAAAAATGTTATAATAGATATTAGCGCAGCAGATAAATCCGTAAGTCTTGAAGTTTTATATGAAGCGTTTAAAAGACGCATTGAAGTCGTATTTATGGACATAAATAAAAAGGAACTGACCAAGTTTGGAGAGAGTCAGATTGAAAAGATAAAAGTAAACTTGGCAGACATAGACATAAATGAAATAATGAAAACACTTGGAGCCAAGATATTGCTAGAATCTACTGAAATAGGTGAGGAAGAGATAGTAAGCAGGCTGACAATGCTTATTGCAGGAAACATGAAACAATGGAATGAGATAAGACCTGTAATTACAGACAATACAACTCTAATTCACTATGAAGATGATCCTTATAAAATTGGTATCAAGATGGAAAAACTAAATAAAAATCAGAAAAGGATTGTTCTTGATACAATTGATCTTCTTCAGAAATATAAGCAGATTAATTGCATGAGAAACAGTGATGACATAGAAATAAAATTCTTAAATAATTTTATAAAAGGATTTATTTTTAAAACAGGCAGCTGGTTTGAAGTATTTACTAAAATGGTAGTGGAAGAAATTGACTTCATAGATGATGTGAAGAGCGGAATGATGTTTTTATGGGACAAAAATCAGAGGAAAATAAAGAATGAGATAGATGTAGTTGCAATAAAGGATGGGGTATTGATTTGTATTTCCTGTAAGGACAGTTCTAAATATGATGAAAATGCTCTTAACGAATTAAATGTTTATGCTGAAAAGATTGGTGGAGAAAATGCTATAAAAATACTTACAGCAACTAAGATGCCAAGCAAAATATCTGTTATTGACAGAGCTGCAGAAATGGGAATAGACATTATAGTATATAACGGAAATAAGAATGATTTTAAGGAAGCTATAAGGGACTGTATATTAAAGAAAACTGTGAGATAGATTGGGATAAGGGTGATGAATTTATGGGAAAAAAAGTAAATATAAAAGATGTAGCAAGAGAAGCGGGTGTATCTATTGCTACTGTTTCTTATGTCATAAATGATGTTAATAAGGTTAACTGTGAAACAAGGGAAAGAGTGAAGGAAGTAATCGACAGATTGGGATATCAACCTAATATAAATGCCAGAAGTCTCGTAAAGAAGGAAAGCAGGATAATTGGAATAATTGTTCCTGTTAATGAAAAAGATAAGGAAACAATTCTTCTTGATAATCCATTTTATCTTGAATTTTTAAGCTCAGCAGAAAATAAGGCAAGACTTCAGGGATACAGTACAATGATTCTTTCTATTGATGAACAGAAAGTTCTTGTAAGACATATAAACAGTGGCACCCTTGCAGGAATAATTGTTTTAGGAAGTGCGAACGATTTTGTATACAATACTTTAAGAGAAGTAGATATACCTGTAGTTGTTGTAGATCAAGCAAAAACAAGCAATAAATTCTGTTATGTAAGTACTGATGATGAAATGGGAGCATTTTTAGCAACAGAATATCTTATTAAGAATGGCCATAAGGAAACATGTTTTCTTATAGGAGGTTTTGAGGACACTCTTGTATATAAGGGGAGACTTGAAGGTTATAAGAGCGCACTTTTGAAATATGGAATAGAGTACAAGCCAGGAAGGGTAGTGAATATAGATATAAGCTATGAAGGCGGGATTCAGGCTGCTAACAAAGTGTTAAGTCTTGGAGATGATATTACAGGTATATTTGTAATGTCAGATATAGCTGCTATGGGACTTATCAGGGGATTTTATGATAGGAATATAAGTGTACCCAAAGATATGTCTGTAATTGGCTTTGACAACATAAGAGATTCAAAGTATTTCATCCCACAGCTTACAACAATTGATCAGCATATAGGAAGTAAAGCTGACGAGGCTGTTGAAGTGATAATAGGTATAAATAAAAAAGACAAACACATTATTGAGAATATTAAAGAGAATAATGTAATTACAATTCCAGTGAATCTTGTTGAAAGAGAATCAGTAGTAAAAAGTAATGTAAGTAAGATGATATGTTAGTAAATAACGAACAACTAATAGAGAATTATGAATGGAAACTGATACCTATGTCTTGACCATGAATTTAATAGAAAGGAGGTAAAGCCTCCAAATCTCTTAATGAATAAACTTCCCTAAGGGGAGTTTATTCTTTTTCTATTCGTTATTTGTTGTTACCTATTCACTGCCTTGCCAATTGTTTCGCCAAATTTAACATGTGTTTCACAGCCTTTTGCTGATTGTTCTAAGATATCTTCATCGATAACTACTGTATCTTTTTTGAAGAAAAAGATAGTAGTTGAACCTCCGAATTTAAAGTAGCCCTTTTCGTCACCTCTTTTTACAGATTCACCTGCATGATAAGTCTGGATTATAGAGCCTACGCATGTAGCACCTACTTCTACAGTAATTATGTCGCCAAAGTTTTCAGATTTAAATGTGCTCCATTCTCTTTTGTTCTGACAGAAGAGTTTAGGAGTATTTTTTAGCGCTATTGGGTTTACAGAATAATAGCTACCATTTATTTTGTGGCCTTCTGAGCAGATACCGTTATCTATAAAGTGATATCTGTGGTAATCAAGAGGACATAATCTTAAAATAAGACATGTTCCGCCTTCATATAAAGCAGCAGTTTTAGTATCACCTAAAAGTTCAGATAAAGAGTAAGTTAAGTCTTTTATCTGTACAAGGCTTTCTGTATCTATGTTAGTAAGGACTGTAAGTCTGCCATCGCCAGGAGATATAAGATCATCCTTGTTAAGTGAAAATGGGCGTGCATGTTTTTTTAGTTTTCTTGCGAAGAAGTCATTGAAGTTTTCAAATTCAGAAGGCTTCTTAATAACTTCTGTCATATCAATATCAAATTCATCTATAAATGGCTGTATTTTTTTACAGCTTGCTTTTGAATCACAGAACTTGCCATAAAGCTTTGTGAATAATTTTCTTTTAATAAAGATTTCTGTAGCCTTTTTGCCTAGGATCGATCCGTAGCACCACTCAAGATATTTTTTGCCTGCTACATTTTCTGTTTCATACATTTTTGTGGATCTATTGTAAACTTTTATCATATAATAGCTCTCCTTATTACAAATATAAATTATTATTTATTAATTTTATATATATTATATAGTATCTAAATATATAAGGGTATACAACTTATTGTATGTTTTGGGGAAAAATATAAACAAATTTACATAAAAATATCAAATATGTATTGAGATTTTAGCATTAATGATTTACTATTAAATATAGGGATATTTTTATATTAAGACAATAAGTGGCAGGAAAATTTATTGTCTAGAACTTACGGCCCTTTGCTTGCCTAATCCTCCGGTATTTGTTAATTGGGATTACAGAAGGGTCTTTTATTTTGTAAAAAATAATGTTTATTATATAGATAAGGGATTATAAATAGTCTTTAAGTAGATAATAATACTGGTAGATTTGTATTATAAAAAGCTAGTTGAATGTAAGCTTTTAAATTAATTAGGTGGGTGGTTGCTATGAATAAGACAAAGAGAGCTATTTTTGAGGCAGCTGTTAGAGAATTTTCAGAGCGTGGCTATAATGGAGCGACTATGGATGAAATTGCTCTAAAAGCTAGAGTCGCAAAAGGAACGCTTTATTATCACTTTAAAAGTAAGGAAGAAATATTTAGTTTTGTAGTTGTCGAAGGAATAAAATCTATGCAGGCAGCTATTTCAGAAATTAATGAAATGGACCTTGGAAGTTTCGAAAAGATAAGATTGATATGTAAGAATCAGCTTACACTATCTAATGATAATAGGGAATTTTTTAAGGTACTTATAAGTCAGATTTGGGGTAAGGAAAATAGACAGTCAGAAATAAGAATGCTGCTTAATACATACTTTAGAGAAATAGAGAAAGTCATGGAACAGGCTATGTCAGAAGGCGTTGTAAAAAAAGGCAATCCTAAATTGATGTCATTTCTTTTCTTTGGAAACCTTATTGCAACAGCTATTTATGAAATTGTAAATAACGGTGTTCAAAGTATTGATGATACTGTAAATGAAATAATAGAATTAAGCTTGAGAGGAATTTTGGCATAAATAAAGGCTGCAAGATATTAAAAGTGTCTTTGTAGCTATTTTTAGTTTGTAAGATTGATTGCATTCATAAATATAATCTCAAAAGATAATAGTTTTAATTTGATTTTTGGGGGTGCTTTTTTGAAGAAACCGATAAAAAACGTTGCTGCTATTCATGATCTTGTTGGAGTAGGAAAAGCAGCTCTTACTAACATAATACCAGTAATGTCAGTGCTAAATGTTGATGTATGTCCTATACCAACTGTAATTCTTTCAACACATATGGGCGGTTACGGTAAACCAGCCATAAGAAAGCTTAATGGATACATAGATGAGTGTAGGGAACATTATAAACAGAACAATGTGGAATTTGACAGCATTCTCGTTGGTTATCTTGGTGACAGGGAAAATGTAATAGAAACTAAAAATTTTATCAAAGAATTTAAGAGGCAGAATAACCTGGTTGTCGTTGATCCTATACTTGGCGATAACGGGAAGCTTTATTCAGGCTTTGACAAGGAATATATAAGCGAAATAAGATGTGTTTTAGGGGATGCAGATATTATTACTCCTAATATTACGGAGGCATGTCTGCTTACGGGATATGAGTATAGAGATGACCTTAAACATGATGATATTTTAAATATCTGTAGGAATCTTGCTGATTTTGGCTGCAGTAATGTGGTAATCACAAGTATTCCTGGTAGTGAGGACAGTATAGGAATTGCTGTGTACAACTGCGGTGAACTTAACATATTATATTTTGATAGAATTAAGGGTGCTTTTCACGGAACTGGTGATATATTTGATGCTGTACTTATTGGCAAGATACTTAATGGTTCTGATCTTTTAAGTGCTGTTAAATGTAGTGCTGATTTTATTAGGGAATGCATAAAGTACAGTTTAAAATATGATTATCCTGAGAGAGAAGGGGTAATGGTAGAATCAGTTCTTTACAAATTAAGGGGATAAGAGGAGTTAGGATGATGAAATTAAAAAATTTTAAGGGTGAAATAATATTAACTATAACTGCGCTTATATGGGGAACAGCTTTTGTTGCTCAGAGCATGGGAATGAAGTATACAAAGCCTTTTACCTTTAATGGAGTAAGAACAGTGGTAGGAGGAATTGCGCTTCTGCCTGTAATATTATTTATGTCAAAGTCAAAGGGAGAAAGTCCTAAAACAGAAATTAATGATAATAAGCTATGGATTAGAGCCGGCATAGAATGCGGACTTGCACTTTTGATTGCATCTTCACTGCAGCAGGTTGGCATGCAGTATACAACAGCTGGCAAGGCAGGATTCCTTACAGCACTTTATATAATTATAGTGCCTATTCTTGGATTGTTTTTAAAGAAGAAAGTCAGAATGACAGTGTGGCTGAGCGTTGTCATAGCTACAATAGGTACATATTTTCTTTCAGTAAAACAGGGATTTAACATAGGAATCGGCGACATCTACATAATTTTATGTGCATTTGGATTCTCAGTTCAGATAATGATTGTGGACAAGTATGCGTCACTTACTAATGCAGTAAAGCTTTCATGTACGCAGTTCTTTGTATGTGGAATATCATCAGTTATTATTGCACTTATTTTTGAAAAACCGCAGTTTTCTCAGATTATGCAGGCTGCAGCACCAATACTTTATGCCGGTGTTATGTCTAGTGGAGTTGCCTACACACTGCAGATTATAGGGCAGAGGTATACAGAACCAGCTGTAGCATCACTTATTATGAGCATGGAATCAGTTTATGCAGCACTTGGCGGCTGGCTGATATTAAATGAGCAGTTAACAGGAAAAGAGCTGTTTGGCTGTGCGTTAGTATTTACGGCAATAATAATAACGCAAATACCGAAGAAAGGTAGCAGTAGTAGATCATTTGAAAAAATAGAAACGCAGCAAGCATAGTACATAAAGAGCAATTAAAGTAGAACAATAGTATCTGAATAGGATATTTATATTAAAAGAGTATAGTAATTGGGTATTTTTAATTGCTCTTTGGAATGGTTGACAATATGTTGTAATAATATTAAAATGAATTTGTTGAGCTCTCATAGTTAAATGGATAGAATAACCCCCTCCTAAGGGGTAGATGTAGGTTCGATTCCTACTGGGAGTACCAATACTTTTTGAGAAAAGGCTTAGCTTCAATAGTTAAGCCTTTTTTTGTTGTGCAAATACCGACATTTAACCTACATTTATATAAAATTGTGATTATAATGTTATTCTAATAAAAGAAGAGGATTATATGAAATTTGAATTGCCAGAAAATTTAAGAGGAATAAAAATAACTAGTATTAGTAAGGTTATAAATAGACCTAAACTAATGAACACATTATCGTATTTAAAAAAAATTAGTTGGGATAAAAATAAAATAAGTACATATTATAAAAAAACTTTTAATGCTTATTCTTTAGATAATATATTAGACAAGTTAATGAACGAAAAGACAAAAATTAAACTTATTAAGGATAATATATTGAATTTATACAAAGAAGATATAGGTATTAATTGCTTGTGTATATATATAGTGGCTTTTTTTATGAATCAAAAGCAAGCAAGTAATTACAAAGAGTATGCTGAGTGTGCTTCTAAATATTTTAGTGAAGATACTATAAAGAATATATGGAGTATAGGTATCGCAGATGGCACATATTTAAATCTAATAGATAGTAATGGTAAGATACTTGATTATGATTTCTTTTATAAATGGGTATATATAGATGGATGCGATTCAGTATTTAAATATATAATACAGCAATATGAAGACGATGAGATGAATAAAAACAAGTATTTATTATTTCATAAAATAAAAACAGGGGATGTTGAGTTAAGTAATAAAAATATAAAAAGAGAGGTTAGGAAAAAGCCTAAAAAAGTAAATCAAAAATCTGTTCAAAATTCAAAAAAGATAAAACAAGAATATAGAGAAGTATATGTTGTAGCTAAGAAGAGTATAGCAGAGGTTTGCTTAAAGTATTTAAAAAAAAGATTAGATAAAGAATTTAACATTAGTTATCCTAATAGATTTCAAATTATGAACGAATGTATTTCAGTCACTGAAAATTTAAGATATATGAGTAACTTCGTAATATTTAAGTATGATTTTAAAGACTTTTTTAATAGTGTTTCTAGTCAAAGAATTTTTAATGATTATATAATAAATTCTAGTATGAAAAAAAATGAAATTGCTTTGTTAGAAAAATTGGTACATAATTTTGAAAAGTGTTACGCTGGATTAGCTACATCTAATTCATTAATTGAGATTAAAGCAAAAGATTTTGATATGAGATTGCAAATACATTTAAGAGATTATGGAATGATTTTTTATAAAAGGTACGTAGATGATGGATTAATTATATTTAATAAATTTGTAAGTGAAGATACAATAAAGTCAATATTATATAAAACTGTATCAGAGATATTTGGACAAGAAGTAAAGATTAATGAAAATAAATGTATATACATAAATCAAAGTAATTCTATAAATAGCTTTAATTATTTAGGATATGAGTTCATTATAAATAAAAATAATAAATATAAGATACAGTATGGTATTACAAGTGAAAAAAGAAAAAGGTTTGAAAATAAAATAACTGCAATAGTTAATAAATTTAAAAAGGACGAAAACATGGAATTATTTAGAACAAGATTACAGTTTATATTGTCAAGAGTAGTGTTTTTTAATTGTTCAAGATATAGAAAAGAAATAAAGTGGCAAGTTATTGGAGTTTCGGGTAATTATATGGAACTTAGACGATTCATAGATATTGAGGATAAGATAACTACTGATACCCTTACTTTCTTGAAGGATTCAGTTTATGACATTATAGAGCATGAACTAGGTACTAATAATATTCCATACTTTCTCAAGAAATCAAAAGAAAAGTATTCCTTATATTTTTATATGAAAAATAATAAATCAATAGTTTTTCATCCTAATATAGGCTGGAGTCAAGATTATTTATCTAAGAGGTTAAAAAAAATTAATCTTAATAAAGCCTATAACTTGAAAGGAAAATCTTATAGAGAAATTGTAAGTATTTTTTGTGATAAATTAAAACTAAAGGAGTAGATTTATCTACTCCTTTAGCTGTTTTGGAATCTAGTATGACCATAAGGTCAGTGGCTATTATCCGATACTGTGTGTAGTTAATAAACTACCTTAACAAATATTTGCAATATTATTATATCATATTTGGGGAAGTGATTATATTAAATGAAATACAAAAATATGAAAAGAAATGATTTAGACATAATAATAACTGACTTAATGCCAGTAGAAGTACCTAAAATATTTACAGTAAAATATTATTATGATTATTTGCATGATAATAAAAAAGTATTGCTTGATATAATAAAAGATATAAAGTTAACAAAAGATACAAATAATAAATTTATATTTAACAAAGGGTGGCATGCTTCTGCTTTAAAATTTAATATTATAAAACCCAATAATGACTTTAGAACGTTATCTATTATGAATCCGTTATCTATGATTGAAATATATATTTTTATTAGTATTTATAATAAGGAAGTAGTTAATTGTCTTAGTAAACCAGTGTTTTCAATAAGATATCATTGTAAAAATAATGATTTATACTATAAAAAGGCTAAGAATGGGGTAGTACAATATGAATGCTTAGATAATAGAAATTCATTAGAGGCATCTGGTACATTCTTTTCCATTAAGCCATTTAATAGAATCACAGAATTTTATTTATCTGATAAGTGGTTTGAATTAAATAACAAGTTTAGATATTATTGCAAGACAGATTACAAGGCGTGCTTTGATAGTATTTATACGCATGTGTTTAATTGGCTTATTACTGATGGAGTAGTAGATGCTAGAAAGTTTAGGAATAATCATTTATACAGTGTGATTGATAGATTATTACAGAATATTAATTCATCAATTACAAATGGTATTTTGGTTGGACCTGAATTTTCTAGAATGATAGCTGAGATACTTTTGCAAAATATAGATAGTCAGGTATATGAAGAATTAGTGAAATCTAATTATATTAAAGGTGTTGATTATGAGATATGTAGATATGTTGATGATATTTTTATTTTTACTAATTCTCAAGAACTTATTGATTATATAATGAGTTTATTTAAGAATATAAGTGCTAAATATCAACTTAGATTAAATGAATTAAAATATGATAAAGGTACATTGCCTCATATATGGAATGAATGGATAGATGATAGCAGAAAGTTTGTTGAACAATTTAATAAGAGAATATTCTATTCTTATAATGAAGTAACAGAAAATAGTGACTATATAATTAAGGCTAGGAATCTAGAAAAGATTAACATCATATCAAATATAAAGCAACAATTTATAAATATTATTACTACACATTATTCTGAAAGACAAAAAATAGTTTCGTATGTCATGAAGGCAATTTCAAATCAAGTAATAAGAACTGATAAAAAAGATTTATTTAATAAGAATGTTACAGATAAAGGTGTAAGTAGATTTTATGATTTGGTATTTAACTTTTATTCTTTTGCACCAACATTTAGTAATACAGATAAGCTTACAAGTATTGTATATATGATAGAAAAAGATATAGGAACCGTAAGAAATAAACGTGCTTTAGAAGAAATTATAAATAAGTATGATTATATTATTATAAATAATAATTTAGAAGATATAGTAGACTTTATTTTGTTAATTGCATCATATAAAATTGAGCTTAATAATAATATTGAAAAAAATATATGGGAAAAGCTTGAAAGAAAAAATAATCCATTATTATTTTCAGTGTTTTTGATTTATTCTACATATAATAGTCAATATTGTGATAAAGTATCTAACAAAATTGGAGAGAAGATATTACAAAATATTGATAAAATACAAAAAGATGCAAGTTTTCTTTTATATAAAGAAGTATGGTGGATATTTATTTTTTATGATTGTAAATATATAAATAGTAATATTAGATCTATATTAAAGAAAATAATTATTGATTTAGAAAATAAAATAAATAATGATGAATTAACTTCAAGTGATAAATGTAAAAAATTAGTGTTGAATTTCTTTTCACAGAGCGATTCTTATAAATTTATCAATTGGGATATGAATAAAGAAGAATTATTAGAATCAGCAGTTTTCAATACTTATGAAAGGACATTATTTAATAACAATAGAGGTAGTTATTATTATGATTCTGAATACTAAAAATCCTATAAAATACGGTTTGATTATTAATAGAAATCAAACCGTATTTTTTATTAAATAATATCAAAAACAGAATCCAAAAGTATAGCTGTTTTCTTCTGCATTGAGTAAACGGTAAAACATAGGTACCTCGAATAACTTTAGTTTTTTTGAGATAATTAGCGTAAGCTTTAAAAAACTAATAGTTTTTCAAAGTTGCTAAACTAGTTTTTTGGAGGTACTTATATTATGGATAAAAGTACTCATGAAATGCGTTTAATGAAATGGACAGCTATCATAAAGGAATGCCGAAGTAGCGGTAAAACCGTTACGGCTTGGTGTAGTGAAAATAATATTAGCAGCAAGTCATTTTATTATTGGCAACGCAAAGTAAGAAATACTGT
>NZ_VULX01000038.1 GCF_009696465.1 Inconstantimicrobium porci | reverse complement strand
TCATTGTGAATATTTATCTCCAAGTGAATATGAAAATAGGTACTATTCAGAAAATATAAAAAATGCATGTTAATCACAAAAATTATTTATCCAAATTTAATTTGTACTTTTTCTTGACATAGTACCAATAAAAGGTTAAAGCAGATTTTGTAAATAGGTATTGACAATCTGTTGAATTAAAAGGAAGAATTGGATTATGAAAAAGATAGTTACAGCAATAACAGCATTATCACTTAGTTGTATAATGGCAGTTCCAGCAATGGCTGAGACAGTATATTATAAAGGTGTTAGAGAAGGAAAATAAATGAAGAAAGTATCTTTTATTGGTACTGTTCGTTATTTAGGAGCTATATTAATAGTCATTCAAGGCATATTAATTGCCTTGCTGGCTATTTTTATGCTTAATAGAACTTACCAGAATCAGTGGAATAAGTATTTGGAATCTTCATCTACGCTCAATTTATATTTGCAGAATATTTCTGAAAAGCGTAAAGGTGATATTGAAAGTTATCTTTTTTAGGTTTGGAGAAAAAACAGTTTTTATAAAGCTAAACTATTTAATAGATGAAAGTGGTACTAATTCAGATAATGATTGAGTATCTGATTTCAGGATGGGGCAGAATTACATGTACACTTGTCAGCTATTTTATACGCAGTAGTTAATGTTATTCTATGAAGGGATTAATCTATTCTTATTTAGCGGATGAAAACAAGACAGGTAAATCATACTTTGAAAATACTAGATAAGCAGGGAAATGTTAATTTTATATTATTTTTTAGTGTATGATATTATTAAAGAATCAGAAAGAAATATAATGTAATTGTTAATAAAAAATAAGATTATATTTGAATTTATGGGAGGGTTAAAATGACACAATTTGTTTCTGAATCAGTAAAATACATTGGATGTAATGACAAGGACATTGATCTTTTTGAAAGTCAGTATGTTGTACCAAATGGAATTGCATATAATTCTTACGTGATTCTTGATGATAAGGTTGCAATAGTTGATACTGTTGATAAAAGAAAGCATGAAGAGTGGCTAGTAAATCTTGATAAGGCACTTGAGGGCAGAAAACCTGATTACCTTATAATTCATCATATGGAGCTAGATCATGCAGGATCAGTAGTGGATTGTATAAACAAATATCCTGATATTACTTTAGTTGGTAATGCGAAGACTTTTGTATACTTAACACAGTTTACAGGAATTGATTCTTTTACTAATAAGGTAGTTGTAAAAGAAGGCAATAAATTAAAACTTGGAAAGCATGAACTAACTTTCATCATGGCACCAATGGTGCACTGGCCAGAGGTTATGGTTTCATATGACAGCTATGATAAGATTTTATTTTCAGCTGATGGATTTGGTAAGTTCGGATCATTAGATATAGATGAAGAATGGACAGGAGAAGCAAGAAGATATTATTTCAACATAGTAGGTAAATATGGTGCGTCAGTTCAGACACTTTTAAAGAAGGCAGCAGCATTAGATATTAATATAATATGTCCAACTCATGGACCTGTTTTATCTGATAATCTTGCATATTATATTGGTTTATATAATACTTGGAGCAGTTATACTCCAGAAGAAAAAGGCGTTTTAGTAGCATATGCTTCAATTCATGGAAATACTGCTGTAGCAGCAAAAAAGTTTGCTGAAATATTAGCACAAAAAGGTGAAAAAACAGTAGTTGTGAAAGACCTTTCAAGAGATGATATGTCTGGTGTTGTAGAAGATGCTTTCCATTATGACAGAGTAGTTTTAGCTGCAGCAAGTTATGATGGTGGTGTGTTCCCATGCATGGATGATTTTCTTCATCATCTTAAGTCAAAAGCATACCAGAAGAGAACTGTGGGAATTATAGAAAATGGTACATGGGCACCTTGTGCCGCAAAAGCAATGAAGGAAGTGCTTGAAAAGCTTAAGGATATAAATATTTTAGAACCAATAGTTACAATAAAATCAGCTTTAAAAGAAGAAAACATGGACGACATGAATAAGCTTGCTGATGCTGTTGTTAATTATAACAAATAAAATATAATTTCGTCCTTTAGTAATCGAGGGGTTACAACGCATATGAAGAAACGATTTTAAGAGACCGCAGGAAACGAGGTCGGCTTCAGAATATGTGTTGCAACCCTTTTTTATCTTTCTAATCTTTCTCATCTTTCATTTCTTTTTCAAGAACAAATGTCATTATTATTCTAATTACAAAAATTGATGCAATAAGAATAAGTTCCTCCATGTTTTTAATAATGACTGTTTTAAGTATTTCTGCAGCAAGCTTAAAATCAAGTACTGTAATCATCACATCCGCAAAGTCATATTTGATATTAATATTTTTATTAAAAAACCTATTTAGTATGTAGTGATAAAAGGCAGTAAAAGCGCCTAATATTAAGATTAGAATACCCATAAGTTCAAATAGATGAATAAATATAGGTAAATATGTATTAAATAATTCTTCCAAAGCTATACACCTCATATAATTGATAACCTTAGCTTAACCAGTAATTTAAAAATACATGCAGTTATAGTACTTAACTCTGTATTTTTTAAATTGTTCACTTTGTAAGTGTATATCTTTGATGGACTTATAAGTATAAAAAACCTACCTGTACCAATTATTGACTGAGATTATGTGTATAAACGTTATTGAGTTATTATAATAAAATTATGAATAAAGAGGATAATTTTTAGTGTGATTTTATAAAATGAGAGTAAACTCGTATGAAAAAAGAGCCTCTCCAGCAGTAAGTAAAACTGATTTGGACAAGATCTTTTTATTGTTATAGATTAAATGATGGAAAGTCTATCTCCAGATTTTCGTAGATATAAACTTTCACTCTGTCATCGAAAGTGTATGATATCGGAGCATCATAGCCGTTTTCAGTCAAAGTATATACTAAGATGTTTTTTCTTATTGGATTGATTATCCAGTACTCTTTAACTTTGTATTTTTCGTATAAGTTTAACTTACGTACATAATCGTTGCTTGGATTATAAAGTGAAATTATTTCAATAATCATGTCTGGAGATCCAGTACATCCTTTATCCGTTAACTTATTCTTATCACATATTACTGAAATATCAGGCTGGACAATATTTTTACTATTTATGATGTCTTCATCATCATTCTTTAATATTACATCAAAAGGTGCAGGATAGACTTCACATTCGCCATTATGTGCCTGAATGTAATTTTCTATAGTAGTTAATATTTTTGAAATTAATTTCTGATGTATTCTGCTAGGGGCAGGTGACATAGTAATTACTTCTCCTTCAATAATTTCTACTTTGTCGTTTTCGTCAAAAGATAAATAATCTTTGTAAGTATATATCTTTGATGGATTTATCAACATAAAAAAACCTCCCTGTACCTATTATCACCATAGATTAGCTTATTTAAACAATGCTCATTCATTATTATAAAATTATGAATGAAATCATGATGCAATGCAATAGAAATTTATAATTTATTATATTCTTGCTATTAGCTTGTCCAGCTAAATCTATACTAAAATAGCTTTCTAGATTTATCTATGCAAAAAAGAGCTTATCTAAAGTAGACAGCAAACTACTTTGGACAAGCTCTTTTTTGCTTGTAATGTTAATAATGTTATAATGATTACAATGTACTTACGCAATTATATTTGTTTTTAGGGGGATTTAATTGAATTTGAGGGAATCTATAATTTATCACTACTTTGATGCATGGATTGACAATGATAGTTCTATACTTAACGATATTTTTGATGACAGCATTATTTATAGCGAATGTTATGGGCCTGAATATCATGGTGTTAAGCAGGTTAAGATGTGGTTTTCAGACTGGCACGCACATGGAAAAGTGCTAAGATGGGATATAAAAAGATTTATGCATGATGGTATGAGTACTATAGTTGAATGGTACTTTGAGTGCGATTACAACAAAAAAATAGATGGGTTTGATGGTGTTTCCATTATTGAATTTACTGATGATAATAGAATAAAATCTGTAAAAGAATTCGAGTCAAAGAAGGAACATATCTATCCATACGGAAAGTAAGGGAGGTATAGCAATGAGCACTAATATAGTAAGAAGAGGCTTTGTGCCAACTGATGAAAAAGAATTTGGTGAAAAATCTCTACAAAAACTTAGAGAAGCACAGAAGGATGTTTTTATGCTTATAAACAGAGGCTATCCTATAAAAAGTGCTTCTACATTTGTTGGTAATCATTATCTTTTATCAGAAAGACAGCGTATGGCAGTGGTAAGATCAACTTCAGATAGCTTGGCCATCCAAAGAAGATTGGAAAAAGAGAAAATTTCAGCAGAAGGTGAAACTGTTTATATTGATGGTTTTAATATAATCATTACTCTTGAAGTAGCTTTATCACATTCAACTCTCTTAAAGTGTATGGATGGAACAATTCGAGATCTTGCAGGACTTCGTGGTACATATAAAATAATTGATAAAACAGACATGGCACTTAAGATGATAGGGGAAAGCCTTGAGGCTTTAAAAGTAAAAAAGGCTGTATTTTATATTGATAAGCCAGTATCAAATTCAGGAAGGTTAAAGTCAAAGATTTTAGATGACCTTAGCAAGTTTGACTTTGAAGTGGAGTGTGAACTAGTAGATAATGCAGATAGAGCACTTGAAGATAAGAACCATCCTGTTATTCAAGGAATTTTAAAGTATTTATCATCTGGAAAAGATTTTGATGGACATGTATGGCTTAATACAATTAAATCAAACAATGATTATCCACATGCAGAGTGGTGGAGTTATAATGAATCGGTTGAATTATATGAATATATGAAGGAGTGCTCTATCAGCACACTTGTAGATATGAATGAATTTAAGGAGCTACTTCAAAAACAGATCCATCATGTACTTACTTATGATAAATCAATATGGGCAATAGATTATGTGTGCAAGCGGAGCGAGAACATTTCTTCCTCAATTCTAAATTAGTTCAATGTTGTTCTTTGGAATGCAACAGTTAATTAATGTTTTTGTAATTCTAAAATTAGTTACTTTCCAAGGATTCTCTGGAACTGTATAAATGCTCCCTGATAGCATGGTGCGATGTATCGTTCCTTTGCTTTTTTATCTTCAACAGCTTTTACATACTGTTCAACTATAGATTTTGTCGATTTCATTTCTATCTTCTCAAAGTATTTAAGTTGTTTCTTTTCAAGCTTATCAACTTGATCTTTAAAATAAGAATCTTTTTTCATCCACACAAACTGTTTCATAACATTTTTTTGATTAAATCCAGTGTGGTAAGCGCCTGGTTCAATGAGGGCTACTTCAATGTTCTTGTCTTTGAGAGCTTTCATTTCATCTCTTAATGACATACCCACAGCTTCAAGTGCAAATTTAGTGGCTGTATAGGGTGAAAGAAAAGGCACAGTTATTCTGCCAATAAGTGAGGAAACAAAGATAACCCTGCCGCTGCCTCTTTTTATCATGTTTCTAAGAACAGCCTGAGTAAGTTCAATAGCAGAAAAAACATTAGTTTCAAATGTGTTTCTGTAGCGGTCAACATCAACTTCGCTTACTGAACCTGAATCGCCTATACCTGCATTATTTATAAGCACATCTATATCGAGATTTTTAACGAGATCTCTATCTTTTTCACTGCGGATATCAAGCTTGAAACTTTTTATATTTAAGTTTTCTTTTTGTGCAATAGAATTCATGAATTTTGCTTGTTCTTTTACGTAAAATTTTAATCATATATTCTAATAAGAAAAACAGAATATTATATCGATTTTAAGAAAAGCTAAAAGTAAATATTATTGAAAGAAGGGTGATTATGAATATATATCAACATAATCAGATTTATATGCAGGATATTGGTTTTGTAATTGAAGATATATTTTTTATAAGAAGATGCAGAAGAAAGAGAGGCAGATTGAGACACCTTATATAAAAGAGTTTTCAGAAAAGCATCATTTTAAACTATATGAGATGGAAAATAACATAGAAGGCGGAGATGTTCTACACCATAATGATGTAATATTTGTTGGATTAAGTTCAAGGACAAAATTAGCTGCTATTGATGAATTAAAAGCAGCTTTTAGTAAATTTAAAATCAGTGCAGAGGTGATACCAATTTCTTTCGATACAACAAAGCCACATCTTGACTGTGTCTTTAATACTCTAGACAAAGATCATGGAGTAATCTGTCCATATGTATTTAATTATCAGGATATCAGAAAGTATGTTCCAAACTTGTATGAGATTACAAAAACAGATGCGGACAATTTTGGCACAAACTTTGTTAACTTAGGTAATAAAAAAGTATTATGCAGCAATATGAATGTAGCAGATATGCTGAATAATGAAGGCTGTGATGTTCAATATATCGATTATAGTGAAATAAATAAAAATGAAGGAAGTCTTGGATGTTCAATTTTATATCTTAATCGAAACAGGAAGTTTTAAATGAAGAAAGGTGAGATTATGAGGAGAAAATTAAAATGGAAGATTGCAGCTCTTGCAGCATCATTAATTGTCGGCTGGTTTGCGAGAAGTGTTGAAGCAAAGGCATTTGTTGTTGAGGAGAGCATAACTAATAATATTATTCCAAAGCCAATGAGTTATAAAGCTGGTGTAGGAAAGTTTGTTTTGAATAAGGAAACTAAGATTTATGTTAAAGGTGGCAACGATGAGGAAACTGAAGAACTTTTAAGAATAGCAGATATGCTGAAATCTAAAATAAGCGCTCCTACAGGTTTTAATCTAAATGTTTTTAAAGGCAGTAGTACTGAAAATAATACTATTAATCTAGAAACAACTGATGGTGAGGAGACTAAGAATAATGAAGAATATAGATTGATATCAAATAATCAAAATATTAAAATCACAGCATATACACCTGAAGGAATTTACAGAGGGATTCAGACTCTGCTTCAGATGATGCCGTCAGATATAGCTAAGAACAGTCTTGCTAATGGCGTTGAGTGGAGCGTACCTGCAGCTGAAATTAATGATAAGCCTCAGTACAGTTACAGAGGATTTATGATTGATGTTGCACGTCACTTCTTTAGCGTAGATGAAATTAAACGTCAGATTGACCATGCAAGTCAGTATAAAATAAACAGATTACATCTGCATTTAAGTGATGATCAGGGGTGGAGACTTGAAATTAAGAAGTATCCTGACCTTACTTTAATTGGTGGAAGCACAGAAGTTGGTGGCGGAAAAGGTGGTTATTATACTCAGGAGCAGTTTAAGAATATTGTAAAATATGCAGCTGACAGATATATAGAAATAATTCCTGAATTTGATATGCCAGGACATACTAATGCAGCTTTAGCATCTTTAGGGTTTTTAAATCCAGATGGCAAAAGGAAGCCTCTATATACAGGAATAGAAGTCGGTTTCAGCTCTTTGATGACTAACAGCGAAAAAACTTATGAATTTATTGATAATGTGTTTAAGGAAGTATCAGCAATTTCACCTTCAAAATACCTGCACATAGGAGGCGATGAAGCATTAAGTACGCCAAAGAATGATTATGATTATTTTGTGGGTAGAGTATCAAAAATAGCACAGAAGTATGGCAAGACACCAATAGGATGGGATCCAATTGATACAGCACCTGAAATAAATTCTAGTACAATACTGCAGAACTGGCAGGATTCAAATGAAGCAGCGAGAAAGAAAAATATGATGATGAATATTTCAATTGCGGGGAAGGCTTATCTTGATATGAAATATAATAAGGATACTCCTTATGGGCTTGACTGGGCAGGATACATTCCAGTGGAAACAGCTTATAAGTGGGACCCAACAGATTATGCACCACAAAACTTAGTGCTGGGAATAGAATCACCTTTATGGACAGAAAATGTTGCAACTGGTGAGCAGATGGATTACATGATATATCCAAGACTTTTAGGCTATGCAGAAATAGGATGGACACCAAAGAGTGAAAGAAACTGGGAAGAATATGCGATAAGGCTGAGAGCTCAGGGAGCAAGGCTTGCAAACGAAGGAATAAACTTTTATAGAGATCCATCTATTTTTAAATAATTTAGATAAGTTAGGAATTGACAGACTAAAATTGTCAATTCCTATAGAGATTCAACTTGAAAATGAATATAATATGATTCAAAGGAGTTTATACTATTGAGATGCACTTTATTGAGATACCAAAGCTTCAAGAAAATAGTGACGAAAAAGACATGCTTACTGCGTGGACTGAGTTCTTAAAGGATCCTGAAAGTGAAAGAGTTAGAAGCTTAGAAATGAGCGTTGAAGAGATACGTGAAGCTAAAGATGAGCTAGTGAGAATAAGTAATGATCAAGAACAGAGAGAGTTATATGAAATGAGAGCTAAAATTCTGAAAGATAAAGTTAGTGCATTAAATGAAGCTGAAAGAAAAGGAATTAACAAAGGAAAATTTGAAGTGGCTAAAAATTTATTGAATATTTTAGATGATGAAACAATTGCAAAGACAACTGGATTAAGTATTGATGAAATTAAGAAGATAAGAGAAAATAAAAACTAAGGTGGTGCTTTCGAGCATCACCTTAGTTTTTGTTATGAACTTTAGTGTGTTGAATAATGTTATCCTTAAATTTTCCTGTTCTTTCTAAAAGCTAATGGAGTCTTGCCATGTGCTTTTTTGAAAGCTTTGACGAAGTTACCACTGTGATGATAACCTAGTTTTTTGGAAATTTCCTCAACGCTCAGTTCAGTTGTGCAGAGCAGATTTTCTGCTAGTGACATTCTGATTGAACTTGAATACTGGCCGATTGTCATGTGATATTTGGCTAAGAATCCTGCTTTTAATTTCTGCTCATTAAGGTAAACTATTTTGCTTAAATTACTTATAGTTGGCGGATTGCAGGGATCATCAGTCAAGATATCATGTGCCTTCTGTATTGCATGCATATCTGATGATGTCAGTGTCACATATCTGTTGTTACCTATCTTAACATCGCCGTAGTTAAACTGGTTTGTAAACACGTTATCAGATTTCTTAAGCTCATTTTCAATAAGTGCAATGCTCTCTAAAATCTTGCTTTCTAGATAAAGCGGTAACAACTGCTCTTTTTGCGCAAGGCTGCTTAAGTTATTGATAATTGAAGTTACATCAAGCGGCAGATAGTTGTAAGTATAATTTGTAATGAGATTATCAAAATTCAGCGTGTTTGCAAAGTTAGGAATGATAACTTCATCAAAATATTTTTTATGTATTGTAATTTCAGCACCATGAAAGTGCTGTCCTTTTTTCCAGCTCTGTTTTCCACGAAGTCCTTTTTCATTTACAAAAAATGAAGAGGGACTGAAGGAAGAAACGGTGTTGTCTGCAAGTTTAAACTCAGTTTCTCCTTTATAAACAATACCCAGTCTTATAATTTCTTCATTGTGGTCAAAGGAAAGTGAAAAGTCTTTGTAAATCGTATAATCACCTATTAATAGCTCATAATAATCTTCTCTGAAATATTTAATTAAGTAGCCAAGCTCAGGCTTAAGTGCATTTCTATATATAATGTAATGGCCGTTATCCTCTGGGATAAAAGACAGGTTGTCTAAAATTAGAGATTGAAATTCTTTTATGCTTTTCGCGACCATATTAAATCTCTCCTACATGTGTTAATCATTTGTTTTGATATTGGGAACAATATATTTGATTGTATATGGTGCCAGAAAGAATTACAAGAAAAAATTGTTGGAAAGGGTGAATAAATTATCAAAAATGGTGAATGGCTTGAAATGATAATCATTCTCATATACAATTTGAACATAGTCAAACAGATAAAACATGTGGAGGTACATAAGATGAAAAAAAAATTTTTTAGCACTATAATTGCTACAGTTCTTTTAGGGACTATGCTTATTGGATGCGGCACAGGAAGTAACAAAACAGCAGAATCAAAAAATGAAACAGTAACAGTTACAGATGTAAAAGGAAATGTTGAAATACCAAAGAATCCAAAGAGAATTGTTGATTTAAGTGGGAACAGTGATATCTTATCAATAATTGGGTACAAGGTTATAGGTACAGCAAACAGTGATGCTTATGATCAGACAAAATTCCCTTCATACTTAGAAGAAACTTTAAAGGGAGCAAAGATTTTAGGATACAGCATGAACCCTACTATGGATGTTGAAGCTATTATGAACTTAAACCCAGACTTAATAATAATCTCAACAGTTCAGGAAAAAATGTATGATGAATTAAGCAAAATTGCACCAACAGTTATGATTAAGCTTGAAGCTTTAAACTGGAAAGAAGATGTTAAAGCTTTTGCTAAAGTGTTTGGGAAAGAAGACGTAGCAAATAAGTGGCTTGCAGATTACGAAGCTAAGGCAAAGGCTGCTGGAGATAAGATTAAGGAAAAGTATGGCACTCATACTACTTACCTTTCATTCCTAGCAAGCGGTGGACAGTTATTCGTATTTGATGGCGCAGGTTTCGGTAGTGTTTTATACGAAGATATGGGGCTTAAAAAGCCAGAAGGTATGCCTAAGCAGAGTGATATAAGTTTACCAGTTGTAACTTATGAAGGTCTTGCATCGATAAAGGCTGATTACATATTTGAAATTGCAACTCCTGCAGATAAGAAGGAGCTTGAAGCTAACGCAATATGGAATAACATACCTGCAGTTAAGGATGGTAATGTTGTAGAGCTTGCAGCATCTCCATACTTCAATCAGGGTTATAGCCCAATAGGAAGACAATTATTAGTAGAAGAAATAGGTGACTTATTAAATGAAGCAAAGTAATAAACGTTTATCAATATTTGTGATAATTAGTTTGTTACTTCTAGTAACTGGACTGGTTCTGGCTGTAAGGCTGGGATCCGTCCATATTGCTTTTACGGATATTTATGACAGCATATTCAATTATAGTGAATCTTTAGAACTTATGCTTGTAAGGGATGTTCGTATTCCAAGAGCTCTTTCTGTACTTATGACGGGAGGAATACTGGGAGTAACAGGTGCAATGATACAAGGGGTTACAAGAAATCCTATAGCGGAACCATCAATATTAGGTGTCAGCCAGGGAGCAACGCTTGTAATAGCAGTATTTTATGTAGCAGGAATTGGACTATCAACTAGAAATGTAATGATCGCATCACTTATTGGAGCCTTTTTAACTGGACTTTTAGTAATTTTATTTATATCAAAGAAGGCTAACAATAATTCAATAGCAAAGATACTTCTTGCAGGAACAGCCATGAGTACATTCTTCATGTCGCTGACAACAGTTGTGGGACTTTTGTCAAATCAGTCTCAGATGATTGGATTCTGGGTTGCCGGTGGATTTAGGAATGCATCTTGGGCAGATTTCAGACTTGTATTTATTGTAGGAACAATGGGACTAATTATTGCAGTTTTTATGTCTCCAAAGATTAACATATTAAACCTTGGCGATGATGTTGCCATAGGGCTTGGACAAAACCCTGAAAGAATAAGATTTATTGTTTTGATGGTTATGATACCAATGTGTGCAGCAGCAGTTGCAGTTGGTAAGAATATTGCTTTTGTGGGACTTATTGTACCTCAGATAGTAAGAAAATTTTTAGGTGAGGATTACAGAAAGAATATCCCTTGCAGTTTCCTTTTGGGAGCAGTTCTTTTAACATTTGCAGATGTGGCAGCGAGAATGCTGTTTAATCCATATGAAACACCAATAGGAGTATTTACGGCACTTATAGGAATGCCATTCTTTATAGCAGCAGCAAGAAAGGAGAGAGGTTAATGAAAAAGGATAAATTTAAATTAGTTTTTATCATAATGATTGCTTTAGTAATTGCCTCTTCAATAATGTCATTATGCTGGGGAACTTATAAAGTAACGCCGATGGAAGTTATAAATACTTTCTTGGGAAATGGAACAAGGCTGCAGAATACAGTAGTTTTGAGCATGAGACTGCCAAGACTACTTGTTGCTATATGTGTTGCAGTGGCACTTTCAACAGCAGGAGCAATTCTTCAGACAATAACTAAGAATGATCTTGCAGATACAGGAATCATCGGAATCAATGCAGGTGCAGCTGTGTCAGCAGTGCTTTTTATAACTTATTCAACAGGCGCATATTACGAAAAGCTTGGACAACTTTCAATATTTGTGCTGCCATTTATGGCTATAGTAGGAGCAGGAATTTCATCTTTTGTTATCTATATGATGTCAGCAAGAGGAGGCATTAAGCCTAAAAGACTTCTGCTTGTTGGTATAGCGCTGAACGCAGGACTTAATGCTTTTATCACGTTCTTCACATTCAGAGGTGGAGTTGGTGATTATAACAGAGTGCTTGTCTGGACATCAGGAAGTTTATGGGGCAGCGGATGGAGCTATGCAAAAGTTATAATTCCAATAATTATAGTGCTTTTCACAATTGTACTTTTAAATAATAAGAAATTAGATGTATTAAGTCTTTCAGACGAGCTTGCTATCTCACTTGGACTCAACATTGAAAGACAACGAAAGAAGTTTTTAAGTCTTGCTGTTATTCTAGCTGGAACAGCTACAGCTTTTGCTGGAAATATCGGATTCTTAGGACTCATTTGTCCACATATTGCAAGAAGACTTGTAGGACCTTACCACAAAAAATTTATATCGATATCTGCATTAATCAGTGTGATTATCATAATCGTTGCAGATGCAGTATCAAAGAATTTATTTTCTCCAATTGAAATCCCAGTAGGAATAACTGTATCAATATTTGGAGTACCGTATTTTGTTTATTTAATGATGAAGGAGAAATAATTATGGAAGCAATTAGTGTTAAAGATTTATGCGTGTCATATGGAGAGAATACGATAATTGAAAACATGACTTTATCTATTCCCAAAGGAAAGATAAGTATAATTATCGGTGCTAATGGCTGTGGAAAGTCAACTCTTCTAAAGACTATTGCAAGAATTAATAAATATAAAAAAGGTGACGTATTTATAGGCGGCAAAAATATTAAGAAGATTAAAGAGAAAGAAATAGCTAAAGAAGTTGCTTTTCTTCCTCAGGGACCAGTCTGCCCGGATGGACTTACAGTACGTGAACTTGTTGCTTTTGGAAGATTCCCTCATCAGAAAATGATAGGCGGTCTTAATAGTCATGATAAAGAAGTTATTGAATGGGCAATAAAGGAGACAGGGCTTAGTGAGTTTGCTGACAGACCAGTAGAAGCTTTATCAGGCGGACAGAGACAGAGAGCATGGATTGCCATGACTTTATCACAGGAAACTGAAATCATCATGCTTGATGAGCCTACAACTTATCTTGATATGTCATACCAATTAGAAGTTTTAGAGGTTCTTCAGAAGCTTAACAGGGAAAAGAATATCACAGTTGTAATTGTACTTCATGAGCTTAACAATGCCTGCAGATTTGCAGACAACATAATTGGTCTTAAGAAGGGCAAGATTATATGTCAGGGAAAACCTATAGATGTCATCAATAAGGAAAATCTTAAAAAGATTTATGGCATAGACGCATCTTTACGCAAGAGTGAAAATGGTGAATATCCTATTTGTACTGAGTATGAGCTTTTAAGGGAGGAATAATGAAAAATAAAAACTTTATAATTTTAGTCATCGGCCAGATTATTTCTCTTTTTGGCAATGCCATTCAGAGATTCAGCATGTCACTGTATCTTCTTGAGTTTACAGGAAGTGCAGCAACTTTTGCTAACATACTGGCCATTTCAACTATTCCCTATGTGCTTTTTGCACCGATAGCAGGAAAGCTGTCTGACAGCTTTAGCAGAAAGAAGATAATGGTCTATCTTGATTTATTCTGTTCAGTGCTTATTGGAAGTTATGCATTTGTGCTTTTAAGAGGTCATGACCATAAAATAATCGTAGCAGCAGTAATGTTTATACTGTCAATATGCTACACGCTTTATGGGCCGGCAGTAACTTCATCGATCACTATGATTGTTGAAGAAGATAAGCTTACTTCAGCTAATGGAATAATAAATCAGGTTGGTTCTATAGTGAATTTTGCTGGACCTATAATTGCAGGCGTGCTTTATGGATTCTTAGGAATAAAGATAATAGTAGTGATTAATGCAGTAAGTTTCTTATTTTCAGCAGTAATGGAGATGTTTATGGATATTCCTGATGTTGCAAAGTCTGATGAAAAAGCAGCTAAAGAAAAGCTTGTTTCAGCTCAGTTTGTGAAGAATTCTTTTATTGAAATGAAGGAGAGCTTTGTTTATTTAAAGAAGGAAAAGAAGATAGTGCTTGGAATCATTGCTTCATATGCTATGTGCAACATCTTCCTTGTGCCGATTTTATCAATTATTGCGCCATATTTTATTAATACATATCTTAAGATGCCGTCACAGGTTTACGGAGTTGTGGAGGGTATATCAGTACTTGGGATGATTATCGGTGGATTCATCATCAGCGTAAGACCTAAGATGTTTTCAATGAAGAATATTCATCATACATTTATCCCGATGATCAGTGGCGCTATTGCTATGGCATTTGTAGTTGTGCTTAAGATGAATAGATATACCATGGCAGGACTATTTGCTCTATGCGGCTTGTTTATCATGATGTCTATAGCTTTATCAAATGTACTGACACTGACATTCATTCAGAAAGCAGTGCCACAGGATATGCTTGGACGTGTATCAGCATTCTCCACAGCAGTTGCTACAATAAGCGTTGCACCAGGCCAGATACTTTACGGACAGATAATCGAAAGGGGAGTACCGCTTTTCGTTATAATGGCAGTAACTGCTGTGCTTAATATAGGACTTGCTGCTTTCAACAAGTGGAACGTAAGAGAGCTAAGAGATTAGAGAGTAGAGAAATGGTAGAATGTAATTTCGTCCTTTAGTCATCAAGGGGTGAAAGACATATGAAGAAACAACCTTAAGAGACCACAGGGAACGAGGTCGGCTTAGGAATATGTCTTTCACCCTTTTTTATTTATAAATCAAGTTCCATATGTAATTATATAGTATAATTAACACATATCTAATTAGTAAATTATTAGAGTTAAAGGAGTACTATATTATGAAGAATAAATTGAATGAAATAGATAAAAAACAGCAGAGGGAACTTAGAAGACAGCAGATAAGGGAGCTTAATGAACCACCTCATCTTACTGTAGGGGAGGAAGTAGGCAATGCTATAACTCATGGGGTAGGTGCAGCTTTAGCACTGGCAGGATTAATACTGCTTCTGCTTAAATCTGATACGGGTCTTAAAGTTATGGCATCATGCTTTTATGGTATCAGTCTGTTTTTTATGATGCTTATGAGCTGTTTATATCATTCATTTAGAAGTGGATCAATTGTAAAACGATTATGGAGAAGATTTGATTACTCTTCAATTTATCTCTTAATAGGTGGCACATTTGCGCCATTATATCTTGTATATTTAGGAAATACTTTAGGAGTAATGCTTTTCTGTATACAGTGGGCAATAATTCTTTTTGGTATAATAATTTTAGGAGTATTTGGCCCAGGAAGAATGAAGTGGATTCATTTTACTTTATACTTTGTTATAGGATGGAGCGGACTAATGTTTCTTCCTGACTGGTTCATGCATAATCGTCCGTTATTCTGGATGATTCTTATTGGTGGTATTGTGTATACTACAGGAATGATTCCATTTTCCAAGAATAAAAAGTATGATCATTTCATCTGGCACTTCTTCGTGCTGGCAGGAGCAGTACTGCAATGGATTGGTATCTACTTTTTTGTTTATTAATTAGATTTGAGATAAGAGAGTAGAGAGAAGAGAAAAGAAATAATTCATGCTATCACATGAATTATGTCCTAAACTATGAGTTATAATCAGTTTAACTAAAGGCAAAAGAGTCTATTTAAGTTTATTGCATCATATCTTTGATTTGTTCTTCACTCATTGAAGAGTCGCATTTTACTTCTACAGTGCCTTTTTTTCCTACAAGGAATCCTGGAACTGTGTTGATTGTGTATTTTTGTCTGAAAAAATTTAGATTCGTGTCTGTTATATCATCGCTATTTACATAGTAGATTATTTCATTGACATTGCTAGCTACTGCACTGAGCTTTTTCACAAACTTTCTGCAGTATGGGCATGTTTCACGCCCTATGTAGACTATGGTCTTATCCTGTGTCTCTAATAGCTGTCCTGCTTCATCTGATTTTATGTTTGTAAATGACTTGACATCATCATTATATGTATCTTCATCAAACATCTGTCTACCTCCTAAAGCTATATAAAATAAAAAATTTTAAGATCTATTTTGAATCTCCGTCGGTACACGCAAGCTTCAATTATAGACCTTAAAATTTTCTGGTAAAGCCGGGGAACCCAACATTTGATTTCTAGCTCAGATCTAGAAGTCAGGATGAAATCCCCCAGCCAATATATATTGTGCGCAGAATTGAAATAAATATACATTAAATTTTTATTGACAAAGAATAAAAAATTTTATTTAATATTATCTGCGGAAATTAATTGACTATTATGGAGGAACTAAGGATGAAAGCAAGAGTTGATGAAAATAAATGTATAAGCTGTGGATTATGTGAAGGAATATGCGCAGAAGTATTTAATCTTGAAGAAGGATATGCTGTAGCTGGTGAAGTATCAGAAGATAATGAAAGCTTAGTAATAGAAGCTTGCGATAGCTGCCCAGTTGAAGCAATTTCAATAGAAGAATAGTACACTAGAACAATAATGTTAATAACTCGGTAAATTTTAGGATGTTTAGTTCAAAAATATCATGTTTAGTAAGAGACTTAAAAGTATTGAAAATATGATAAATTTCAAGAAGCGCATTATTGTGGTCCCCTAAATGCATATATGCAAGTGTAGTATTATAAAGCAATTAGAAAAGGAATGTTCTTTTTTATAGAGATAGCAAATATATTCTAATTTTAAGTTATTATCCCATAGCTTTTTTGCAATATTTCCGATATTTACACATCTTATAGGCTTTAACATGAATATCTTTTTCCACATTCTCATATAGATTTTAAGAATGGTTACGTATATTATATCTATAATAAAAAATTAATTTATAATGAAAACGATAAGAAAAATACTTGTATATTCTGCACTAAATTTGGTAATATAAAATTAATGTTTATTAAATTTAGGGGGATGAAGATGAAGGTACAGGAAATTACGAAACTGGTTTCGATAATGTCGTTACAAGAAAAAATAGATCAAATGCTACAGATTATGGGATTTTTTTATATGGATGATGAAGGTGTTTTAACAGGGCCTATGCGTGATCTTGGAATAACACAAGATGATGTAGATATGGCAGGTTCTATACTTGGAACATTCGAGGCTGAAAAACTTATTCATATACAGAAAAAATATATGGAGAAGCAGCCACATCATATTCCAATGCTATTTATGGCTGATGTAATTCATGGTATGAAAACTATATTTCCACCGCCAATAGCTCAAGGAGCAACTTTTAATCTTGAAATGGCTGAAAAGTGTGCATCAGTTGCCGCTAAAGAAGCTTCAATATCAGGACTGCATGTAGTATTTTCGCCAATGGTAGATCTAGTTCATGATGCAAGATGGGGACGTGTTATGGAATCAACAGGGGAAGATCCATATCTTAACAGCTGTTTTGCAGAAGCGCAGGTTAAAGGGTTCCAGGGAGATGATATGGGAAAACCTTATAAAGTTTGTGCATGCATAAAACACTTTGCAGCATATGGTGGAGCTATTGCAGGAAGGGATTATAACACTGTTGAATTAAGTGATAATACACTTCGTAATTTATATCTTGCACCATATGAAGCAGGAGTTAAAGCTGGTGCAGGTATGGTAATGACTTCATTTAATACTGTTAATGGAGTTCCAGCAACTACAAATAAGTGGCTTATGAGAGATATACTTAGAAACGAAATGGGTTTCGATGGCGTGCTTATCTCAGATTTTAGTGCAATTAAGGAAACAATTGCTCATGGCTACAGCAAAGATGAAACTGAAGCAGCTAAAAAAGCTATCGAAGCTGGCGTTGATATAGATATGATGAGTAATGTATATGCTGCTAATCTAGTAAAACTAGTAGAAGAAGGTAAGGTAGATGAGAAGCTTATTGATGATGCTGTTCTTAGAATACTTCTTTTGAAGAATAAGCTTGGACTTTTTGAAAATCCATATAAGGATGCAAGTGTTGATGAAGAAAAGACACTTGTTTTAACAGAAGAAAGCAGAAAATTAGCAAGACAGGCAGCAAGCGAATCATTTGTACTTTTAAAGAATGATGAAAATATTCTTCCATTAGATTTAAAGAAGAAGATAGCCTTTATAGGTCCATATACTGATAATAAGGAAATGATAAGCAGCTGGGCAATTACAGGTAATGCTAAAGACTGCGTTACAATAAAAGAAGCTGCAGAAAAAGTGTTTAGCAGTGACAGGACAGTTTATGTCAACGGTTCTCCTGTACTTGGCAATGATGTAAAACTTGTGGGCTTTGGTGATGGTGCACCTAAGGAAGTTCCAGAAGAAGAACAGGAAAAAATGATGAGGGAAGCAGTGTCAGCTGCCAAGGAAGCAGAAGTTGTCGTTATGCCTATTGGAGAGCATTATATGCAGAGTGGTGAAGCAACAAGCCGTGGCTTTATTGATGTTCCAGAAGTTCAGATGAAGTTGTTTAGAGAAATAGCAAAAGTAAATGAAAATATTGTAGTAGTATTGTTTAACGGTAGACCTCTAGATCTTCGTGAAATTTCACAGACTGCAAAGGCTGTTTTAGATGTATGGATGCCTGGAACAGAAGGAGGAAATGCAGTAGTTGATGTTCTTACTGGAAAGGTTAATCCACAAGGTAAGCTTCCAATGAGTTTCCCATATTCTGTTGGACAGGTTCCAATAAGCTACAACCATTATTCAACTGGACGTCCAGCTGAATTATCAAGTGATCCAAGATATTGTTCAAAATATATTGATATGCCAAATGAACCTCTTTATCCATTTGGTTATGGAAAGAGTTATACAGAGTTTGAGATTTCACAAGTCAGACTAAGCGATACAACTCTTACAGACAGCAAATCAATAAAAGCAGAAGTAAGTGTGAAAAATATTGGACATACTGTTGGAACTGAGACATTACAGCTATATTTACAGGACTGCTTTGCAAGTGTTGTAAGACCAGTTAAAGAACTTAAAAGCTTTAAAAAGGTAACTTTACAGCCAGGAGAAGAAGCAGTAGTATCATTTGATGTAGATGAAGAAATGCTACGTTTTGTTAATGCAGAAGGCAAGCTTGTTAGCGAAGAAGGCGAATTCAATCTTTGGATAGGAAACGCTAGCAATACAAAAAATAAAGCATCATTTACTTATAAAATGTAGAATGTATATTGTATAATGTATAATTTAGGACAGAATTCATTCTGAATTCTAATATTAGTAATGGAGGCTTTGCCTCCAAGCCTCTAAAGGTTGTAACTTAAGGAGGTTTGGAGGTGAAACCTCCATTTTGAAATTCTGAGGGAATTTAATCATTACTTTGCGCTTTTGACATATGACGTTTGACTTAATCTAATTTAAGAAGTTAATAGAGAACAGAAAAGAATTGTGTCCAGAAAGTTGATTTTGCAATAGTTATTATATAGCTTTTTTGAAATAAGCTTTGTAAGTATGGTATTATGTATTGGAACAATATGCTAAAAAGTTATTATTGGATAGTGTAAAGTTTCGTATGAAAAAATAAAGAAGGAAGATTTTCTCTTCTTCTAATTCAAATTGCTGCTTTGCTAATGGATACGCACTATAGCCATCAGCAATGAACTTAAGAGTTTTGTTTGGGAAGTTTTTAATTAAATTAGCAAGATAGTATGAACACTTATTATTTGTGCATTTATGTACTTTAAAATGTTTTCGTTCCTTACGTTCCGTAAGCGTCGAGCCACAGTATGGACATTTAAAAACTAAAGGCTTAGTAACAAAATTAGACTCTTTAAATGCAGTACCACAAACTTTGCATTGATACTGGCCTTTACTACCATTGTTATCATAGATGTATTCATGAGTGGCACCACATTTAGGGCAGATAATTTTGTCTGGAATAGTTTTACCGTTACGTCTTTGGACGGGCTTGATAATTTTATTATATTTATGCTTGTAATACGCTAAAAGCAGTTTGTAATCAACCTGCTCAAAACGCTTGATTATAGGCAGTTTATCTACTTTAAACTTTTGATATTTAGGACTGTTAGAATCATCAAATTGCATTTGCTTAAGCGGTATATGCTGAGCAATAAATCCTATAAGCTGATAAATAGTTTTAATTAAATATTGATATATATTAGTAAATAAGTTATAATTGAATCCACAATAACGACATCCTTTCATGTTGGATTTTGGTTGTAGCGATTCAATTGTAACATGAAATTAGGGGGTCGTTGTTTTTTTATACAAAAAAACTTCCGAAACCTTGATATATAAATAAATTTTAAAGTAAAAAGTGTGAAGAAACTTTACACTAACCAACACAGAATAGGCGTAAAATTAGGAAAATTCTTTGAAGAAAATGGTGTCAATCTTATAAGATTTGATTATAGAAATTTAGGAGTTAGTGACGGTTATTTTGAACAATCAAATATGAAAGATAGAATAAAAGATATTAAGGAAGTGTGTAATTATATAAAGTCTTGTTTCGGAAATATCAAAACAGAAATATTTTTAATTGGATTCAGTGATGGCGCTAGAAATGCAATATTAGCAACACAGTCTATAACGGAATTAAAAGGTTTGATTTTATGGAATCCAATCTTTAATATATATGGTAATAACAATGAAATGGATTAACAATATATTACAATATGGAGGAAGAAATGAAAAAAGTAAATACAGTTAAAGGTTCAATAGACGTAGAAGAGCTGGGGCTCACTTTAATACATGAACATATCTTTAATAATTATCCATACTATAAAGAACAAGAGAATACAGACTTTGCATTAAAACAATTAAACTTGTTAAAAAAGTTTAATGTTAAAACTATAGTTGACTTAACACCGTATGCTAAGTTTTCACCTTATAAAAATTTAATTGAAAATTGTAATGATTTTAATATAATATCATCAGTTGGATTTTACTTAGATAAGTTTGTACCAAAGCAATATAAAATAGATAACGTAGAAACATTAGTTAATAAGTTATCAAAAAAGATAGAATGTGGTGTGGGAAGTGAGAAATGTAGACCTGGAGTAATAAAAATTGCTGCAAAAAATGAAAGTTTATCAAGGAATGAACTAAAATTTTTTGAAGTAGCAAGTATTTTGCAACAAAAGTATAACATTCCTATAGCAACGCATTCACCAAAAGGTGCATTAAATCATATAAAGACATTAATTAACTTTGGTGCAGATCCAAATCATATTTATTTATCACATCTAGAAAATTCTTTTAATGAAGAGAATTTTAATAATTCTATGAACAATATGATAAAAGTCACTCAAACTGGAGCAAGCATATTGCTTAGTAATTTTGGGTTTAACGAAAATGGTAAAAGATGCATTAACTCTGCAGATATAGCTAAATACTTAAAAGATTATGGCTATTTAAATAAAATATTAATTAGTGCAGATAGTTATTGGCTATGGAAAAATAATCAAATAAAAATAAGAGAACAAAGAAAAAATCAAAAAGTAGAAAAGAATATATTATATACATTTAATCATATAATACCGGCCTTAAGAAAATTAAACTTTAGTGAAGAAGATATACATGAAATATTATATGTGAATCCATATAATATATTTAATTGACTAATTGTATAATGAAATTGAACCAATAAAAAATCCATAGTGATTACCCGTGTTATAATTAAGTTGCGAAACCAAAATAACAAGGAGGATAATCACTATGAATTACCCAAATCATAACACAGAATC
>NZ_VULX01000037.1 GCF_009696465.1 Inconstantimicrobium porci | reverse complement strand
CTTCTCACTTGTGAGAAGTTCCTTTTTCTTGCTGCCTTTCAGCGACATTGACTATCTTATCATCATCAGTGTTTTGTGTCAACACTTTTTTTGAAAAGATTTTTCAGAAACTTGAACTTAAATGTGTCTCAATTTTTCATTCAATTTCCGCATCACATCTCGGTGACATTGACTATCTTATCACTTTCAATTTTATATGTTTTTATTAATATATTAATAATTCAAAGTTAAATCCATATTAATATCTTATCCTCTTTTTTTCGCCCTTTTTCTACAGGAGGTACACCAGGAAATGTTTATGCTTTATATATACCAAATAATTCTTTAACTTCCTGCTTTATAGCTATAATCTCCTTATTGCTATCATATAAATCATACTGCTGTAGAATCTCAACTGGTCTTTTTCCAAAAACAAAAATATAATCAGAAACTTTTAGCGCCTCATCTATATCATGTGTAACTAGAATTACAGTTCTTTTCTCTTTTATAGTCATTTGTTTAAAATCATTTATTATATCTTCTTTAGTTTTTATATCTAGTGATTTAAACGGTTCATCCATAAGCAATATTTCACCCGGATATGCAAATGCTCTTCCTATATCTGCTCTCTGTCTCATACCACCACTTAATTCTGAAGGATATTTATTACTACATTCACTTATATTAAGCATTGAAAGATATTTATTAATAATATTTTTCCTATCATATCTTGTATATTTTTTTTCAAGGACAAACTCCATGTTTTTATAAATATTTTTCCATGGAATAAGCCTATCTTCCTGAAATATATAACTGATATGCCCTTTGAATCTGCTGTCACCTGCAATCACTTTCAACAAAGTAGTCTTACCACAGCCTGATTTTCCAAGGATACAGTTGATTCTGCCTTTTCTTATATCAATATTAAAGTTGTCATAAATCTTACTGTCTCCGTATGATTTATTTATATTATTGAACTTTACTACCTCTTCCATCTATATAATACCTTCCCTAATATTCTGCTTAAAAATGTTATTAGAAGACATATTACTGCCACTATTATTATCCATGAAATAATAGCTGTCGTATTAAAATACATCTTTTCAAGCTGCAGAGATACGCCTATCCCGTACTTTGGCTGGCCATAAATTTCTCCCGCTACAACAACCTTTAACACAAGGCATATAGTTGAGCTTAATATCCCATGTACTGAAAAAATAACTGAAGGAATGTATATGTCGATTATTCTCCTTTTTAATGTAACATTATATATATATGCCATATCTATAACATCCTTATCTATACACTTTATGCTGCTCATAATATTTTCATATAATATGGGAAATGAAATAATAACGCCTATTATATATGGAGCAGTTTCCTTATCCAGCCATATAAGCAGGATAATTATTAATGCCATAGTTGGTACAGACTTAAATACTGAAATAAGTGGATAAATAAAATCTTCAAATATACTGAACGAACACGAAATTCCAGCTATAACCATTGTCGAAAGTAAAGAAATGATAAAACTAACAACCACCCTTAGAAGAGTACTTGATATTATATGAATAAATGATTTGTCTTGTAATAATGTAATAAAATTATCTGCTACTTTTAAAGGAGACGGCAGAAGGATGTCGTTTGACACCACTCCTGCCGCTATGCACCATATACCAATCCATATAAAAGTAAAAATTAATTTTCTACTAGTTTTGGCTCGTAAAAATTTTAGCATCTGGTACTTTTCCTCCTATTATTTTAGGCTGATACTTATTTAATTCTTCAAAGTACTTTGTATATACCTTTTCAGAATCCTTTATATTTACAAAATCAAGATTTGCATCTTCTAATGCTTTAGCTACTATAACTGCTTTTACAGTAACACCTAGCTTTTCGCTCATGGCTCCGACTTTGTCTTTATTGTCATTAACCCACTTTACATTTTCTTTTGCACTGTCAGCTAACTTGTTGACAAATTCTTTGTCATTCTTAAGAAGGCTTTCTTTTACTATTAATGTTGACTGAGGGAATCCATAATCAGAATCCAAAATTTTCTTCCATTCATCATTCAGATTACAAATCACATTAAGATCCTTTTTCTTTGCCTTAACTGCTGTTAATGCTGGTTCTGGAACAACTGCAAGCTTAGCCTTTCCTCCTATTACTACTGGTGGAAGCTCTGAAGCTGCACTTACATATGTAATATTTACATCTTTGTCAGCATCAATATTATTCTGCTTTAATACGCTCTTGAATGCTATATCTGGAGTTAAGCCTTTTCCAAGGCAATAAACTTCCTTGCCCTTTATATCACTTAACTGTTTAACTGCTGAATCTGTAGAAACTAGATACATTGATCCCCATCCAACTGTACCAAGTATTTTATAGCCAACCTTTTTGTTATAAGCCTGCGCTGCTAAATTTGATGGAACAACTGCTACATCTGGTTCACCTTTCATTATTGCAGTTGATAATGCTTCTGTTGTTTTTTCTATAGAAGAATTTATAGTAACATTATCTATCTTTTTTGTATCAGTCATAAATTTTGATAAAGCCACTGCTGGAAGTCCATCAGGAACTATCATATTTATTGTCTTGGCTTCTTTTGTTGTTTTGGCAGTATTCTTTTCTGCTGTGTTGTTACCACCGCATCCCATTAATAAAGCTGCTGCCATTGTTGCTGCAGTTAATACTGAAATTAGTTTTTTTCCCATGTTTTTACCCCTTTTCTAATTAAAATAAACCTCTTCCCCATATCATAAAAAATATAATTGATATTTTTATAACACATATATTTTATATTATAAGCCACTTAATCCATTTATTCAAAATTTATGTAACAAAAAAGACCGATATAAAACCAGTCTTTTTAACTTCAAATGCTTGGAGTTGTCCTCCATTAAGATGTAAGAAATCAGTAGGCTGCTTTCATCCTGAATTCTAAATTTAAACTCTAAATTATTGTACTGCTTTATATTTCTTTATTTTTACCCTGTCAATAATATAAAGTACTACTACTGCAATTACCGCCCCGCTTGTATCTATAAGCACATCTCTGAACATTCCTGATCTTCCTGGAACAAAAAGCTGATGTATTTCATCTGTGCAAGCATATAAAAATACTATTATTATGCAGTAAAGTCTCGCATGATTCTTCTTTTCTATATAGCATCTTACAAGATTGTATGATATAAATGCAAGTACACAGTATTCTGAAACATGTGCGGCTTTTCTTACTGCAAAGTTAGTAAGTTCTCCAAATTTGCTTTCTATATCAATTCCCATAGCTTTAATCAGATCTATAACAAATCCGCTTTGTTCATCAGATATTACTGCTGGCTGATTTGACATATAAAATATAAAAGAAATCCAGCCAAGGAATAGAATCCACATTATTATCTTTTTTCTGGAACTCTTATCCATTAATTTTCCTCCCCGTTATATAAATAAAATAATCAATACTGTATATTATACACAACATTAATGCTGGTGAGGTAACATTTTAATAAATGAAACACTATTTTCTTATCTGTCCATCTCCATAAACTATATATTTTATTGTTGTTAGCTGTTTAAGCCCCATAGGTCCTCTTGCATGAAGCTTCTGTGTACTTATTCCTATTTCTGCACCGAAGCCCATTTCTCCGCCATCTGTAAATCTTGTTGATGCATTAACATAAACAGCTGCAGAATCAACTTCATTTAAGAACTTCTGAGCATTATTATAATTATTAGTCACAATAGCTTCTGAATGATTTGTACTATACTTATCAATATGATCAATTGCTTCTTCTATAGAATCAATCACCTTTACTGACATTATATAATCAAGATATTCTTTCCCCCAGTCTTCCTCATCTGCTGGAACAACATCATTGAATAAAGACTGCACCTTACTGCATCCTCTTATTTCAACATTATTATCTCGTAACTTGCTGCATATCATAGGTACAAACTTATCCGCAATATCCTTGTGTATAAGCAGCGATTCAGCAGCATTACACACTGATGGTCTACTACATTTTGCATTGATTACAATATCACAGGCCATATCTAAGTCAGCATCTTTATCAACATATATATGACAGTTGCCAACACCAGTTTCAATAACTGGCACAGTAGAATTTTTCTTTACAGCTTGTATAAGTCCTGCGCCCCCTCTTGGTATAAGCACATCGATATACTTATCAAGTCTCATCATTTCATTTGCAGATTCTCTTGACGTATCTTCAACAAGCTGAACTGAGTTTTCATCAATGCCACTTTCTCTTAATGCCTCCTTAATCATCTTAACAACAGCTTTATTGGAGTTTATAGCCTCTTTTCCTCCCCTAAGAATTACAGAGTTGCCTGACTTTATGCATAATGATGCTGCATCTGAAGTAACATTAGGTCTTGCTTCATATATAATCCCGATAACACCAAGCGGAACTCTCTTCTGACCTATCTGAAGACCATTTGGTCTTTTCCACATAGAGTCAACACTTCCTACAGGATCATCAAGTTTTGCGACATCCCTCATCCCCTGAGCCATGCCTTTTATTCTGCTCTCATTAAGGCTAAGTCTGTCAATAAGTGTTGTCTTCATTCCTGCATCTTCCGCATTTTTTATATCTATTTTATTCTGTTCTATAATATATCCAGCGTTTTTCTCAAGAATATCTGCTGCTTTTTGAAGTATATTATTTTTTTCTAAAGTACTTAATAACGCAAGCTTTCTGCTAGCCTTTTTTGCTTTCATTCCTATATCATTAATACTGCCCATTTTACTTTTCACTCCTTCCTATAAATAAAGTTCCGATTTTTTCACCGCTTAAGATTCTGTCTATTGATTTTTCTTCTGAGCCATTTGCTATTATCATATTTATTCCGCTGTCCATTGTTAACTTTGCAGCTTCAATTTTAGTCTTCATTCCACCAGTTCCAGCATCAGAACCAGCTCCCCCTGCAGACTGCTCAAGTTTTTCATCAATTTCTTCTACAACCTCTACAAGCTTTGCATTTTCGTTTTTTCTTGGATCACAGTCATAAAGTCCATCTATATCTGAAAGAATAATTAATAAATCTGAATTGGTAACATTTGCAACAATTGCACCAAGCTTATCATTATCACCAAATCTACAAACATTCTCAATTTCATCTATAGAAACTGTATCATTTTCATTTACAATAGGGATAATACCTCTGCTCAGAAGGACCTTAAATGTATTACTTACGTTATTTCTCATATGTTTATCTTCTATAACATCTCTTGTAAGAAGAACCTGAGCAACTGTATGACTGTATTCCCCAAAAAGTCTGCTGTACAAAGCCATCAGTTCACATTGTCCAACAGCTGCTACTGCCTGCTTCTCCATAATAGTCTTTGGCTTTTCCGTAAGCTTAAGCTTTGCCTTACCCATACCAATTGCACCTGATGAAACAAGAATAATTTCATATCCCCTGTTTGTTAGGTCTGATATCTCTCTAGTAAGCTTCTCAAGCCTGCTTAAATTAATATTTCCATTCTCATAAGTCAGAGTGGAAGTACCAACTTTCACTACTACTCTTTTATTTTTTTTATGTAAGTTATCATCCTCCATGTTATCAACTCCACCTATACTTTATTTAATAATATATTCTTATGCTATATTCCGTTATTCACAAATTAGTTCATAATTCATAGAGCATAACGCACAGTAAAGGATAAAACTCCTACGGAGTTTCTAATTCATTTAAATTAAGAAATCAGAACAGCCAATTCCATCCAATACTATGCGTTATACATTATACCCTATACTCTGATTCAAGTTTATTTTTTTCGTTGTTTATATTATTTTTATTATCGTACTTCTTTTTCTTCTTTTTCATGATTCTTGAGTACATTTTTACATACTGCTTTGCTGACCTATCCCATGTATTATCAGTATTCATGGCTGAAACCATCAGTGCTTTCCACACTTCTTTATCGCCATATAACTTAAGTGCATTATCAATAGCTCCCATCATTGATTCAATAGAATAATCATCAAAAGTAAATCCATTTCCCTTTAATGTATATTTATTAAATTCTGATACTGAATCCTTCAGACCGCCTGTATTTCTTACTATCGGAATAGTTCCATATCTCATTGCAATCATCTGTCCAAGACCACATGGTTCAAATTTCGAAGGCATTAAAAACATATCAGAAGATGCATAGATTCTTTTGGCAAGATCAGAATCAAATACAATGCACGCCTTAAAACTACCATTATACTTGCTTTCCATATACTTAAGCATGCCTTCATAATTCTTGTTTCCAACTCCATTAACAATAAACTGTACTTTCTTCTTCATTATATAATTCAGTGCAGATTCAATTAAATCTATTCCCTTCTGATCAGTCAGCCTTGTTATAACAGCTATTATCGGTATATCAGGATCAACTTCCAGCCCAAGCTCCTTCTGCAGAGCAAGCTTATTTTTAATCTTGTTTTCTATACATGCAGCATTGAAGTTCTTATAAATTTCTTTGTCCTTTTCAGGATTAAACATATCGTAATCTATTCCATTAAGAATACCATAAACGTTGTCCATTCTCTTCCTGAACACTGGTGATAATCCAAATGAAACATACTCTTCTTTTATCTCCTCTGCATAAGAGCTGCTTACTGTAGAAACTTTATCCGCCGTAGTTATTGCCCACTTCATGAATGATACAGAATCATAATACTTCAGTGTATCTTCTGTATAACACTTGTCCTCATCTATACCAAGCATCCATAAAATATCCTTTGAATAAACACCCTGATAAAGAATATTATGAATACTAAATATAGTTTTTATATTCTCGTATCGTAAATCCCCTTTATAATATATATCTTTAAGAGGTATCGAAAGTGCACAGTGCCAATCATTACAATGCATTATATCAGGCTGAAAGCCAAGATATTTTATACTTTCAAGAACTGCCTTAGAAAAATAAATGAATCTCTCTCCATCATCATAATATCCATAAGGATTTTTTCTATAAAAATAACGAGAATTATCTACAAAGTACATAGTAACCCCATCATATTTCATAGTCCATAAGGAACAGCTGACGACAGTCCAGCCTATATATGTAGAAAAGTCAGCTATCTTCTTCATTCTTCTTCTTATTCTTTTTTCAAATTTATATTTAGGCATTATAACCCTAACATCCATGCCCAATTTTTTTAGAGCCTTAGGAAGCGCATATGAGACATCTCCTAATCCTCCTGTTTTCATAAAGGGATATGCTTCTGCTGTTACAAATAAAACTCTCATCATGTTCAACCCCTCAATCTCATTTATTTATCACACTTCAATAATCTTAACCAAATGAACTGCTTAAGAATTTCGCCCCATAACATTCCTTATAAACTATATTATACCAACAAATTTATGTTAATATAAACTAAGGGCTGCAAAAACATAAAAATATTTATATTTCACAGTCCCAGCTATAATTAGAATATTCTTTGTTTTTCAATTACTATAGGATAATTCTTAGAACCCATCAAGTTTTCTCCCTTAGAAATATATGAACATTTATCAGTAATTACATGAGTAAGTTTTGCATCTGGTCCTATAACTGTATTTTGAAGAATAATACAGTTTTTAAGTACTGCTCCTTTATTTACTTTTACTCTTCTGGAAATTATGCAATTTTCAACTGTTCCTTCAATATAACATCCATTAGCAACTATTGAATTAACAACATTGCTGTCTTCTGTATATTTTGTAGGTGCCTCATCCTTAGTCTTTGTGTAAATAGGTCCATTGTCAAAAAATAATTCATTGTTTATCCTTGTATTAAGAAGGTCCATGTTAGCCATATAATAAGAAGCTAGTGAATTTACACATGATAAATATCCATCAAATTCAAATGCTCTTACTTTATAGTTTGAAAGATTAGCATATATACACTGCTTAATCTTTGACCATTTTCCAGTCTTAATACACTCATAAATAAGGCCCACAAATAAGTCTTTTTTCATTAGGAACATTTCCATTCCAATTGTTGCTTCTTTATTATTACCAATATTCTTGCCTACACTTACAACTCTTTCATCTTCTATATTAAGCAAATCGCATCCATAAAAATGATCATTTGCATTATTTACTTTTTTATATATTATTGTGACATCTGCTCCACTTTGTTCGTGATATTCTTCAGCTTTTACAAAATCTATATTACAAATCATATATGATGGTGCTAATAGTATATACTCCTGTTTACAATATTTAAAGAAGTCGAGATTATCTGCAAATACATGAACATCATCATCTACTGGTGCTGTTTGTCCAAAATTAAAGAATCTAAGTCCATCTTTCTTTCTGTGTAAATCCCATGGACGTCCATTACTCAAATGGTCCATCAATGATCTTGAAGCGCTCTTCGCAAAAATTCCAATATTATCTATACCTGCATTAGTCATATTTGAAAGAATAAAATCTATTATTCTATATCTACCACCAAGTGGTACTGAAGCTAATGGTCTTGTAATTGTTAATTCTCTTATCTGGTCTTCCTTTTCGTCTAAATTTATTATCCCAACATAGTTTTTCATTAAATTTTCCCTCCACAATCTAGATACGTTTTTTTATTCTATAACAGTTCCGCTTTTAACTTCTTCTTTGTCAGCCACGACAGTAACTGTGTCACCATTACCAATTCTGCTTTCTTTTCTTATAACTGCTCTACTTCCTATAATTGCTTTATCTATAGTTACGTTGTCACCTATTCTTGCATCAGGCATAATGACTGAATCCTTAATTACTGTATTCTTTCCTACATAAACGCCTTGAAAAAGTACTGAATTCTTAACAGTTCCATGGATTACGCATCCTTCAACTACTAGAGATGATTTTACATCTGCTTCAGAACCTATATATTGTGCAGGTCTTACTGGATTTACAGAATAAATTCTGCTGTCATTATCATATAAGTCAAGTCCATTATCATCTTTAAGAAGATCCATGTTAGCTTCCCAAAGACTATCTATAGTTCCAACATCCTTCCAGTATCCTTTAAACTCATATGCAAACATTCTTCTTCTGTCTGCAAGCATTTTAGGAATAATATTTTTACCAAAATCATTCTGTGAATCTTTATCTGCTTCATCTTCCTTTAGGAATTTCTTCAATACTTTCCAATTGAAAATGTAAACTCCCATAGAAGCATTGGTACTCTTTGGTTCCTTTGGCTTTTCTTCAAATTCGTAAATTGAACCATCATCATTTGTATTTAAAATTCCAAATCTACTTGCTTCTTTTAAAGTTACATTAATAACTGCAACAGTTGCATCTGCTGCATTTTTCTTGTGAAAATTAAGCATCTTCTCATAATCCATCTTATAAATATGATCTCCTGATAGTACAAGAACATATTCTGGATCATAATTATCTACGAAGGCTATATTCTGATATATTGCATTAGCAGTTCCCTTATACCAGTTTCCCCCTTTTTCTTCCTGGTATGGTGGAAGTATAAATACTCCGCCGCCTCTTCTGTCAAGGTCCCATGGACTGCCTATTCCTATATGTGAATTAAGCTCTAATGGTTTATACTGTGTTAAAACCCCTACAGTATGGATACCTGAGTTTGAACAATTGCTTAATGCGAAATCTATTATTCTATATTTACCTCCAAAAGGCACAGCAGGCTTAGCCAACTTTTTTGTCAAAACACCTAATCTTGATCCTTGTCCTCCTGCCAAAATCATTGCTATCATTTCCTTTTTTGCCATATTTATAAACCCCTCCTTAACAAATTAACAGTTCTCAATATTAACCTATTTATACGTCTTTTATTTTTAAATTATTATGCATCTTATACTTAAGTTATAAACTGCTTAATCATTTGATATTTAGATGTTGATAATATACAAAGTACAGCATAATATATATTTTCAAATATTATTGTTCTCTCCATAAACAAAAAATCAGAATAAGATTATGAAAGCAGAATACAGATAGCTGAATTACTGCTGTTCAAAATCTCATTTATTAACATATCTATCCTATTATTGCTGCATTACTTCATATTACTATCAACATATAATCAGCTTAATAGTATTTCTTAATTTTTAGATGCTATAAATTTATTCAAATATGCCATTGATTCTTCTAAAAATTCTTGATCGTTTTTTACCTGATTTATGGTATTATTCATATCATTTATTTTCTGATCTATGCCATAAATCATATTCTTCATTTCTTCAAGCTTTTTTTCCTCATATGTTACTTGATTACCATCATCATCTACATATATTTTTTCAGGAGGACTTCCACATTCAGAACATTTTATATATATACCTTCTTTATCAGTATCCTTAAAAATCTTGAATAAATCATTACCACAGTTAGAACATGAAGAAAGTATTTTATAATCATAATAACTTACGTCATAACAATATTCTTCGCCACATTCCTTACACTTTATATAAAGATTTCCTCCATCACTTTTTACGTAAAATTTGTTTCCTGTACACCCTTCTTTTTCACATACAAGTGTTCGTATCATTGCTCTACCCCCGAAACAAAAATTATCTCATTTAACAATATGAGCACTTCTATGAATTTATACCTAATATATTTATTCTTTTATCAATAAGCAATTTCAAAATTTTAATTTCTGCAGGTCCAACTTTTATGCTTGTTTTAGAATCCAATACCTCTTTCTTTTCTGTCAGCATATTTTCATATTCACCTTCTAATATATCTAAAGTTATATTTTTAGAAGATGACAGATTTCTGTTGACAACAGTGATTACTTTTTCATTTTTATAGTATCTTTCAAATGCAATTACATCATAGTCAGTTCCATAAAATCTAAGCTCTCCTTTTTTAAGACAGGTACTTCTTGTTCTGATTCTCAGCATCTTTTTATAATGAGATAATATATCATTGTCTTCCTTTCCCCATGGGTAAGTGCTTCTGTTATCAGGATCTTTTCCACCAGTAACGCCTACTTCATCTCCATAATATATATGGGGTACACCTGGAAGAGTCATCTGGATTGCTACTGCTATCTTTAAAAGTTTTACTGCATCCTGTCTACTTCTATTATTCTCAAATACAGTTAAGATTCTTTCAGTATCATGTGTACCAAGCATATTCATCATTGAATAAAAGTTTTCTCTTGGATAATTTTCTTTAAGACTCATCATTTTTCTTATAAACATTCTAGAATCAATATTGCCTAAAAGAAAACCAATCACATCATCCCTAAATGGATAATTCATTGTTGAATCAAGTTCATCTCCATAAAGATACTCTCTCCTTGATCCATAACTTACTTTATTAGAAGCATCTTCCCATACTTCCCCAATAAGAACTGAATCCTTTTTGTTCTTCTTCATCTCTTTCTTAAGTTCCTTGATAAATTTATCCGGCAGTTCATCAGCAACATCAAGCCTCCAGCCATCAGCACCCAGATTCATCCACTTGTTTATTACTGAATCTTTATCATAAATTATATAATCTAAATACGATGGAACTAGTTCATTAACATTAGGCTGATTTCCTATGCCCCACCAGCATTCATATTTATCTGGATAATAACTAAACTGATACCATTCATAATATGGAGATTCTTTTGACTGATATGCACCAACGCTGTCGTAATTCCCATATTTATTGAAATATATACTGTCTGATCCTGTGTGACTGAATACACCATCAAGAATTATATGAATTCCAAGCTTTTCAGCTTCAACGCATAACTTCTTAAATATATCTTCATCACCAAACATAGGATCAATCTTCTTGTAGTCTCCAGTATCATATCTATGTGAAGATGATGCTTCAAAAATAGGATTAAAATAAATAGCAGTGACTCCTAACTCATGGAGATATCCTAATTTTTTTATAACACCAAGGAGATTTCCTCCATAAAAGTCCCATCTTACAATACTTCCATCATTATTCTTTATATACATGGGCCTGTCATCCCACCTTGCATAGATGAAACTATTACTTTTAGGATTTTCAATCTTACAGCATTCATTACCGTTAAAAAATCTGTCAACAAATATCTGATATACAATTCCTTCCTTGTACCACTTTGGAGATTCACATTCACGATAAACTGTAATCTGATAACTAATAGGATTATTGTTATATATCTTGCCTTCGCCCCCTAAAAACTCCTGATTGTTACCATAGAAAAATACTCTTCCGTACTGCTTTATCGTAAAGCTGTAAAAGATAAGACCTCTTCTATCTCCAGTATTTATTGTGGTGCTGAAAACAAAAGTATTGGGATATTGCACTTTTTGTTCTTTGTTCATCCTTACAGATCTATTCTCTCCGCTTGGATAAATTAGATTAAGATATGCTTCATCAATATCGTCTCCCTCAATCTTAAGTGTAATATCCCGTCCAGTTTCCACTGCACCAAAGGGATTTCTGAACCATGTATTCTGAGAATCATGCATTATATAGCTCAATTATCACCATCTCCCCCAGCAGTATAAATTATATTAACTTCATGCTTTATAAGTTCTTATAAAGGAATCCTGAGCCCCATATTCCTGTTGCATATTCCTCTATAGTTCTATCACTAGAGAATATCCCTGAATGAGCTATATTTATTCCAGCAATTTTCTGCCATGTATTCTGATTTCTAAATAATTGATCAACCTTATCCTGAGCTCTTAAATAAGAATCAAAATCCTTCAGAACAAAAAATTCATCGTTATAAGTTATCAAATTCTCATAAACAGCTCTGAATTTTTCTTTGTCAGAACAATAATAGCCATTTATTAAATCCTGCGTTACTCTTCTAAGTCTTGGATCCTGATTGCACACATTAACTGAAGAATATCCTCCATTTTTATAATAATTAATAACTTCTCTTTCATTCATTCCGAAAATTATAATATTATCGTCTCCAACTTCATCACGTATTTCAACATTTGCTCCATCAAGTGTTGCAATTGTTACAGCTCCATTCATCATAAACTTCATATTTGAAGTTCCTGATGCCTCCTTAGTAGTTGTTGAAATTTGCTCACTAAGATCAGCTGCTGGTATAATACTCTCAGCCAGAGATACCCTATAATTTTCAAGGAATATAACCTTTAGTTTATCATTAACTCTAGGATCATTATTTATCTTATCTGCCACTGCATTTATAAGTTCAATTGTATTCTTTGCAAGCATATATCCTGGAGCTGCTTTTCCTCCAAATATAACTGTTCTCGGAACAATCTCCTTATTAGGATCCTCCAACAATTCATTATATAGATTCATTACTCTTAAGCAGTTCAGCGTCTGCCTCTTATATGCATGAATTCTCTTAACCTGTACATCAAAAATTGAATCAGGATCAACAGTAATATCTTTTGATTCTTTAATAATCTTTGCAAGGTTAACTTTATTTTCATGTTTTATTTCTCTTAACTTTTCAAGAACACCAGGATTATCGACATACTTATTGAAATTGATCATATCAATAGGATGCTTTATCCAGCTGCTACCTATAGTTTCATTTAGAAGACTTGCAAGACCAGGATTGCACTTAATAAGCCACCTTCTGTGAGTTATACCATTAGTCTTATTATTGAATTTTCTTGGATAAAGATAATAAAAATCCTTCATCTCCTGTTTCTTTAATATCTCAGTATGAAGTTTTGCAACTCCGTTTACACTATGGCTCCCTACAACAGCAAGATTTGCCATCCTTACATATCCATCACCAATTATTGCCATACTAGAAATCTTTTCAACCTGTCCGTCATATTTATTCCATAAATCTGCACAGAATCTCTTATTTATTTCCTCTACTATCATATAAATTCTTGGCAACAACTTTCTGAACATATCAATTGGCCACTTTTCAAGTGCTTCAGCAAGTATTGTATGATTAGTATATGATACTGTGTTAGTAGTAATTCTCCATGCATCATCCCAGTTCATTCCATGTTCATCAACAAGCAGTCTCATTAATTCTGGAATTGCTAAAGTTGGATGGGTATCATTAATATGAATAGCTATTCTTTCATCAAAATATCTTAAATCTCCACCATGTTTTATATAATGCCTTACAATACTTTGTATACCTGAAGATACAAAGAAATACTGCTGTTTTAATCTTAAGATTTTACCTTCATAAAAAGAATCATCTGGATAAAGTACATGCGATATAGCCTCTATTGAATTCTTATATTCAATAGCTTTTAAAAAGTCACCTCTGCTAAATGATGAAAAATCAAATTCATTGGATACTGGCTCTGCACTCCATAATCTCAAAGTATTGACAACCTCATTTTCATAACCAACTATCGGTGTATCATATGGAACTGCCAGTACCGGTTCAAAATTAATATGTGTAAATGTAAGATTTCCATCTACAACATCTGTAACAACTTCGCCACCAAATCTGACTACCTCAGCTTTTTCCGGCTTTCTTGTCTCCCACACATTACCATTCTTTAACCAGTTATCAGGTGCTTCAACCTGCGATCCATTTATAATCTTTTGTTCAAAAAATCCATATTTATATCTTATTCCGCATCCCTGTCCTGGAATATTAAGAGATGCCATAGAATCAAGGAAACAGGCTGCCAATCTTCCAAGTCCTCCATTGCCAAGCCCCTGATCCTGCTCTAAGTTTTCAAGTTCTTCAAGGTTAATTCCTAATTCCTTAAGCCCTTCCTTACAAGTATCCCTTATTCCCAGATTTAATAAAGCATTTCCAAGCAGTCTTCCAAGTAAGAATTCTGCTGAAAAATAGTAAACCTGTTTCTCACCTGTCTTATTGTAATTCTTATTTGTATTCATCCACATCTCTGATATATAATCTTTAACCAGAGATCCTAGTGCTTCATATTTATTTTGAGGAGTTCCTTCTTGCAATTCTTTACCATGAATTTCTATGAATTTTCTAATATAGTCTTTCTTAAATGTCTTCTTGCTAAGTTTCATTATTGCCATTCCTCCTTTTACGCATATGTTTTTTTGTATTAATATAAACTGTTATACAGTAATATATACTTCTCAGCAGCATTTTCCCAACTGTTATCTGACTGCATTGCATATCTAATTAATCCGTCCCATACTGGTTTGTCATAATAACATGAAAGTGCATGTTCAATAGTTAAATATAATTCCCATGCATTATAGTTTGCAAAGCTGAAGCCATTTCCTTCACCTGTAAACTGGTTATAAGGCTGAACAGTGTCTTTTAATCCACCTGTTTCTCTTACTACAGGAATAGTTCCATATCTTAAAGCTATAAGCTGTCCTAGACCACATGGTTCAAATAAAGAAGGCATAACAAGAATATCTGCAGCAGCATATATTTTATGTGCCAAAGAATCACTGAACATAATACAGCTTCTTACCTTATCTCTATATCTATATTCAAGATTCTTAAAATGATCCTCATATCCTCTGTCTCCTGTTCCTAAAATTATAAGCTGAATATTTTGCTGAAGAAGTTTATCAGCAATATTTGCTATAAGATCCATTCCTTTTTGAGGTGTAAGTCTTGAAATGATAGCTACCATAGGTACATCTTTCTTCTGCGGAAGAGCCATTGAAGCTTGAAATTGTAATTTGTTATATACTTTATCATCTATAGTTTCAAGATTATAATTCTTATAAATATTAGGATCTGTTTCAGGATTGTATACATTGTAATCAATACCGTTTAAGATTCCCCATAAATCATGTTCTCTGACCTTTAATAGTCCATCAAGCCTTTCTCCATATCTAGGTGTTTTAATTTCCTGAACATAAGTATTACTTACTGTAGATATCTTATCTGCATAATTAATTCCACCCTTAATGAAGCTTACTCCGCCATAGAGTTCAATACTCTTATTAAGATATGGTTCCATATCATATCCAAATAATTCTGGAAGGATGCCTTTATCAAATGTTCCCTGGAATAAAAGATTGTGAATTGAAAAAACATTCTTTATATCATAATAGAATGGGTCCTTGCAATACTCCAGTTTATAAAGAACTGGAACCATTCCTGCCTGCCAATCATTACAGTGGATTATATCAGGCTTAAAATTTATAGCCTTAATTGCCATCAGCACAGCTCTATCGAAGAATGCAAATCTTTCTCCATCATCATAATATCCGTATAATCCGCCTCTCTTAAAATAATATTCATTATCTAGAAAATAGAATTTTACGCCTTCATGCTCATATTCAAATATTCCACAATATGAATCTCTCCATCCTACAGGTACTGTAATCCATTTAATGAATTCAAACTTTTCTCTATAGCTGCTTTTTATATTCTGATATAAAGGTATTATTACCCTTGCATCATAACCTTTTGCCACCAGTGCCTTCGGCAATGCACCCATTACATCACCAAGTCCACCAGTCTTAATAAATGGTGCAGCTTCTGAAGCCACAAACAATACTTTTCGCATGAATTCTCCCCCTTAACAATACTTACTTGTTATTATTCTCTTCCTCTTTTTTATTAACTGTATCACTCTTCTTTACAACCTTCTTCTCTTTATATATACTCTTAACACCTATAACTAATGCAGCCATAGGTGGTACTTTTATTAATAAAGAGTTTTTCTGATTATGAAATCCTTCTTTTTTAGATACAAGAATATCCTCTATTACCTGATTTGAACCACCATATGCTTCACTATCTGTGTTGAATCTTTCAACATATTCTCCGTAATATGGAACACCAATTTTGAAATCATAGTATACAGATGAAGTAAAGTTACATACAAAAATCAGGGTATCCTCTGGTTTATCAGATTTTCTCATAAATATAAGAATACTCTGTTCATTATTATCTGCGTCTATCCATTCGAATCCTTTTCCATCATAATCGTATTTCCATAAAGCTTCATTATCCTTATAAAATTTGTTTATCTCCTTAAAGAACTTCTGGGTATCAGCATGTTGCTTAAATTCATCGATAAGCTGCCATTCAAGCTGTTCTTTATGTCTCCATTCAATAAACTGTCCAAACTCACTACCCATAAATAAAGTTTTTTTGCCAGGATGTCCAAGCATAAATGCTATAAAGAGACGTAATCCTGCGAACTTATTCCATGTATCTCCCCACATTTTATCTATAAGTGACTTCTTACCATGTACAACTTCATCATGAGATATTGGAAGAATGAAGTTTTCAGAATACTGATACATGCTTGGGAATGTTAACTTCTGGTGATGATATTTCCTATTTTTAGGATCTATCTGAACATATTGAAGAATATCATTCATCCATCCCATATTCCATTTAAAGTTAAATCCAAGTCCACCTATCTCTGCCGGTCTTGTAACTAGTGGCCATGCTGTAGATTCCTCAGCAATCATAAGTACATATGGAAATTCCTTGAATATTGCTGTATTTAGTTCTTTAAAGAACTGAATTGCCTCAAGATTCTTATTTTCTCCATATTTATTAGGCTTCCATTCTCCAGGTCTTCTATCATAATCAAGATAAAGCATATTAGCTACTGCATCTACCCTTAATCCATCTATATGATAGTTTTCAAACCAAAATACTGCATTTGAAATAAGAAAACTTTTAACCTCTCTCTTTCCTAGGTCAAAATTTGCAGCTCCCCAGCCTTTATTTTCGCTTAATCTTCCATCTGAATATTCATATACTGGTGTTCCATCAAACCTGTATAGCCCATGTGAATCCTTACAGAAATGTCCAGGTACCCAATCAAGAATTACTCCTATTCCTTCCTTATGGAATGCTTCAACAAGATATTTAAAATCATTAATACTTCCATATCTGCTTGTTACAGAATAATAACCTGTAACCTGGTATCCCCAAGAATCATCTAGCGGATGCTCCATAACAGGCATTAATTCAACATAAGTGTAGCCCATTTCCTTAACATACTTAGGCATAATCTCAGCTAATTCTTTATATGAATAATAATCTCCATTTTCTTTAAGTTTCCAAGATCCTAAGTGTGCTTCATATATATTAACTGCGCTCTGATATATATTCTTCTTATTTCTAGCTTTTATCCATCTTGAATCTTTCCATTTGTAATTATCATAATCTGCTACTATTGATGCAGTATTAGGTCTAAGCTCTGAATAAAATCCATATGGATCAGACTTAAGTAATACTTTGTTGCTACCATCAAGAACTGCATATTTATATAATGTTCCCTCCTGTATTCCAGGTAAAAATACAGTCCATATTCCACCTTCAGATGCCTTCTTCATTTCATACTTATCGTTTATGCTCCAGTTAGTATTATCATTAACTACATATACCTTTGATGCATGTGGAGCCCAAGTTGTGAATCTGACTCCTTTAACATTATTTTCAGTACATAGATGTGCTCCCATGAACTGATAACTCTTATAGTTCTTGCCTTCGTGGAATAAATACTTTGCAAAGTTATCAAGACCAAATGCATCCATATCAGCAACCTCTTTATTTACATTTTTTACTTCAGATTCTTTTATTTTCTCTGTTGTGTCTTTAATCTTATCTGCAACAGTCTTTGCTGTAGCCTTTACCTTCTTAGTTGCCCTTTTAGCCTGCTTCTTTATAGTTTTTTTAACTTCACTATCTTTTTTTGTACTTTTTATTTCAGCATTTGCTTCTACATTACTAACTGTTGGTTCTTCTACCCTTTCCACCTTTTTAACAGTCTTTTTTGTAGTCTTCTTAGTTGATTTTTTTGCCACTGACTTAGCTGTCTTTTCTTTATCTGAATCTGCTTCTGTCTTAGCTTTTGCTTTTACTGAAGCATTTTTATTAGCAGCTGACTTTTTAACCATAGTCTTTTTAGATTTTTTCTCTTTTTTTAAATCATCTTTAGCATCATTCTTCTCAATCTTATTCTCATTAACCTCATCTTTTCTTGCCATACGACTACCCCCTTATACTTATTTTGCCAAATATTCTATATATTATATTCTACAGAGTAGCTCATTACCCTTTTTATTGCAGGGATTTTTTCCAAATTTTGTAGGTAATTTATAATTTTGATAAATGAAATCGATTAGTAACTTTATTATTTTTCTTTTTATCAAGATACATATGTATTAAATGTAAATTTAAATTCAAAAAAATAGAGTGGTATATTAATACCACTCTATAACTTTATACGTTCTATCTTATTTTCATTGATAACAAATGCTTCTTTTTTATTAATACCCTTAACAATACCTTTAAATTTAGTTTCTTTATTATTTTCCAAATTAACAATTGCTGGTTTTTCTTTATCAACATAATATATGGCATCATCTGATACTATGATATTATCTATACTCATCTTCTTATTAACTGCAATCTTATTCCACAAATCAACAGCATCATTCATTCTTCCATAATATATACTAGTAATATTATCATCCTCATTATCTTTCTCTGCTACATATATTCTATCCTGTTCATCTACTCCAAGAAGTACCATCTGATTTTCAGTATTGAATTTTAATTTCGTATCACAGTATGTTATATAGAACTTAGACACTGCATCAGATTTATATATAATTTTATCCTCATGAGGAATTACAGCCATACTGCTTATATTCTTAGTAACTGTCTCAACTGGTTCTATCTCGTCTTTAATATTTAACTTATATAGTTTGTCCACTTCATCGTTTTTAATTTTTATAAAGAAAATATTCTTAAAAGGAGAACATACTATTTGTTCTACCTTAGATTCGCTGCTCTTTAACTTAATCTGCTGAAGTATTTTTAAGTTATTTTCACTTACATTATATAAGTATATATCGATTCTATTCCTATAATTCTGATTTTGGGCAGTAATTATTATATTATCATCAGATGTCCATTTATAATATTGCGCAACAACACCATCTATAGTTTTCCTTGAATTACTTTTTGTATCAATATAACATATTTTATGATCCTCAACATATGCAATATATTTATTTGACCTTGCTATACTTATATTTTTTGCATTATTGCTAATGTCAACCTTATTGCATTCTCTTTTATCAGCCTGCTCTTTTTTATTTAACTCTTCTTGCTTTTCTGCTTTAGATGCATCAGCAATATTTTTTGCTGATCCGCTATTATCATCAGCAAATCCTTCAAAAACCTTATTGTTTAATATCAACAATACACCAGTCTGTAATATGAAAGATACTAATCCAAATATGCAAATAATCTTTATCCTTTTTTTCATATTGTACCTCACTACTATTCAACTAAAAATGCAGTTGTTATAAACCTTATACCATCGCTACTACATGGATTATTCATTATCTTGCCATCATAATACATAGTAGTAGATGATCCTCCATCTAAATTAGCAGCATTATAAGCTCCATATTCAAGCATTATATTCTGTACTTCCTTTAGAGTTGCTCCTAGAGAAAATGACTGTCTACCATCAATAACTAAAAATATTACAGCTCCGTCTTTTCTTTGTCCAACAACAGTTCTAGGATTAATTCCACCTCCACCATTTCCTCTAGTTATTGTCGGCTCACCATTAAGAATCAAAAATGGTGAAAAAGAGATTGCATCATGTATCTTGTTTTCTTCTAACTTACCATCAATCTGACTATACTTATACTTTCCTAAAACCAATATTCCATCACTATTAAATCCTATTGTATTAATAGGTTCATCAGCTATATGTGGATCTTTAAAAACCATCTCACCATTCTTCACAACAATTCCTGTTGGAGTTCCACCATTGCCTTGTCCATTATCATCTACAAAGCCACCAGCATTTATTCCTGCTATCGCACCATATCTGTTACACATATCATCAAGTTTTTCGCCAAACTTTCCAATATCTTTACTTACACCCAATTTAATTCTCTTTGAATCCTTAATTATTAGCATATTACCATGTAAGTTTCCATTATCAATTTTAATTGATTCAATTCCTTCCCTAGGATCAGTTACTTTTGCAGCTGTAGCAGTTACCTTTATATCAGAAGAATGACTTTCTCCATTATCATTAACCTTATTCTTATTTAATATTTTATTTATTTCCTCATCCGACAAAAATAATGTAGCGATATATTTATGTGTCATTGTACTCATTGCTGTTGTTACCAGCATTTCTCTTATATTTTTAAATGGTCCATAATACACCATCGGAATAGAATAAAAACAACCAATCACTATATTAATTATTATCACCATAAAAATATACTTTGCATATTTTTTCGCCCTACTAAACGATTTCATTCCCCTGCTTCCTTTATTTTCAAATATATTTAAAATTATACGATATTTGCTGCTGTTTGTCCATATTATAGGTCGGTAACACCACATATTTAAAAGTATATTAACATTTAAATACTATACATCAAAAAAGCCACTGCAATCTGCAATGGCTTTTCTCATTCTGGTGGACCTTCAGGGACTCGAACCCCGGACCTACCGGTTATGAGCCGGTTGCTCTAACCAACTGAGCTAAAGATCCAAATAACCTGGCTACCACTTACTCTCCCACACGGTCCCCCATGCAGTACCATCAGCTGTAATTGGCTTAACCATCCTGTTCGGAATGGGAAGGGGTGTAACCCAAAAACACATCATAACCAGATGCATGTTGAGTCAAAATCTTCGATTTTGCCACGAAACAGCACTCATTCGAACGTACGTGAGAAGGAGTTTCCTTTTCGTCAGCCTAACTTCTGATTTTTTAACAACAATTTCTTTGAAAGAATATTCTTTCAAAATTGCATATAAGTTTTAAGTGACACTCAAAATCTTGTATTTTGTCAGTGGAACTTACTCCTCAGCTCTGCTGAGTGAGTTTCCTTTTTAATTTGGTCAAGCCCTCGATCTATTAGTATCAGTCAGCTAAATATGTTACCACACTTACACCTCTGACCTATCAACCTTGTGTTCTTCAAGGGATCTTACTAGCTTACGCTATGGGAAATCTAATCTTGA
>NZ_VULX01000036.1 GCF_009696465.1 Inconstantimicrobium porci | reverse complement strand
AGTTTAATTGCTTAGCTTAATCTTAGCTTAATTACTAAAAGAATTGCTGGTCTAATAAAAAGTTTGTATAAACTATTAATTTCCTCTGTTTAATTTTCAAAGATCATAAGCAGGTGTTCCAAATCTTGATTTGGCACATTCGCTTACTTCTCACTTGTGAGAAGTTCCTTTTTCTTGTCTGCTTTTCAGCGACATTGACTATATTATCATCTTATAATATTACTGTCAACACTTTATTTAAAATTAAATTAAAAAATATTTTCCTTTAAACTCTAACCCCATTTATTAATATTTTCTTAATACTTAATACTTTCTTAAACATAAGTAAATTGCTTGTATTATGAGCTGTTAATTAAATATAATTGTTACTGTAAAGAGTTGCTAAATACAAAGCTGATTTAGTTTTAAAATATAGAAATAATATTTTTAAGGAAGGTTTATTTAATATGAATATTCAAATTAAAAAAAGTGTACTTACTCTCTCTATATTAAGTACCTTATCAAAAAAAGAAATTAATGGTTATCAATTATCTGTACTTATATCAAAAAAGTTAGATATCCCAAGTGGAGAAATATATCCTGCACTACGTAACCTTATAGAAAAAGGATATATATCATTTTATCTTCAGGATTCAGCAGATAATATTCCACAGAAAACTTACAAACTTACAGATGAGGGCCTTAAGCAAAAAGAAACTTTGGAAAATGAATGGAACACTTTAACTAAGTCATTAAATTCTATACTAAGGGGTGATGATATTAATGAATAAAACAGAATTTATAAACGTTATTTCAAATGGTCTTTGTGATTTTCCTGAAAAAATAAGAAAAGAAATTATTGCAGACTATGAAGAACATTTTTCTTACGGAACAGCTGAAAGTAAAACAGAGGCTGAAATTATAAACGAACTTGGTGATCCTTATAAGATAGTAAAATCATATAGAGAAAATTATTTTTCAAGATTTAATAAAGATAATAGCAACATTAATAACAATTACGATATTGTCCCACATAAGAAACGAAGCCCTGCATTCTGGATTATACTTATAATTATATTAGTTATGGCAAGTCCAGTTATTATAGGCATAAGTGCAGGCATCTTCGCTTTAGTGGTTGGTATTTTGGTAGCATGTGTCAGTATTTTTGTTTGCGGGTTAGGTTTTTTCCTTGCAGGTGCATTTGGAATTACAGGAATAATAAATAATGTAATGAATATAGATATAAACATTCCAGTATCAAGTCAGATTTTATTAGGTATTGGTACAATATGTTTATCAATACTAATTGCAATTTTATTCTTCTTTATAATAAAACTAATTATTTTCTTAATAAAACAGCTAATAAACTGTTTTAAATAACGGGGGTGCAGTAATGAACAAGAAAAAATCTTATAAAATACTTGGAATATTCACCACAGTAATTTTTATAGTTATGATAAGCTGTTATATTGGTGCAGCACTTATCATTAAAGATGCTAATGGAAGCATAATAGACATGTTTAAGAATTTCCACGGTATTTATTTTAATATAAATGATGAATATACAAATCCAGAGTTCACATATAGTGATTCATCATTAGGCAGTTTATCTTCTACAATAAACCAGCCTCTTGATAATGTAAATTCAGTCAATATAAAAACATTCTCTCCTGATGTTAAAGTTAATGTAGGCAATACAAATGAAATAACAGTTAAACTTATTACAAAATCTAATGATATTAAACTTGATAAAGTTGTATCTAATAATGAACTTACAGTGTATGTTAAAGCAAAAAAATCAATTGCACACTTTAATCTACCTGACTGCAAAGTAGAAGTCACTCTGCCAGCTAATTATAAGAAGTCATTTAATGTTGATGGTAAATCAGCAGATATTTCTATAACTGGTATAGAATTCAGCGATCTTAATCTTCATTCAGTTTCAGGAAAAATAAATACAACTGATACTACTGCTGAAACATTAAAATTATCTACGATATCAGGTGAAATTGAATGTTCAGATGCTACTGCAAAAGATTTAAATTTATCAACAGTATCAGGAGATATAAAATCATCAGGCAAATATAACAAACTATATTCAAAATCAGTTTCTGGTGAAATAAAACTTCAATTATCTAAAGATATTAATGATGCTACTGTCAACACAACTTCTGGAGACATAAAAATACAAACTTCAGGTGACTTTGGTGCAAAACTTGATTTATCCACTACTTCTGGTGAAATAAAAAATGGCTTAGCTGTAAAGAACATTACTTCTTCAAACAGAAAATTTACAGGAGAGTCTTCAGATGGATCAGATAGAATAATAAAAGCACATACAATTTCAGGAGAAATAAAAATAGATTAAAATATAATTTATTACTCAATAAAAGACTCAGTAAGATAAATTTACTGAGTCTTTTATTTTCTGTATTAGTCTCTATTGTACTATATCAAATAGTTTTGCTATATCATCATCAGTCAACTTAAGCAGTGTATCTGAGTCCTGAAGTTGATCTCCAAGTACTTTTGATATAAGCTCCTTCTTTTCCATCTGAAGTTTAACTATCTTTTCTTCTATTGAACCGCTGGCCACAAGCTTGATAACCTCTACTACATGTTTCTGTCCAAATCTATGAGCTCTGTCTGTTGCCTGATCTTCTACTGCAGGATTCCACCATGGATCGAAATGAATAACTGTATCAGCTGTAGTTAGGTTAAGACCAGTTCCTCCAGCCTTCAGAGAAATAAGGAATACTGAATACTCTTTATTGTTGAATTTATCAACAAGCTTGATTCTCTCTTCAGACTTTATGCTTCCATCAAGATAGCAGTAACTTATGCATTCTTTAGACAGTCTTGATGCAATATTCTTAAGCACAGTTGTAAACTGAGAGAACACAAGAATTCTATGACCTTCATTGATGCTGTCGTTAAGTATTTCAATAAGAGCCTCAACCTTACCACTGCCACCTCTATAACCATCAATTACAACTGATGGATCAAGACACAGCTGTCTAAGCCTTGTAAGACATGATAAAATCTCAATTCTGTTATTTTTCATATCATCATTTTTAATATGATTTTCTAATTTTTCCTTAACATCCTTAACGTATGATGCGTATACCTTCTTCTGCCTGTCTGTCATCTCAACAACAATCTGCTTCTCAATCTTATCAGGCAGTTCCTTTATAACATCCTTTTTATATCTTCTAAGTATGAACGGCTTTATATGCCTATTAAGCTCATCTAATGTTTCGCCCTTGTTTATCTTTTTTTCGAAATTCTCATTAAATATTGATTTACTATATAAATATCCCGGCATAATAAAATCAAATATTGACCATAACTCAATAAGTGAGTTTTCTATAGGCGTACCAGTAAGCGCAAACTTAATATCTGCATCTATTGATTTAACAGCTGCTGCTCCTTGCGATGCTGGATTCTTGATATTCTGAGCTTCATCAATGATGAATATATCAAACTTTAATCCCTTGTATTCATCTATATCACGTCTTAAAAGATTGTATGAGGTTATAATTACATCATATTTATCCTTGTTTTTTAATATAGATTCACGTCTAAGCTTATTAGAGACAACTACTGCAGTCTTCAACTCAGGTGCAAACTTTTCAATTTCAGTTTTCCAGTTATAAACAAGCGATGTCGGTGCTACAATCAGCGTGTTCTTCGCATTCTGAGACAAGATAAACGCTATAGTCTGAATAGTTTTACCAAGCCCCATTTCATCGCCAAGTATTCCTCCAAAACCTAGAGAAGCTAGAGTCTTAAGCCACTTAAAACCAGTAACCTGATAACTTCTTAGTTTAGCATTAAGCTCCTTTGGAACTGTAAAGTCCATTGTGTTGATTTCTCTTACCTTTTTAGTAATTTCCTTAATATCTTCAATTCCTGTAATATAATCTATATCATTATCATCTATATAATTTTCAAGATAAAATGCCTTATTATTAGGCACTTCCACTTTACCATTCTTCACTTTTGAATTAATAGACAAGTGTTCAATAAGCGTAAAGAAATCTCTTACTTCATCATCTTCAAAGTCGATAAAGTCCTCATTCTTAAGCTGATAATACTTTCTGTTTTCCTTAAAAGCCTTCAAGATATTCTTCATTTCAGAATCGCTGACATCTGCCACATTAAATGTAAAATCTAGATATCCTCTTTCTGTCTTCTTAATATTAGCTTTTATTGATTCCATCCTGTGAATCTTATTGTTTCTAAACCTGTCTGAATAGAACACTTCGCCCATCTCTATAAGTTTCTTCACACCATCTGTAACAAATTCGTACTCCCCGTCGCCTTTAAGCACATATTTATTATCAATCTTGTTAAAACCAAGATTATAAACAGCATCAGTTATCTTATCCTCCATTTCAAGATCACGAATAATCAGGAATGGATTATCTGTAGTACTGTTCTGTTCCACAGTATTATCACCATATTTAAACTTCACTCTAAGAATTATTCCTTTGTTTCTATCAAGATAGAATTCTGTTTTCAGCTTTTCATTAACAATTCTGTCCCTTATCTTCTTGTCAATTTTAACATTATCAGTTACCTGCTCAAGAATTGGCACAAGTTTTGTTACAACACTTTCTAAAGAAGACTTCTTAAAAATCAGATTATGTTCTTCGTTAAATGCTTCATAAATTAGTTTATATTGATCATACTTTCCGCTGTTAGGTAAATATAGCTTATATCCAGATAGATATAATTCACCACAGCCTGAAACATCTTCAGGGAAGTCATTGCCACTTTTTATTTCTATTTCTTCATTCTTATCAATAACGCTGAACAATAATGGCAGCTCCTCTTTAACTACCTCAACCTGCTTATATGTAAGACCGTTATACTCAAAATCTATCTTTTCGCCAAGATACATCTTAAGGAATTCACCAATCTTGCTCTTGGGTATCTTCAGATACTTTCCTTTAAGCACATTTGATGATACATAAGCTGAAAAAGACCTATTCATAGAAAATCCTTCTATGTCAAACATACCTCTTATAAAATTAATAACATTCTTATCTCTTTTAGAAAAAAACTGATTTCCAGGATCGAATGTGAACTCTTTACCATATTCAATAGTATAATTATTTTCCACCGCACGTATAAAATCAACAAGATTCTTAAGTGAATACATCTTACCTTCACCGATTTTAAATTCTGCTACAAAACATGTGTAATTACACGCAAGTCTGCTGAGTTCAAGCCTTACTTTCTTCTTTTCATTAAATCGCGTATCAAGTTTCTTCAGAATGAATTCTGACTTAGAAAGTGTCGTCTGTTTCTTAAGCTCTGCATTAAGTATATCAATGGCCCTATATGACATAGCTACTATATGCTTGCATGCATACAGTCTTCTGCCATACATATTTACTTCCCTGTCAAAATCCTTGCATGTACATCTAAATTCACTTATAGCCTTACTGTTCATATCTATACAGATTTCAGTATTATATGTATTATATAAGCTTTCTGAAATCACTTCACCAGCAACTATAAACTGATCCTTATAAGTGCCACATTCAACTTTTGACACAAGATCTTCATCATAATATTTTCTTGCTCTTATAACTCCTGTTCGTTTTGCATACAGTCGTACGCTTTTTAGAAGTTCAATTTTATACATTCCGCAAAAACCCCTTGTCTTTACTTTTTAATATAGTATTAATTATAATCCTTTTACAATTTTATGAACAACTTTTTCATACTTTGTAAAATTTATTTAATTCTATAAGCTGTTTTCTGCTTACTTCATATTTCAGATTTCTTTTTTCATACTCATACTGTAATATGCCTTCAGCTTCTTCTATATTCTTAGCAAGTCTTATCTGATTTTTTACCTCTCCAAAGATTTTTAACATATTGTTCTTCTTCCACATATCATACTTTCTCCTGATATCACCAGCAATTATTCTGCTGTCACCACGAACAGTACTTACGCTGTAAAGTTCAGAATTAAGCCTTTTTGTATTCTGATTATCCCTTTCAAACTTAGACAGTATGATAAAACTTCCGTAGTCATACTCTGTTCTCATCAGCCTACCATAAATCTGTTTGATGTCAATTGCAACAATAGGGTAATTTATCATATTATAATATGTAAAATAACGATCGTCATCTTTTTCAAGCCTCTTGATAAGAGTCTCATATAGTGGCTCCTTGCCATTTATGTTAGGAACCTTGTCTAAGATGATAGTATTCATGGCATCCCCAGGTATATCAACACCTTCAAAGAATCCTCTTGAGCCAAGGAAAATATATCTTTCATCTCTCTTTTTAAGCTTATCAATGTCTTTCTTCCTTGTAAGAAGCCTGATGCCCTTTTTCTCTATATCTTTTCTAATGCATCTTTCAAATTCATTAAGCCTTACCTTACTGGTAAAGAGCATAAGAATATTTCCTTCTATTGTATCTACAATATTAAGCACAAACTGAGCTGCTTCTGCTACAAACTCATGAAGAGCTTTAGGATCACTCTGTAAAACAGGTGCATAAATCGTGCTGTTCTTTTTATAATTAAAAACAGGATCTATTGCTGGAACCTCCACAAGTTTTTTCTTGTTTTCAAGACATTTGTCTATACCGAGAGTACTTTTGAAGTCATCATAGTTTCCCCTTGAAGTAAGTGTTGCTGAAATAAACATCCCGCTTTCCAAAGGATCTACAACTTTAGAATAAAATTCATTCGAAACATCAAGAGGCGTATACTTTATGCTCCACCACTTAAATCCCTTATGCACATCATAACTGTAGCAGTAATTTGCCATCTGCTGCTTGATACAGCTTTCTACTACATCCTTTATAGTATCCATGTTCTTAACTTTCTCAGCAAGAATTTTCAGTCTTTTATCATTCTTAAGCCCTTCATTGCACTGCAGCCTTTCCAGTGACTTGTTTATTTCTATATTAAAGACTGTAAGGCTTGCAACAAACTGTTCCATGCTTTTTCTTACATTACTGAATTTTTTATCTTCAATGTTTATGCATTCTTTAATGTCATAGATAAGTTCTTTTTCTTTGCCGTTACTTCTTTCTTTTATGTAGCATTCAAATGAATCGCTGATATTCTGTATTGAAATAATTATATTCTTAAGATGATTGTTAAGCACAGAAGCATCATAAATATCTTTATATTTTCTACCTAAATAAAGCAGATATCCACTCTTATAATCAGGAGCATATATGTCTCTTAAATTTTTCATGATATCTTTTGAAGTAACTTCACATTCAAATGCTGAATAAACTTCTTTTTTCAGGTTATGTGCTTCATCCACAATAAGATTCTTTATTTCAACTTCAGTTCTGTATGGCCATTTAAGCAGCAGTGAATGATTTATAATGATGATGTTTGCTTCCTTAAGCTTTTCAACTTCTTTGGCATAAAAGCACTGTTCCTTATATTCACATGACTTTATGTCACAGTACTCAGAATCACAGCTGCATTCATCAACAATCTTGTCAATTTCAAAATGGTTTCTCACCCAGTAATTTATATCTTCAATGTCACCGCAGTTCTTAATAAAAGCACTTCTGTAGAGGTAAACATATCCCATTCTTTCTTCTAAGCTTATAGGAAGATCCATAAGCTTGATTCTATCCATGCAGAGATAATTATTCTTTCCCTTCATGCTGACATAATTTATGTTGTTCCTTAATGACAAGATATCAAGAAGATTTGGAATATCCTTTTCTACAAGCTGTGTCTGCAGCCCTTTTGTGTTAGTTGAAATCACTATCTTGGCGCCAGTTTTGTATGAATATATTACACTTGGCAGAAGATAAGCAAGACTCTTTCCTATGCCAGTAGGTGCCTCTACTAAAGTAACATTGCCGTTAACAAGGCAGTCCTTAACCTTCTCTGAAACATCAATTTGCTGCTTTCTTATGCTGTAGCTTCTGCCAGTTCTTCTCCATAATTGTTCATCCATAAAAAGCTGCTCATATTTATCATAATCAACAGGTATTATAGGTACATGCTTTTCTTTTCTTAACGGTCTTTCATAAAGAGGCACTGCATGTGGTTCAATATACTTAATCCAGTTCCAGTCATCTAGGTTTGAAAATTCATGAGGAAGCACCATACTTGATTCTATCCATAAATCTTCAAGTATTTTATTTACTACCTTTATCGTATCCTTGGCATCTTCAAGACCTCTATGCTGTTCTTTTAAATCAGGCTTTATATATTCTTTTATAAGAGCTTCAAGGTTATATTCCTTAAGGCCAGGATTCACAAGAGCTGCCAGCTCCATAGAATCAAGAAATTCATTTTTCAATTCATATCCCAATGCTTTACCATATGTAGATAAGAACTTCTTTTCAAAAGCTGCATTATGACATATAAGCGGCATATCTTCTATGAAATCAACAAGACATGGAAAAATATCTTTTATTGTTGGTGATTTATCAAGAGCATCGTGACTGATACCGCTACATAAATCAAGTATATCAAGCGAAAGCTTCTTCCTTGGGTTAACAAGAGTATGAAACTCACTATATTCTCCATCTTTATATTTAACTGCACCTATTTCAATAATTCTCTCCCATTTTCGCATGTTCTCATCATCAAGAGAATCTGAAAGTCCTGTAGTTTCTATATCCAAATAAACAACGTTGTCAATAAGACTTTTAATTCTATTCATAATTTCCTCTTTCAACATAAATATTTATAATTATATTTTATTCTACATATACTATTTTTAAAAGCAGTTAAATAATATTTATTAAGATTTTGCTAACATTAATTAATCGCCTTGTTTTTAATGGAAATATTAAATATACTATAAAATAGCTTATATATTTTACATAATAAAGGAGACTAAACATGTTCATAATTAATTTTATCCGTGGATTTATAATGTCGCTTGCTGACAGCGTACCTGGTGTATCTGGTGGAACTATCGCATTTATACTTGGATTTTACGATAAATTTATCAATTCACTTAACTTAATAGTATCAAAAAATAAGGAAGAAAGAAATGAAGCTCTATTCTTCTTAATAAAACTTGGTATCGGCTGGATTACTGGATTTATATTATCTGTATTATTCTTATCATCAATATTCGACAGCCACATTTATATGATAAGTTCATTATTTACTGGTTTTATATTATTTTCTATTCCATTAATAATTAAAGAAGAAAGAGAATCTTTAGCTGGCAAGTATAAAAATATAATTTTCACACTTTTAGGTGCATTGCTTGTAATAGGTATTTCTTATATGAACCCATCATCAAATGGAAACGGATTAAACCTTGCTATTGGTTCACTTTCAATTAAATTAGTGATTTATATTTTTATAGTTGGTGCAGTTGCCATATCAGCAATGGTTCTTCCAGGTATATCAGGATCAACGCTTTTACTTATTTTCGGACTTTATGCTCCTATAATAAGTTCAATAAAGGAAGTTTTATCTTTTAACTTCAGCTATCTTCCAGTACTTATCGTATTTGGACTTGGTGTTATCTTTGGTATTGTTGCTACTATAAGAACTATTCGTAAATTATTAAAAAACTCAAGATCAAAGATGATTTACTTTATTCTTGGACTAATGATAGGTTCATTCTATCCAGTATTTATGGGTGCAACAACTTTAAAAATTCCTCAGCCAGCAATGACTCTAAGTACTTTTAACTGGATATTCTTCATCATCGGTGGAGCCATAATACTTGGACTTGAAAAGTTAAAGAACGTTATTAGTGAATAATAATTTAAATTCCTATAAAATAAAGACATCAGAGGGCATAACCTGCTGATGTCTTTTCTTAATTTCATATTATTTTTCAACACTAATTATATATGTCTACAAGTTATATAAGCTGTATAACAACCATAATTCATAAATCATACTGTGGTTATCCTATATTGAAGTATCAGTACAGTTAAAAATACTGTCAGCAAATTCATTTTTTAATCTCAGTACAATCTGATAACAGATTATATTAACTGTACTGAGTAGTTATCTCGAATAAGTTTCATATTTCCACCCCAAAACATTGCTTAAAATAATATAAAACACATTATATCTTAATATTGTAAATTATTCAATAATTATTCACTTAATTCAATAAACTTATCTATATCATCTTCTATAGTCTTAAGAGATGCTCTCCAGAAATTTATATCATGAATATCTATACCCATAACTTTAGTAATATCAGCAATATTATTTCTTCCTGTTATAGCTAACAGCTGCTCATAATCCTTCACAAAATCTTGACCTCTCTTTAGATATTCAGCATATAAACCCTTAGCAAACAAAAGTCCAAATGCATAAGGAAAGTTATAGAAATTGTAATCAGCATAATAATAATGAGGCTTCCAAGTCCACATATATGGATGAAGGTACTGAGGATCAAGTCCGTCTCCATATGATTCTTTCTGCGCCTCTATCATACACTGCTTTATTTCTTCAACGCTCAATGCTGATTCCTTTCTCTTTTCAAATACTGACTTTTCAAATAAGAATCTTGAATATATATCAACGATTACCTGATTACAATCACTAATTTCCTGCTCTAGTATTGCTAGTGCCTCATCCTTTGAAGCTTCCTTAACAGCAGCCTTCTTAATGATAGTTTCACAGAAAATTGATGCTGTTTCTGCAATCGGCATTGGATAATCACAGTTTAATATTGATTCTCCCTTTAAGCATTCACCATGAAATCCATGTCCAAGCTCATGTGCAAGAGTAACAACATCACTGAAGTTACCGCCATAATTTAGAAGTATTCTGCTTTCACCTATTGTGGTAATATTTGAGCAGAATCCTCCACCAACCTTCCCCTCTCTAGGTTCAACATCTATCCATGCATTATCAATAGCCTTCTTTGCAAAGTCTGCAAGATCATCACTAAATGTCCTGAAGTTCTTTATAACAAATTCAGCTCCTTTTTCATAAGTGAACTTCATCTTAGCACTAGATACTGGTGCATACATTTCATAAAATGGTAGACCATTTTTATATCCAAGCATTTTAGCTTTACACTTCATGTACTTTCTGAAATGAGGAAGGCTTTCCTTCATGGCAGTAAGCATGGCATCAAGTGATTCCTTATCCATTCTTGAACCTACAAGAGTCATTTCTATAGGTGATTTATATCCCCTTAAATCACAAACAGTAAGAACCTCTCCCTTGATTCCATTAAGGCAGGCAGCCACTCCTTCTTCAACTTTATAATATGATGCAATTTCAGCATCATAACCTTTTTTTCTAACATCCTTATCTTTATCATAAGCCATGTTTAAAACAACAGTTAATGGTAGCTGCTTCATTTCACCATCCTGCTCTATATCCACCTTAAGATTTGAAATAAGATTATCTTTAAGTTTTGACCAGGCATTTGATCCTGTGTTCTTCATCTTTGAAATTATAGTTTCTTCCTTATAACTTAATAGATACTTACTTTTTTCTACTATTTCTTTAATTATAAATTTATGTTCTTTTAACAATGATGACTTTTCAATTACACTATCTATATCTTTAATTCCTCTTATCCACTTGTTAATTCTTGTTGTAGGAGAAACCATCTCACTCATCTTAGCTTCTAATAAATCTGAATTCTTTGATGCTTTTTCATTCTTTGTGTCTGCACTTAAAGTCAAACTTATGAAATTATCAAGATTCACCATCAATTTTGTAATTGTTATCTTTCTACTTATATACTCTTCAATTTTCTTCACTTCATTATCATAATCTTTAGTGATTTTTTCTGCAAAATCACCAAATTCATATATGCATTCATCTAATCTTTTCATATCATTCTTGAATTCTTCACTGTCAAAAGATGAATACAACTCTTTTAAGTTCCATGTTAATTGCATAATCCTACCCCCTGTTTCTAATACTTCTATCATTTCCTCATACTTAATTCTGCAAAACAACTAGAAGAATAATAATCATAATTTCAATATTTAACTATATTTTTTACACTACTGTTAATTATATCATAATACCATTATTAATATAATTTAAATATTCATGTTTCCACAAACACAAATGTTCTTGACAGAAAGACAGCCAAGGAGTATAGTGTACTTGTTCAAAACACATATGTATTCATTTGAATACACATGTGTTTAATATCGACAATAAGTAAAAATAGGGGGTTATTTTATGAAAAATCTTACTTTGTTAAAACGAATTTTTATAGCACTTATTCTAGGGGTTATTTTGGGGATAACTTGTAGTAAGACAGGAATTCTGTTTCCTGTAAAGATTTTTGCTACTTTCAGCGGATTGTTTGGTAACTTTCTATCTTTTGTGATTCCATTCATAATAATAGGATTTATTGTCCCTGGTATTGCAAATCTTGGAAAAAGTTCAGGAAAGACTTTGTTATTAACAACAGCCTTTGCTTATGTATCAACAATAATAGCAGGTACAATAGCTTATCTTTTGGGAGTATCAATTCTTCCAAAGCTTATAACTAAAGCTACTCTTTCTAAAGGAAGTGGACTAGCTGCTGATCCATACTTCACAATAAATATTCCACCAATGTTCGATATAATGTCAGCATTAGTGTTTGCTTTTGTAATGGGTATTGCTCTTTCAAAAATGAAAAACAGCTCATTATTAAACGGCTTTAATGAATTCAGCAAAATAATAACAATGGTAATTGAAAAGGTACTTATACCTCTTGTTCCTGTATATATTTTCTCAATATTTGCAAAGCTAAGCTTGAGCGGGGAAATATTCACAACATTAAAGTCTTTTGCTTTTGTATATGCAATAATAATTCCACTTCAGCTATTATATATACTAGCCCAATACAGTCTTGCAGGTGGAATATCTGGAAAGAATCTATTTAAAATGTTAAAAAATCAGCTTCCATCATACTTTACAGCTTTAGGCACTCAGTCATCTGCAGCAACTATTCCTGTAAACTTAAAATGCGTTAAGGAAAATGGCGTTTCAGAAGATATTGCAGATTTTGTTGTTCCACTATGTGCTACAATACACCTTGCTGGTGATACTATTACTCTTGTTCTTGCATCAATGGGTGTTATGTATTTAAACAATAAAGTTCCTACATTTACAACAATGATGCCTTTCATCTTTATGCTTGGTGTTACAATGGTAGCTGCCCCCGGAGTTCCTGGAGGTGGTGTAATGGCTGCTCTTGGTCTTTTGCAGTCAATGCTTGGCTTTGGAGACGTAGAAAAATCTATTATGATAGCACTTCATGCTGCACAGGACAGCTTTGGTACAGCAACAAATGTTACTGGTGATGGTGCAATTGCAGTAATTATGGATTATATAATACAGAAACTGGCAGCTAGGGAAATTAAAAAAGAAACAGTAGCAAAACCTGATCTAGAACTGCAGAAAGCAGTAGTAAATAAGTAGATTCCTTAAAATCTTATATATAAAAAAGGCAGAGACTTTTAAAGTCCCTGCTCTTTTACATTAAATATAACGGTGTATTTATAAATTATTAGTACATATGCTATTATTAATTCCTTATTTGATTCCTCTTACGTGAACTCCGCCTTCTATACATTTAATTCTTACTGGGAAATCTGGTCCTCTTTCACCATCAATATCAGTTACAATATCCTCATCTGTTTCAATTAAGATATCATCAGATTTAAAGTATAAAACTTTCGAGTCATCAAGATGTTCTCCCTTAAGAACCTTTATAAATAAGGGCAGAAGATCATGTATAGCTGTAGCTTTAAAAAGAATAACATCTAATTTTCCATCACTCACATCTGCACGTGTTGCAAGCTTCATATTTCCTGCTGTCTGTCCATTAAAAACAAGCATAAGATACATTTCACCATCATACGTAACTTCTTTAGATGATATTTTAACCTTTAGCCTTCTAAAATTCGGAAGCTGTTCAATCCCCTTAATATAATATGCAAGCTTTCCTATACTATTTTTCAATTCATCATCTGTTTTCTGCGATATATCTGTAAACAATCCTGTAGACGCAACATTTATAAAATACTTATCATTTATCTTGCCTATATCAACAGCTTTAGGTTCATATTTTATTATTTGTTCACAAGCTCTAGATATATCTGAAGGTATTCCTATGAATTTAGCAAAATCATTTGCAGTTCCTACTGGCAGTATTCCTATAGGTAAATTTATATCTTTCTTTTTCATAGCATTTACTACACTATCTACAGTTCCATCTCCACCTGCTAGTAATATGTAACTATATGACTCATCAATATCATAAAAAGCATCTTCTAAACTATGACCTTTGCTTATTCTATATGGAACTACTGTATAACCATTTCTTTGATGTATCTCTATTACATTATCAAGATTATTCAGTATAGTATTTTCTCCTGAATAAGGATTATATATAAATTTCACTTTTTTCAAAGTATTTACCCCCTAATTCAATTTTCTAATTAATAATAGAATTATACCATATAGTATAACTTATTTGTGCACAATTACAATTTAAATATTTCTTTTCTTAAATTTACCTTAAAACACTTTATTTTTTTCATTTTATCTGATATATGTTATTATAGTTAATATTGCTACAGTTATTGTACAATATGTATAGGAGTGATTATATGAAAAAATCGTGGATACCAAATATATTTACATTTACGAATCTTGGATGTGGAGTTCTTTCAATTTTAAGCACATTTGAACATAAATATATCAATGCATGTATATTTATAATTATTGCAGCACTTGTTGATAGATATGATGGAAGGATAGCACGTCATCTTGATGTTTCATCTGAAATAGGTAAACAGCTTGATTCATTAGCTGATTTAGTGTCATTTGGAGTTTCACCAGCTATATTAACTTACGTCTGCTTCAACTTAAGCAGCATTGGCCCTTATGGAATACTTGGCTATGTACTTGTTCTACTTTTTCCTATATGTGGAGCATTTAGACTTGCACGTTATAATATAACAGACTTTAACGGTGTATTTACAGGAGTTCCAATAACTATAGCAGGAAGTGTAATGACAATTCTTATATTAATACACACACAAACAAATATGCATCCGATAATTCCAATATTATTTATGATTTTACTTTCTTACCTAATGGTTAGTACAGTAAGCTTAAAGAAAAGATAAAAAACTTGGTCAATATTTTGGCCAAGCTTTTTTATTATATTCCATCTCATTCGTCATAATCACTATTATCATAACTCTGTGATATATCATCATTACTCTCTATATTTTCATTATCATAAGTATCATTTTCATTATTATCCTTATAAACTATCTCATCACTATTCTGTCCAGCATTATTATTTTCATTCTCTCCTTGATATTTAATATCATCCGCTTCATTATTAGATGGCTCAGCAGCTGGTGTTTCTGTATTATTACCCTGTCCATTATTTCCTTGATTATTACCACCATTATTTCCAGCATTATCGCCGCCATTATTTCCACCATTATTAGAATTTTTTCCAAAACCGTTGAAGCCATTCTTAAATACATTCTTATATATATCAGGCATATTATTAATGGTATTAAACTGCCCAGCCAGAAATAAACCAGAACCCAGTTCTGAAAACACAGAACTTTTGGGAACATTATGAGCTATATAACCAGCCTTAGATTGAAGATAATCAAGATAGCAGAAATCAACTTCCCCGATTGCATCAATTAGTTCGTCTATTATATCTCCCATTGTATTGGCCCTTTTTAAAGCCTTTTTTATATCACTCTTTTTAGAAAACGCAATATTATTAAGTGCACTAGCTCCATCAATCAAAGTTCTATATACGCTTACATACTTACCAAGCATTTCACATATATTATTTATTTCTGTAAAATACGCATCATATAGCTCTTTATATGCAGCCATATATAATTCCTCCTACACATAACATAATTGCACTATACTATTCTATTTTTTAAATCATGCAATTATACTATAAAAAGAGTAAATACTATTCAGCTTTCTTCTTGCAGCTATCTGAGCAATATCTCTTAAAGAACTTTCTTGGATAATGACATAATGGACACTCATTTGGTGCTTCTTTACCTACATATATATATCCACAGTTCATACATCTCCACATTACTTCATCATCACTTTTATACAGCCTTTCATCCTTAAGTTTTTTATAGAGTTCTGAAAATCTTTTTTTATGAGATTCCTCTACTTCCTGAAGGTCAGCATAAAAGTCTGCTATATCCTCAAATCCTTCCTTCTTAGCTGTTTCTTCAAACTTTTTGTATATGCACTCTGTTTCTTCACTCTCTCCCTCTACTGCTTTTTTTAGATTTTCTTCTGTTGTACCTACAAAGCATAGGTATCTTTTAAATACTTCACGAGCATGTGCATACTCATTTAATGCAGTTTCATCAAAGATTTTCTTAATCCATAAATATCCTTCTTTATCTGCTTTCTCCCCAAAAAGATTATACATATTCCTGGCTCTTGACTCACCAGCAAAAGTTCTCATAAGATTTTTATAAGTTTCACTATCTTTTAATTCCATTACTACAATCATTCCTTCAAAATATTCACATATACATCCTATGTCTAATAAATCAATTTCGTTACAATTAATCTTTTGAACATAAATATACATCTTAACTAATGTGAATAAAAAAGAAGTGAATAGTTAATAGTGAACAACGAATAGAAAAGGTATTCGTTATTCACTAAATATTATCTTATATTATTATAAAAAACTTTTATTCTATAGTTACGTCATTTCCGTCACAGGTAAATTTGATCATCTCTCCTGTTTTATCTTTGCTTTCAAGTGCTATAGGATACTTCCATAACTTATATAGATTCTTAAGTGTCTCTCTTGCGTATGATCTCTCTAAAGTCCTGCCATCATATACATGCTCCAATGTAAGAACAAATGTCTTTAGGTTAAGGTCTTTGACTCTTATATATGGCAGTCCATTTATTCCTGTATCATTTACAAGATTGTCACGAATCTTCTTCCATCCCTCATCATCAGATACTTCGCTTACTACATAATCATAGCCCTTCTGTTCATATTCAAATAGCCCAAGTTTATTGCACATTTCTTCTGTAAGGTACTTTCTTAAAAATGAATTATCCCTTTCAATTTTTCTTACCTCAAATATTTTATCTTTTCCATACCTTTTTTCTATATCTTCAAAAAGCTTAAATCCTATATAATAAGGATTTAACCTTCCTGGAATAGCAGCGATTACATCATTATGTCTTTTTATAAATTCAAGATGAAGAGTCTGTGGAAGATTAAGCGATTTCAAAATATTATAATGAGTATAGCTTGCCCATCCTTCATTCATTATCTTTGTCTCTATCTGAGGCATAAAATATAAACTCTCTCTTCTTACGATTTCTATAATCTGCTTTTCCCACTCTTCAAGCCTTCCATAAGAAGTTATAAACTTAAGTAAATCATCCTGTGGCTCTAGTGGAAATTTTGTAAGGTCAGGTTCATCTATCTTAACAGTTTCATCAAGCAGGCCTCTTTCTTCGATTTTTCTACAGTATTCAACCAACATCTTCTCTTTAAGCTCATCATTAGACTGCTGCTTAAATCCTACAACTCTACATACCTGATATCTTAATGAATGTGCAGCATCTAACACATGCTCAACTTTATTATAACCAATACTTGGATCATTAATATATGACCTTATGATGTCAGCATCAAGCTTGAACATTTCAATAACAGTATCAGCCTTAGTTCCTTCAACAAAAAGCCTGTTATTTTTGAAGAAATCATTATGCCCGTATACATGTGCCATTGTAAGTATCTGAAGAAGAAGTGTATTATCACGCATTAAATATGCTATACATGGATTTGAGTTTATGACCATTTCATATGGAAGGCCAGTAAGATTAAAAGAATACAGAGTCTTATTCTTCTCATAAGCCTTACCAAAGCTCCAGTGTGGATATCTTGAAGGCATTCCAAGATATGCTTCATGGCTGAGCATCTCATTATAACCTATAATCTCAAACTCCTGAGGATAATAGTCAAGACCGTATTCTTTTACCTTTGCTTCTATCTTATCATTCCATGCTTCAAGATCGCTTACATTATAATCAATCATAATTCTACTCCTTTAATTCCTTTGATAATACATTCTTTATGGCAGTCCATATGTCTTTCTTCTCCTTAACTATCATTGGCACAAAATTCTTATTGCTTACTTCTTTAACAAATCTATAATACATTGTTGTTGAATAAGTTGATGGCAAAAGTTCACAGTATGAAACAAGATTGCTTACTTCACATATCTTCTTGACACTTGCAATAGCTTTCTCATTATCTTCACTCCAGTTATCACCATCTGAAGCATAGAAGGTATATATATTCCACATTTCTTTTGGATACTTTTCTTTTATAAGATCAAGAGCCGCATCAAAGCCTGATGATATATAAGTTCCTCCAGACTCTCCTCTATGGAAGAATTCATATTCTCCTACCACTTTGGCCACTGTTGTATGTGAAATAAACTCAAAACATATATTGTTATACTTTCTTCTTATAAATTTTGAAAGTACAAAGAAAAATGACCGTGCCAGAAATTTTTTAGTATTATCCATTGAGCCTGACACATCCATGATAAATATAAGTACAGCGTTGCTTTCTCTCTTAGGTTTTTGCTTTACTCTATAATACCTTAGGTCATCTTCTATAAAAGGAAATCTATCTTGTTCATCAACCTCTATACCCTTTTCCATTAAGGCACGTTTTCTGCCTTGTTTTCTCTGGATCTTTGCCATTACTGTCTTTTTCTTTGCAAATCTAGGATTTATACCATATCTCTGATACCCTTTTTTTTTGCCGCTTGATTCCACAATAATCTCTGAATACTTTTTTCTGTCAAGGTTAGGCAGATTGAGATCTTCTACTATATAATCCAGAAGTTCCTCTAATGTTACTTCTGTTTCATATATTTCATCGCCTTCTGAATTTCCTGCGCCATCGTTTCCTTCACCTTTAGCCTGCTTTTTCCCTACCTTATCTCCTCTTTTTTCATTGCCTGTTCCAGTACTTACCCCACCGGAACCATCACCATATATAAACTGATATTCACGTATTCCTCTTATAGGGATTTTAAATTTTTTATTTTTTGTCTCACCTATTATACTTTCCTCTGATAATATATCTCCCAAGTTTTCTTTTATTGATTTATCAACAAGCTGCCTATGCCTTCTTCTATCTTCGATAGCTCTATCATGTTCAACCTGATTTTCTCCGTAGTCTCTAAAAATAGCCATAATATCAGTCCTTCCATAGGTTGTTTGCAGCGTATTTTAAGATGACATCACAACAGTAATCACAGTAACCGTTATTCTTCATCTCTTCTACCATGGAATTATACTTTTCATCCTGCTCCTTGTCTCTTATACGTGACTTAGTAATAATTCTTGAAATGTCTTTAACAGAAGTAGTAAGTTTCTTCTCTATTGCTTCTTTTAGTGGCTCATAAGACTTGTAATCAATCTTGCCGCCATTTCTTACTACATAGAACATATAAGAAGTAACATCAGATCTAAATCCTTTTGCTGAGCTTTCAGAAATACCTACATGCTCTTCTATACTTCTCATAAATTCTTCATCTGCAACAAGCTGTTCACCTGTAGCTTTATCTTTAAGTTTTCTATTATTAACGTATGCTTCTGCATTATCAAGATAATTATCGAAAAGACTTTCAGCCTGCTCTCTGAATGAATGTATGAATGCTTTTGTAACTTCTTTTTCAAGAGTCTTGTTATACTCTTTTCGTATTGTATCCTGAAGTATAGTAAGGTACTTTTTCTTTATTTCAGGTGCTGAATCAAGATCCTTTACAGACTTTATAAGACTTTCTATAACGCTAAGAGGATTTATACAGTTAGTATCTGAATTTGAAAGTGCATTATCTATTGCCTTGATAATAAACCTTGTAGAAATTCCCTTCATGCCTTCTGTAGGGCCTGCCTCTTCCCTAAGTTCCATAATATCTATCTTCTTTGTAGTTCCTTTTTCTACTATATCTTCACCATTATATATCTTAAGTTTTGTCATTGGATCAACCTTTGCTGAAGGTGATAACCTTGATAATATTGCAAACATAGCTGCTACTTCAAGTGTATGTGGGGCTATATGCGCAGTAAAATTACTCTTCTTTAATATCTTTTCATAAATCTTCTTTTCCTCATTAAGCTCTAAACAATATGGAACTTCAATCTTTACTATTCTGTCTAGAATTGCTTCGTTAGTATGATCTGACTTAAACTTAACCCATTCAGCTTCATTTGAATGCGCAACAATAATTCCATCAAAATAAATCATGGCGCCTTTTCCTGGTGATGGAATTGATTTTTCCTGAGTAGCAGTAATTATTGTATGAAGATATTCAACATCATTCTTAAATACTTCGATAAACTCAACCATTCCTCTGTTTCCAACATCAAATGCTCCATTAAGTGAAAAAATTCTTGGGTCATCCTCTGGATACATATCCATCTTTGAAATATCTATTGATCCTGTAAGTACTGAAGTATCCTGATTATTAGGATCTACTGGTGGTACAACTCCTATTCCCTTTCTTGATCTTATAGAGAAGCCTACCTGTTCAACAGGAACTTCTTCATATTTTCCTTTATAGTCATGCATAAGCTTATATCTACATACTGGGCATAAATCACCTTCAATCTGTACTCCAAGAGCTTCTCCAAATTCTTTTCTTAAATGCTTTGGTACAAGATGTAGTGGTTCTTCATGCATAGGACATCCCTTTATAGCATAAAAAGGTGGTGCAGCTTCCAGTGCATTCTTTAATGCCTCTACAATTGAAGATTTTCCAGCTCCAACAGGACCTACAAGATAAAGAACCTGTCTTGCTTCTTCACCTTTCATTGCTGCAGAATGAAAATAGTTCACAAGTTTCATTATGACTTTGTCTATTCCAAAAAAGTCATTTTTAAAAAAGTTATACTTCTTTATTGTTTCATTCCCATAAATCTTCTTAATCCTATAATTTTCTTCCGGTTTTAATACCTCGTATCCTTGTCCATTTATGATATCATACATTCTTTTATGTGCTAGTTCTGCTATATCAGGATTTTTCTTTAAAACCTCAAGGTAATCAAGAAAGTTTCCTTGAAATTTTTCATTGTTTGATTTTTCACGGTCATTTAAAATCAACTCTTTAAAATCCATTGTAGACACCTCCTTTTGTAAAAATATATTCAAAAAAAATCCCTTTTATAACTACCCAATATAAACATACTATTTATGCTTATGTTAAGGATACCAGCTATAAAAAGGATCTTACTTTACTTAAATATTTAGTTGTATTATATAATTACTCTACTCATAGTACTGCGCCTGAGTATTATAAAGTTCTGCATATATTCCATTTTTACTTAGCAATTCATCATGTGTTCCGTACTCAGCTATTTTTCCATGTTCTAATACTACAATGTTATCACAGAATTTACAGCTGCTCATCCTATGAGATATATAAAGCGCTGTTTTATTATTTATCATCTTATTAAAATTCTCATATATCTCTGCTTCAGCAATTGGATCAAGTGCTGCAGTAGGCTCATCTAAAATAATAAATGGTGCATCTTTGTATAAAGCTCTTGCAATAGCAATTCTCTGTGATAAATTGCAATAACAAATTGAACTAATTTTATTTTTCCATTTGAACCCTTGAATTTTTAAGCTGCATAGATCTCATCGAGGTACTTTTCAAAAAGCTCCTCTGGAGTTCGGTAGTCTAAGATTTTACGTGGAAGAGTGTTCATCCATTCTTCAATAAACCCTATGTTATCAACACTATAATCAGATATACGCTTTCCCTTGGGGATAAATCGACGTATTAGGCCATTATGACGCTCATTTGTGCCCTTTTCAAATGATGAATAAGGATGTGTGTAGGACGCTCTGAGATGCTTTTACCAAGTATCTTCTTATGCTTTTTCACAACTGTATGTTTGGTGCTTCTACGAAGCTTTAACGGAAGATCAGCATTCTTAATAGATAGTAATCCTAAA
>NZ_VULX01000035.1 GCF_009696465.1 Inconstantimicrobium porci | reverse complement strand
AAAACTTATACATATTAATTAGATTAACAATCAGAAAACCAGCATTACAGAGTATCTGTAGTGCTGGTTTTGATGCGTAATTTTAATTTATCTCCCGAAGGGAGCGTGGCGTAGCCACTTTTGTTCTGCAGAAGACTATGAATAACTGCCACATTAAAAATTAGATACAAAACTAAAGAACAAGCCGCAGGCACAATTACCCTTAAACTTCCTATCACATAAAGAATGAAACGGATGAAAATGTCAAAGGTGTGCAAGCATTTCGCTTGTACAATTCACTTTCCTTTGACATTTTCAGGAGTTGAATTACAATGTTTCAGGAAGTGTTAGGTTAGAACAAGTAATAATAAATGTGCAAGATCCAATTAAAAAAATAATTCCTTGCTGCCGCAGGCCTTGCACCGTAATCTCAAGTGTTAAGTTTTCCTTTTAGGATTTATTAAATAAAGATTAGAAGCTTTAAAAGTTGGGGGCGGTCTTGGACATGCAGGCACGAGTCCACATAATAGAGCATAAACAGTCCTTACGGAGCAATGTCAGACCTACTGCCGACCACAGAGGAATACCCGTTAGAGGCTGAGGGATGACTTGTCGGAGTAAGGGCATTATGCTCGGATGTGGACCGTATCTGCCAGTCCAAGATGGAACTGCTGATTTTATTAGCAAGTCCAAGCCCCCGCCCCGCCTACACGAAGTGTGATTAGAATTAACCACAGAACTATGGTTTTAAATGCTTGTTATACGGAGTAATGCTGCTGGAAATGTATGCATTGGAAGCGCAATTACGTAGTAAAACAAGCATTGCCACATTTATTCACAAAATTATGATTTTACTATAGAACGGAAAAACAGAACATTAACTTTTCTAAGTATTCCATAGTGAAACATATTTTATTACATGCATATTCATATGCATCTATTTCTACAATGTTAAGACTGCACCCCATCGGGTACCCGAAAAAGGACTAGTTTAATCCTTCTGTTTCTTTTGTCTACATTTGGCTTCAGAACACTTGCAGGAAGACAATATGTGGACTTAGGAAACAGCGGTAATAACCTGTTCTTTTTGTGGGTGATGGATAAGGTGCCCAAAGGAATAATTTAAGTATCAATAGTAGTATTAGTAGCAATCATAAAAGAATTATCAATTATATTACATGTCCTTTTAAAAATACGTATACAATGTATATATTTATAGTAATAATCAATAATTAAAAATTACTAAAAATAAGCTTATAGAAGATGATTAAAATATAAGAACAGATAAATTAAAAGAGAAAAGTTAAAGATTTATTTAAAATTGGAGAGAATGAAGCGGCAGCTTCATCATATAATTGGCTTTTAGCGTTAGCTAAAAGGTTTCCTTTGTCTGAGCAAAGCGAGTTATGATTAAATGAAATAATTATGACTTGAATCAACGAAGAAAAGAATTCTAGAGTTGAAGCGTGGAACAGAATAGCTAGTCAGAATTATTAGAATTATTTCAATCCTTTGTGTGAATAGAACACGAAAGTGTGGAGGGAGTTACAAACACAAAAAATGGACCTCTATATGAGTGAATAATGATAGATGGCTGAATATCTTGGAATATAAGTTATGGAGTTGAGGGCATATGCTGAGAGTCCATTTTAACTCATTCATTTTAATATAGATTTTTAATTAAAGGAAATACATATTGATTAATTTGTTGGTATATATACTAATTTTGGGGTTATTGACCTATATATAATAATTATATACAATTGTTATATATAATATAAATATATGTAGAAATTAATTATATAGTCATATAAAATTTGCATATATAATTGAAATTTTAATTATTATTAAGTTTCAATAAAAATATGTGATATAGGATAAATAGATGTTATAGTCAATTATTAATTGTTTAGATAGATATAGCAAATAAGGTAATAGGATAAGAAACGGAGGATATATGAGCAATACTGAATTAAAAAATGAATTTAAAGATTTTATAAAGGATTTAACAATAGAAATATGTGGCAATGTTTGTCTTGATAAGATATTACAAGTAAATCAAGAATATGAGAAAAATAATACACAATTAATAGCTAGTGTAGATAATATGAAAGATTTAATTAAAACCGGCAAAAAGGATTTAAGTGACATTGCTGTAAATAATAATAAACAGTTGTTACAGATTATAGCTGCTTTCAATAAATCTATAGAAAAAAGAGAAAATGAAATAGAAGAAATTGCAGAAAAAAATAAAAAAGAGTATGAAAAAATTTTTGAGAAATTTTATGGAGTTATAAAGGAAGCTGATACAAGTACAAAAAAGTTTGATGAGAATAATAAAAATTTAGATAACATATTAAAGAACGTGAAATCAAGTAATGCTATTGCACAAACAACATTAAATATAGTTAACAAGCAAAATTCTCAATTTTTTTCTGATGTAAAAAAAACAAATGGTGAAATTTTTACTAAATACAAAAATGATGTGGCTAGTTTTAATGAGCAGCAAAGGCAAATATTAATAAATGAAATGTCCGAAGCTATTATAAAACAGAAAGATGTTTTATCTTCTGAAATAATAAAAGATGTAAACAATTTTACTAACAAAATAACTAATGAAGTTATGGAAAAAATTAAAAGCTGTTCTGATACAATTATTGAATTTATTGAGAATGATAAAAATGAAGAATATTATACTGATATATTAAATTCTATTAAAACAATTAACAATGAACTTTATAGTGTTAAAAATTCTATAAATGAGAATGAAAATAAATTAGCAAATAATATTAATTTTATTTCAAATCAATATAACAAAGATATTCAAGAAGTTAAATCAAATTATGATGACCTTACTATAATAGTTAGAAAAGCGATAAGTGATATGAATAATATTACTGAAGCTATAACTCAAATGAACATATCTTATAATGATCTTGCAAGAAGAATGAAAATATGGGTTGGTGTTTTTAAATATTCTACAATTTTAATATGTATACTAATAGCAGGAGTAATATGTTATGAAGTGTTTGTTAGAGAACTCATCAGCTGATAAATTATCAGAAGAAATGAGTGAGCTTTTTGGAAAATTTATATTGCAAAGCAAGCGAATAGAATTAACAAAGGCTAAAGAAGAGCTTAAGGAAAAAGCTGAAATTGTAGATAGATATATGAAACAGTTAAACTTAAAAAATAAGGGAGAAATTTCTAGAAATTTTGAAATTAAGTTAAAAGAAATAAGAGGAAGTTTTGCTAATTCATATGATAAAGTTAATGATAAATTTATGCTTTTTATAGTTGGTAATGGTAAGGTTGGAAAATCAACTCTAATAAATGCTCTTATTGGTGAGGAAGCAGCAGAAACAAATTTTCTTCCAACTACATGGAAAATTGATGTGTATTATCCTGATGATGGGACAAATGAAGCTGTTGTAGTTTATAAAGATGGACAGGTAAAAAAAATGAAAACTGAAATGGCAAAAGCACTTGTAAAGGAAGAAGAAGATAGAACAAAAGAATCAAAGAAAAAAATAAATAATCTTAAGAATAAAATTCTTGTTAAATTAGATACAAAAGAAAAACGTGATGAAATGCTTGAAAAAATTACTAGAGATAATTTATATACATCTAATATAGCAGAAGTTCATTGGCCAGTAAAAACTAATTGGCTCCTTGAACAATGTCTTCTTGTTGATACACCAGGTCTTGCACAATATTTAAACGATACTAAACAGATAGGAAGTATTAAAGATTATTACTATAAAGCTGATGGAGTATTATGGTTATTAGATGGACAAACATTAAGTAATTCAAATACAAGTAATAAAATTGATGAATTGGAAGAATTACTTAATAATGTAGGAGGAATAAGAGAAAATATTATAGGAATTATAAATCGAATTGATTTAATAGAAAAAGATAAAGGAGAAGAAGGAAAAAACAAAGTAATAGATGAAGCAAATAAATTGTTTGGGAATAGTTTCATTAATATTATTCCTGTGTCAGCAAAACTTGCTTTTGAAGGTGTAACAGGTGAAAAAGATAATGAAAAAATTGAAAAGAGCAACATTAAAAAACTTCAAGAAGCTATAAAAAATATATTTATATTAAAAGCTGATGAAATAAAAAATAATGCAAAAGATCAAAAGTCTCGAGAGATTCTTATAAGAACAAAAAATATTATTGATGATAATAGAAAAAAAATAGGTAATTTGAAAAGAGTATATGATGAAAAAATGCAATTTTATGATGAAAATATTAGGAAGTTTAATGAAAGTATAGATGTTGAATTAAATAAAATGTTTAATAGTTATTTGAAAGGAGTAAAATCAAGAGTTAATATTTATGTAGGAGAGTTATCGGAAGGAAAAGGTATAGAATTTATAAAAAATAAAATTTATGATACAAATGAACTTACTTCAAGGATTAATTCATTATTAAGCATTAAAGGAAAAGAAGCAAAGAGAACTTTTGAAAATTGGCATAAGGAAGCTTATATAAGTGAATATAAATACATAAATGATATTATCCGTGTAAATGTTGCAGTAGATGTTAAAAGTACAATGAATCTTGCAGGGCTTAATGATATAAAAATATTTACTCCATCACAAGAAGATGACCTTATATCTGTACTTGGAAACTTATGGGGAAAACTTAAATTCTTTTTTCAAAAAGCAAGTATAATAAATAAACTTAATATTACAATTTCTGAACAATGTGAAATAATATCAAATCAAATAATGAAAAAATTTAGAGAAGAGGCAAGTAACAATAAAAAGATATGTGAAGAAAAATTAAGAAAATCATTTGAACAACTTGTTATGCCTTTATCAGAAATTGATGAATATTTTGAAAAAATTAATGAATTTGAAATAGATATATTTAAAGAGCAGGAAGCTTTAAAATTGAAAGATCTTTTATGAAATGAGGTATAGTTTATGGTAAAAGAGGATTTAAATGAAATATCAGAATTATTAAAGAAATCACCTCTTAGAGGAAGTCTATTAAATACAGAAAGCAGAAGAAAATTTTTTGCAGAAGAAATTTCAAAATTATCAAAAATAGACAGCATAATTTGTGGGTGTATAGATTCATTAAGTAATCCATTAAAAGTAGTTCTTATGGGTGAGGTGAAAGCAGGAAAATCAACTTTACTCAATGCACTTTTAGGAGTGGAAATTTCTTATATGAATGTTGTTGAAGCTACAGCAGCAATCCTTGAAGTAAAATATTCTCAAAAGGAATATGCAGTTATTGAAAGAAAGGATAATTCAAAAGAAAAATATTCAGATATAAAAAATCTTAATGCAATTCTTGATGAAAAAAGAAATGATCAAAAATTTTTTAATGAAATAGATAAAATATGTATATATACTCCTATTGAAAAGGTTAAGGAAATAACAATTGTAGATACGCCAGGACTTAATACTGTGACTTCTGAAAATGAAAATAGGACTAAAAATTATATTGCTAATTGTGATGTTATTGTGTGGGTAATGAATGGAAATCATTTAGGACAGAGTGATGTCACAGATGCAATAAATAATATAATGGATTATGGAAAGCCCATTCTTTGTGTTGTAAATAGAATTGATGAAGTTGATGGAGAACCAGAACAATTAGAAGACTATGTAAGAGATGAAATGGGCTATATGTTTAAGGAAGTATTTGCAGTAAGTGCAAAGATGGCTTTTGAAGGCAGGATTGAAAATAATAATGAAAAAATTAGTATGTCACGTTTTGAACTTTTCAATACATATCTTTTAAATAATATAGAGAGAAATAGTGAAAATGTACAAGTTAATTCTGTATATAAATCGGCATCAGTACAGCTTTCTCAAGAAATTAGTGCAAGCAGTTATGCATTTATGAGAGTAGAAAAAATAATCCAAGGAATTCAAAAAGAAATTGATTCAATAGAGAAATTTAATAAAGATATAAAAGATTCTTGTTATAAGATAATACTACAATGGATTGATTTTGAATTTTTTCAAAATGAAAAATCAAAGATGCTTTATGGGAAGGTGGACAATTCAATATTAAAAAAATATTTTTCTGATGAATATATAAATAATCTTATACAAAATAAATATAAAGAAATAAGCAAGGAAATTTATAGGCAATGGACAGAATATAATGAAAAACTTATGAATGAAAAAAAACAAGCTCTTAAAAATAGTATTTCTATTGAAAAATTTGAGGATGGAATTTTTAAAAAAGAAAGTAATAATTCTAGTCAGGAGATAAAAGAGAGCAGTGCAGGAGGAGCTGTAACAGGAACAGCAGTTAGTTTTGGACTTGCAGGGTATGCAGCGTGGCTAGGGCCAGGAGCAGCATACATAACAATAGGAAATGCAATTGGTACTTTTTTCCCACCACTTCTTATTGCAGGCATTGCAGGAGGAGCTGTATTTGGAATAATGAAAACATTTAAGAAAAATGATCAGGAAAAGAAAATACTGAATGATGATATAAACAGGAGAATTGATAATATTAAAGATATATTGAAAAATTCTATAGCTGATAAAATGATTGATAATTTAAGAAGCATTTCAGATTCATATAAAGATGAATGCATAAATTCAAGTATTGCAATATTGGGACAGTTTGATTTTACCTTAAATGAAGCAGAAAATTTAATTAATGAACTTAATTCATATATAGATAAATTGAAAGAAGTTCAACAAAATATAGATATTAAGCTTTAAGATAGAAGAATAATAATATGAAAACAAAATTTTTATTTGCTGAAAATTTTCAAAAAAGCATACCTAAAGAAGAAATTGCAATAATAGGAAAAGATATAAAAAGATTTTCTGATGAGTATGTACAAAATAACTGCAACATATTTAATATGGGTACTGGATGGTACATACGTGAGATTAAAGGTAATTGTCATATTAAAAAAGTATATAAATTTAGAGTGAATAGGAAAGATAGAATTCTTTTTACTTTTGAAAGATATATTTCAAATAGAGCTTCATCATCAGAATCTGTTATATTTTTGGAATTCTGTAGACATGATGATCAAATATTTACAGGAAGAAATATACAAAAAGTGAATTCTAAAAAAATAACTAAAGATGAACAATTTGATGAAAAAGAAGATGAATTTGAGAATTATGTGAATTATAGAGGATATACATATAATTATGATTATAATACAGAAATAACATCGATTTTATCAATAGAAGAAATGGAAAAAATAGCTCAAGGTGATGATGTCAAAAGAGTCCGTTATTATCTTAATGATCATCAATATATGATAGTAGAAGATAATAAAATACAGCCTTTGTTTTTATTTGGAAGTGCTGGAAGTGGAAAAACAACAGTTTCAATATATAAGGCAGAGAAACTTAGGAAAAATAATATTAAAGTAGGATATTTTACATATTCTGAACATCTAAAAAAGGATGTTGAAGATATTTTTAAAAATATTAAAGACGAAAATTCAATAGAATTTATAGAATTTAACATTGTAAATGAACATATACTGCATAGAACTAAAATTAGTGATTATTTAAAATATGAAGAGTTTGAAGAATGGTCATGCAGTATTTTAAGAAAATATAAAAATTTACATCCTAAAGATGTATGGCGCGAAATAAGAGGAATAATAAAAGGATTAGTACCTTTAAACTGGATAAATATTACTATAAAACAAAAAGATATGAATAATGAATTAAAAGAATATTTACAAGAGAAAAATTATATTGATGTAAGTAATGAAATAATTACTATACAAGGAAGCAATTTAGCAGAGATAAATTCCAAGCTTAGTATAAATAATCATTTTCGTAATATATCTCAACAGTTTCTTAAGGAAATATATAATAAGCTTAATCAAAAAATAGCAGAAATTAATATGCTGCCTCTTGAAATGTATCTTAAAGTTAATAAGCAATATTCTTTATTTGATATTGAAACACGAAACAATATTTATCATATTGCATGTTTATATGAAAAAATGCTTAAGGATAGAAATAAAAAAGATGAAAATGATATTATACGTTTAGCATTAAAAAATAATACAGAATTAAAGTATGATTATATAATATGTGATGAAGTTCAGGATCTTACAGAAATACAGACATATTACTTATTTAATACTGTAAATAGAATTGAAAATATTATGTTTTCAGGAGATTATAATCAAACCATAAATCCAACATTTTTTAAAACACAGAGAATAGAATCATTATATAAAAGTCTTAATGGATTGAGCAATTTTAGAGCTGAAATAATGGAAACAAATTATAGATCAGCTCAAAATATAGTAAATTTTGCAAATAAACTTAAAGAACTAAAGATAAAGAAAATTGGATATGATAAAGACTATGATTATAATGAAACATCTATTAGAAAATATTCAGGAAAAATTTTTATGATTCAAGGAAATTTAGTATCAAAAGAAAGATTAAGTGATATAAACAATGAGCGTATTTATGTTGATATTCTTGTTTCAAATGAGAAGATAAAGAAAAAGTTGGAAAATAAATATAATATGTCTGCAATATATACCGTTGGAGAATACAAGGGATGTGAAAATAAATATATTATTGGAGTAAATATATTATCTTCTTATAAAGAAAAACTGGACTATATAATTAAATCTGAAGACAAAATTAATAATATAGAATATATGTATTACTTTAATCTTCTATATGTATTTATTACAAGAGCCAGAGATAACATATATTTTATTGAAGATGATCTGCCAAATAATTTTATTGAATATTTTAATGAAAATTTTATTTGGATTGATAAATTTGATCTTAAAAAATTGGAACTAGAAAGTGTGTCTACTAAAGATGAACATTATCAAAAAGGAATAAATCTCGAAAAATTGGGACAATATGAAATGGCTATAGATTCATATAAAAATGTAAAAGGATTATATGATAAAACCAAAATTGCTATAAAAAGATGTAATGCTCTTTTAAACAATAAAAAAGGAAGGCATATAGAAGCTGCATTAGAACTTATGGATATAGGAGAATATAAACTTGCAGCAAAATGTAGTTTTCAAGGTAGAGATTATGAAAATGCATTAAAAGCTCTTATTTATGATGATAGTTCTTATGAAGAGATACAAAAGAATTTTAATAATGTAGGTTTTAGTGTTTTTGAAGTGATTGCTAGGATGAAAAATGCAGATGAATTAAATGAAAAGTTTAGCAGAATATTAAATATGTATATGGATAAAAAGATAGAAAGTATTAAAGATAATATTGTAACTATTGATGAAATTACAGAATTATTAAAGCAGGAAAAAGGAGAGGACTTATGGATATAGTATTAGATACTGCCATAAAAAAATTTGAAGATACAATAAGCTCAATAGAAGAAGCAAAAAATTCTATTGAAAGATTAGGTGATGCTGTATACTCAATAAATAACAAAATGGAAACTGCTTCTAAATCAAATTTAATAAATGAAGAAAATATTAAAATATTAGAAGAAAAATTTGAAAAACAAGAAAATAGGTTCAAAGATTTATTTGATAAATTTGAAGATTGGCGTAATTATCAAACTGAAAGAATAAATAAAGCGAATGAATCAATAGAGTTGTTTTTTGAGAATGCAAAATCTATTTCTGAAAAGTTAAAAATTATTTCTAAAGAATATGAATCGATTAATGAAGAAATCAATAAAAATAATCTGAAATTAGCAGATGAAAATATAAAAAATATGGTAGATAAAATTAAAAATGCAATGCAGGAATCGAATGAAATTATTACATATTCATTAAATATACAAACAACTATTTTTGAAGGATTTTCAGAGTTTTTTGAAAAAGAATCTGTTAAGTTTAAGGAAAATATGTCTCAAATTTTTAATGAAAATTGTATAGCAAATATGGAAAAAAGAATAGAGTCAATTGAAAATGAAAATGAAGTTATTATTGAGCAAAACAAACAGATAATTGAGAAGATTTCTAATAAGGAATATATCGCAGAATTTACAGGCATAATTGAAAATATAGTGAGAAAAGTAATTCAAGATAAATTTGATTCTAATGAAACTATTTATGAAAAAGCTATAAAATCTTTAAACAAGGATGATTTACCTGAAGCATGCCATATATTTTATGAAGGAATAAAAAATAAAGATAAAGAATGTCTGGAAAAAATTATTGAAATGAATAATATGCTCAATAAATATAAGGACATGAATAACAGTGAATATTTGGTGATAAAAGCTATTGCAGAAGAAAAACAGGGCTCAGAAGATAAAGCAGTTAAATATTTTGAAATGGCAGGAAGAAAAGGTGATAATATAGCTCAAAAAAGGTACTTAGAAATATGTAAAGAACTTTCAAAAAATAATACAGAATATAAAGAAATAATGGGAGATATATATTATAAGGGTATTTTCGTTGAAAAAGATAAGGAGATAGCAAAAGAATGGTATGAAGCAGCTATAAAGGAAGGTAGGAATACTGCTGAAGTAAAAATGAAAATGTATTTTTCATAATAAATTATAGTATTGTTAATATTGAGAGTTAAATAGATATGTTGAAATAAAAATGTCTATTTTTGTTATGGATTTTAGTCTGTTGAGCGAATGTGAAACATAAGACCACCTGCTATGCAGGTGGTTTTGACTGTTATGCAACATTTCCAGAGTCATTCTTTTTATCATCTTCAGGATCAATAACAACTCCAAGTTTAGTAGAAATTATGGTATTAAGGTAAACGGTAAATAAGTAAACGGTAAATAGCAGGTACCTCGAATAACTTTAGTTTTTTTGAGATAATTAGCGTAAGCTTTAAAAAACTAATAGTTTTTCAAAGTGGCTAAACTAGTTTTTTGGAGGAACTTATATTATGGATAAAAGTACTCATGAAATGCGTTTAATGAAATGGACAGCTATCATAAAGGAATGCCGAAGTAGCGGTAAAACCGTTACGGCTTGGTGTAGTAAAAATAATATTAGCAGCAAGTCATTTTATTATTGGCAACGCAAAGTAAGAAATACTGTATTTGATACTATAAAAGATACTAAAATTCAGAGCAATACAAAATTTGTACAACTTCCCGCCCCTATTGATTCTTGGTCTTTTATGGGAAGGTGATGGATTCCTACTTCTATACAAGCGGCTTGAAACTGGAAAGTTTCAATGGCCGAGAAATGAATCTGAAGTAAAATCTATTTCATCTCAACAATTTAAATGGTTAATGGAGGGATTGGCTATAGAGCAGAAAAAAGCTATTAAAATCTAGAATTTTTAGATGATCTTCTACCATGGTCAGATAAACTGCCACAAGAATGTAGAAAAACTAACCGATAAAAGCTGCCATCGCTGGCAGCTTTATTTTTTTGTACAGGTACGCATTATTTACCGTTTACGTTAAATCCATGTTAATTTGTAAGTTTTGATTAAAAAATATTTTAAAAATGTAATAAAAGCAATATAATTATAAGGGAAATAATGGCTAAGACTTTTTACAATAATATGGGGGATGAATTAATGTTTAATAATAAAAAACAAGATAAGTTTTTTAGCTTGTTACTAGAATCAGCCGAAGTTGTTAATGAAGCGGCTGTAGAATTAGAAAGTAACTTAAAATGCATAGATACCACAGAGAAATGGATAAAAAAGATTTCGGAGTTAGAGAATAAAGGAGATGAATTAGTTCGTACTGTAATTAAAGAACTAAATGATGCATTTATAACACCTATTGAAAGAGAAGATATATATGAAATCGTCAAAGAAATGGACAATATATTAGATTTAACAAATTCTCTTGCTCACAGATTTATAATGTTTGATGTAAGAGAAAGCACAGATGAATTAAAATGTGGATGTAATATATTAGTACAGATTACTCAAGAACTTGTATCATTAATCAATGAATTGCAAATACATGGGTGTGGGTCAAAAAATATAAATGAAAAAATAATTAACATAAGTAATATGGAAAGTGAAGCTGATAAGATATTTAGAAAGACAGTGCAAAACTTATTTAAGTGCGAAGAAAATCCTATAAAAATTATGGTGTGGAAGGAAATATATCAGATATTAGAAAATGTAATAGATAACTGTGAACAGGTAGCAAATATAGTAGAAAGAGTTGTAATTAAAAATGCATAGTTCCTTAATAATAATTGTACTAATAGTTATTTTTGCAGTAGTATTTGACTTCATAAATGGATTCCATGATACAGCTACAGCTGTTGCTACTTCAATAACAACAAGGGCCTTAACACCTAGACAGGCTATAATAATATGCTGTATATGTAATTTTACTGGTGCTTTTATGGGAACTGCAGTTGCTAAAACTGTAGGGGATAACATAGTTAGTCATACAGCAATACCTCAATGGGTAATAATGTGTGTATTAATTGCATGTATAATGTGGAACTTATTGACATGGTATTATGGAATACCAAGCAGTTCATCACATGCATTAATAGGAGCGCTTATTGGAGCAGGAATAGCTTATAACATGAATGTTAACGTTGTTAATTGGTATAATTTTTTTCACAGTGTAGTTTTATGGTTAATTCTTTCGCCTTTAATAGGATTTATAGTTGGATATATATTGATGTTAATATTAAATTGCATCTTAAAATCACATAAGAGATCAGTTATAAATAAGGTGTTTTTAAAGTTACAGATACTGGCAGGTGCATTTATGGCACTTAATCATGGAGCAAATGATGCTCAAAAATCTATGGGAATAATAACTATGGCACTATTAAGTGGTGGATTAATAGGCAGTTTTGAAGTACCTATGTGGGTAATTGGCCTTTGTGCTTTATCAATGGCTCTTGGAACGTCTATAGGTGGTAAGAAAATAATTAAAACTATGGGTAGTGGAATGGCAAAATTGACTCCTGTTAATGGTTTTGTAGCCCAGACTGGAGCAGCACTTGTAATATTATGTGCAACATTATTTCATGCCCCAGTAAGTACAACACATATAATAACAACAAGTATAATGGGTGTTGGAGCATCTAAAAGACTTAAAAGTGTAAAATGGGGAGTAGCAAAACAAATAGTTTGGGCTTGGGTTTTAACAATTCCAATAACAGCTATATTCTCAGGAATAATAATTTCACTAGTAAAAATATTTATTTAATATTGATGTTTATTTTTAATAAAAATAGTAGCTTCCAATTGCGAGTCGGGGCTACTATTTTTTTGACCGCATTATAAATTTTGACAATTTAGTAAAAACATATTATACTTGTATAATGCAAATAACTTGCATTTGCACTGCCGAATCTAATTTAGTATATAGGATGGTGAGTATAACGAGGACTGAGATAGAAATCGTAACCGGATTTTTAGAGTGGGGTAAAACCACTTTAATCAATAACATAATTAAAAAAGAATTTAAGGACACTGAAGATAAAATAGTTATCCTTACTGGAGAAGAAGGAATTGAGGAAATTGATACTTTATCAAATGAGAATATTATTGTAAGAGAAATTGAAAATGAAAATTTGAATTATAAATATTTTAAAAATATTCAAAGGGAGTTTTCTCCTTCTTATATTTTTATAGAATATAACGGCATGTGGAACATTGAGGATGTGCTTAATATAAAGTTTAAGAGTGAATTTAATGTTGATAAAATCATAGGTACTGTCTGCCCTGATACATTTACTATGTACACAAATAACATGTATGAAATTATTGGTGGACAGCTTGAGAACTGTGACATGGTTTATATCAATAATTATAACAATATGGAAGAGGAAACTCTTAAAAGCGTCAGCAGCTCTATCAGAGTGCTTAATAAAAAGTGCAGGATTATTGATGATGAAGAAGATAAAGATGATTATTTTAAGGATGTGCTTGGTGGTAAAGATTTAGCAGGTACAGATAAATTTATATCAATAGTTCTTGGCTGCATATTGTTCTGGATTGTAATTTTGTATCTTACTCTTCTTGCAGACAATGGCTACAAGGATATTGGCAAGGTTGAGAGGTTCACCACAATATTTTTAAGCATACTTATTGAATCAATGCCATTTATCCTTATAGGATCAGTAATATCATCAGTTATGCAGTTCTTTATTCCAGATGAGAAGATGGTAAAGCTCTTTAATAAAAAAGGTGCTAGTGGCTATTTCTTTGCCTGTATTTTAGGAATGGCAGTGCCAATATGTGACTGTGGCATGATGATAATTACAAGAAGGCTTATAAGAAAAGGTGTATCGGTACCTAAAGCAGTTACATTTCTGCTTGCAGCACCTGCTGTTAATCCTATAGTCATGTTGTCCACATACTATGCTTTTCCTGAAAGACCTGGAATTGTTGTCTGCAGAATATTTTTTGCTATGCTTATTGCAGTTATTACAGGGGTTATCCTTAATGCACTTATCAAGGATGAAAAAGTAGTGCTAAATGATATGACAATCAACAGCTGCAATGGTTATGGTATTCAGAAAATAAATTACAAAGGTACTCTGGGAAAAATAGAAAGTGTATTTAAGCATACAGCAGATGAGTTTTTTTATTCAGCAAAATATATTATTTTTGGAGCAGTTGTTTCATCGATTTTACAGATAGTCGTTTCAAGAAGTGCATTTGTGGGAGTAAAATCTAATTTATTTGTCCAGCTATTGATAATGATGGGCTTGTCATTTTTCATGTCTGTATGTGCAAATTCCAATGCTTTTATTGGCAGAGGATTTACATCAGTGTTTTCAATAGTGCCAGTACTGTGCTTCATTGTAATGGGACCAATGGTTGATATTAAAAACTTATTTATGATGAGCGGAACATTTAAAGAGTCATTTATTCTAAGACTTGTACTTATTATTTTAGCAGTATCATTTGTAGCCTTTGGCTGGTTCTTAATCTGGATTTAGGAGTGGTTATATGAAGGAATATGTTAATGTAGAAAAATTAATTAAGATAGCTGTCATGAGCATATTATCATTTTTTATGATATATGCAGTAGCAAGTAAAAAGCTACAGAACTACGTTAATCCAAGAATGAATATTGTAGCCATTATAAGTGCTGTAATCCTTATCCTTATCGTTATATTTACCATACCTGATCTCAAGAGGAAAAAGCATACTATTTTTATAAAGGATTATGTCATTCTGCTGATTCCTATAATTTTAGTATGCGTTGTTCCATATAAAGTTTATGATTCAGAAGGTCAGGCAAGTGTTGATAGTAGCCTGAGTATGAGCAGTAGCAGTGATATAAGTAAAAATAACCAGGATACAAAAAAAGTTGAGCAGAAAAAGAGTGATAAAAAGGCAGTCAATCCGATGGTCAGAGATGGAGTGACATGGGATGTAAGTGACGAGGCGTTTGCAAATAGCTATCTTAGAATTTGTGGAGATATGAACTTTTATGAAGGTCAGAAAATCAAATTAAAGGGCCAGTTCCTAAGAACTAATGATTTTTCAAAGAGTGAATTTGTTATAGCAAGAATGGCAATGGTATGTTGTGCTGCAGACCTTCAGCCATGCGGCTTTTTATGTAAGTATAATGACTTTAGTGCATATAAGACAGAGCAGTGGATATCAGTTACAGGCACAATTCATGTTGAGGAATATCGTGGCGAGAAGATGCCTGTAATCCATGTTGAGAAACTGGCTAAAGCAGAAGCGGCAAAAGACAAATATATCTATTTTAACAGGTAATATACATTTTTTTAGAGTGATAATTAAAATCAAATTTCGAAAATTATAATATAATCGTAATCTTTTACCTGTATTCCCCAATAGACGTTACCAATATCGTAATTGTTTGCCATTATTTTTAATAAAAGATTAGATTGTGACAAGTAATTACTGGATATATCATAAAAAGTGCAATGATTGTAAAAGTAGCTTTAAATTTACAGTATTTACTGCCATAATATATATATATAGGAATTATGGAGGGGAAACTATGGCTGCTAAAGATATCATAAAATCATTTTGGAACGATTTGATTGCAAGTAATAAAAGTAAATTAAAAGAGTATTTTTCTGAAGAAGCATTAATAAACATACACAATATCAACAAGGAAATAACATTAGAAGAATATATAAATCGAAATTGTGACCATAAGGAAGAGTGGGATGGAGAAATAGTCCGTCATGTTGAAATGAATGGACTTTCAGTAGTGGTCACTAAGATTAATACATCCGAGGATAACTTATCTTATAATGTTGTAAGCTTTATGAAAATTAAAGATGATAAGATAATTAGTATAGATGAATACTGGGCAGAAAACGGCCGTATGCCAATGTGGGATTAAAGAGCGCTTTACTGTTTTAAAAGTGATGGTTTTCCTCGTGATAAGAAGGATGGGGAGCCATGTATAAATTTAAATAATGACTTTACCTGTAAAGTTCATGAGTGTCTTAAGGAAAAAGGCTTTAATGGCTGTCTGTCTTATGACTGTTTAGGGGCTGGACAGAGAGTCTGTCAGGATACTTTTAAAGGCGTGAACTGGAGGAGTGATAAACAGAACGCTCCTAAGATGTTTAGTGCATTTTTAAAGATGAGGGGAAAACAATGTATTTAATTTATGGGATAGCAGCGATTTTATTATGCTGCATTATACAATTCGCATCAACTTTTATTTTAAGATGGTCTGTTCTTGATCTGAATCTTTTATTATTTTTCGGAGTGTATTTTGCTTCAAAGTTTGTCTCAGAAAAGATGATGCTGGGACTTAATAAGAGCAATAAAATGGACACAAAAATCAGGCGCTTTGTTTGTATAGCATCAGGTATAGCAGTATTTATAGCGCTTTACTATATGGAATTTAAGGCAAACGATATGCTTCAGGGGGTTACTGGACATGCAAATCTGCCTACTGACTGCTCATTTATTGATTATCTTGTCTATAAGATGAATTATGTTGACCAGGAGTTTGTAACAAAACAGGGACGAGTAGGAACATTCCCTACATCAGGCGTGATAAATTATATCATATTTGTTTTACAGATTTTATGTTCTGTTTTTGGCTCTTACATAGGCTACAGCGGGAAAAAGACAGATTACTGTGATGACTGCCACAAGTACTACAAGACTAAAGAGTTATTCTGTGCAACTCATGGTGATCTTGGCCAGATAATCAAAAACGGCGAGATAAAGATAGCTGACTTGAAGAAGCTTACATCTTTTATTGACAGACATAAGATATGCAATGACAAGAAAAGTGCCAAGTACAGAGGGCTGCTTTTATACTGTCCTGACTGTGGGAAGGCGAAACTGACTATAAAAAATAAATCTTATGATAGCAAGTCAGGAAAAGAATTCAGGGAAAAAACTATAGAAATAGATAAGTCCTGGACAAAGGAGCTTGTTGAGAAAAACACTAAAAAATATAACTTTGATTAGATGAGTATTTAATACATAAGCTGAATACTGTTAATCAGCTATTTCTAAGTAAGAATCAGAAACCGCTAGAAATTCCTACAGCAGGTGTTGTTAATTATTTCATATTCCTTCTGCAGGTACCATGTTCACTATTGGGTGCATTTGTGGGCAACTGTAGAGACAGTAAATATTACTGCAATAAATGTAGAAAATACTATAAGACAAAGAGACTTTTTTTAGCAACAAGAACAGATGTAAATACGTTGATAAAAAGAGAAAAAAGTATTTGTATAGATGAAATAAAATTCTAAAGTTTAGAGGAGTCTGCGCAATGTTTGTGGGAGGCTCCTTTTTGATTGAATAAAGGTCGTTAAAGTAATAAAATGTAAATAGGTGATAAAAGTTTGAATGGGTATGAATTAGGAGGTTTTATGGAGGTTTCAATTAGTAATGAGAATTTAATTGTTAAGGCGAATACACATGGTGGAGATATTCACTCAATACAAGGCAAGAAATCTGGGCAGGAGTATTTATGGAAGGGCATCCCTTTCTGGTGGAAGATTTACTGTCCTACTCTTTTCCCTGTCATCGGTAAGGTTAAGAATTTACATTATAAATATAATAACAAAGAATATTTCATGCCTCAGCATGGATTTGCAGCTAATGCAAAGCATATACTTAAGAATAAAACTGCTAATGAAATGGAGTTTGTGCTTAAGAGTGATGAAGAAACAAAGAGCATCTATCCATTTGAGTTTGCATTAAGTACAAAATACAAACTTGAAGGCAGCAGGATTATTATCACGTTTGAAGTAAAGAATAATGATGATAAGGACATGTACTTTTCAATAGGAGCGCATCCTGCACTTAAGTGCCCTATGTATGGCGAAGAGGACAGTCTTGATGATTATTATATCGAATTTGAGCATAAAGAAACTGTTTCAAAGAAGGAAATAACAAAGGATGATTTCCTTACAGGCAGAAAAATTGAATTTTTAAAAGACAGCAATGTTATTAACTTAAGTCAGGATACTTTCAAGGATGGGACTATGATTCTTGAAAATCTAAAGTCAAATTATGTAGTTTTAAAATCAAGAAAGCATAATAGAAGCATCAAGATAAATTTTGAGCAGTTTGATATCCTTTCAATCTGGGCACTAGACAGAAATACTGAGTTTGTCTGCATAGAGCCATGGATGGGACATGCTGACTATGATGATTTCCATGGAGAAATAAGTGAAAAAGAAGGAATCATAAGATTAGAAAAAGGCGGAGAATACAAGATAAGTTACTCTATAGAAATAAATGAATATGAAAGTTAAGATTTTACTAGAGGAGTGAACAACTTTAATGTATATTTTATATTGTATAATGTATAATTAATGAGAAAACTAGCAGAACTTTGTCTGCTAGTTTTTATCTTAAATGGAGGCAGATCCTCCAAACCACCTATGAAATTACTGAACGTAATTTCATTTTGGTAGGTGGGGCTTGTCCACCTTGAACATCTCAAGTCAGAAATATTTTTATTAAATAAAGCTTGTCCACCCCATAAGTTTGCAGAAACTCACGATAGGGAGTTTCATCCGAAATTATACATTATACAATATACATTATAAATTCTATATTCTACACTATACATTAATTATTCTCATCTATTATACATATATAAATAGGGAGTGTTTGCGTGGATAAAAAGTTATTTATACATAGAAAGTGTGATGATTGTTATGAAAACTGGTATGAGAGTAAATAATAGCAGAAGTAAAAAGAAAGCTAATGCTAAAAAGAATAAATATAGTGATGTTGAAATTATAACAGAAGAGCATGTAAGAACCTTTGAGAAGATTCATGATCTTGATACAAGTCCCAGAATAACTCCTTTTATATTCCTTATAGCCTCTATAATATGCATATTTTCCACAATGACAATTTTAATCTACATGGGGATTGTCCTTGCTACTATCACACTTATCTGTTTTTTAAGAAAGTCATATTGGACAGCTCATAGATATAGACAGGCTGTTTTAATGTATTTGCAGGATGATTATGATGGATGCAGAAAATATCTTAACAAGATTCCAAAGCAAGAAAAGGAAACTGAATGTTATAAGGAATTCCTTTCATTAGTTAATGATAAAATTGCACCAAAAACTGATAAAGGTGAAGAGGATAGTATTAAAGAAGATAATCTTAAAAAAAGTGATGACATAAGTATAGAAGAAAAAAATAATGAAGAAATTACTGCTTGTGAAAATCCACTAACGGATATGGATGTGTATAATGAAGTTAAGGAGATTCTTTCTGAAAACAGAAGGGACTTGACTAAGTTTTACATGACACATACAGATGATTACTGTGACTTATGTGTTTCATCTGAAGTTTTTCTAAGGGCAAAGCTTAAGGAAAACAATCAGTATGTATTAACTAATTTAAATGGTGAAGATATAAAGAGGCTTAATCTTAATGTGGAGAATGCAGCTAAAGAAGAAAATTATAATGTACGGGTGAAGCTTAATTCAAAGGGAATCATAAGAAAGTTAACCACATATATAATACAGGAATATGACAACTGTTCAGTGAGGTATTAAAATATTAAATTATTAAGTTATTAAAAAATTAAAGTATTATAACATTAGCTTTTTTAACATACATTTATAAGAGTAATAAGTATGTGAAGCGGAGAAATATGAAAAAGAGAAAATTACCCAGTGAAAAGTGTTTTGGCAGATTAGAATCTGTATTTTCTTTTTGTGATGCTATGCCTACAGGTGTGACTATTTCTGAAACGGGACGTATATTTGTGAATTTTCCTAAGTGGGGTGATGATGTAAAATTCACAGTAGCAGAAATAGTTGATGATAAGATTGTTCCTTTATGGAAAAGATTTAAAGCTGATAGAAAAATAACGGAAATAAAAAGTTGTGTTATGATATAACTTTTAAGAAATAGAGAGCACTTAGTTCAATATATCCTTTGTAAAATTCAGCCCACTGAAAGATTAGTTCTAGGATAGTTGCTATAATTAATAAAAAAATAGCTATACAGATACTATGCTATGGAAGTCAAGACAAAGAATATTTCCAGCTTGTTGCTTTTAGGGACTACCTTAATAATCATGATGATGTTGCAAAACAATATGAACAACTAAAAATAAAGCTGGCACAGAAGAAGTATAAGGTTGAGTACGACTGCTTAAACAGTATGTTTGATATTTATCATAAGAGTGAGAACTATGATAAGATTGATGAATTAAAAATAATGTTACTGGAACTGCTTTCAAAGAGCAATAAATATGAATATCATACGCTTGTATATAAATATATTAAGATGTATGATATGCAGAATAAGAAGGATGAACTGCAAGATATAGTGAATTTCATGATAAATCTTAATAAAAAAATTGTGTAAAATCTGATATATAGGTGTAAAGTATAGGGAAACTCTTTTGGGAGTTTCTTTTTTGTTTGCAGGAAATTCATGTAAAGCTGTAATACAGAATATAAAATTAAATTCTCAGTTAAATATGGAAATAACTATAAGAAAATAGTACAATAAATTAAATAATATGTAAATAAAATGGAAAGGTAAATTATGAAAAAGATAAATTGTATTTTAAGAGTTATTGTTATAGCACATCTAATTATTTTTATAGGGTTTAACATTATATTAATGTTATATTCTTTAGTTACATCAAATTATGATGTAATAGATAATCTATATAACCTATTATCTGTGTTCTTATCAATTATATTATTAAATCTCTTTTATAAATATAAGAGTTATACTAATACTTATTTTCAAAAAATAATGTTAGTGAGTGTTTTATTATTTATAACTCCATTGTTAAAAACAACTTTAAATATATCAGATCCTATAAATCTCTATTATGTATTAATTGTAAATATACCTACGTGTTTAACTGTACTTTCTACTTTGAATATTTGTATAGAAAGTAAGTATGAAATTACTAGTATAAACATCTCAAAAAAGCTATATCTATTTTTATATTCTGTAAATACATTATTATTTTCAGTAATAGTTGTGCTACTTAGCAGGGCATTTATTATGTTGAATCTATTTAAATATTTTTGAATTAAAGATAACATGTGGGCATAGGTGAGTATGAGGTGAAATAAATAAGGAGGAAACTCTTACTTGCATTTTAAATATATTAAAATAATATATTTAAATAAATTCAATTAAAAAAGGGGAAGATTAGTTAATGGGATGGAGAGAAGAATATATAGATAAATACTTTGATGATCCTGATGATAGTTTTATGATGAGGATAGTATCTGGAGAATTTGGAAAAAGGTTATATAAGTTTTCATCTGAAGAATATGCTTTTGACAATTTAAAAAATGGATTAATTCCAGTAAAAAAAGCAAAAGATGAAAATGATGCATTTGAACTTACTTATAGATTAAATTTCAATAGAAATGGTCAATGGGAGGGTACTGATGATATTGACGAAAAAGTTTATTATTCTTATTTTAAGAAAAACTTAAGTAAAGAAGAAAAAGATAAAATTTACAAACAAGCAAATGATTATTATAAAGAACCTCTAGACGACTATTTTAAAAATAAATATATAGCTTCATTATCTGATAGAAATGACTTACCATCGATGTGGGCTTACTATGGAAATAATAATTCAGGGATATGTATTGCATATGATATTATATCTTTGATAAGCTTAAATCAAGTATTTCCTGTTATTTATACTGAAGATACGCCTGTATTTCATAATAAGGATAAAGATGATTTTAAAGATATATTACGAATACTAACATCAAAGCCAAAGGATTTCTATTTGGAAAATGAGTGGAGAATAGTAGTGAATGTGCTTTTGTCAATAAGAAAGTGTACCACCTTGCTAATTAAAAAGTGTACCACTTAGAATAAAAAAATAATACCTGCTTTCAGTTGCGGGTGATATTATAATTGCTACTGTTGTACAGACTTATTATTAAGGCCTAATAGATGTTCTTTTTGCTGTCGGTATCTATAACTTTCTCCATTAAAAGTTAA
>NZ_VULX01000034.1 GCF_009696465.1 Inconstantimicrobium porci | reverse complement strand
CCCCAAGGGAAAGCGTATATCTGATTATAGTGTTGATAACATAGGTTTTATTGAAGAATGGATGAACACACTTCCACGTAAAATCTTAGACTACCGAACTCCAGAGGAGCTTTTTGAAAAGTACCTCGATGAGATCTATGCAGCTTAAAAATTCAAGGGTTCAAATGGAAAAATAAAATTAGTTCAATTTGTTATTGCAATTTATCAAAATATTTTAAAATAAAAGAGATATAAAAATTAATTTGAGAAATGATGGCGAGATGAAAATATATTCTTTTGAATATATGGATATTGTGAATAATTTAAATACACAGATATATGTAAGTTTATATATTTGTCCTAAAGAGGATGAATTATTAAAAGTGTAATTAGAGGCTGATAATAAGGAATTATCGGATTTAGATATAAGTAATTATTTTTATAGTGAATTTTACACTAAACTTACATTAGATATGATTCATAAGAAGCAAGAAAAATATACAATAAGAATATACTATTATATTTTGCATGATACAGGTATAAAAGGAGAATACTTGATAAATTGGACCTCTAAAATTAAATTTAAATCATTATTAAATGAAAAGCAAAAAAATACAATAGCAAAACGTATAGTGTGCTTTGATTGCGAAGTAGAAGCGATTTCACTAAGTCATGCACGAAGTAAAGCATATAATATTATAAAGGATTTTTCAACATATTTAGCAGCATTGCTTAATGTTGGATTTTCACCATATATGGGAATATTTAAACATTTTATTACTAAAGAAATACAGGGAAAAGAAATATGTTTTACAGATAATTTTCAAAGGGAAGGTTTTTTGGACAAGGAATTGAACTTAATTGTTTCTGATAATATGAATGGATTACACCATATAAATGACTATTTATCTGTTCAACCGAATACATATTTTTCTTATTTTATTAATGATAAATTCGAAACAAAAGGAGGATATATTCAAAATAATGATGAAATATTAAATACAAATTTAAAAAATACATTTAAAAGTATAAAAATAACAAAGGTACAAGGACGGGCAGAATATAGTGATAATATTGATTACGATGGTCAATATAAATTGAATTTATTAGTCCCTAAACAGATTAGAAAATTTTTTAAGGAAATAAATAATTTAGATGATACAACTGGAAGATATTTTAGAAATTCATGTAGATTATATAATATTTCATTAATAGTGGATTAAATCAAACTACGGTAATGGTTTCATATCAGGTAGCAGCAATTGAATGTTTGGCAAAATCAGAACAAATTGGATTTTCAGATTTCATGAAAAAATATTTGAAGGATGAATATGAAGCAAAGTTTTGTGATTATTTGTATTCAATAAGATCAGGTCATTTTCATTCAGGAGAGATGTTTTTCTTAGAGTATGATTTGAATTTGGATATAACATTAGATTATAATTTTATAGAGATAAGAAATAGATTAAGTAAGTCACTTTATTTGTTAAGAAAAGCATTTGTACAGTGGATCGAGAAGAATATAATAAAAGAAGATTAAAATTAACAATATCATGTATTCATTAAATTTAGATTGTTATGGGGGAGAGTATGGAAATTACAGAAGCAATAAAACATATTATTGATGGAAATGCAATTTTATTTCTAGGTGCAGGATTTTCTGCTGATGCTATAAATATTGATGAAAAGGAAATGGGGGATGCAAAAGAATTAAGTTATAAATTATGTGATGAGATGAACATTGATAGAAGCGATGATTTAGGCAGGGTATCTCAATATTATATTAATTTGAATAAAGATAATGAACAAGCATTAGTGGAAAAATTGCAAAATTCTTTTATTTGCAAAAGTTACAGAAAACATCATGAGATAATTGCAGATTTACCTTGGAAAAGAATATATACAACAAACTATGATGATGTATTTGAAAAAGCATCAAGGGTAACTAAATATAATAGAATCGCAAAAACATTAAGCAACTCAACTGAAAATATATCTAATACTGACAATGTTATTCATTTAAATGGGTATATAAGAACATTAGATGTTAATAAATTAGAGAATGAGTTTAAACTAATTACACGTAGTTATATGATAGAAGAATTTAAGGGGAGTAATTGGTATGGATTATTTAATTTAGATATTTCTAATGCAGATGCTATAATTTTCATAGGTACGTCATTAAAGTATGATATTGATTTACAAAGGATATTTTTTTCATATAAAGAGATAAGAGACAAAGTTATTTTTATTGATAAAGAGATGGTAACTGGAGAAAAAATCGATATTATAGGAGATTCAAGTAAAAATGAATTAGGAAGAGTATTTAAAATAGGAGTAGAGAATTTTGCTAAGGAGATTGAAGCATGTAGTTTGCATTATAAAAAAAATGAACAACCATTTAAATTCAGATGTTTTTTACATATAAATGATAGAGAATTTGAATATTCAAAAGTTGATATAAGAAGTTTGTGGGACTTGTTAGTTATTGGGAAGATAAAAGAGAATGTTTTGTATTCAAACTATACAAATAATAAATATATTTTCGAAAGAGATAAAAGCAATGAAATTGAAAAGGCATTAAATGATGAGCATTCAAAAGTAATCATTGTACATTCAAATTTGGCTAATGGCAAGACATGTTTTGTTAAATATTTTTCTGAAAACTTAAAGAAAAAAGGAAATGTATTCTTTCTAGATAGATGTTTAGATTATATTGATAGAGAGATAAATGAAATAAGTAAAATTAAAGGAATGAAATATATAATTATAGAAAACTATAATTATTATTTAGATATTCTAAAAAAGTTTAAACCATTTATAAATAGTGATTATAAATTCATTTTAACATGCAGAACATATATAAATGAATCAGTATATTACAAATTAAATAACCTAATGGGAATTAACGAAAATGAAAAATATGAATTTTCATTAAATGGTATAGGTGAAAATGAAAGAAAACATATTATAAGTTTATTAGATGAAAGTAATATTTGGAGTGACTTAGATGTTGATAATGTTGATAAGAAGAATTATTTAATAAAAAAAATATGTCATGATAATTTAGCAGATGTCTTGCTTTATATAGTAAAATCTGAAGTAGTCTCAAGTAAAATAAAAGAGTTGTATGAAGAAATTGCGAAAAGTGATATAAAGAAAAGGCTATTATTAGGAGTAATAATTAATACATCAACGCCATTAGACTTGAAATTGAGTGATTTGATACTGGTTTTAGGCATGGATAATTTATCGTCTCAAATAAAGAGAGATAAATATTTAAATGAATTAGTAGATATAGAAGAAAATAATATTAAATCAAAGTCCTCTATATTTTCAAAGAATATTATTGCAACTCAAAATTTATCAAAGGACATATTAAGTATTATGAAAGATATGATTATTAATGCTAGTAAGTTAAGATACGGGAAGGGTAATATGAATATCTTACGACAGTTAATTTCTATATCTAATATAAATGAAATTTTAGATTATAAAAATAAACAGGTAAAGAGAGATGTTGTTGAGTATTTTGATGAATTGAAAAACTTTAATTACTATAAAAATAACAATTTTTTTTGGCTCCAATATGCTATGGCGTGTTTAGATGATAAGCAATATGATAGGGCTAGTAAATACTTTGATATTTCATATAAAAAGTCATTTGAGAAAAATCCGAATTTTGATACTTATCAAATAGATACTCAGTATGCAAGGTATTTACTTGAAAAAGCAACTTATACAGATGAATATAATGATAATTCATATGAAATATTTAAAAAAGCACACAATATATTAGTATCTACACTTCAGAAAAAAAGGGGACAAAGTTATTATGTGTTTAGGCAAGTACCAACGTATTATGAATTTATACAAAAGCATATAAGCGGTATGTTGAGTAAAGAAAAAAATGATATAAAAACACTTTGCGAAGAAATGAAAGAAAAAATAGAAGAATATTTACAAAAGAATAAAAAAAGAGATTTGGAGGGATCAGTAAAAAGTGCAATGATATTATTGGATAAGTGTATAAGAGAAATTTTTATGTCAGTAATTGAATAGTTTTCAAATAGTAAATAACTATGTTTAAATTCAAAAAAGAACACTTAAAGAAATAAAAAAGATTGACTACGTGTCGGTAGCCCGAAAAGGTTCCATAAAAAAGAGAAAAGAATAGAGAGAAAAAATAGAAGAAGGAATAAGGAAAAGAGTTGAGAATAAAGGCTTGAAAGAGTATTTGAAATTAACTTAAAAGACCTTGTTCCTTTTTTGATTCAACAATTTCATTTCCATATTATTGCTTTGTTCAATCTTTTTTTGACATGTACAAAGGTGGTATTTTATAAAGAATATACTCATAGTATATCTTTTAGATTAGGGATAGATTCAGACTTAGATAAGAGATAAGAGCGAAGAGATTAGAGAAAAGGATTGAACTCCCTTGAGGGGAGTTCCAAAAAGAGAACACATTTCTCTTTAAAACTTTTTGCTTATACAATTAATTTGAAGTTAACTGTCCTATTAGAAGGGGGCAAGCTATAAATTGATAATTAAGAGGTTTGGAGATGTGCTCCATTAAATTAAATTCATGAGATTGCGAATGAATTTTAACCTTCATTTGGCATCTGGCACTTGGCATTTGGCATTTGGCATTAAAATAAGTACTATACGTTAAGTAGAATCGAAATTCAGCAATAAATTATTAACTTATAGTGCATAGTACTTACTAAAGATAAGCACCCTATATCTGAGGTGATTGTAATGACAGAGAAAAAACAGGATATTTTTGATAAGCTTGCTCTAAAGAATACTGAAAATCTATCAGATATGAGCAGTAATGTTGAAATGGGAATGAGTCAGGGCTTACAGAATCTTAAAATCAGCGATGATTTTTCAAATGCTGAACAGGTGAAGGATCAGCAGTCACAGATGGTGTATAACAAATATGTTGAAATTAATAAGAATCATATTTAAATATTATATACTAGCTGCTTATGAACTCCTCAAAGAGGAGTTCAATTTTAATTTGTTATCAATTATTTGGTGTATTAACAGCAATCCCAGTTATAAATGACTTTTGAGAAGTCTCTATTTTTTAAATCTTCATGGTTAATGAAGAAATTACATACGCCACAGTCTCCCCACAGAATGATGTCATCATTATCACGCCATTCTGAATCTATCTGTAGAAGAAGTGTATCATAAGATGCATACTGGTTATCTTCACTTCTTGGATCTTGCTGAGTAAAATAAGGATAGCCACCAAGTTTATGATGAACTTTTTCTTCGCTGTCAAATATGGTGTTATAAACATCTTCATCTAAATCCCAAAGTCTTGAGATGTTTTCTGATGGTGATAATTTATTATAAATATCTAAAAAAGGTTTTTCAATTCTATAGTCTTCTGCAGAGATGCCTTCCTGTGAAATTACAAATGAAAGAGCAAGTTCCTGTTCTACAGGAAAATAATCTTCATCATCTTCAATGTGAGGATTATACTTTTCCTTAACGCTTTCTTCAGTTACAGAAGTGTCTATAGAATCATAATAAACTACACGGAATGTATCCTGATTTGTTTGGTCATCAAAATCTACACCTGAAACATCATCATTTAGTACAAAGAACTGTAGAATACCTTCATGAGGAAAATCATTCATTTCTTTGATGTCATTACAGTTGATCTGAGCTAAAAGAGTTAGCTGATGTCCTTCACTATCAGTAGGAATTTCTGCGCCATTTGGCAGGTATGGTATACCTCGTAATTTAGAATCAAATAGTCCAGTGTGTTTTATTTCTGTTTTTATATAAGCAGTCTGTTTCATAGTTTCATTTCTAAGCTGTGTAATTGCAGTTTTTGCAGCCTGCATGTTCTTATCTGTATTTTTAAAATCGCCCATAACATCCTCCTTGTTTATAATCTCTAGTAATGGTATATTTTTAATAATAAATTTATTATAGCATACTAATTTATATATTTAGGTTTATGATAAAATATTGTTGACCTTCTCGTTACGTAAGGTTTTACTATTAGATTGTCAGGAGGTGCTTAAAGTGGAATATACAATAAAAAAGTTAGCAGAGATAGCTGGTGTTAGTGCACGAACACTAAGGTATTATGATGAGATTGGCCTTTTAAGACCATGCAGGATAAATTCATCAGGATATCGTATCTATGGCGAAAATGAAGTTGATATGCTTCAGCAGATTATGTTTTATAAATCAATGGGTATGAGTCTTGAGGAAATTAATAGAATTTTATCAAGTCCTGATTTCAATATTGAACAAGCACTTTTAAAGCATCGTGAGGAACTGATTGAAAAGAGGAAAGAGATAGATCAGCTTATTCTGACAGTAGAGAAGACTTTATTATATGAAAAGGGTGAAGCGAAGATGAAAGATAAAGAAAAGTTTGAAGGATTTAAAAAGGGGCTGCTTGATGAAAATGAAGCTAAGTATGGCAAGGAAATAAGAAAAAAGTACAGTAATGACACTATAGAAAAGTCTAATAAGAAATTTATGAATATGAATAAAGTACAATTTGATAAGATGAATAAGATTGAAGCCCAAATGATTGAATCACTTAAGAACGTAATCCATAGTGGAGACATGAATTCCAAAGATGCTGAGAATATTTATAATAAGCATAAGGAATGGATTAATTTCACATGGCCTTCTTATTCAAAGGAAGCGCATGCTGGACTTGCAGAGATGTATGTGGCTGATGACAGATTCAGAAAATATTATAATGATAAAGCAGGGATGGACTGTGTTGATGTATTAAGAGACATCATAGTTAAATACTGCAGAAAATAAAAGCATAAATATTAATTAAAGCACAGGTTACAGGTCATAGGCAAGGATGAAACTCCATTGGGGTTTCAAAGTGGAGGTTACACTTCCAAGCCTCTAGGTTTTTATATTTTAGAGGTTTGGGGTAAAGCCTCCATTTAAATTATGTAATTCGATGTGCTTGTCACATGAATTACTTCATTACCTGTGACCTTTTACCTGTGACTAGTGACCTATCATATGACTTGTGAAGATAATTTTATATTAACAAAAATATATGTTATGTGATGGAGGTTTCGGAATATGTCTTGCAACTCCTTTTTACTCAATTCGTAAGCGTTCAACAATACTCTGTTTATTAATATATTTATAAGATATATACGGAATTAGGCAGCCTAAAATAATTAATAGTGGGAAGATAATTATAAGAGGCCAGAAATTAAATTTGAAATTTAAGAACCAAATTTTATGACATATTGGACGTACGATAATTATTGAGCTTGTAATACTCAGGATTACAGAAATTACAACTGTTAATAGAGTGTAAAAGCTTCCTTCAAGGCAAAGCATTCTTACAAGCTGTTTTCTAGTCATACCGATACTTTGAAGAATAGCAAATTCTCTGCGGCGCACAATAATATTGGTTAAAATTGTATTGACAAAATTCAAGATACCTATAATTCCAATTATAAGTGAAATTGTCCCACCAATTGATATAACAGTATTTCGTATATTCATTACACCTGATAATGTAGTGAATTTTGATTTATAGCTCATTGTTTGATCAGTATCTGAGGTATAAGTTTTTAAAAATTGTTCCATAGCAGTTTCCTTATCTTTAGTCACATCAAACATATAGCTCATGACATAGTTTTTGCCAGTTATTTTTTTATAAACATCTTCAGGAAGAAAGAAGCAGGAACTAACCCAATCATAAGTATTTGATTCATTTGCTATAACATGTCCAAGCACTGTTACATTTTGAGTTTTACCATCAATATTTAATGTGATGGTATCCCCAACACTATTATTCAAGCTAGTCATATCCATTTCACCACGAGAGTTTACCCACACGCCTTCTAAAATATATTTTCCAGTAGCAAGTTTATTTGCATCTAACTTACCATCTATTAATTTCAAATGCGAAAGGAGAAGTTTATCCATACCATATATATGTGTAGAGAATGAACCATCTGGAGTATTATTACATGTCTGCTTAGTAGTTTTACTTTTGTATTCAGCTTTACAGCCATACTGGCATCCACCTGCCTTAAATCCGGGCTGTTTTTTGATAGTAGAGATAACACTGTTGTTTAATGCACTTTCAGCATTAATTTTGCACTGAAATAACAGGCTGGATTTACCAATTGTAAAATCTGAACTGTAAGTATTTTTAAGAGCCTTTTCTGGATCTACACTTTGTGAAAAGTTAAAGACTGTATTAGTGAGCACTATACTCAGTGATAGACTTAGAATTACCAGTATAGTACGTTTTTTATTGCGTCCAAGATTATCCCAGGCCATTCTTTTTTCTAGAGAGCCATTCTGAGTGTTTTTGGCTTTTTTATTATTTTTTAAAGTTGCATCTGTATAGCGTACAGCTTCAATTGGTGACACCTTTACTGCCATTCTTGCTGGCTTTCGTATACTTATAAATACTGTAATTAATGTAAATATAATAGCTGCTACGAAGATAAGAGGATTAGGTGATGTTATTACAGCATTACCTTGAAGTGTAGATTGAGCAAGCAGTACTGGCAACAGTGCTTTTCCTATAAAAAAACCTCCACAAAGTCCAAATGGAATACCCATTAATGAAAGTATCAATACTTGCCAGTTTATCACAGAATAAATCTGATGACCTGTGGTACCGATAGTTTTTAGGAGTCCATAAAAGTGTATGTTATTTATGATAGAAATCTGAAAAATGTTATAAATAATCAGGTACCCTGTAAATATAAAGAGGATTAATGCACAGCATAGTGCTGCGATTGTTGCAAAACTAACTGATGATTTTTGAGATAAATACAAAGGATTAATTCCAGTACTTATATAATTTTTATCATTAAAATCCATAGAAAATCCACAGTCTGTTACAACTTTTTTTAGATTTTCTGAAATATTTTTAGAATCTGCAAATTTTATAATATCTGTAATACAGCCTGCTTCTGAGTGATCCTTATAATAGGTATTGGATAATTCATTCAAATGAGCATTTATATAAGCTTTGGATGCAATGATTGTACCAGTTTGTACACCCGGATAGCTTTTCCACCAGCCAGCTAGTATAAAATCTCGTGAAATTTTCTCACCATGTATTGTAAGTTTTAATGAGAGATGAGAACCTACCTGATGAGGAATATGAAGCATGTCTAGTGTAGTAGTATCAGTAATTACTTCATTTTCTTTCATCGGAGTATGCCCACTTGTAGGCTCTGTATATGTGAATTTCAATCCAAGATTATCATAATATAAAAATTCTGTATTTCTCTTAATAAGCTCGTCATTATCTATTTTGTCGGCAAGTTTACGGCAATAAGCATTTTCTTTTATTAAGGGGTGACTGCTTATAGTTTGATATTGCTGTTCAGTCATATGCTCTAGACGTGCATGCCCTTCACCTCCAGATAAAATAATATCAGCAAGCTTCATGCTTTTTACCATACCAGACCCTAATGCAAAAAGGCTGGTAAATAGAAGTGCAGTAAGAGCAATAGCAATTGCAGTAATGATGTTACGTGTTTTTGAAGAATAGAAACTTCTAATAGCTAATTTACGAATTGTTTTCTTGTTTTTTACCTTTATCATATAATATCACCGCCTGAAATTTTGCCGTCTTCAATACGTATTATACGATCTGCGAGCTGAGCAAGTTCTTCATTATGAGTAATCATAATGATTGTCTGGTTGAATTTTTGACTAGTTAATTTTAATAGTCCTGCTACATCTTGAGTGGTTTTACTATCTAGATTACCTGTTGGTTCATCAGCTAGTATAATGGCGGGTTTTGTAGCTAATGCTCTTGCAATAGCAGCACGCTGTTGTTGTCCACCTGAGAGCTGGCTTGGCAGGTTATGAAGCCTGTTTTCAATACCTAGTGTATGAACAATCTGATTTATATAGTTTTTATCTGGTTTATTTCCATCTAGTTCAATAGGTAAAACGATGTTTTCATATACATTTAGAATGGGTACAAGATTAAAACTTTGGAATATAAAGCCTATTTTACGTCTGCGAAAAATAGTAAGTTCTTCTTCTTTAAGCGAGAAAATTTTCTTACCATCTATAGTTACACTGCCACTGCTTGGCTTATCAAGACCGCCAAGCATATGAAGAAGAGTAGATTTTCCACTTCCAGATGTGCCTATTATAGCAACAAAGTCACCTTTTGCTATAGAAAGATTTACATCATCCAGTGCATGAACGGCTGTTGAACCACTGCCATAAATTTTTTTTAAATGTTTAGCTTCTAATATATTCATAATAGTTTCCTCCATAAGAAAGTATTTATATGATAAATACAGAATAACAAGATAATCTTTCTACAATATTTCTGAATTATATCAGTTTTGAAAGATTTAAATTTTTATAGGAAGGAAAATAGAAAATATAGAACCTTTTTTTAATGATTTAGATACTTTTATATAGCCACCACCATCAGTGAGAATTTTTTGTGTTAAAAATAGTCCTATGCCAACACCTTCCTCATTTTGTACTTTTACTGATCTATAGAATCGTGAGAATATTTTAGCCTTTTCATCCTCTGAAATTCCAATACCTTGGTCAACTATATCTATACGGAAGAATATATTGTAGGGAATGGGATTAATTTTAATAGTACTATTACAAGGAGAATACTTAACTGCATTATCAATTACATTATAAAGAGCTTCAACAGTCCATTTTGAATCGTAACAAGCTGTGCCAGTAGTTCTATTTACTTCAATCTTTATATTTTTTTCTTTAGCTTTGAGCTCAATTTGGGCAACGGCTTTATCAATTAATGGTTGAACTTTATTAGCCTGTGGATTAATGGTAATAATTCCACTTTCCAGACGAGAGATTTTTACTAAAGATTGCATTAAGAAATCTAGTTTTTTAGATTGACTAGTAAGAACTTTTACGCATTGAGCACTTTCCTCTGATAGCTCATGTTCTGATAAAATCTGAGAATAAAGTATGATATTAGACACAGGCGTTTTTGCTTGGTGAGAAATATCGGAAATAAGACACTTAATACTCTCTTTTTCTGCTTTTAATTTATTTGATGATATTGAGCAGGATTCTAGAAAATCAGACATTTTTGATTCTAGCGCTGAAAGGGATGATTCATCATAAGTAGTGGTAGTAAAGGTGCCATCTATAGCACTGTCTAGCATATCAGAGAGAGAGTACATGATTTTCTGAAGCTTTCGTCTATAAATAAGAATTATTGGAATTAAAATAGCTATCGCAGCAACTATAATAATGCCAATAAAGATGATATATTTAAACATCATATCACCGCCCAGCTATACCCGATACCATATATTGTCTTGATATATACTGGTACTGATGGATTATCTTCAAGTTTATCTCTCAGACGTTTAACAGTAACAGAAAGGGCATTTTCATTTACATATTCAGCACCATCAGTCCAGATGTTATCTACTAATTGTGATCTAGTCAAGATATGACCTCTGTTTTTAATTAGAATGTGGAGCAGCTTCTGCTCTGTTTTACTTAATTCAATAGGAATATTATTTTTATAAAATTCCATTTTAGAAAAGGAAAAAGAAAAATTATTTATAAGTATGGGATCTACAGGTTTATTCATAGCATTTCTAAGTCTAGCATTTACTCTTGCTCTTAAAATCATAAGGCTAAAGGGTTTAGTTATATAATCATCAGCGCCAAGTTCAAGGCCAGTAACGATATCTGTTTCAAGATCATTAGCTGTAAGGATTATTACAGGAACAGAAGAGTTTCTACGTAGTTCTTTTAAAAAATAAAGACCATTACCATCTGGTAGGTTGATATCTAAAATTATAAGATTAAAATCTATAGTTTTTATGTAAGTTCTTGCAGAGCTTAAGTCTGATGAATGAATAAAGTTAAAATCTATGTTTTTTAAGGCGATTATTATTCCCTTTGCTAGAGATAAATCATCCTCAATAATCAATATATTTTTCACTTTTTTGAATCTCCTTTTACTGAGAGTTACCTATATTTATTAAGGTGTTTAGTTTAACACTATCCATATATTATAACATTATTTATTTGTAATTACATTTAATTGAATATAATTAGGTTATTTTTAGAAAAAGATGGTTTGTTACTACTAAAGACTTGACCTCAGGTAAGGGGTAAGTAATACTATATGTATATAGTAAAAGACGTAGATAAGATTTATATAAATAATTTTTAAAACTATGGTAGATGGGGGAAGGAAGAATGAAAGAGAGAACGCTTATAGTGTATTATTCTCAGGCTGTAGGGAATACGAAGAAGATAGCAGAGAAAATTCAGAGGGCAACAGGAGCAGATATTTTTAAAATTGATACAGTAATTCCTTATGAAGGAACATCAGAAGAATTAACAACACAAGGACAGCAGGAAGTTGATAGGTGTTATAAGCCTGAACTTAAAGTATCTCATATTAATTTAGATATGTATGACAGATTTATTATTGGTACTCCTGTATGGTGGTACTCAATGGCCCCTGCAATGCGTACATTTCTTGCATCAAATGACTGGACAGGCAAGACAATAGTACCCTTTATAACAAGCGGTGGATCACCTGGACATGCTATCGATGATATTAAGAATATATGTAGGGGTGCAGTTTTTGAAAAGGATAAATCAATTCAATTTGATTCGATTGAGCTTAATGAACAGATTACTACAGATGAAGAAATAGAAAAGTGGATTTTATCGTTAATATAAATACTTATAAAGATTAAAGTGTTGAAAGATATATTAAGAAACAGCTTGCAGTATAGTGATAGAGGTTTCAAAATATGTCTTTCAATTTTTTATATAAAAAAGTAAGTTATTATATTGACGTGGAGCTGACTCCACATTGTATACTCTTTATAAAGAGGTGATTATGGTGAAAGTTGGAGAATTTTCAAGGAAAAGTGGATTGTCAATTGATACAGTAAGATATTATGAGAAACTTGGACTGCTTAAACCGGACAGGTCACGAAGCAGGGTTAAGAATTATAGTGAAGCTGATCTTGAACAGGTTAAAATTATTATTGCACTAAAGAAGTTTAATTTATCATTGCAGGATATACAAAAGATGTTTGAATTGGACAGGAGATATGATGATAAAAATATTACCGAAGCAGAAAAGTTTGATGTAATTACAGAATTAAAATTTATTCTTGATAAGGCATATGCAGAAGTTCTGACTACAGAAAATCAAATAAAGATAACAAAAGCAAAACTTGAGAAGTCTATTAATAAGGTAAATAAATCATTAGAAAATGGAGGAAAACTTATATGATTAAAATAATTGGTATAATTTTATCACTTATATTTAGTCTCATAACAACTTACAGTTTTATTGCTTATAATAAATGTTTAACTAGTGTATTGATAGTTGAAGGAATAGGACAGGCAACTATTATTTTATCTGTGATTATGAGTATTATGCATTTTGACAAAGCATTTATATTATTTATGTGCATAGGGTTAATTTTAATTATTGTATCATGTATTATTAATGGATTAAATATGTATGGACATGTTCATTTGTCACATCATATAGTGAGACTTGCATTAAGTGTAATTATAGTTGTTTTATGTGGATTGGGGATGAGAAAATAATGAATCTTAATTATGACGATGTTGCTAATAAATGGAATGAGGTTTTTAAGAATAGTGCTCAGGATGTACCCAAAAGTCCTTTAACAGGTGTTGAAGTTTTTGATAAAGGCCTTTCATGGTGCTGCAGCAATGCTGATACAGTGCTTGATTTTGGATGTGGCAGTGGTACTATGTTATTTCTTTGTGCGCTTAATGGCGTAAAGCATAACATAGGTATAGATATATCATCTGAAGCTGTAAGAAAGGCAGATATTAAGAAGGTTCAGATAAAGAATGCAGATTTCAAGTTCATTACAGGTGGTATTGAAAAGCTAGAATTAATAGAATCCGCGAGCATGGATGCTGTTATTCTTTCAAATACTATTGATAATTTATATCCTGAAGATGCTGAAAGACTAATGGAACATGTTTATAGAATCCTTAAAAATAAGGGGAGGGTATTTATTAAGTTAAATCCTTTTATTACAGAAGAGGATATAAAAAAGTATAAGCTAAAAAAAGCTGATGGTTATTTATTAGATGACGGGCTGCCATTATGGAATAATACTAATGATCAGTGGAGCATTTTTTTTGAAAAAAGGTTTAAGATATACAAGTATGATGAGATAATTTATAAACAGTATAATCTATGTAACAGATTATATCTTTTAGAAAAATGATTTAATTAGTCATTGACCTAATTAAAAATGAGGAGTATATTTTAATTAGGCAATCGACTAATCAAAGAAGGGTGAACTATGGATACAATACAGGTTTTAAAAGCACTGTCAGATGAGACAAGAATGAAAATTTTAAAAATGCTTCTGGAATATAATCTTTGCGTGAGAGCAATATCAAGAAGACTTAACGTAACAGAAGCAACAGTTTCACAGCACTTAAAGGTTCTGCGTGAATGCGGGCTTATTGAAGGTGAGAAACGTGGATATTTTATGCACTACAATGTGAACAAGGAAATTTTAAAACGTGTATCTGCTGAAATCTTATCACTGACTGAAATAGAAAAAGAGACGTGTTCTCCAAAGCTTGGAGGCTGCAGCCCTTCTGAAAATGAAAGATGCCATGTTATGAAGGATGAAAATCAGGGAATCAAAAGATGCTGTAAACGTGCAGGCGAAGGAAGATGTGGATGCAGAAAGCATAATGTGGAATAGTATTTTTAAGGAGGAATATAAAATGAAGATAGCAGTAACATACGAAAACGGTCAGGTGTTCCAGCATTTTGGACACACAAGTGAATTCAAGATTTATGATGTTGAGGACAATAAGGTTGTATCATCAGCAGTTGTAAGTACAGATGGATTTGGCCATGAATCTTTAGCACAATTTTTAGCGAATAAAAGTGTTGATACTTTAATCTGCGGAGGAATTGGCGGAGGTGCTAAAAATGCACTAGCTGCAGCAGGAATAAAGATATACGGTGGAACAAGCGGAAATGCTGATGAGAAGGTTGATAACTTCTTAAATAAGAAGCTTGTATTTAATCCAAATGTTAAATGTACACATCATGATGGCGAACATCATGGAGAAGGACATAGCTGCAATGGCCACTGTCACGAATAGAATATAGATGAGAGCTATATAAGAAGCTCGTTTAAGCAAATATTTAGAGTATAATTTTTGTCCTTTCTATAATAATAAAATAGAAAGGAAGTGTTGTAGTATGGCAAAAGCAGGAATGAGAAGACCGGATCCTGAAGATCCTCATGGAACTGAAAGTAATCATAAAATTCATATGAAAAAAAATGATGCTTATCCTATACCAAGTGAAATACAGGGAAAAGCAAAGACAGGTAATGCAAAAGCAGGTCGTCCAATGGAATAAAATGTATTGTTACCAAATAAAAACCACTTTGAAAATGTTTTAAAGTGGTTTTTTTTATTTTAATTTTGTGATAATATTGTATATAAAGAATTTATTTCCAAATAATAGAAAATAAAAATGAGGTGCAGGACTCAAATTAAGTTTTACGCACAAATTTAAAATCAATAAAGGGGTAATAATATGAGTAAGACAGTTTTAATAACAGGAGGAAATAAGGGAATTGGATTAGAAACTACAAAACTATTTGTATTTAATGATTATAAAGTTATTGTAGTTGCTCGAGATTTTGAAGATTTTATGTTTAATGATAATGAGAATGTAAGGGTTGTAAAATATGATCTGGCTGATACTAAAGGTATCTCTGATCTTGTTAAAACGCTTGGACACATCGATATTCTTATTAATAACGCAGGAATAATGAATTCAATTCCTTATGACAGTTATCATAAGGAAAATATAGATAGACTTATGAACATAAATCTTTATACTCCTATCGAATTGATCACTCAGGTTTCAAAAGTAATGATCAAGAACTGTTCAGGCAGGATTGTAAATACAGCATCAGTTGCTGGAGAAATAGGCCATCCTGATATCTGGTATGGAGTATCTAAGTCAGGAATAATCAATGCAACAAAGAGCTTTGCTAAAATTTTAGGACCAAAAGGAATCGTAATAAATTCAGTAGCACCAGGACCAGTTGAGACAGAAATGCTTAACGTCATACCACAAGCAAGGAAGAGTGCAATAAAGAGTAGTGTATATACAAATAGATTTGCCAAAGCTGATGAAGTTGCTAAAGCAATATACTGGCTAGCAACAGACTGCCCAGAATATATCAACGGAACATGCCTAGACATAAACAACGGAGCATTCCCAAGATAATAAAGAATATTTAATTGTAATAGCGCTTGTTTTAAAAATTTACATTTTAGGATGAAAGAGTATATTGTTATATGAGAACAAATGTCTGATACAATGATATAATTGGGGTGTTTTTATGGAATTAAAAGATTTAGAAATGTGAAATGCTATTTATAAAGAGGTTCATAACAAGGCGGAGAAACTTTCAGAAGCATTAAAGAAAGCAGGGTATAACGGTGAATTTGGCTACTTTAATATGCATTCAATCAATATTGATAATGAGTTTTATACTGAGTATTTTCCGATACCCGTATTTACAATTGATGAGTACACAGATATTGATATGAATTTTGATAGTATAAGTATTGAGACAACAGTTTCAAGAAAGGCTTCACTAAGTGTAGACTATGAAGAGCTTGCTAAGAAGTACAAGTTTGAAGTTTATGGAGTGGAGAATTATTTAGAAGATTACTATAATGAAAATTTATAGAGTAGATTAGAGGTTAGAATGAAGAGAGTGGAGAAAAGGATGAAATTCCTATGGAGTTTCATCCCAAGACATAAGCGAATATCTTCATATCTCAGCTCTCTTATCTTTTAAAAACTACATTGATTTTATCATTGTTTCTAAGATTGTAACTGAATTTTTAATTGCTATTGGTAGGAACTTTTCATAATCCATATGAGCTCCGTTATTAGCATTATCAGATATTGATCTTATAACTACGAATTTTATGTTGTTAAGGTAAGCAACGTGAGCGATGCTTGCTCCTTCCATTTCACATGAGATTGCTTCATAAGTATCCTGAAGCCACTTGATTCTGTCTATATCAGAAACAAATTCATCTCCACTTACGATTCTTCCTACGAAGCTGTTGATATTTTCAAGAGAATCACATGCTTTTTTAGCTGTTTCAACTAAAGTTTTATCACTCTTAAAATCAAAAACATCAAGTCTTGGAATCTGTCCGTGTTTGTATCCGAATTTAGTAGCGTCCATATCATGTTCAACTAGCGAATCACCTATAACTACATCGCCAGGATAAACATCTTTGCCGATACCGCCAGCAACTCCAACGTTTATAAGAGTATCTACCTTATATTCGCTTGCAAGGATTTGAGCACAAATTGCAGCATTAACTTTTCCTATTCCAGAAACAACTGCAATTACATCCTTTCCCCATAGTTTACCTTTATTAAAAGTCATATTGGCTTTTGTGTTAGTTGACTCTACTTCCATAGCTTCAAGTAATGGAGCTAATTCTTCTTCCATTGCAGAAATAATACCTAATTTCATTTAATAGTCCTCCATTCAAATCATTACTACATTTATTATAATCGTTATGATGAAATAAAAGCAACATAGTAGAAGGCTTTGCATGATTAATTTTTTTAAGAAATACTATAAGTTGTAAATGAGAATTGAAAAATAAAGTTTTATAGTATACTATATTGATATGGAAACTAAGAATAGCAAAAATCAATATTAATATAAGGGAAATTTTCCTCGACTGCGCTCGGAAAATTAGATTTAATAATTTATAATTAAGAAGAGATTTATTGAAGGAGAAAAGTGATATGGCTCAGCATTCATTATCAAGAACTGAATTAGTAATCGGTAAAGACGGATTAGATAAATTAAGAAATTCAAAAGTAGTAGTATTTGGAGTAGGTGGAGTAGGCGGTTTTGTTATAGAAGCTCTTACTAGAGCTGGAGTGGGAACTCTTATAATAGTAGATAATGATACAGTAAGTCTTACTAATCTTAATAGACAGATAATAGCTACATATGACACAATAGATAAATATAAAGTGGATATTATGGAAGAAAGAATACATTCAATAAGCAAGGAATGTAATGTAATTACACATAAAACATTTGTGCTTGAAGATAACATAGCTGATATAATCCCAAATGATTGTGATTATGTTGTTGATGCTATAGATACTGTTACAGCTAAAATAGCGCTTGCAGTTTACTGTGAAAAGAATAATATTCCGCTTATAAGCAGCATGGGAACAGGAAATAAGTTTGATCCAACTGCTTTTAAGATAGCAGATGTATATGATACAAAGGTTTGTCCGCTTGCAAAGGTAATGAGATACGAGCTTAAAAAGAGAGGAGTAAAGAAATTAAAGGTTGTTTACTCTGAAGAAAAGCCAGTAAAACCTACAGGAGAAGGATTATCAGAACCTACAAGTAAGAGGCAAGTGCCAGGAAGTATATCATTTGTACCACCAGTTGCAGGCATGATAGCAGCCTCTGCTGTTGTTAGAGATATTGTTGGAATTAAGTACTAATATTTAGTGAATAGAGAATAACGAATAGTGAACAGCTCCTATTCGTTATTCACTGTTAACTATTCACTTATAATAAAAAAACGTGCTTTTAAAGCACGTTTTTTTATTATTTAGAGCATTCTTTTAATTTTTCACTAATTAATGAAAGGACTTTTTCTCTGTCTTCCATATTGTTTTCAAAGTCAAGATTATCGACATTGATTTTTAATATTGGTGATTTATTATAATGTTTAAAATACTCAGAGTATTCATTGTTTAAGTGCTGCCAGTAATCTCTTTCAACTATTTGTTCATAATCTCTTCCTCTTTTTTGTATTCTTCTTATAGCTTCATCAACAGAGGCTTCAAGATATATCATAAGTTTAGGTGCTTCAAGATGTTCAAGCATATTTTCAAGAAGTTCTCTGTATAAATTGAATTCTTCTTTTTCCATTTCGCCATTGTCACAAAGCATTTTTGCAAAGATTACATCTCCGTAAATACTTCTGTCTAAAATAGAATTATGTATCTTACTTGCTTCTTTTATCTGTTTGAATCGTTTGTTCAAAAAGAATACCTGTAAAGGAAAAGAGTATCTTTTTCTATCATAATAAAATTTGTCGAGGATAGGGTTATCATCTACTGGTTCTCTGAAAGGTACATACCCCTGTTCAACTAAAATATTCATTAATGTGCTTTTTCCTACGCCTACTACTCCATCTACAACTATCATATCCCATACTCCTTCTTTCGTATTTATTTTATTTAGTACTTCTTCGTAAAGAGTGCTGTTTTTCAAAATTTAGTCCTCCATCGTAGCAATTAAATTATTTTATAAAACGTAATGTGATCCCGCCAATCACCATTTATATACAAGTATTTTTTATTTAACCCAAGTTCTTCGAATCCACATGACTTAAGTACTGACTGAGATTTCACATTATCAACAAGGGTGCTGGCTTCAACTCTATGAAGCTCAAGATCATTCTTTATATATTCAAGGACAAGATTTACAGCTTCCTTCATGTAACCATTACCCTGGTGGTCTTTATCCATACAGTAACCAAGATAACAGCTTTTAAATATTCCATAAACAATATCAGAAATTTTTATTCTGCCAATAAGTGAGTCATTCTTAAATATGCCGAGTGTAATGCCTGTACCATTAATAAGCTCAGTATAGCTTTCCTTGAGAATTTCTGTCTGAGTTTTTAACGTGTAAAAACTTTCATCTCTTCTAGGTTCGTAAGGAGCAAGATGATCCTTGTTGCTTGAATAGAAGTCAAGCATGCTTTGTGCATCGTCTGGACCAAGGCTTCTTACTGATATTCTTCTTCCTTTAAGATCTACATTGTAGTATTTTTTATGTATTGCATACTCATCTTCAGTTATGCCAAATGAAAGTTCACTTTTATAATTTCCATTGGAATATAAGTTATTAGTAATAATTCCTTCAAGTACGAAGCCTATATTTAGAAATGAACGTGTATCAAGATCTTCTGGCACCATAAGGTTTAGTTTTAAAATAGGACTATTCTTAAAAATAGTTCTGCATATTATATGTAATGACTGTTCTAAAAGATTAGAATCAGATACTCTATAGAATTTAAGACGTATAGTAGCGGCTCTGCTTTCTTTGCTGAATTCTAGTATGATAAAGCGACCTATAGTTATTTTTGATTCATCGCGGATTACATATTCTGATTCATTTCCTTTTACATTATCAATTTTTATGTTAACTGATTCCACAATGCCATCTCCCTGTAAAAATAAATATATTATCTGTATCTAAATCACATATGTGAAAAAACGAACAAACATAAGCAAGAAAATTATATCATAGTATCAATAAAAATGAATAGTATTTTAGCACGAAGACCATTAATCAAATTTTCTTAAATTATTTATGATTTTGTAATATACATTTGGTATGATAACATTAAGATAGTACTTGTCTAACAGGAATGTTACACAACATATTTTAATATGTGGATAAGTAGGTAATATGTTTTAAACGAAATGGGGGTGTATTGATGTTAAATAAAAGAAATAAAAAGAGCACTTCTTTAACTAGGAAGGTAAGATTTATTAAGAATATAGTTATAATAATAGCTGTAATGCTTATAGTATCTATGGTATACCTGAAGTTCTTTAAAGCTGATGCTAAAACATATATTGTTCCAAACTCAACTGATAAGACGCTTAAGATTGCCTCAGAAGATACTATAGTTAATAAGATTCATAATGTAAACAAGCTAGTGCCGCTTGAAATAGATTTAAATGAGAATATTGTAATAGATAACAGCTGGGGAAATCTTGATATATTTAAGAAAATACAGAAGGTGCATTTCTATGGTACAGGTAATTACTCGGTAGATCTTTCTACTATTAACAAAAAGAATATTAATATTAATAAGGTTACTAACACTATTAGCATAACAATTCCTAAGCCTGTAGTTGACTCTATATCAATAGATAGAGATAAAACAACTTATGAAGGGACTGATAATGGCCTTTTCAGATTCGGCGATATAAAGCTTTCTGCTGATGAATATAACATTATAGAAAAAGAAGTGAAGACAAGGATGACAGAAAAGCTTAAAAATGATGAGCATTATAATAAGGCTGTTGATAATGCAAAGCAGAATCTTAGCAATATTTTAAAAACAGTATCTGAAGGTTCTATAAAAATAGAATTGGAAAAATAAAATATTTAATTTTAGAATGATTTACACTTAATGTAATGAGGCATATCTGCAGACAAGCAGATGTGCCTTTTTGTGGTAGAGAATAGATATAAATTTATCTTGGCATTGTATGGAATAAGCTGTCATATTAAAATTAATTCATAGGGAAAACAGAAATTAATATGTGTTAGGAGAGGTTATTTATGAAAAGCGTAGATAAAGAACTTACAAAATGGTTTATTAATAAGATAGAAAATGAATATAAGGGTGAGATCAGTCTTGTTCTAGGAAGGAAGGGAGCATGCAAGATACCGACTGATAGTAATGACGTGGCTATTGATTATTTTATTCCTGCCTGTGATCATGGATTTACTCTTGCAAGAACATTCATAATAGGAGATAAGGGATATGATTTTTTCCCTATGACATGGGAGAGGGTAGAAGGGCTTGCATCATTAAATGAAAATTTGACATTTTGTCTTGCTGATAGTGAAATTTTATATTCAAGAAGCGAGGCTGATACTGAAAGATTTAAGCTTTTGCAGAAAACTCTTATGGACAATCTTAAGGATAGTGATTTTATTAGAAAGAAATCATTAGAGAAGATAAGTATGGCTATGGAAATATATAAAAATATGATTTTTGAAACATCATTATGTAACGTTAGAAAAGCAGCAGGTGCAATTGCGCAGTATTTACATGAAGCAGTGACAATAATTAATGGAACTTATCCTAAAGGCGATTATGGATACGCAAAAATAATCAAGCAGATGAAGGAGATGAAAAACAAACCAGCTAAGTTTACTTCTGTATACGAGAGAATTCTTGGCGCAGATGATGTTAAAAGTATTGTAGAACTTTCTTTTGAATTAATTAGTGATACAAGAGAATTCTTTAAGCAGTATATAGTTGAGAAAAAATATAAAACTTATAACTTTAAAGAACTTGCAGGATGGTATGAGGAAACTAAGTATACATTTAGACGCATAAAGTATGCATGTGAAAATAATGAATGTGAAGCAGCTTTCTCATGGAGCTGTTATATTCAGATAGAGCTTGATATTTTATCTGATGAATCTGGCATGGAGAAGATGAACCTTCTTGATAATTACTGCAAGGATAATCTTAGAAAGTTATCAGATAGTGTGGATACTATTGAGAAGTATATTCTTTCTGTAATTACTGAGAATAATGTTGTTTTAAGAAAGTACAAAGATATTGATGAATTTTTAAAGTGTTCAAAATAAGAGGAATATATTTTAGGAGTAGTGATTTGTTATGAAATATAGAAATGCTTCTGAGATACTTCCAGATAATCTGTTAAAGGAAATACAAAAGTATACTTCTGGAGAGGCAATATATATTCCTCAGGTTAATGAGAGGCAGAAATGGGGGCAGAGTTCTGGAGCAAGAAGATATTATGAGGAAAGAAACGAAAAAATTTATACTAGATATAAAGAAGGCGTTTCTATGCAGGAACTGGGTAAGGAATTCTGCTTATCTGTGGAAAGTATAAGAAAGATAGTATATAAATATCAACTTTAAGATAAGAAAGCAGAACTAAGTAGAGTATAGAATATGGATGAAACTCCTTATGAAGTTTCGAGGTAAGAGGACAAATTCCTGGTGTTTATTGGGTTAATAGACTTGTTTTAAAAAGCTGGAGATTATAAAGTGCTATAAAATGTCCCTGGTGTATCACTATGCGAAAAAGAGAATAAAATGGTGAAAAATAGAGTATTATATGTGATAAACTCGTTAATTGGAGAAATTAAAATTTCTTAAAAAATTGAGTGTGGTATTATAAGTGAGGTCGCAGGGAGCGAAAGCAAAACAACAAAGTGCATTTCAAATTGTAATAAATTGATTTTTAAAATAATTTGAAAAAATGATGTTGACAAAAACCTGTGAAAGTGATAAGATAAAAAAGTCGCCGAGAGGTGACAAAGAAAAAGGAACTTCTCACAAGCGAGAAGCAAGCGAATGTGCCAAATCAAGATTTGGAACACCTGCTTATGATCTTTGAAAATTAAACAGAGGAAATTAATAGTTTATACAAACTTTTTATTAGACCAGCAATTCTTTTAGCAATTAAGCTAAGATTAGACTTAAAATTTTAAATTGAGAGTTTGATCCTGGCTCAGGACGAACGCTGGCGGCGTGCTTAACACATGCAAGTCGAGCGATGAAGTTCCCTTCGGGGAACGGATTAGCGGCGGACGGGTGAGTAACACGTGGGTAAC